>RAYY01000019.1 GCA_003611875.1 bacterium D16-56 | reverse complement strand
TTTTAAGATATATCCGTGAGTTTCGGGGACTGTAGTTAATTTTTTCATTCAACCATCCCGTGAATTGTAACCCTTTATGGAAAATTTCAACAAAAACTATTAAAAAAGGGGTTGCATTTTTGAAAAAATGATGGTATACTCTAAATCACCTGATAGATAAATATACACATTGCATAGAGATGAAAGAGCGGCGCGGTGATGTAGACATTCCTTAAACTCCTACAAGGGGCGTGGGATGTTTTATATTGGCGCTTTTTGTTATGTTCTGGATTCTCTTTTATTTATTTTTTTGTGTATTTTTATTTACAAAATGCCCTGTGGAAGAGCGGTTCGAAAGGGCGAAAAATTATTATATTTGGAGGAAAGAAACTATGAAAAGACGACTTGCGTTGTTACTCGGTGCGGCTATGCTGACAGTTTCCCTGGCAGGATGTTCGGGGGGGGGGGAATTCCGGCAGTGCTAACAGCGGGAATACTTCCGGTGAAGCTTCAGGCGGCAGTGCGTCTGGCGGATCGGCGGCAGCCGGCCACAAAGAATCTCTGATTATCGGCACAGATACCGATATCAATAATCTAGATCTTCAAAAGCAGCAGGATCAGATCAATAATATTATTTTGAAAAACACCCATCAGACCCTGGTATTTTTTAACAATGGATCCAGCGGCGATGTGCGTTTTGATCCCTGCCTGGCAACTTCTTGGGAATTCGTAGATGATACCCATATTGAAATGAAATTAAGGGACGATGTTTACTTTAATGACGGCGCCCAGACTCCTATGACGGCAGAAGACGTAAAGTTCACTCTGGACATGGCTATGGACAACATGGTGGCCTCTGTTTTGGCGGGCTATGTAGGATGTACGGTGAAGGATGAGCACACCATTGAGATTGAGATTGAAAAGTATAACAATGAGTTTGTACAGTCCTTAGCTTCCCTGCCTTTGGCCATCCAGTCCAAGAAGGCTTATGATGACGGGGTGGAGGATCCCTTCCATATCGGTACAGGCCCCTACAAGTTTGACGAGTGGGTTGAGGGAGAATACTGCCGTCTGGTTAAGGTGGAGGATTACTGGGGGAACCATATTCCGGCCGGTGAGAACTTAGCTCCTGGCGTGGCCGAGATACTGGAGTTCCGTCCTTATATCGAGGCATCCTCCCGTGTGATGGCTCTGCAGGCCGGTGAAATTGATGTGTGCGTCAACCCGCCGATCAATGAGCTGCAATATCTGGAGGAGGACAAAAATATCACGGTTTATGAGCAGACCGGAACTCGTCTGTTCTACTTTGCCTTTAATGTAGAGAAGGCTCCGTGGGATAATCAGACCCTGCGTCAAGCCGTTGCCTGTGCCATTGACCGGAGCGCTGTTTTAGAGGCGGCTGTGTATGGCAAGGGAACACCGCAGACTACCATCTTAAACCGCGGCCTGTGGGGATTTTATGACGACATGGAAGGCTTTGACTATGATGTGGAGCGGGCCAAAGCTCTGATGGCAGAGGCCGGATATCCGGATGGCGGCATTACTACCACCTTGTCCTATGCTACCGGAACTCCTTATGAGCAGATTGCAACCATTATCCAGGCAAATCTGGCGGATATCGGCATCACTGTGACCTTGGAGCCCATGGAGACGGCAACCTTGAAATCAGCTTGTGTGGACGGCAGCCAGGAGCTGTTTTTGTGGAGATGGAACGAGGATTCCAAAGTAGACTTTGTGTACCGTGATTTGTTCTACACAGGTTCCGGTTCCAACTATCATCATTATGGAGATGCAAAGGCAGATGAGATGATTGATATTGTGGCCACGGAAAAGGATGCAGACAAACGTCTGGAGGCTGCCCAGGAGCTGCAGACCTATCTGGTTGATGCATGCCCGCAGGTTCCGCTTTATATTGCGAACCTGGTGGTTGCCTACAATAAGGATCTGCAGGGCCAGTATTTCTACGGCGGCGGTAATCATGACTGGCGTCACGCCTATATTGCTCAGTAACCCCTCATGCCGCGTTTTCGCGGCACCACTATAAATGAAAGAGGGGTTACTGTGAACCCTCCGGGGGATGCACACAAAATGCCAAAAAGCAGGCATTTTGGCGCTGGTACGGACAGCGCAGCAAGTGCGCAGTCCTACAGTGAGGATTCGAGACTTTCACAGTAACCATCCTGGTTTTCTGATGCGGTTCAAACAGTTTTTGATGTTTACCTCGGTGACTGTACGAACGCATATTTAACAGGCTGATTGCAGGAATGTTCTGACAAGGAACACTTTCAGAATCTTTTTCTGAATCAATACATCAGGCAGGGACAAGACCCATGGATGGAAAAGAGAGATTCTGGAAGTGTTCAAAATAGAAAAGGAGTGACAGGCAAATGCTGAGATATATATTAAAACGTCTGGTAATGCTGATTCCCGTTATCCTTGTGACCTCATTTTTGATTTTCTGGGCCATGAGCCTGACAGGCGGAGACCCGGCGCTGATGCTTGCCGGTGACAATGCCAAGCCAGAACAGATTGAGCAGATTCGGGAAGAATTAGGGCTTAACGATCCGTTTATCGTCCGCTATGGAAACTACATGAAGGGGATGATTACCGGGGATATGGGACAGTCTTATGTGACTAAGAGGGATGTGTTTAAGACCTTTATGGAGCGGCTTCCCAACACCCTGATGTTAGGCGGAGCGGCAGTACTTATTGCGGTGGCAGTGTCCCTTCCTCTGGGAATTTACACGGCCATCCATCAGAACACCTGGAAGGATACGGCGGGGATGATTTTTGCTTTGTTCGGCACTTCCATGCCTAACTTCTGGTTGGGGCTGATGCTGATAATCCTCTTTTCCCTAAAGTTAGGGTTGTTCCCCACAGGAGGAAAAGGAGGGCTAGACAGCCTGGTTCTGCCGGCAGTGACAGTGGGATTTGGATTAGCGGCGCTGATTACCAGGACGACCCGTTCCTCCATGCTGGATGTGCTGCGTCAGGACTACATGACCACTGCCCGGGCAAAGGGCTGTTCCGAGAAGCAGGTAATCACGGTTCATGGCCTGAAAAATGCATTGATTCCCATTATTACGGCTATCGGACTGCAGATGTCCCTGGTGATTACCGGATCCGTGCTGGCGGAAACTGTTTTTTCCTGGCCGGGCATCGGGCGTTTGGTGTACGATTCCATTTCCAAGAGGGATGTTCCCATGGTTACCGGGGCGATCATCATGTGTTCGATTCTGATGTGTGTCATCAATCTGGTGGTGGATCTGATTTATGCGTTCTTTGATCCGAGAATTAAGGCGCAATACAGCAAGAAGGGGTGATAGGATGGGGCAGGCAAGCGAAATTAAAAATCAGTATAAAAAACGCACTTTGTTTCAGGAAACCTGGCGGCGTCTGGTGAAGAACCGGGGAGCAATGCTGGGGCTGGGCTTTTTGGTGCTGCTTGTTTTGGCTGCGGCGCTGAGTCCGGTGATCTTTAATTATGAGGTGGATGTTATCGGGCAGAACATGCAGGATCGGCTGATGGGACCCTGTGCGGCTCACTGGTTCGGCACAGATGAATATGGAAGGGATCTGTTTGCCCGTGTGGTCTACGGCGCCCGCTATTCCCTGATTATCGGGGTGGGTTCTGTGGCGCTGGGACTTATTGTGGGAACCATTTTAGGTTCTCAGGCAGGATTCCATGGAGGGGTTACGGATTCCATCATCATGCGGGGCATTGATATTTTCTACTCTATCCCCAACATTATGACGGCAGTGGTAATCGTATCCCTGTTAGGGCCAAGTACCGTGAATTTGATGATTGCCCTGGCATTTTCCTGTGCCAGCAGCTTTGCCCGTATTGTGCGTGCGTCTGTTATGACAATCCGTGACCAGGAGTATGTGGAATCCTCCTATGCCATGGGACTTCCCACTTGGAAGATTATTGTAAAGCACATTCTTCCCAACTGTTTGTCTCCGATTATTGTGCAGATTACGCTGCTGATCGGAACCACGATTATTTCTGCATCCTCCTTAAGCTTTCTGGGAATCGGTGTTCCGGCTCCGGCTCCGGAGTGGGGTGCGCTGCTTTCTGCAGGACGCGGACACATCCGTGATGCCAGCTATATGTGTATTATCCCTGGTCTGGCCATCATGTTTACAGTGCTGGCGCTGAACCTTTTGGGAGACGGCCTGCGGGATGCGCTGGATCCGAAGCTGAAAAAATAGGAGGAGGTACATAGTATGGCTGAAGAATTAGTTCTTGACATAAAAAATCTTGTGGTTCATTATGTGACGGAGGATGCTGACGTCCATGCAGTCAATGGCATTGACATTGCGATTGGCAAAAAGAGAACCTTAGGTCTGGTGGGGGAGACCGGCGCAGGCAAGACCACCACGGCTCTGTCCATCTTAAACCTGGTGCCCAACCCGCCGGGCGTGATCAAAAGCGGGGAGATTTATCTGGAAGGAAAAGACGTGCTTAAAATGTCGCCTTCAGATTTAGAGAAGATGCGGGGCAATGACGTGGCCATGATTTTCCAGGATCCCATGACTGCTTTAAACCCGGTTATGACGGTTGGCGACCAGATCGGGGAGAGCATTGCCATCCATCAGAACCTTTCCAAAAAGGATGCCTTTGAGAAGGCCAAGGAAATGCTGAAAATGGTAGGCATTGCGGAGAGCCGCGCCTACGACTATCCTCATCAGTTTTCCGGAGGCATGAAGCAGCGGGTGGTGATTGCCATTGCCCTGGCCTGCAGCCCTCAGCTTCTGATTGCAGATGAGCCTACCACGGCGCTGGATGTGACGATTCAGGCTCAGGTTTTAGAGTTGATGAAGCAGCTTATCCGGGACAAGGAGATGTCCATGCTTCTGATCACCCATGACTTAGGTGTGGTTGCCGAGGTGTGTGAGGATGTGGCTGTAATGTATGCAGGAAGGATTGTGGAGAAGGGGACAGTGGATGATGTGTTTAACCACATGCGCCATCCCTACACAGAAGGTCTGTTTGACTCTCTGCCCAACTTAAAGGAGCGGGGAGAGGAGCTGGTGCCCATCAAGGGACTGATGCCGGATCCTTCCGATCTGCCGCCGGGCTGCGCCTTTGCGCCCAGATGCCCGTATGCGGCAGATGTGTGCAGCAAAGGGGTTCCCCCATTGACGGCGGTAGATGGCAGTCCCACACATTTTGTAGCATGCAGCGCCTACAGCAATCCGGAGTTTAGCTTAAGGGGGAATAAAGATGGCAGGTAAAACGATTCTTGAGGTGCAGAACCTTACCAAATTTTTTAATACCCCGGGCGGCCAGCTTCATGCCGTGGACGGCGTAAGCTTTACCATTGAGGAGGGGCGTACCCTGGGGATTGTAGGAGAGTCCGGCTGCGGCAAGTCCACCACCGGAAGAACCATTTTAAAGCTTTTAGAGCCTACCGGGGGAAAGATTTTATTTGACGGCCAGGATATTACCGGTTATACCCGCAAGCAGATGCGCCCTCTGCGCCAGGAGATGCAGATGGTGTTCCAGGATCCTTTTTCTTCCCTGGATCCGAGACAAACGGTGATGCAGCTCATCAGCGAGCCCATCACAGAGCATAAGCTTTTGAAATCCAAGAGTGATATTGAAGATCGCACATTGGAGCTGATGCGCACCGTAGGCCTGGCAGACCGGTACATGAATGTGTACCCTCACGAGCTGGACGGAGGAAGGCGTCAGAGAATCGGCATTGCCCGTGCCCTGGCAGTGAACCCGAAGCTGATTGTCTGTGACGAGCCGGTTTCTGCATTGGATGTGTCTATTCAGGCTCAGATTCTGAATCTGCTTAAGAAGCTGCAGGCTGATTTGGGGCTGACCTACATTTTCATTACCCATGATCTTTCCGTAGTAAAGTATTTTTCTGATGATATTGCGGTAATGTACTTGGGGCAGATGGTGGAGAAAGCACCATCAGACCTTTTGTTCCAGAATCCGCTTCATCCTTACACAAAGGCCCTGCTTTCTGCGATCCCGCTGCCTGTCGTCGGCAAGGAGAAGCCAAAGAGACAGTTGATCCGGGGCGAGATCACTTCTCCGGTGAATCTGCCGGACGAGTGCCGCTTCTGGAAGCGGTGTGACTGTACACAGGATAAGTGCCGGAATGGGAATCCGGGGCTTCGGGAGGTGGAGCCGAATCACTTTGTGGCCTGCAGCTGTGTGTAGAAGGAATCGCGGATATAGAAAGCCGGCATAGTTTTGACTATGCCGGCTTTTTGGATGTGCGTGAATTCAAAGGCAAAGGCCGGATGAGGCCCTGTTTTAATTTTGGTACGAGGCTTTGATGCTTGTAAGGAAATATCAAGTATGATAAAATAAGGATTGGAAAATTGCTTCCTGAAGATTTTTACGGGAGGAAGTTAATTTATAACAAAACAACAAGGAGGAAAATCATGTTCTGTGAAAATTGCGGAAACGAGATTGAGAAAACGAGCAAGTTCTGTCCGGTATGCGGGCAGAGGGTAGAAGCGGCAGGAGCGGGATTTAAAGGGAGGAAGCGGACCGGGACACCTGCCAGGGCAGTTTCCAGAAATCTGATCTATGGTTTTCTGGGATTATTTGCGGTTGCGGTGGTTGTGATTGGCACTGTAAAATTGTTTGGGGGGGGGGGCAAAAGAATAGGGAAAACCCTGCCGGAAAAGCTGTTTGTGGCATCCGCTGATCAGCTTGCCGGAATATCTCCGGATGATTTTATGGAGATGTTAGATGATGAGGATGCGCTTTATCAGGAGAATACGAGCTATATTTATACTTCTTCTACAGATTCCTTTATGGGCTATGATTGTATCTACAGCTATGGAGAATATGATGACGATATAGGTGCTACACCTTCCGGACTGGCATGGAAGACCAATTCTTTTTATTATATTATTGCCTTTGACAGTAATGATGATTTTAAAGAAGGGCAGAAGAAGCTTAAGAAATATCTGGAAAGGAACTTGGTAAAGAAAAGCAAGCCATTAAAAACAAAAGGAGCCTCTCTTTCCGGAAACACGTATTTGGTTGAATGCTCAGATAAAGGCACAGACCTTATTTTTGATAAATTAGATACCATAGACGATTTGGAGCTGTTTGGCGAAGACAACAGCCTGGTAAGGAATTATGCGGCAGAGGCAGAGGAAGACGGCCAGCTTGATAAAAGAGTATTGCTAAAGCAGATAGACAGCATGGATTATAAGATGTATAAATTTGTCCAGGTATCTTATCCTACCTTTGATGAAGAACTAGAGCAGAGGTTTCCAAGGGATAAATCTTATACGGATCATGTTTGTTATATACAGGTGACAAGCCTTCCCATGACCCAGGAACAGTACATAGCCTTTGCAGGAACATGGGGATATGACGCTATATATGGGAAAGAGATTGATCTGGATAAGTTTGAGCCGGATTTGTACCCGGATAAATTTCAGAAGGACAGCGTTTTGCTTCCTTGGCATGTTCTGTCCGTTTACAGAGACGACGAGTGGATAGATTATGAAGACTTTGTGTTATACTGTATGTATTTTATGCAGGAACATGATTATAATCTGCTGTCAGGAGAATATATAAAGGATGAGCTTGAGAAAAAGCAGTGGTATTTAAAATGGTTCCAGTGGGATATAGACTTGAATGAGCCTGCAGACCTGTCAGAATACGCAGGATCTGTTGAAACTTATCTGGCGATCAAAGATAATTATAACTGCAGCACCTTGGCTCCATTTGAAAGTGAATCAGAAAAGGCTATTTTCCTGGCAGAGAAAAATTATAATCTGGAAACAGGAGAACAATTTACAAACCAAAAGGAAAAGGCAATTTGGCTTTTAAAGAATTACTGTTATGATTCTTCCTCCAAAAAGGTGATTGACAGAAAGATTGTAGACGGGCTGGTTGAGTATGAACGGTTTTTGAATGAATTGAAGGACAATATGTCCGGAATGTTAATCGATGGGAGCTTGATCTATCTAAATGATGATAATATTCCAGAGTGTATTTTGATTGATAATATCCAGGCGGCTTCTAGTGCTCCGGCAGACAGCACGGTATATCTTCTAAGCTATCAGAACGGCCGCAGGATTGAAAAAACCATGCAGATTCCCATCATGAGTTATCAATGTCTTGCGAAAAGCGGTTTGATTTGTGTGGGAGGAGATCAGGGAAGCTATATAGATCCCCAATCTATGCAGGATATTGCTTATGGCAGCTATGAGATCATAAAACTTACGGATTCTTTTGAGACTGTGGGAAAGGTATTGTGGGACAGAGTATATGACAGCAATGGCAGGTTTTTAAACGGAACTTTTGAAATTAACGGCAGCTCTGCTTCTGAGCAGGAGATGCTTCAATATATCCAGTCCTTTGGTTTTGACCCGTCCTCTTTTACTTTTGATTTTAAGAATTTATATATTTCACACGAGAAGAAAAACAAGGCTTCCATAATAGAGCTGTATCAGGCTTTAGAAAGAGGAGGAAAGAGTTGAATGCTGTCGTGCTCTGTCAGCGCACAGCAAACCGGATCGTATTTATCAAATACTTTGCGGGCACGGCTCTTGGCTCTTTGTCCGCAGCAATAAAGGGAAAGGAAGCAAGCTTATGTTTTGTTCAAGATGTGGAAAAAAGGTGAAGGATGGCAGTTCTTTTTGCCCAAACTGCGGGCAGAGGATCACTGCTGGGCCAAAATCAGAAATCAGCTCTGACATGGGAGAGCAAAAGGGCAAAGGCATAGCCTGGAAGGTGGGAATATGCTTAGCGGCTGCAGGGGCTACAGCAGTGATAAGCTTTGGTGCGGTATGGCTGGCTGGAATCCTGAGAGATCAGGGCAAATCTGGAGAAAGACCAGACTATGAAGACTCTTTGATGGTTTCAGATCAAAGAGGGAGTAAGGATGACAATGCAAAATATAGAGAAACATATGGAACATCTGCCCCGGCAAATTCGGGACAGGAAGGAAAAGATGAAGCGGCAATGCCTGCAGAGACGGCTGGTTTTGGGGAGTCAGAGTCTGCACAGGCCGGCTTAGATCCTGGGTTTTTGGAATCAGAAGGAATGGGAGCCTCTGAACCGGCAAGGATTCAGGAACCGGAATTTATTTTACCGGAAAGCAATGTGCGGTATATTACATACAAGGATATACAAGGCTTAGACGAAACTGCCCTGCGGATAGCAAAAAATGAAATCTATGCAAGGCACGGGCGGTTGTTTCAGTCAGAAGATTTAAGCCGGTATTTTCATTCAAAGTCCTGGTATCAGGGCACCATTGCCCCTAATGATTTCAGCGAAAGGGTATTTAACCAGTTTGAGACAGCCAATGTGGCTTTGCTTGCGGCTTTTCAGAACGGAATACAGGATGGGGAATATCATGCACATGATTTTATGATTCTGCATTTTCAGATGAGTGACGGGATATTGACCGCGATTGCGGAGGATGATCACTGGGGCAACAACCTGAAAGGGTTTGCTTTCAGCCTTCCGGTTTCCAGTCACTGCAACTGGTGGTATGTGAATGAAAACAGGGGCATTGAGGGAAAGGATGCTGAGCTGAGAAGGATCTATGAGGAACGGAGGGCAGAGTACCTGGATGATCCTGATATGTATGCGTCTCCTACCGGTGTGGTGATCCTTGTGCAGGGAGGCATGGTTGTGGAGGTGAGGCAGTATAATCCATAAAATACCGGGGGATTAAAAAAACACAGGGCATGGCAAAAAGCTGCAAAAGAAGAAAAACCATAATCTAAGGAAGATACAGTCCCAAAGAAATCCAAGGTACGAAAGACCTGAATTTTGCGGGATTGTATCTTCCTATATTTTTACACACACTCCAAAAGATTCTTCTGAGCAGTGGCCAACATCAGTTTAATCCGGTTTAACTGGTTCACCTCGCTGGCGCCCGGATCATAGTCCACGGCAATCACATTGGCGCCGGGATACTTGCGCCGCAGCTCCTTAATGACTCCTTTTCCTACAATATGGTTGGGCAGACAGCCAAAGGGCTGGGCGCATACGATATTATTCACGCCGCTGTGGATCAGCTCCAGCATTTCCCCGGTGAGAAACCAGCCTTCCCCGGTCTGATTCCCAAGGGACACGAAATCCTGCGCCATGCCTGCCAGCTCATGAATCCGGGCCGGCGCGGTAAAGTGGCGGCTTTTTGCCAGTTCCCGGCGGGCAGACTTTCTAAGAAACTCCAGCATGGAAATTCCTAAGTTGCACAGCCATGCCGAAGACTGTTTTCCGCCTAAGCGCTCTGCCTTAAAGTTGCTGTTGTAAAAACAGTACAGCAGAAAATCCATCAGATCCGGCATAACTGCCTCAGCTCCCTCAGCCTCTAAAAGATCCACAATATGATTGTTGGCCAAAGGAGAGAATTTAACCAGGATTTCTCCCACGATCCCTACCTTGGGCTTTTCTATGTTCAGTCTGGGAAGATTGTCAAAGTCCTGAATAATTCCCCGGATATTGCGGCCGAACTGAATTATATTGGAGGCTCTGGAAGAAAGGCTGCGGATGCAGCGGGCTTTCCATTTTTCATGAAGTCTGTCGGCAGCTCCCGGCTCTTTTTCATAGGGACGTGTTCTGTATAAAACACGCATAAAGATATCGCCGTATACAATAGCCTGCATGGCTTTGGTAAGCAGAGCAGGGGTGATGGTAAAGCCGGGATTGGTCTCCATGCCGCCTGCATTGACGGATATTACCGGTACATGGGAAATGCCTGCCTTTTCTAAGGCCCGGCGGATAAAGCCTATGTAGTTGGAGGCACGGCATCCGCCTCCGGTCTGGGACATCAAAACCGCCGTGTGGTTTAAGTCATATTTGCCTGAGAGAAGCGCTTCCATGACCTGGCCGACTACGATCAGGGAAGGATAGCAGGCATCGTTGTTGACGTATTGAAGACCTGTGTCAATGGCTGAACGGGTGTCATTTTTAAGAACTTCCATCCGATAACCAAAAGCCCGGAGGGCAGGCTCCAAAAGTTCAAAATGAATGGGGGACATCTGAGGGCACAAAAGGGTATAGTCCTTTTTCATCTCCTTGGTGAAAACCGTCCGGTGGTAAGAGCTGGACACTACATGGCGCTCATAATGCTTTTGGGATCGTACCCGCAGAGCTGCGATCAGTGACCGGATACGAATGCGGGCAGCGCCTAAATTGTTGACCTCATCAATCTTTAATACGGTATAAATCTTGTCAGAGGCGGTCAGGATCTCCTGAACCTGGTCTGTGGTAACGGCATCTAAGCCGCA
This sequence comes from bacterium D16-56, assembly GCA_003611875.1. GTDB lineage: Bacteria > Bacillota > Clostridia > Lachnospirales > Lachnospiraceae > Brotaphodocola. Next base: position 80,796 of record RAYY01000019.1, on the reverse strand, counting down.
TCCAAAGGAATTAAGCTGAATCAAATCCAAAAAGTCATTCTGCTTGACAAAAGAGGCTGCCCGATACAGACGGGTATGGTACATCCACTGGTCTGTAACCACTAAAGGCCGCTCGGCGTCTGCTAGGTGGGACACAGAGTCTTCTGTCAGTACGGCAAAGCCATAGGAGGTAATCAGTTCCGGGATCCCGTGGTGAATCTCCGGATCCACGTGATAGGGACGTCCTGCCAGCACGATGCCGTTTCTGCCATGCTTTTTCAGCCAGGCAATGGTTTCTTCTCCCTTTTTCTCCATGTCCCGGCGGGACTTTAAAAGCTCCTGCCAGCCTGCGTGAGCAGCTTTTCGGACTTCTCCCGGGGAAATGTAATATTCCTTTTCCATCTCTGCAATGAGCTGCTTTGTCAGAATCTCCTCGTTTGTAAAGGCAAAGAAGGGATTCATAAAGTGGATGTTAAGCTCAGACAATTCTTCCACATTGTTCTTGATGTTTTCTGCATAGGAAGTAACCATGGGGCAGTTAAAATGGTTTCCTGCCTGGGGGGTCTCATTTCTCTCATAAGGAATGCAGGGATAGAAAATCTCCCGGATTCCCTGTTTAATAAGCCAGGAAATGTGACCGTGAACCAGCTTAGCCGGATAGCATTCGGATTCGCTGGGAATGGATTCAATGCCCAGCTCGTATATCTTTTTCGTGGACTGAGGGGACAATACCACGCTAAAGCCCAGTTCCCGGAAGAATACGGCCCAAAAAGGAAAGTTTTCATACATGTTCAGTACCCGGGGGATTCCGATGATCCCTCTTTTGGCAATATCCGGAGTCAGGGCTTCATAGTCAAACATCCGGTGGTACTTGTAGTCAAACAGATTGGGGATCTCTTTTCTGGCCTTTTCCTTTCCCAAGCCCCGTTCACAGCGGTTGCCGCTGACATATTGCCTGCCGCCTTCAAACCGGTTGACAGTCAGGACACAATGGTTGGTGCAGCCTTTGCAGCGAGTCATAGAGGTCTCGTACTGCAGGGAAACAATCTTCTCTAAGGGCATCATGGAGGTTGTTTTTCCATGGTCATGGCGTTCCCTGGCAATCAGGGCAGCGCCGAAAGCTCCCATAATCCCTGCAATGTCCGGCCGCACTGCCTGACAGCCGGAGATCTTTTCAAAGCTCTGCAGCACAGCGTCATTGTAAAAGGTACCGCCCTGAACCACCACATGCTTTCCCAGATCAGAGGCATTGGTGATCTTAATGACTTTAAACAAGGCGTTTTTGATCACAGAATAAGCCAGGCCGGCGGAAATATCCGCCACAGAGGCTCCTTCCTTCTGCGCCTGCTTCACATTAGAGTTCATAAACACAGTACAGCGGGTGCCTAAGTCGGTAGGATTTTCGGCAAACAGGGCTTCCCTGGCAAAATCCTCCACACTGTAGTTGAGAGATTTGGCAAAGGTCTCGATGAAGGAGCCGCAGCCGGAGGAACAAGCCTCATTAAGCTGTACGCTGTCTACCGTGCCGTCTTTGATCTTAATGCATTTCATATCTTGGCCGCCGATATCTAAGATACAGTCTACCTCAGGTTCAAAAAATGCGGCGGCATAATAGTGGGAGATGGTTTCCACCTCACCCTCGTCTAACAAAAAGGCAGACTTTAACAATGCTTCTCCATAGCCTGTGGAGCAGGACCAGGCTATGCGGGCCTTTGCCGGAAGAAGCTTTTTTATCTCTTTTACAGCGCGGATGGCTGTGGCCAGAGGACTGCCGTTATTATTGGCATAAAAGCGGTAAAGAAGGCTTCCGTCTTCTCCTACCAGGGCAGCCTTGGTGGTGGTGGAGCCTGCGTCGATTCCCAAATAGCAGTTTCCCTCATAGGAGGAAAGATCTGCGGTCTTCACTCCATGGCTGGCGTGGCGCTTACAGAATGTGTCATATTCCTCTTGTGAGGCAAATAAAGGCTCCATCCGGTTGATCTCTGCATCCATCTGAATGCCGAAGTTCAGCCGGCTGATCATATGGGTAAGGGAAACCGGAGCATTTTTTGCAGCGTTTCCTGCAGCGCCTATGGCAGCAAAGAGATGGGAATGCTCTGGGGCTACTATGTGGTCTTTATCCAGATTTAAGGTACGGGTAAAGGCCCGGCGGAGCTGGGGCAGAAAATGGAGAGGTCCTCCAAGGAATGCCACAGTGCCCCGGATAGGTTTGCCGCAGGCAAGCCCGCTGATAGTCTGGTTTACCACTGCCTGGAAGATGGACGCAGCTAAATCCTCCCGGGTAGCTCCCTCATTGATAAGAGGCTGTATATCCGACTTGGCAAATACGCCGCACCGGGCGGCAATCGGGTAAATCATCTGGTAATTTTCTGCATACTGGTTCAGCCCCGCAGCATCTGTCTGAAGGAGAGAAGCCATTTGGTCAATAAAAGAGCCGGTGCCTCCGGCGCAGATGCCGTTCATCCGCTGGTCAATGCCGCCGGTAAAGTAGATAATCTTGGCGTCTTCACCGCCCAGTTCAATGGCTACGTCTGTCTGAGGGGCTTCTGCTTTTAAGGCAGAGGCCACGGCCACTACCTCCTGGGTAAAGGGAATCTGTAAATGTTTGGATAGGGTCAGTCCGCCTGAGCCGGTAATGCCTGGGCGGACCGATATTTCTCCCAACTGATTCCGGGCCCGTGAAAGCAGCAGGGCCAACGTCTCCTGGATGTTGGCGTAATGGCGCTCATAGTCGGAAAATACGATCTGGCCGTCTTGGATCACAGCAATTTTTACCGTGGTGGAACCAATGTCAATTCCTAAGGTATCATGTGGATATACGTTCATATGTACGGGAAAGTCCCTGCCTCCTTTGTCTTGGCAAAGTCCAAAAAACACGAGGATCCTGTGTGCTTCGGACTGGGCCTGGTGCAAAATCACGTCGTGTTGTCATAGCTGTCTGCAGCGCTTCGGCAGATAAAATCAGCCGAAGCGCCGCATATCTTTCGTAAATATATGTTGTATTGATATGATATTGTATCTATATGCAGGAACTGCAAAAAGAAAGACATGCGTTTTCTGTATCTGCATATCCTGTGTGATTACTTTAACATAAAATGAGAAAGAATACAATTTGATAAACCGTAAAAAAAGGGTTAAGAATTTGTGTGGGAAGATCTTCTAATGTGTTTGACAAAACCGCAGGCAGAAATTATAATGTGGATTGTAGGATCAAAAAGCTTTATCATTCAATTTTCTCAAAAAGGAGGCGGCAGAAATGGATGGTGGTCCGGCGTATCACATAGACAAACGATCACATGAAAAAGCGAATGCCTGTACTGTCGTTTCCGGGAATTAGCGGCAGATTCTTTTTTCTGTATTTTCCGAGCACAGTGCAGGGATCTTTGTCAGTTGAGGACGGACACTTGCACAGGGGTAGTCTGCTGATTTGAGGGCGGCAGAATACCCGGTATGGAGACAGCAGGCCGGCGCCGGCGCAGGGCGGCTGTTTGGCAGGAAAAGGAAAGGAGAATAAGCATATGATTCGGATTTTTAAGACAGAAGATGGTATGATCCATCAGAAGGATGAAGCGGAGAGCGGCTGCTGGATTGCCCTGACGGATCCCACGGCCACAGAGATTCTGGAGATTGCCAATAAGTTTGAGATCGATCCTGATCATCTGAAGGCGCCTTTGGATGAGGAGGAGCGGTCCCGTATTGAGAGCGAGGATCATTACAGCCTGATTCTGGTAGATATTCCGGCCATTGAGGAGCGCAATGAAAAGGACTGGTATGTGACCATTCCCATGGGCATTATTATGACGGAGGATATGATTGTGACCGTATGCCTGGAGGATACGCCGGTGCTGACGGCATTTATGGACGGGCGGGTGAGGGATTTTTATACTTATATGAAGACTCGGTTTATTCTGCAGATCTTGTATAAGAATGCTTCCCTGTATCTGCAGTATCTGCGGATCATTGACAAGAAGAGTGAGGTGGTGGAGCGGGAGCTTCACAAATCGCAAAAGAATCGGGAGCTGATTGAGCTTTTGGAGCTGGAAAAGAGCCTGGTGTATTTTACTACCTCCCTGCGTTCCAATGAGGTAGTGTTTGAGAAGCTTCTCAAAAATGAGAAGATTAAAAAGTATCCGGAGGACACAGAGCTTTTGGAGGATGTGATCATTGAGAATAAGCAGGCCATTGAGATGGCAAATATTTACAGCGGCATTTTAAGCGGGACCATGGATGCCTTTGCCTCTGTCATCTCCAATAACCTGAATATTGTCATGAAGTTTTTGGCTACCATTACCATTGTCATGTCAATTCCCACCATGGTGGCAAGCTTTTATGGGATGAATGTGAATACGGCGGGAATGCCTTACGCGGAGAGCCTGTATGGATTTTGGATAGTGCTGGGCTTTGCGGTGGTGCTGTCGCTTTTGGTGGCGCTGATTTTTTCCAAAAAGGATTTGCTTTGAGAGAGGAATCCGGCGTGAAACAGCAGGGACACATCTGCTTTACAAAAAAGGATTCTTACTGGTGGATGCCATAGCCATGTATTGAGCGTGAATGGCAGCGGAAAACAAGGAAAGAAAGGGCTGCAGATGAAGTTTTTTTATGAGTTTGAACGGAAATTTAACAAATATGCGATACCTAACCTGATGTACTATATTGTGATCCTGTATGCAGTAGGACTGGCGGTCTATGTGGTAAATCCTATGATGTACTGGAGCATTTACCAGAATTGGCTGTGTATTGACGGCAGGGCGATTCTTCATGGGCAGATCTGGCGTCTCTTTACCTTTTTGATCTATCCTCCGTCTTTTGGAATGTTCCGGTTTACTACGGTGTTTATGGGGATCATAGCGCTTTTTATGTATCACAGCCTGGGGCAGACCCTGGAAAATGTATGGGGATCCTTTCGGTTTAATGTATTTTTCTTTATGGGAATGTTAGCCCAGGGACTGGCCAGCATCATCGGTTATCTGGTGTTTAAGCAGAACTGGCTTCTGACTACTGGTTTTTTAAATTCGTCGATTTTTCTTGCCTTTGCCATGTATTTTCCTGACGCGGAGTTTCTGTTGTTTTTTGTGCTGCCGGTGAAGGCCAAATGGCTGGCCGTGGCGGAAAGCGCGGTGTATTTGTACAGCTTTATATTCGGGTCAGCAGCCGACCGGTGCGAGCTGATCGTGTCGCTGGCCAATATTCTGCTGTTTTTCTGCATGACAAGGAATTACAAGAGGTTTGCGCCAAAGGAAGTAAAAAGAAAGTATGATTTTAAAAGGGAGATGAAGATCCGGCCCATGATGATCACCCGGCACCGGTGTGCTGTGTGCGGCAGGACAGAGCTTGACGGGGAGGAGCTGGAGTTTCGGTACTGCACCAAGTGTGAGGGAAATTATGAATACTGCCAGGATCATTTGTATACCCATCAGCATGTAAAAAGGGAAAGCAGGGAGAACGGAGCACAGGAATAGAATGCGGCGGGATGAAAATGCTGCAAGCTGAAAAATGGGGTAAGATAGAAAAAGAGGAAGAAAGATGGAGGAAGTCATGAAAAAAACAAAGATTATCTGTACCATGGGACCGAACAGCGACGACAGGGAAGTGATGAAGGCATTGATTTTAAACGGCATGGATGTGGCCCGTTTTAACTTTTCCCACGGCACCCATGAGGAACAGAAGGCAAGGCTGGACCTTTTAAAATCTGTGCGGGAGGAATTGGACATTCCGGTGGCAGCCCTTTTGGATACAAAGGGACCGGAGATCCGCACCGGGCTTTTGGAGGGCGGAGGCAAGGTGATGCTGACGGAAGGCCAGGAGTATACCCTGACTACCCGGGAAATAGAGGGCAACGACAAGATTGCCCATATTAATTATGACGGTCTGAACGAGGATGTGGAGCCGGGAAACCGGATTTTGATTGACGACGGATTGATTGAGCTTGAGGTACAGAAGGTTGACGGAACGGATATTGTCTGTACGGTAATCAACGGAGGAGAGCTGGGACAGCGCAAAGGGGTTAATGTTCCCAATGTGAAGATCAAGCTTCCGGCGCTGACTGAAAAGGATAAGGAGGATATTCAGTTCGGCATTGAACAGGGCTTTGATTTTATTGCGGCGTCTTTTGTGCGGACACCGGAGGCCGTGGAGGAGATCAAGGCGATTCTTGCCAAGGCAGGTTCTTCCATGCAGGTGATTTCCAAGATTGAGAATGCGGAAGGGTTAGAGAACCTGGATGAAATCATAGCAGCCAGCGACGGAATCATGGTAGCAAGAGGAGACTTAGGGGTGGAGATTCCTCCGGAGCGGGTACCCCATATCCAGAAAAAGATTATCCAAAAGTGCAACCTGGCCTGTAAGACGGTGATCACGGCCACACAGATGCTGGATTCTATGATCCGGAATCCCCGCCCCACCCGCGCAGAGGTGACGGATGTGGCCAATGCGGTCTATGACGGCACGGATGTGGTGATGCTGTCCGGCGAGACAGCGGCCGGAAAGTACCCGGTGGAGGCGTTAAAGATGATGGTGCAGATCTGCCAGGCGTCTGAGAAATATCTGGATACGGCTGCTTACCGGCAGAGAAGGATGATTGTGGAGGACAAGACAAACATTTCCAACGCAGTGTGCTATTCTACTGTGTCTACTGCCTTTGACCTGGATGCAAAGGTGATTATTGCGCCCAGTATTACCGGATATACTACTCGTCAGCTTTCCAAGTGGAGGCCGGGCTGTCCGGTTATCGGATTGTCTCCCAGTGCGGCGGCAGTCCGCCAGATGCAGATCTATTGGGGAGTGAAGCCGTTTCAGGCAAAGCGGGCGGAGTCTACGGATGTGCTGATTGAGTCTTCGCTGGATCTTTTAAAGGAAAAGGGGATTATCGAGGACAAAGATATTGTAGTGGTAACGGCAGGGGTTGTAAACCGGATCAGCCGCAACCGGCCGGCTACCCATACCAATATTATGCGGGTTATTGAGGTGGATTGACCAGACGGAGATGTGCGGGATGGAATATGGAGTAAGAGGAGAGAAATTTACGTGGAGAAAAAACCATTTGTGACAAAGGAACAGTTGGAGGAGATTATCAAGCAGTATCCTACACCGTTTCATCTGTATGACGAGAAGGGGATTCGGGAGAATGCGGCAAGGCTTCGGGAGGCATTTTCCTGGAATCCGGGATTTAAGGAGTATTTTGCCGTAAAGGCTACCCCCAATCCTTATATTTTGAAAATTCTGCAGGAGTGCGGCTGCGGCACAGATTGTTCTTCTGCCACAGAGCTGATGCTGTCGGACGGAGTGGGATTTTCCGGCCGGGAGATCATGTTTTCTTCGAATGACACACCTGTGGGAGAGTTTAAGCTGGCGGACGATTTAGGGGCCATTATCAATTTGGATGATATTACCCACATCGAAGCAGTGGAGAGAGAATTAGGAAGGGTTCCGGAGGTGATGAGCTGCCGGTTTAATCCAGGCGGTCTTTTTGAGATCAGCAATGGCATTATGGATAATCCGGGGGATGCCAAGTACGGGATGACCACAGAGCAGCTTTTTTCGGCATTTCGGATTTTGAAGGACAAGGGAGTGCGGGAGTTTGGGATTCATGCGTTTCTTGTCAGCAATACTGTGACCAATGATTATTATCCGATGCTGGCCAAGGTGCTTTTTGAGCTGGCTGTCAAGCTAAAGCAGGAGACAGGAGTCCATATCGGATTCATTAATTTGTCCGGGGGAATCGGGGTGGCTTATCGTCCGGATCAGACACCCAATGATATTGCCGTGATTGGCCAGGGCGTAAAACAGGTTTATGAGCAGATATTGACGCCGGCAGGTATGGGGGATGTGGCCATCTATACGGAGCTGGGGCGTTTTATGCTGGCGCCTTATGGATGCCTGGCAGCGTCGGTGATTCATGAGAAGCACACTTATAAGGAGTATATCGGGCTGGATGCCTGTGCGGTGAATCTGATGAGACCTGCCATGTATGGGGCTTATCACCATATTACGGTAATGGGAAAGGAGGATGCGCCCTGTGATCACATGTATGACGTGGTAGGCTCTCTCTGTGAGAACAATGACAAGTTTGCAGTGGACAGGATGCTGCCGGAGATTCAGACAGGGGATCTTATCGTGATCCATGATACAGGGGCTCACGGATTTTCCATGGGATATAATTATAACGGGAAGTTAAGATCAGCGGAGCTGCTGCTGAGAGAGGATGGGTCTGTACAGATGATCCGGAGAGCGGAGACGCCGCAGGATTATTTTGCCACGCTGGATGGGTGTGAGATGATGAAAAAGTATTGTGGATAATGGCGGGCCTGGATGCAGGGAATGTATCCGGGCTGCTGTTTTTTGCTGTTTGGAGACAGGTATCTTCTATAGAATAAGCTTGGATGATGAAAGGTGTCAAAAGATGGAGGAGGAAGAAAAGGGAAAATTTCTGAAAGAAGAAAGAAAGGTTTCCGGATGGAAAGGGCATACCCAAAGGGCACACCTTAATACATGCTCCTTCGGAGCAGGGATACTTCGTGCCATAAGGCATAGGTTATGGGACAGCCTTTTGATTTCCTTTTCCATGTATTCCCGGATTCCGGTTCCTTTGGCTGAGTGGAGCAAAGAGGGGATGAGGCATGCTCTCTGTTTTTTTCCCATGGTCGGTGTGGTGATCGGCATGGCGGCCGCAGGAGTTGTCTGCCTGTCTCACAGCTTGGGATGGGGAAAGCTGGCTTTTGGATGTGTGGGAACCGTGCTTCCCGTGCTTCTTACAGGGGGAATCCATATGGACGGATTTCTGGATGTGGTGGATGCGCGAAGCTCCTGCCAGCCTGTGGAACGAAAGCTGGAGATTTTAAAGGATCCGCACACAGGGGCGTTTGCCATTGTTTATGGAATGGTGTATATGCTGCTGTATTTGGCTGTGTTTAGTGAACTGGGGGAGAAGGCGTTTCCGGCGGCGTCTGGTGTATATGTGCTGGAACGGGCTATGAGCGGCTGGTCAGTGGTGTCCTTTCCCAAGGCAAAGAGAGACGGGCTGGCAAGTACATTTGCCGGGGAGGCGTCAAAGAGAACGGTTCAGATATGGCTGGCGGTATGGGCGCTGGCAGCGTCTTTGTTTTTGGTATGGATGGCAGGCGCTTTGGCGGGCGGGATGGCTGTGGCAGCGGCGTGTCTGGTATTTGGGTGGTATTACAGGATGTCCATAAAGGAGTTTGGCGGAATCACCGGGGATTTGGCGGGGTATTTTCTTCAGGTTTGTGAGTTGGTGATGCTGGCAGTGCTGGCTGTAATGCTGTGAAGAAACCCATACTTGTTTGTATCTGATAATGTGGAGCATGTAATGCTGTACTAGTACATCGATGTACTAGCGGTGAAGATTGTACAGAGTGGAGGAAGATATGATCTTGATTATCGGTGGGGCTTGCCAGGGGAAAAAAAGATTTGCACAGGAATTGTCCGGAATGGATGAGCCAGCCTTTTCCTCAAATATGGCTGATGGAGCTGATGATTGTCCGGAGGATGCATGGAAAAAGCGGTTTCTTATAGGGTTTCATCAATGGATCCGGCGGACATTGGAGGAAGGGAAGGACCCAAAGGAGTTTGTAAGGCAGGTGCTCAAGGCAGGGCCGGAGATTGTGACAATGGATGAGGTAGGGTGCGGAATCGTGCCGATTGAGCGGGCGGAGCGAGATTATCGTGAGGCGGCAGGGCGGGCAGGACAGATGCTGGCAGGCCATGCCAGGCAGGTGTACCGGGTAGTATGCGGGATTCCCGTGAAGATTAAAGGGTGAAGGCAAAGTGTGGGATTTTCTGTGATGATTGGGTGGGGAGGGAATGGCAGGAGCAGAGGATGAGGAAAGAATAGCGGGTGGAGGAAAGGGTTTTTAAAGGGTTTTTGTGCTGTGAGGCATGGACAGAACGGAGGAAAACATGGAATTGGCGGCAGCGGCAGGGATTGGGTTTTTGCTGGATTTATGGATCGGGGATCCGGAAGAATGGTGGCATCCGGTTCGAGGGATTGGCTGGATGATCGGGCGGCTGGAGGGGCTTTTGCGGCAATGCTTTCCCAAGAGTCCGGCAGGAGAAATGGCGGCCGGAGGGGTGATGGCAGTGCTTGTGATGGCAGCGTCAGGAGGTATCGCCGTAGGGATTCTGGAGGCATCAGGGCGGATTCATCCGGCTCTGAGGTTCTTTGTCATGTGTGTGATGAATTGGCAGCTTTTGGCGGCAAAGGCTTTAAAGACGGAGAGCATGAAGGTGTATGACGCTTTGAGAGATGGAGATGTAGAGCAGGCAAGATGGGCAGTATCTCGGATTGTGGGGCGGGATACAAAGCCGCTGAGCGAGGAAGGAATCATGAAAGCGGCAGTGGAGACTGTGGCAGAGAATACCTCAGACGGGGTGATTGCCCCGCTTTTTTATTTGTTTATTTTAGGCCCGGCAGGCGGTTTTGTCTATAAGGCAGTGAATACCATGGATTCCATGACAGGATATCGAAATGAGCAATATCTGTATTTTGGTCGGATACCGGCCCGGCTGGATGATGTGGTCAATCTGATACCGGCCCGGCTGGCAGCATTTTTTTTGATTGGGGCAGCCTGGGTGATGCCGGGGTTTGACGGGAAAGGGGCATGGAAAATCTGGCGCCGGGACCGGTATTGCCACAAAAGCCCCAACTCTGCCCAGGGGGAGGCGGCGTGCGCCGGAGCCCTGGGGGTGGAGCTGGCAGGTCCTGCCTGGTATTTCGGCGTGCTGCAGGAAAAGCCGTTTATCGGAAACCGGACAAGGCAGGTGGAAGCAGCAGATATCAGGCGGGTCAACAGGCTGATGATGGGCAGTGCATGGATGGCGCTGGCGGCAGGGGGAATCCTTCGCTGCCTGTTTTGAAGCAGTACTCTCGAAAAAATCCTGCGGATTATCAATAAGCTATTTTGGAACGGTTCCTCATATTAGTGGTCTTGCAGCCAACGCATGGCCGTGTAAGCGTAGACTGCACTGCCTTCAGCCAGAATGATCTCGTCAAATCGGACCATAGGATGATGCTGGGGATAACCGTAGCCTTTTTCCGGCTGTCCGGCTGCCATGGCCAGCATGACGGAGGGAACCTTCTGGCTTACATAGGCAAAATCCTCAGAACCAGACGCTTTCGAAGGCTTTTGCAGACCAGAAAAGGCTTTGTCTTGTCCCAGCAATTCCTCTGTATAGGTCTGGATACAGCCGCAGAGTTCCTGGTCATTGGTTAAAGCCGGACATCCGCTGCCAAAGGCCACAGATGCTGTGGCCTTTGGCACAGGCGATTCCCTCTGCGATCTGAGTGATTCTTTCTTTTATATATCGCCGGATTTCCTCGTCATAGGTTCGCAGAGTGCCGCCCATGACAACCGTGTCCGGAATTACATTGGCAGCAGTTCCTCCGTGTATGGTTCCGATGGTAAGGACAGCCCGGTCTCCTGCAGACAGCTCTCTGGTCTGGATTTCCTGAAGAAATATCAAAATGTGGGCTGCAGCATTGACAGGGTCAATTCCAGTACCGGGCATGGAGCCATGACAGCCTTTTCCCTGGACCATGATCTCAAAATAATCGGCGGCAGGGGCGCTGACGCCTGGCTCTGAGACGACGATTGTACCAGGGGAAAGGGGCATTGGGGCGATCACATGAATCATCAGGGCAGCATTTACCTTGGGATTTTCCAGCAGTCCGGCCTGAAGCATATCCTTTGCTCCCTCAAAGATTTCTTCGGCAGGCTGGAACATCACTCCCCCAAATACCTATAAATATATTAGAGATTATTTCCTTTTTTCCATTGTATCTTCCTCATACTATCTTTTGAATTATCTAACTTTTTGCTGTTGATATCTATATTTCACTGATGAATTTATATAACATAATTGCCACCTTTCTTCTTTACCTTATTATACCCATTATATTTCATTTTCCTTGTTTTTCAATGCATATTTGAATAATAATTTCATATTTTTATATTTTTTAAAAAAATCATGTTTTTTACATAATATATCAGATTATGAGCTGTGATAAAGTCTTTATCTAAAAAGAGATGTTTTAGGAATAAACCCTGGAAGTGAATCTTCTTTTCTGGTATAATTGGTACATAAGGATATGAATTTGCATTTGATGCAGAGGAAACGCCAGACCATTTTATGATGCTTGTATGTAGGCGTCCGGGAGATCAGGCGGCGGAAATTATAAAATAAGGAGAGGATAAGATGCTGAAAAAGTTACGAATGGGACAAATCATGGACAGTCTTTGGATTATTTTAGTCTGTCTGGCTATGGGCGGCTTTATGTTTTGGAAAATGGGGCCAGGGCTGGTGACTCTGATAAAGGGCACAGAGCCGCTGACAGCAGAGAAGGAGCTGTCGGAGATGGAAGGAAGGTATGTGACCTGGGAGGTTGCTTATCCGGTAGATGAATATATGGAGACGACCAAAACTACAAAGGTCAACGGCGTATCTACAGGAGGACCCAAAAAGTATCGTTCTTCCTGGATCGTGATTGACGGGGATCGGGGAATCTGTCTTTCCGTCGAGGTTCCGGCAAAGCGCTTTGATGAGATGATGGCTCAGTCAGACGCATTTTTTGATTCCATAGATGCAGGGACTGATCTAAAGGATGGCGGCGTGCAGGTGGAAGGCTCTCTGGATATCCTGGAGGGAGAGGATCTGCGGTATTTTAAGCAGATGGCCAATTCCTATGATTTTCCGGTGGAGGATGTGGTGTACCACATTCGGGACGGCAGTGTTTATGGAGAGACCAAGACGAATATTTATGGACTCTCGGCTATTGGGGCGTTTTTTATTCTGATTGCTTTGTTTATCCTGGCAAAGACCTTAAATAATTCTGCGAAAAAGCTGGTAGACCAGTATCTTTCAGCCCATCCGGGTGTAACCATGGAGCAGTTGGAGCAGGATTTTGCAGCGGCCCAGGAGATCAACAAGGTGTGGGTGGGGAAAAGATGGACCTTCAGCCCCAAGATGGGTCCGGATTCGAAGCATCTGATTTTTGACAATGATCAGTTGATTTGGGTTCACAGCGGTTCCGTCAGGAGAGGAAGATCGATTAACTTCTATGTATGGTGGAATCTGATTGACGGAAGTGAGAGACAGGTGTCCTTGTCTTCTGAGAAGAAATGTACACAGGTTATGGAAAAATACAATCAGTTTGCCCATGTGGTGGTAGGCAACAATCCGGAGTATGGCTCTCTGCTGCGCAATGATAAGCAGGCATTTTTGGATTTGAAATATAGGAATAAAGGAGAATGACAGTCAAGGGCTTCCGCAATACGGCATATTTCTGCAATAGGATATGTTTCCTCGGGGCAGGGACATTACGTGCTGCATTGTATGCTTCCCCAGGATAACCATGGATTGGGAAATTGCCGAATTTTGCGGTAGCTCCTGATTTTTACATAAGCTTTTGCGGTTTTTGTGACGGGAAGGGACAGGAGAACCAGAAGCAGATCTGATTGTCCTGGCAGTCCACCCCATAAGACATCTTGTGGGCGCCTAGAATTGTGCTGACAATGGAGAGGCCGATTCCAGTACCCAGACGGCGTCCGCTCTGGTGCTGGCTGCGCTGATAACGCTCCCATATCCGTGCCTGTTCTTCCGGGGGAATCGGCTCGCCCGGATTGATTACCGCCACGCAGACCGCATCCGCAGTCTGCTTTATGGTAATTCGGATCTCCTCCCCTTCCTTTGTGTGGTTGATGGCATTGTAAAGAAGGTTGCGGATGACCTGACTGATCTTTAAGGCATCCAGATATAGTAAAATGTCTTTGTCTTGGCATTCCAGCTTCAGGCAGATCTGGTGCTGGGCAGCAGCAGGACGGCACAGGCTGACCTCGGATTCCAGGATATCATATAATTGATACCAGTCTTTATTTAGCTGGATATAACCGGCCTGGAGCTGGGAGTAATCCAGAATATCCGTGACCATCTCGCTCATTCGTTTGGCTTCACTGATGATCAGATTTAAGTCTTCTTCCCGTTGGGCGTCATTTTTCCAGGTAATGTCCCGCACCAGCTCCGCATAGCCGCCGATGACGGCAAGAGGAGAGCGCAGCTCATGAGAAACATTGGCAATGACCTCTTTGCGGAGAATGTCCACCTGCTGCAATTTCTGGCCTAGTTTTTCTACAGAATCCGAAAGCTGGCCCAGCTCATCATCCCGCTTCAGCTCCGGGCGGGCGGAGAAGTCGTCCCGGGTCAGCCGGTCAACAGCATCCTTAATCTGAAACACAGGCCGGGTAAAATGGCGGGACACCAAAAGGGCAAGCACAGAGGCTGTGACAGTTAAAAGGATTGTTAAGAGAATCAGCTGTCTTCGGTTTAAATCAAGGGTGGTTTTCAGCATTACCATATTGTGGAGAATCACAAAGCAGGTTTCTCCCTGATAGGTTACGGGAAATCCCATCTCAAACCCAAAAATCCGGTCCTGGTGGCGGTCCACGATCCGGTAAGGCGTTCCCTTTAATAGCTCCTGAAATTCCTGGCGTCTCACAATCACATTCAAGACGATCTGTTCGTCCTGATGCTCCTGAATATTGATCTTATGTCCAATGGAATACATCTCAATCAATTTTCCCTGCTGGTTCATAAGGATCAATTCCCCTCCAGCCATATGGCTCATTCTGGAAAGAAGACGGGGATCATCGGCAAGATCCTGGGTGGAAAGGTCGTCCATAACAGGCTCTAACCGCTTTTGGGTTTCTGTCAGGGCGGCCTTCACGTAATTCTGCTCAAACAGATAAATATGAAACATCCACATAAAGCCAATGCCTAACAGAACCAGCATCATCATACCAGACCAAAGGCGGAAAACCATCCGGCTTTTCAGGGCAGGGGTCCTAAATTTCTTCTGTATATTCAAGCTTATATCCTACCCCCCAGACAGTCTGAATGATTTTGCGGTATGGGCCTAAATGCTCCCGCAGGGATTTAATATGGGTGTCAACCGTCCGGACATCACCGTAGTATTGATAGCCCCAGACCGTCTGAAGAAGCTTTTCCCGGCTTAAGACGACCCGCTCATTTTGAGATAGCGTTAAAAGAAGGTCAAACTCCTTTGGAGGCAGGGAAAGCTTTTCCCCCTGGAACGTGACGCTTCGGGAGGCAGGAGAGATGGACAGCTCCCCAAAGGCGATGGAATCGGTTTGGTTTTTCCCTGTGCGCCGCAGAACCGCTTTGATTCTTGCCATTAACTCTTTGGGGCTGAAGGGCTTAGAAAGGTAATCGTCAGCCCCTAAGTCAAAGCACCTCAGCTTATCATATTCCTCATCCCGGGCAGTCAGCATGATGACCGGAACCGGGCTGACGCGGCGGATTTTCTCTAAGACCTGGAAGCCGTCCGGACCAGGCATCATCACATCCAGGACAATGATGTCAAAGGAGAGGCTTTCTATGATTTCCAATGCCTGATTTCCGGTCTCAGCCTCTTCACAGTGAAAGCCTTCCAGCTCTCCGTAGGTCTTTACCAGCTTTCGCAGATGCATGTCGTCGTCAGTGATCAGCAGGTTGGGCATAATGATTTTCCTCCTGGGTGTAGAATGGGCGGGGGGGTCCAATGCTTTTAACAAAATGTTTTTGCTTCGGCGATAAAAAGCAAAGCCCTGGAATCTCTCATGATTAAGGGATTCCAGGGCTTCTTGCCCCTGCCAAGGATGCCGGCAGCCGGACTCGAACCGGCACGAGGTTGCCCCCGTCAGATTTTGAGTCTGATGCGTCTGCCATTCCGCCACGCCGGCTTACTTTCGCAACAAATATATTCTAGCATAAGTGGTGATGTTTGGCAAGTGTTTTTTTAGAAAGTTCGCGATCAAGTTGGCGGATGCGTGCCGAAGGAAAGCTTGGTTTTCGCATAATTTTCTCGGCACAGCCTCATGAATCAAGAAGGCAGGTTCTGGAAGAAGGCTTTTATTACAGCTTACATTGCACGTCATCGAGTACTGAGTGCAACATAAGTTATAATTGTGTTGCACTCAGATTACCACGTAATCATAGCACTCTTTTTTTTATATTGCAAGGTTTTTTCGGCTTAAAAGGTTAAGATTTTATGGAAAAACAGGGCGAAATTTCTTAAGAAAGGATTTTTTCTGTCTTTTTTTGCGGGTGTTTTGCGTTTAGAATGTGCGGTGTTTTCCCATGTCTTTAGGAAGTGGCGCCGGGCCTGCCTGTGTATCTGAAATCTTTATATTTCAACGTTTTTCACGGTTTTTCAGCAGGTTGTGAGTGCAACACAATTATAACTTGTGTTGCACTCACAGACGGACCAGAATCCAATCCTTTGCGTGATCTGATTTTTGCAGAAAACCTTCATGCGCCCGGCGGCGGATCCACTGCCAACTATGAAAATCTGGCGGGCGCATTTGGCATTCCTGAATTTATGCCGCCTAATCGGCGGCGGGACTTTTGCAGAAAGATACGACAGAGACCGAAGGATGGCTGGTTTTGTACAAAACCGGGAAGGGAAGATGTGAGCCTGGAGACTGCATTTCCCGGAAAGGGGTTATATTGGCTGTAGTGATGCTGCGGCATGTGAAGTCCGGATCCTTGCAACTTTTGATCGGGAAGGGGCGAAGCCTGCCCTTTTGAAGTTAGGAACAGCCCCTTGTGTCTTGTGGTGATATTTCTGTGTGGATATTTCCTTTGGATATAGGAATGCTTTCCAGGCGATTGCAAGTTTGATTAGATATTGCAGATATTGCAAAGCTTTTTTGGAAGCTTTGAATTTTGGTAGCTTTGAATCTTTATCAAATCACTCAAAGCTTCCTTGAATATTTTAATTTGGATATTTTAGAATGGCGCTGAATACTTCAAAAAGGAATGGAGGAAGCCTATGTTGTGGTATGTACTGCAGACAAGAGCCGGACAGGAGGAAAAGCTGGCAGAATTAATTTCCAAAATGATTCCCAGAGGATTATATGGGGAATGCTTTGTGGTCTATCAGGAGCAGCTTTGGAGAAGAAAGCAGCAGAGCTTTGTACATGTAAAGCGGGCATTTCCCGGATATGTGTTTATCACCTCCAGGGAGCCGGAGGCTTTATTTTTTTGTCTGAAACAGGTTCCGGTTATGGCAAGGATGATGGTGGATGAGGATCGCTTTTTTCTATCGGTTGAGGAAGATGAAGCAGAATTTTTAGAACAGATTATGAATCGAGACCATGTGATAGGTCTGTCTTATCTGTCAACAGACGGCAGAGGAAACATCTTGCAGGTGTCGGGACCCTTGGAGAAATGTATCGATGAAGTTGAAAAATATCGTTTTGGTAAACGTCATGTTCTGGTACGGGTAAAGCTTCACGGAGAGGAGAAGACGGTTCTGTTTGGTATTGTTTTGAATGAGGATATTTGTCAGGGGATGCGGGGTAAAAAGGGGGGGATATCGGCTCAGGGATTGGAGCAGTATAAGGTTGATAGATATAGGATTGAGGAGGATCAAAGAAGACAGAGTAATGGAAGAAGACAGGAACAGTGAAAACAAAATAGGGAAAAGGGAGGAGGAGAAGGCTTGTGAGATGGTATTTGTTAAAAACATGGGCAGGGAGGGAAGAAGAACTGGCAGAAAAAATCCGAAAAATTGTTCCGTCTTATATATATCAGGAATGTTTTGTGATTTATCAGGAACGAATCTGGAGAAGGCAGCAGAAAAGTATCGTCCATGTGGAGCCGATGTGGCCGGGATGTGTGTTTCTTACTTGTAAAGAAGGTCATATATTACAGAAAACAGAGGAACCTTCTGAATGTTCAGAGGGGATTGCATCAATAGCTGGTCTAATAGCTGGTGGCAGCCTTACCATACTGCCTCTAGCAAAGGAAGATACGGATTTTTTATCCAGGATATCTGGAAAGGATCATTTAGTAAAGCTTTCTTATGTGTTGAAGAATGAAAAAGGTCAAATCAGCCAGATATCGGATCCCTTAAAAGGCTGTTGCGGACAGATTGAGCGGTATCAATTTAAAAAGAGGTATGTGATGGTTCGCCACAGGTTATGGGGAGAGGAACAGGCAATTGTCTTGGGAATTATACTGAAGGAAGATAGAGATCAGATGCTTCTGTATAAGAGTTGATGGACTTTGGGGAGTGGTTCGGGTATTTGAAATAGAAGCTGTTTCAGCGGGAGATGTTTTCTAATGAAAAATTATGAACAATACAAACGAATGGTCAAATTTATATTGAGTGTAATTATTCTTTCACTGGAGATGGCAGTTTTTTGGTATATATGGCTGCATTACTATAATTCGAAAATGGAGACTCCGTATAATCGAACAGGGCATTGGCTTATGGTAGCAGTTTATGGCATCTTGTTGGTGGTGTTCCACACTTTATATGGAGGACTGAGAGTAGGGTATCTGAAAACCTGGAATATGATTTATTCCCAGTCATTGGCGTCCATTTCTGCCAATGTCATGATCTATCTGCAGATTACACTTTTGACAAAACATTTTCAGACCGTTCTGCCTTTGTTAGTTATGTATATTTTTGAATTTTCAGCTATATGTATTTGGAGCTTTCTGGCAACCCGGATTTACCGTTTCTTATATCCTCCAAGAAAGGTATTGTTGATCTATGGAGAGCATCCAATCGCAAGCCTTATGGGAAAGCTTCATACTAGAAATGATCGGTTTGTGATTGGAGAGATCCTTCATATTTCGGTGGGGATGGAAGCAATTCAGGATAAAATCAGAAAATATGAAGGGGTAGTGATCTGCGACATTCCTTCCCATTTGAGGAATGTGATTTTGAAATATTGTTATAAAAAATCCATACGCACTTATACCACGCCCAAAATATCAGACATTTTGGTAAGGAGTTCGGAAAGCCTGCATCTGTTTGATACACCATTATTATTGCTGCGGAATAATGGGCTGACTTTTGAGCAAAGAGTAATCAAGCGGGGGATGGACCTGGTGCTGTCACTTACAGCGCTTATTTTTTTGTCTCCTGTTTTTCTTGTTACGGCAGCTGCAATTAAGCTTACTGACAATGGTCCCGTCTTCTACTTTCAGGAGAGATGTACCAAGGATGGAAAGGTGTTTCGGATTTGTAAGTTTCGGAGCATGGTGGAAGATGCGGAAAAGGAAGGGCATTCCATTCCGGCTACAGCTGAAGATCCACGGATTACACCAGTGGGGCGGATAATTCGGGCAACCAGGATTGATGAGCTTCCCCAGATTCTGAATATCCTGAAAGGGGATATGAGTATTGTAGGACCCAGACCAGAGAGGATAGAGCATGTTGAACTGTACTCAAAACAGATACCAGAGTTTGCTTATCGGATGAGGGTAAAGGGCGGTTTGACCGGATATGCGCAGGTATATGGAAAGTATAACACCTCAGCATATGACAAATTGAAACTGGATTTGATGTACATCCAGAATTATTCATTGATGATGGATGTGGGGATAATTTTTAAGACAGTAAAGGTGCTGTTTATGAAGGAAAGCACGGAAGGATTTAACAAACCGTCAGCTTTAACTATTACTGACCAATGTATCGCAAAGAATCAAAAATAGATATCAAGACATTTGTATATGGAGAAATACGATATGCCGCATAAAAAGCAAGTTGAAATTTATAAAAAGAAAATTCTTATTCTTTCCAATACTGCATCAATGATCGTTCAATTTAATATGTGCAACCTGCATATTTTGAAAGATTTAGGATATCAGGCAGAAGTTGCATGCAATTTTCTGGAGGGAAATACTTGTACAATAGAAATGGTAAATCAGTTAAAACGTGCTTTGGATGAAATGGAAATTCCTTTTCATCAAATCGATTTTAAAAGAGGCAGATCCAGTATTTCAAAACATTATATTGCATTAAATCAGGTTAAGAAATTAATCAAAAAAGAAAAATATGATGTGATTTTTTGTCAGTCAACGATAGCAGGGGTGGCAGGAAGATGGTATGGGAAAAAATATCATTGTAAAGTAATCTATATCGCACATGGATTTCAGTTTTATGAAGGTGCTTCAAAAATAAGATGGGCTGTTTTTTATCATATTGAAAAAATATTATCTAAGAAAACGGATACGTTAATTCTTACGAATGAAGATGATTTCCGGCTTGCCAAGAAGAACTTTGGAACATCGGATATGCGGTTTGTCCCAGGGGTAGGACTGGATATTTCCTCCTATGAGTTGGAGGAATCCTTTAACCGTAGTACGGAACGTAAAAAATGGGGGCTTGCTTCGGATGATTATGTGATCTTTTCTGCTGGGGAATTAAGTGAAAGAAAAAATCACAGGATCATAATGGAGCTTATCCGCGATCTGGCCAATCCGTCAGTCAAATATTTGATTTGTGGAATTGGTCCATTAGAAGATGAATATAAGCAGTTAATAAAGAAGTGGAATATGGAAGACCGCATTATACTTTTAGGATATCAAAAAAATTTGAAAAGTATTTATGGGATCAGCGATTTGTTTGTGCTTCCGTCACTGAATGAAGGACTTCCTGTGTGTTTATTAATGTCTATTGCCAGCAAAGTAGTCTCTGTTTGCTCAGATATAAGAGGAAATCATGAGCTTGTTCGAGATAAGCGATACTTGTTCCCGCCAATGGATAAAGCAGCGATCAGAAAGTGCATGGAGTATGCGATGAAACATCAGGAAGAAAATAGAAGGATTGTAGAAAACAATTACATCAATTTGAAGCGATATGGAAGAAATCATGTAGATAAATTGATGAAACAGGTTTTTGAAAAGTATTTGTGACAGAATAGAAAAAGAGGTTTTATGAAAATTGCAATAATGGGGGCGGCAGGATTTGTTGGAACGAATCTTGCCATTGCTCTGTTAAGAAGCGATTATGTAAGTGACGATATTACAAAACTTGTTTTGGTTGACGAGAAAACGGAATACTTTGATTCTAATCCGATAAAGAATGAGGAACGTGTAAAAATTGTGACCAGAAATTTTCAACCGAATACGAATTTTTCTGATTTGGTTGAGGATATGGACATGGTTTTTCATCTTATCAGCACGACAAACCCAACTATTTCGAACCAACATATTTCAGATGAGATTACAGTCAATGTTGCCGTTACAGTCAATTTGCTGGAAGCCTGTGCTGAGAAAAAAGTAAGGAGGATCGTATTTATCAGTTCAGGTGGAACCGTGTATGGAAACGCTCCCTGTCCAATACCAGAGACAGCAAATACAAATCCGATCAATACATATGGGATTCAAAAGCTGGCAATCGAGAAGCTGTTATACGTTTACCATTATCTTTATGGTCTGGATTATCGTATTGCAAGATTGTCGAATCCTTATGGTCCCTATCAAAGACCCAATGGGCGGCTAGGAGCAGTGACTACATTCACAAACAGAGCTTTGAAAGGCGAGACAATCCAGGTGTATGGAGATGGCAGTGTGGTTCGCGATTATATCTATATTGAGGATGCAATAAGAGCGATTTTAAACATTAGCTTTTGTGATTGTAAGTATAAGATCTATAACATCGGAAGCGGAATAGGAACAAGTATTCAAGAGGTATTAAAAGAAATTAGAAAAATTGTAACAGAGAATCTCCAAATCCATTTTACACCAGGCAGAAGCGTTGACCTTTCTAAGAATTATTTAAATATTCAACGATATGAAGATGAATTTGGAGAGATAGCAATTACTGGATTAAGGGAAGGAATTAGGAAAACGCAGCATTTTTTGAAAAGGACAATATGAAAAACAGAGTTAAAATTATTGTATGTTATTATGGATCTCTGCCATCAGAATTTAAGCTATGGCTGAAATCCTGTGCAAATAATCCGGATTTTTCGTTTCTTCTGGTTACTGACAATCGGATCGATCAAACCCCGGAGAATGTAGAGGTTTATATCATTTCATTAAAGGAGCTTAGAAAGAAATTCAGTGAAGCATGTAAGCTGGATGTATTGTTAGAAGATCCATATAAGCTCTGTGATTATAGACCTTTGTATGGTATTGTATTTAAGGACAAATTGAAAGGCTGTCATTTTTGGGGACATTGTGATATTGACATGATTTGGGGAAATATAAATAAATTTATTACAGACGAATTATTAGATAAATACGATCGGATCGGTACATTTGGTCATCTTGTTTTGTATCGCAATTGCCCTGAAATGAATTTCTTATATAAAAAGAAAGGATCAGCATTTTCATACAAAACCGTGTTTTCAAGTCACTATTTTTATAATTTTGATGAGATATACGGTTTAAATTTAATATGCAAAAAAAATCATGTTTCCTGGCTGAATATGGGACATCAATTTTGTTTAGACAAAATGCCAGGAGAACGGTTAGCTTTTTATGGCGTTCCTAATTATAAAAATCAGTTGGTTATGTGGAAAGACGGGAGAATATACCAATATTGTGAAATCCACAGGCAACGGTACCTGAAAGAAAAAATGTACTATCATTTTTCAGGCACACACTATTTTTTAGAAGAATCCGTTTCTGAAAATGTTCTTTTTGATGGATGCAGCTGTTGGAATAAAGGAAAGACAGAAAACAAGCTTGTAAATAATGCGGGGGGGGTGAATTTAATACCTGGAAAATACGTTGGAAGGATCTGAAACAAAAGTGTAGGTCAAAGACTTTACATCAAAAGTATATTGCAATTTGGCAAAAAGGTGCAAAATTGCTGTTGGATTTGCAAATGCAGATGATAGGAGAGTAAACTTGGAAAAAACGCCTTACTTTAGCATTATTGTTCCGGTATATAATGTGGAAAAATATTTGGCAAGATGCATTCATGATATACAGAAACAAATTTTCAAAGATTTTGAGTTGATTTTGGTGAATGACGGCTCAACGGATAGCAGCAGAAAGATTTGTGAAGAATTTGCAAAAAAAGATAATCGGATTACTGTAGTGAACCAAAATAATAAAGGACTTCCAGGAGCAAGAAATACTGGATTAAAGAAATCGCAGGGAAAATGGATTATATTTATTGATTCTGATGATCGGATAGGACCTAATAACTTTTTAAGTGTTATTTACAGGTCAACAAAAGCTAAAAAGGTGGATGTAATAACCTATGGATGTAAGCAAATACGGGAAAACGATGGGACACTCATAAAGAGAATGTATGGAAATATGGGAATTATGAATCGTTTTGAGGATAATACAGAAAAAATCGAATGGTGTGTAAAAACAGGGAATATGTCTATTTCTGCATGGACACATGCCTGTTCAAAGAAGTTTTTGGAGGATCATGTACTCTTTTTTGACGAGTCTCTCAAAATGTCAGAGGATATTGAATGGTATTTCCGTGTTTTGAGTTGTGTTCCAAGAGTCAAAGGGCTTTCTGGAACCCCCTACCAATATGTGGTCAGAGAAAATTCTATCTGTACAAAAGAAAAAGCAACAAGATTTTGGCAGTATAGGGAAAAAGCGGTTCGGTCTGCCGTGGAAGCAATCAGAATGTCAAAGGAAAACCTGGAGTTTAAGAAAATTCTGTATGGGGCATTGGCATACCAATATTATATACAACTGGCAGATATTGAAAATGAACCAGATAAGAGAATCCGTGTGGAAGCATACAGGAGAGCAGATGATTTTCGGTGGCTGCAGAGATACAAGGGAGACAAGAAAACAAATATAGCAAGATTTGTAATTAAAATATTGGGGGTTCGTCAGGGAGCTAAATTTTTAAATCTATATATGAAATGGAACGCTTCCAGAAAAGGACAACCCATACGGAGAAGAAAGTGATGAAGAAAATCTTGGTTGCATCGGATACCCCGTGGAATACAAACAATTCCTTTGGAAATTCCTATGCGAATATTTTTGATAAGTTGGAAGGATATGAAATAGCCAATATTTATTGCAAAGAAGGGATAGTAAATGACAAAAGAGTTAGCCGTGCATTTAAGGTTACAGCGAAAATGCTTTTAAAAAATCTTCAAAATCCTTCTTGTCCGTCAGGGATTGAAACAGGGATTGAAGATATAAAAGAGGATCACGCTGAATTTACGAAATGTGAACATGCCGTTATTAATTTTGGAAAGAAATATCGGTTTCAGATTTTCTTTTGGATATATGGATGTATATGGCGTATAGGAAAGTGGAACAGCCTTGAATTAGAGGAATTTGTGGCAGATTATAATCCAGACCTTTTATTTTGCCCGATTTATCCGTTCACTTATATGAATCGATTGGTTTTGGAATTGAAGAAAAAAACGGGTGCTCCTCTGATGGGATATATTTCTGATGATAATTATACCTTTAGAATGGTGAACTTCTCTCCACTATATTGGATAAATCGGTTTATGATGCGGAAAAGTGTAAAAAGAGTGGTAGACCAATGTGATATTCTTTATGTAATATCGGATATCCAAAAAAGGGAGTATGATAAGATTTTTCGGAAGGACTGTCATATACTGACAAAGGGAAAGGATTTCTCTGTAATACCTCCAAGCTACAAGCGAAACCACAAGCAGCCATATATATTAGTTTATGCCGGGAATATTGGAGGAGCCAGATGGAAGACTTTAAAGATCATCGTAGATGTAATGAGGGAGATAAATAAGAGAAAGCTATATTTTATGCTTTACATATATACAGCGACTCCTCTGACAGGCAAAATGAAAAAAGCGCTGAATGTTCCTGGTGTGTCGAAATTGATGGGAAAAATTCCATATAGTGAGGTGGAAAAGAAACAGCTGCAGGCAGATCTCTTATTGCATGCAGCACCGATTGATCTCATTCACCGTTGGGAAGAACATCATGGCTTTTCTACAAAGCTGGTAGATTATATGGCCTCGAATCGGGCAATTTTGTCATACGGATTTGATGATCAGGCAGCCGTGGAACATTTAAGAAAACATGATGGGGCTTTTGTTGCTTCTAACAAGGCTGAGCTGAAAGAAATCTTTATGAAAATCATAAAAAATCCAAGACTTTTAGAGGAATATGGGAAGAAGGCATGGAAGTGCGGGGCTGATTTTCATGATATAAAAGGGTTTCATAAAATGCTGAAAAAGGATTTTGAATCTTTATTACAAGAATCATAAAATGGGGTGTTATTTATGATCGTATCAAATATGACGTTGGTATTGTGCCTTTTTCTAATATTTAGTGGAATGTTTTTAAATTACTCCAATATAGGGGTTCAATTATTTGATAGAAAAACATATAACTTGAGTAAAATCTATCTGATTATTATGATGTTATGCTTGTTTTTCTTGTCTGGTATTCGGGGGGATTTTACAACGGATTATATTAATTATGATTGGTTATATCAAAAGGGATACCCCTCCAAAGGAATTTTTGAATTATTAAGGGAGAGGGAGTTTGGATTTGCTCTTATCAATAAACTTACATACTCTGTTAACAGCAATACTGTTGCATTAATGCTTGTTGTATCTGCTATGACTATATTATGTTATTACAAAATATTTGAAAAGTTTTCAAAAGATTATTTAATATCATTAGTTATGATGATTGTTCTTGATAACTATTTTATATCATTCAATCTGATGAGAAATATTTTGGCATGTGCATTGTTTCTGTTGTCTTCTAAATTGATAATCAATAAGAAATTACCTCAATATATCATTTCAGTTTTTTTGATATCAACAATACATAAAACAGCAGTTTTGATGCTTCCCATGTATTGGATTTTGCGATTTGATTTTAGAATAAAGAAGCAACAGGCTTTTCCCTTGATATGTATATTAGGTAGTGTGATGTTTATGTGTTTTTTTAATGAAATTGTTTTTTTTGTACAGCGATTAATTGGGTATAATTGGGATGAAAATGGATATGGCGTAGGACAAGGCAGCATTGGAAGCCTGATAAAAACACTGTTCTTATTTATTCTTGTTTTATTGTTAATGAAAAAAAATAATTATAGTAATATCAAGGAGCGCATATGGTTTAACGGATGTGTTTTCAATGTTATATTTCAGTTTTGTTCATATCGTCTGTTTATGATGCAAAGGGTAGGATTTTATTTTTCAGGCTTCTTTTTATTGCTTATACCACTGCTTATTACAAAGAAAAAGGGAAAGAAAAGAAAATTATGGAAATATGTGTTTGTCGGTTTTTGCATATTATATGCAGCATTTTTTCGCAGAGACACTATCTACTATACTTTTTGGAATAATAAAATTATATGAACGAAAGCAACAGACAAATAAAAATAGGAGCAATGATATCATATTGTGCAATCATAATTAGTATCATAACATCATTGTTTTATCTTCCATGGATGACACGTCAAATAGGACAGTCGAATTACGGATTGTATACCTTAGTTAATTCCTTTGTTACAATGTTTTTAATGGATTTTGGCCTCAGTTCTGCAACTGCAAGATTTTTGGCTAAATATAGAGCCGAGCAAAAGATAGATAAGGAAAACACTGTATTTTCTGTAATTACGAAGCTGTATTTCGTGATAGATGGAGGAATATTTATAATATTAATAATTGCATATTTTTTTCTTGGCTTAATATATAAAGGATTGGGGATAGATGAGATTGAAACTCTCAAACAGCTTTATATTATTGTTGCAATATTTAGTATCATTTCCTTCCCGTGTATGTCTCTTAACGGAGTTCTGACAGCTCATGAGAAATTCATTGAGTCAAAGATATGTGATTTGGGGCAGAAACTTGTAGCAATATCTTTAATTATTGCAGCATTATGTTGTAATTTAGGAGTTATCGCTATTGTTATGGCAAACGCAGTAAGCGGGTTGTTGTTTATTTTAGTAAAAATTGCTCTCATATATCATAACACAGAAATAAAATTTGATTTATCCTTGAAAGATTGTGAAATTACAAAAGAAGTTTTTTCATTTTCAATCTGGACAGCGATATCTAGTATGTGTCAACGTTTTTATTTTAGTTTTGCACCCACAATTTTAGGAATGGTATCAAATAGTAAAGAAATAGCGATTTTCTCTCCGGCAAATGCTTTGGAGGGATATTTTTATATGTTTGCAGAAGCAGTTAACGGACTTTTCTTAGCAAAAATCTCAAGGTATATAGTAGAAGATAGAGAAGATAGAATATACGAGTTGATGGTGAAGGTGGGGCGATATCAGCTTTTTGTGATGGGAATTATTTTTATCGGATATATATGTATAGGACGTGATTTTATGGTTTTGTGGATGGGGAAGGATTATGAAAATGCATATTATTGTGGTATATTCTTGTTTATTCCTGATATGCTCGGCTTCACACAACAGATTGGGAATATGACAATAGTAGCAAAAAATAAAGTAAAACTGTCAGCAATTGGTTCTCTGTTTTCGACATCCGTATGTGTTGTAATATCTTTTGCCATAAGTCGTTCTTTGGGGGCTATAGGAGCTAGTATTGCCATTGCTACAGGGTATTTAATTGCATTTTTAAATTCAAACAGGCTCTACTATATTTATTTGGGTATTCCCATATTTCGATTTTTCAGAGAATGTTTTGGATCTTTTATAATTCCATATATATTAACGATTGCTATTGGCATTTTTATAGTGAAGTTTTTGCCGTTATATGGCTGGACAGGTATGGGAATAAAAGGGGGGATTATTCTTACTATCTATTTAGGATTAGTATTGTCTTTTGCATTAAACAAGGAAGAAAAAGGGCTGATAAAACGTTTGACTAGAACGAATGCAGCAGAGGAGGATTAGATGGAACTGAAACCGTTTTTAGTTGATGTACCTGTAAAGGTTTCTATATGGATTCGGCCAGAATGTCAAAGAAAACAGTTTGAAGTGATTAAAGAGGCGAGACCAAGTAAATTGTTTCTTGTATCAGATGGGGGCAGAAATCAAGATGAATGGAATGCGATTTATCAAAATCGTAAAATGTATGAAGAAGAAGTTGATTGGAGCTGCAAGGTAGAGAAAATCTATAATGATAAAAATCTAGGGCTATATCAGACGGCGAGAAAAGCAATAGAAATAATATATGGTCAAGTTGAGTATAGTATTTTTTTAGAGGACGATATTATTCCTTCTGTTAGTTATTTCCAATATTGTGCTGAACTATTAGAAAAATATAAAAATGATGAACGAATAGAGTGTATTAGCGGAATGAATTTTTTAGGAAAATCTGATGATGTAACATCCGATTATTTTTTTTCAAAATTTGCAGGAGGATGGGCGACTGCAACCTGGAAAAGAGTTTTTGAAGACAGATGTGAGTTTTCAGAATATAGAGAAGATCCGTATATTATGAAATTATTAAAAGAGAACACAAAAGGAAATAGATGGATTTGGAAGGCACTGATTGGTTATGCTCAAAATGGTGTTTATGAAGGACATGTTGCAGCTTCTGAGTTTTATACAGAATTTAATATGTATGCACAAAGTCGTTTACAGATTGTTCCCAAAGTAAATATGATTTGTTGTATGGGAGCAACAGAGAATGCAACACATAGTGATACAATTGATACGATACCTAGAGGTATAAGACAAATATATAATATGAAAACATATGAAATGTCCTTTCCAATGAAGCATCCAAGATTTGAGATCGAAGATAGAATCTATGCCAAAAAGAGGAATCGAATATTAGGACATAATATGCCATGGATACAATTTTATAGACGTGTGGAAAGAGTTTTTCTTTTGTTATTGCATGGACGTTTTAAATTTGTTGGGCAGAAAATAAAGAGTATTGGAAAAGCAAACATTGAAACCTAAAAGTTTCGGAATATAGTAAAGGAGGTTATTATGAAAATATTAGTATTAGCAGGAGGCTTTGATCAGATTGCCTTAATTAAGATTCTACAAAGTCAGGGTCATGAAGTCATCTTGGCTGATTATTATGATAATCCTCCAGCAAAAAAGTATGTAGATAAACATTTTCAAATAAGTACATTAGACGAAACGAAAATATATAATTTAGCTATTGTGGAAAAGGTAGATTTAATCACAACTGCATGTACAGACCAGGCTTTATTAACTGTAGCAAAGGTGTCAGAAAAAATGGGATTACCATGTTATATTGGTACGGAAACAGCACAAAAGGTGACAAATAAAGCATATATGAAAAAAAATCTTTTTGAGCTTGGGATTCCGACTGCACAATTTATTGTATTGGATGAACTGGACAATATAGGTGTTATATTAGAGAATATGGAATTTCCATTGGTAGTTAAACCATGTGATTGTAACAGCTCCAAGGGTGTAGTAAAAGTAACCAATCAACTTGATTTGAAAAAAGCTATCAAAAATGCTTTTTTTTACAGCAGAACTAAGAAAGCAATTGTAGAGACCTTTATAAAAGGGGAGGAGATTTCTATTGATGCTTGGAAAGATAAAGAAGGCGTAAAGATTCTTTCAATCAGTAAAACGGAAAAAATCAAAACAACTATGGGGAACTTTACAATTTATCGGAGTGTATATCCGGTAGATATAAGCGATCCAATGAAGATTAAAATACAAACGATTGCAGAAAAAATTTGCGGAGGCTTTTTGATTGAAAATAGCCCTGTTCTGATTCAGGCTATTATAGATGATGCTGATATAAATGTTATTGAATTTAGTATACGTATGGGAGGCGGATCAAAATATAAACTAATAGAGTATATATCAGGTGTTGATATTATGAATGTTTATGTGAATAGGATTTTAGGAGATACCACGCAAGTTGTTTTACCAAATTGGTCAGATAAAGTAGTGGAGATTGATTATATTTATGCTAATAATGGAATATTTAGCCGTTTAATTGGATTTGAGGAAGCTTTAGCATGTGGAGATATCTCTGAAATGTTTCAATATAAACAAGCGGGAAGCTTGATAGAAAGACGGGGGACAAGTAGTGACAGGGTTGTTGGATTTTTGATTCAGGCTGATTGCGGTCAAGCATTGGAAGAAAAAAGATACAGGGTATTAGATCAGGTAGATATTCTTGATTCAGAAGGTAATAGTATGATGTATAAGGCTTGTTTTTACCAGGAATAAATAAAAAAGAAAAATGCGAAAATAGGAATGTGGTGATGGAATATTTTGAAAGATGAAAAAAGTAACAGTATAAAAAGAGTTTTTGTATGCGGCGCAGGACATCAGGGACTTTCCATGGCAGCACACCTTGCTTTGAATGGAGTAAAGGTCACACTGTGGAATCGTAATATAGATAATATTGTTAAGATTGTAGAGAACAGAAAAATTTATTGCAGTGGTGTTATAAATGGAACTGCAAGAATCGAAAGAGCTTCGGATGATTTGTCAGAGGTAATTTCTGATTTCGTTATGGTTACTGTGCCAAGTAATGCTCATAGAGAGATTGCTCAAAGGTTAGCTCCTTATGTACATAAAGATATGATCATTGTATTAAATCCAGGACGTACATTTGGTGCGATTGATTTTCACATGACATTGCAGGAATGCGGGGTAAAAGAATTTCCTCAAATAGCAGAAACTCAGACAATTATATATACTTGCAGAAAAAGTAATGCTGACCATGTGGTTATTTATGCTTTAAAGAATAATGTAAGAATTGCAGCGCTTCGGAACAGTAACATTATGTATATCATGGACAAAATGCCGGATTGTTTAAAAAAATATTTAAAAATAGAAAATTCTGTAGCAGTAACTTCTTTTTCAAATGTTGGTATGGTTTTGCATTGTTCTCCAATTATGATGAATATTGGATGGATTGAAACAGAAAAAACAGATTTTAAATATTATTATGAAGGAATATCCCGAAGTATTGCCAATTTTTTGGAAAAAATTGATAAGGAGAGGGTGGATGTTGCAAAAGGAGCAGGAGTAGATGTTGCATCTGTTTCTGATTGGTTAAAGGAAACATACCATGTTGTTGGAAACAATTTGTATGAATGTATCCAAAACAATCTATTTTATAAAGAGATAGATGCTCCTAAAACAATTCATTGCAGATATATTTTGGAAGATGTCCCTAATGGTCTGGTGCCTGTGGAGTTTCTCGGAGAACAGATGGGGATTCATACCCCAAACATGACAATGATTATAAATTTGGCAAATATAGTTTTAAATAAAAATTTTCGTAAAGAAGGCAGACAATTTTCATATAATATTCTGCAAAAAAATTTTTAATTAAGGAAAAATTAATGATGGTATTCAAGAATGAAACTTTTGGATTATTGAAAACTATATTGGATGCTCACACGATGGGGATTCGTGCTGCTGCGAATTTGTTAGAAGAATGTGGTTACAGGGTAATTCTTGCACCACAAAATATTGAAAATGCTCTTAGTACAATTACATCTGAAAATAGTCAGCGTTTAATTGTAAAGTGGATTATGAAAAATAATATAAATCATATTGGTTTTTCTTATAGGTTAGATACAGATAATGCAATAAATTATTTAGGAAGGTTTGTAACACTGTTAAAAAGAGAAGGGTTATATGAATCTTCATCAGCAGTGATAAAAACGATATATTTTGCTGGATTGATTCCGGCATGTAAAAAAATTGAAAAGGAATATGAAGGTCGCATAAAAACTCTTTGTGGTGGAGAAATGACCGAGGAAACCTTGTCGATTATGGGAATACCTCAAGAAAATATTCCTAAATCGATTTGTGAAGGGTGTAAATATGATAAAGAAATATTAGCTTTTGGAAGAAAACTGATTAAAGAGCAAAAATATAAAAATTCATCTCCTCTGGTAAGAAACAGCTATGCAGCATATGGATCATCTAAGGATACTTTACTTGCGAGACTGAATCATAATTTCAAAGATGGTTTTCAACCATTAATTCGAGCGCATTCTGGCCCGTATTCTTCTGAGATGACAAGAGAGGAATGTTTGAGAGAATATAATTTTTGGTGTAGAAATTTGGCAAAGTCAGGGTATCTTGATATTCTTTCTATTGGGTCATCCCAATTATCACAATCTAATTTTGGTGAAGATTGGGCAGGAAAAGAAAATGGAGGTGGTGTGCCAGTTAATTCAGAAACTGAATATATTGATATCAGGAATGCGGCAAAACCAATGTTGGTGAGAACCTATTCTGCGACAAAAAACATTAAACGAATGGCTAATATTTATGAAAAAACTATTAATATTTCTTGGCATGCATTATCCCTATGGTGGTTTAATGAACTTGATGGAAGAGGACCCAATTCTCTATATGATAATTTGAAAGAGCATATAGATACTATAAAATATATTGCTACAACAAATAAACCAGTGGAGGCAAATGTTTCGCATCATTTTTCATTTAGAGGATGTGATGATATTACATATATTGTTTCAGCTTATATATCGGCTAAAATGATAAAAAAATGCGGTGTCAGAACATTTATCCTTCAGAATATGCTAAATACACCTCGTAGCACCTGGGGAATACAAGACTTAGCTAAAGCTAGAGCAATGCTTAATATGATAAAGAAACTTGAAGATGAGAATTTTCGAGTGATTTTTCAAACAAGAACAGGATTGGACTATTTTAAACCGGATATTGAAGTTGCAAAGGCACAACTTGCAGCGGCAACCGCAATGATGGATGATATTGATCCGGATAATATTTATAGTCCTGAAATTATTCATGTTGTAAGTTATAGCGAGGCATTATATTTGGCGACACCAGATATTATAAATGATAGTATCAAAATAACAAGACATGCATTAAAAGAATATCGTAAGTTAAAGAAAAAAGGACTTACACCGAATGTAAAGAATGAAGATATCAATGAACGGACAAGAAAGCTTGAGGCATCGTCATGGAAAGTTATTAAAGCTATGGAAGAAAATATTGTGGATTTATATTCGCCAGAGGGATTTTATATAGCCTTTGTTGCCGGATGGCTTCCAGTTCCTGAACTTTGGTCCGATTCAAATGAATTTATACATGCTAAAAATTGGAAAAGTAAAATGATTAGTGGCGGAGTAGTTCTTGTGGACCATGATTTAGTGATGGCAATCGACACACGAATTAACAAATGTATTAGTTATATTCCAAATGCAAAGTATATTTTGAAGAATAAATATTCTGCATCTGTTTAGTGAATTACAAAATATCAAATATATGCGAGGGTAATATGGAGCAAAGTAGTGAAAAACAAAACGAAATCGAGTATTGGCAAAAGAGGGCAAAACGTGAATATGGATATAAAGGAGAAGTATTTTATACGGTTACTCCTGTTCCATATTATTATGAGAGGAGAATCATTGTTTTGGATTCTCTACGTAAAGTTATAGAACAGTATCATGCCAATAAAATATGTGATATGGGCTGTGGTGATGGTGAATATTTAAAAAAAATATATACAGAGGAGAAAAATTATTATGGAATCGATATTTCTGAAAATATGATTGAGATTGCTAAAAATCGGGCGTACAAGGATAATATGAGAATTTTTTATAATGTATCTACCAATGGACTACAAGGAATATCTGATTTTGATTTTATCTATTCGGTGTCTTTATTTGCCCATATTAGTGATGAAGATATGAAAAAAATGTTTGAAAATATATATAAGAATTTAGTTCGGGGGGGGGGGTATTTTGTATATGTGAACAAATAGCACCCTATCATTATGGGGGACAGGGATGGCAGAGAAGAACATTTAAAGATTATATTGATTGTTTATACGAGGTGGGATTTAGGGAAAGTAAAAGATTTAGTAATTTAAGAATTGATTTTCGAATCCATCGTATTATCTTTGAGAAATGGATTGCAAAAAAAATATATAAAAGTATTGGTAGAAAAGAGGCAGTGGATGAAGATTCAATCCGAATAAGATGTAATAAGAACTGGTTGTTTCTTGGTTGTAGTTGGATAGCAACAAAATTATCAATTAAGAAAATACATAAAAGAAAGTTGGACGGATGGGGGTATTGTTTTATATGTGTGGAGAAATAAGTGATATTGAGATAATCAATTTATTTGCAAAAAGAATCTAGGAGTGCATAGCATATGATTAATGTAACACGTTCCTCTATGCCAGATATAGAGGAATATATAGATGAAATACGGGATATATGGGAAAATCATTGGCTTACGAATATGGGACCAAAGCATCGTAAGTTACAGGAAAAATTAAAAGAATACTTGGGAGTTGAAAATGTTGAATTGATGACCAATGGTCATATGGCACTAGAATTGACATTACAAGCAATGAATCTACAAGGGGAGGTGATTACCACCCCTTTTACTTTTGCTTCAACAACACATGCTATTGTACGTAATGGATTGGTACCTGTGTTCTGTGACGTTGATCCTGTTACTTTTTTGATTGATATTGAAAAATTAGAGTCTCTCATTACGGACCGTACATGTGCAATCCTTCCAGTGCATGTATATGGAAATATATGTGATATGGAGGAAATAGAACATATAGCTCATAAATATGAGCTAAAAGTGATTTATGATG
Organism: bacterium D16-56; assembly: GCA_003611875.1. Classification (GTDB taxonomy): domain Bacteria; phylum Bacillota; class Clostridia; order Lachnospirales; family Lachnospiraceae; genus Brotaphodocola. The sequence goes on along the minus strand of RAYY01000019.1, from coordinate 46,522 downwards.
CTGCTCATGCTTTTGGAGAGCTGTATAGGGGCCAGAGTATAGGCTTATTTGGAAATGCATCATGTTTTAGTTTTCATGCAACCAAAGTATTTCATACAATTGAAGGTGGAGCAGTTTGTTTTAAAGATGAGCATCTTGGAAAAATACTGTATGGATTAAAAAATTTTGGAATACAAAATGCAGAAGAAGTAAGTGCTGTTGGTGCAAATGCGAAAATGAATGAATTTTGTGCTGCAATGGGCATTTGCAATTTAAGACATGTAGATAACGAGATTGAAAAGAGAAGGATAGTCACTGAGCGTTATCAGGAAAATCTGGAAGGTATTGATGGAATTACATTAAGACAATATCAGTCGGATGTAAAGAATAATTACGCTTATTTTCCTATTATTATAGAACCAAGAATTTTTGGTTCAAGCAGAGAAGATGTTTTAAAAAAAATGAAAGATAATGGAATTGGAGCTAGAAAATATTTTTATCCTTTAACCAATACATTTTCCTGTTTTGGCAGGCAATTTGATGTATCAAAAACACCTGTAGCATTGCAGCTTAGTAAACGTGTATTGACGCTGCCGCTCTATGCTGATCTTCCTCTAGAGGAGGTTGACCGGATTTCTAAAGTTATTTTGTCATGCAAAGGTGTTTAGAGAAAGAATAAAAATATTTCTTCACAAATAGAAATGAGGTGTATGTGAGAGAATGTGTGGTATTTGCGGCTTTTTATCGGATAAAGCGATTGATGACAATATCATAAAGAGAATGACTGACTCAATGTATCATAGAGGGCCGGATTTTCAAGATACATGTTATTTGGAACAAAGATTGAATCAATATGGTGCGTTTGGACATTGCAGGCTTTCCATACTTGATTTGTCAGAGAAAGGCAATCAGCCTATGTGGTCAAAGGATGGTCGATATTGCATTGTATATAATGGGGAGATATATAATCATTTAAAAATCAGAAAAAGATTGGAATTGAGCCATGTCCAATTTCATTCTTATTCTGATACAGAAACATTGCTTTATTCGTATATTCAATGGGGAAAAGAATGTCTAAATGAGATCAGTGGAATGTTTGCATTTGCAATATATGATAAGCAGACAGGTGAATTGTTTCTTGCAAGAGATCGCTTTGGAAAAAAACCGTTGTACTACTATAAAAAAGGCAATATATTTATTTTCGCATCAGAATTAAAACCAATTTTTATTTTTCCTGAGATTGACAAAAGCATCAATACGAAAGCTTTAGCATATTATTTAAATTTTGGATATTTTCCTCACAGTAATACATCACTTCAGTATGTAAGCAAATTACCTCCGGCGTCTTTCCTGATAAATAGAGAAGGAAGGATTGAAGTGGATCAATATTGGTCTGTGGTCAAAGAAGCTCACAAAGCTGAACGAAAAATAATTATGGATTTTGGTGTTGCTAAAAATACTTTGAAGGAGGAACTAAGAAAAGTTACTGCTGAACGGTTGATTTCTGATGTACCAGTTGGAGTATTTTTATCTGGTGGGATTGATTCTGCTTTGGTTGCGGCATTGGCACAGAAAGTTTCGAAAGAACCTGTTAATACATACACAATTGGTTTTTTTGAAAAAGACTATGATGAGGCAGATGTGGCAAAAAAGATAGCGAAACATATTGGTGCTATACATCATGAACATTATCTCTCTCAAAAGGACTTGGAAGAAATTGTGGATTGCATCCCATATTACTTTGATGAACCTTTTGGAAATACGACATTGCTTCCAACCATGGTTTTATCTAAATTTGCGCGACAAGATATTACGGTTGCGCTAAGTGGAGATGGAGGGGATGAAATATTTGGAGGATATCCACAATATGCATGGGTGAAAATTGCCCAAAGAATGGATATTCCCGGAGAAATATTGTACAAGATGTTACCTGGCTATGTGATAGAAAGGCTGCCTCAGCGGATGAGACGAGTGATTGAGAATAGAGATAAAAAAATTTCATCACAAATGGTTCTCAGAAAATCAGTGGAATTTTATGAAAAGTTTCTTTCTTGTGAGCATGATGCACCGTATTATAGTGTGGAAGAAGACATGAATATTGATGATTGGCAATTTAGAAGAATGTTGCTTGATATGCAAACAAGCCTTCCTGGAGATATGCTGCATCGGCTAGATCGTGCATCTATGTATGCTTCTCTGGAGGTTAGATCACCGCTTTTAGATCATAGAGTAGCAGAATTAACATTTCGTATGCCTCAAAAATTTAAAATTAAGGGGAGTATACAAAAATATATATTGAAAGAGATTGCATATGAATATATTCCTAAAACAATATTAGATTTACCAAAAAGAGGTTTTGTTATTCCTTATGAGAGTTGGATGAGAACCAGATTGAAGGAAAAACTACTTTACTTTGCTGGAAATGAATATATATCTGAGCAAGGACTGTTTAATGCAAAGATGTGTGAAGAAATTGTTCAAGACTTTTTAAAGGGGAATAATAAGAATGCAAATTTTATATGGAATCTATTAACCTATCAGCTTTGGTATGAAAGGTATGTCTGTTCAGATAAAGTTGCCTGATTTTACAACAAATCTATTTCGACAGGAGTGGAATGATTTGAAAGCCTTTAAATTGAAAGATATGATAAAAAGTGATTTGGAACGCTTTGGGGGAGTTATCTGACCTTATAAAATGGTATTTCAGACCGCTTGGGAGTGTATTTTCATATCAAGTCTGGATGAGAATTTATCAATTCCTTATTAAAAAATCTTTATCCAATTTTTAAATGTATACCATACTGTATATTGAGACATTGCAAATATAAATATGGGATACATGAAGGCACAGGGATTCATATTGGAAAGGAATTATTAATTGTTCATGGTGATGGTGCATATCTGAACTGCAAAAAGATAGGAGATAATTTCACGGTTTATTAGGGCGTTGCATTAGGTGAAAGAAGTGACAGAGGAATACCAACAATCGGAAATAGGGTGACCATTTATCCAAATTCAGTGGTATGTGGAGAAATTACAATTGGAGATTATGTGACAATTGGAGCAAATTCATTTGTCGCTCATGATGTGGAAAGTGGGATGACAGTTGCCGGTGTGCCGGCTAAAGTTATTAGCACTAAAAAATGAAATGGAAAATTACGGTGTAAAAATATGTCTGACAGAAAAAAACAGCTCAATATAATACAAATAAATGGATCCTTTGGATTTTCCAATAGTACAGGACGAACAACAAAGGAAATGCATGAATGGTTTTGTGCACATGGAATAAACTCATATTGTTTTATTTCTTCCTTTAACGATGACTCTCAGGAAAATGCTAGAGTAAAACTGTACGGGGACGCCAAATCATTTAAAATACATGCATTATTTTCAAGAATTTTTGGTCTGCAGGGTTATTTTTCTGGATCTGATACAGATGCGTTAATCAAACAAATGGATGAACGAAAACCAGATATTGTGATACTTCGAGTTTTGCATAATAACTCAATCCATTTTCCAAAACTATTTAAATATTTATCAAAACATAAAATTGCCACGGTAATAGTTTTACATGATTGCTTCTTTTTTACTGGTCATTGTACATATTTTACGCAATATAAATGTAAAAAGTGGCAAACAACATGTGGTAATTGTCCTGCTATTCATCATGATAATGTAAGCTGGTTCTTTGACATGTCTTTTAAATGTTTTTGTGATAAAAAGAAGTGGTTTCATTCCATCCATAGGCTGGCAGTTGTAGGAGTATCTGAATGGATTACTAATGAATCAAAAAAATCATTATTAAAAGAGGCTCACATTATTCAACGTGTGTATAATTGGGTAGATTTAGACCTATTCAGACCGAAAAATGGTAGTTCTATAAAAACCAAATATAAGATTTCTGAAAATCAAAAAGTGATTTTAGGAGTTGCAACTGTTTGGAGTGAATCAAAAGGTTTTTCAACAATAATTCACACTGCTAAACAGATTGAGGATGCTCTGGTTATTTTAGTTGGTCAATTATTAGAGGGAGCTAAGGATATTTCTAATAACGTGAAGATTATTGGAAAGGTAACGAATCCGGAAATTCTTGCAGAATATTATTCCATGGCAGATGTTTTTTTAAATCCAACTCGCCAAGAGACATTTGGTAAGACTACAGCAGAGGCGATTAGCTGTGGTACACCGGTTGTTGCATATCGAACCACAGCTTGTGTCGAATTGATTAACAACAAAAGAGGGAAATTAGTGGATTATCAGGATCAGGATGGGTTTGTATCGGCAGTAAAAGAAGTTCTAAAATGTGGAAAGGAAAAATATTGTTCTGATTTAAGGGCTTTTGCAGAGGCTAATTTTAATAAAGAAAAAAACATGGAGGCGTATATGAATATTTTCTATCGATTGCAGTCAGAAGTGAGGAGATAAAATAAGTCGGATTGTGTTTTACTACATTGTTCAGCAGTGCTGTAAACAGGTGAGAACACTTTTATATTGTAAATTCGCCGTAATAAGGAGTGTTAAATATATGAACAACTTTAACAAAACAACCCTTCTAATCACTGGAGGAACAGGATCCTTCGGCCATGCTGTCCTAAGGCATTTCCTCCATACTGACATTGACCAGATACGGATATTCAGCCGTGATGAAAAAAAGCAAGATGAAATGCGGCATGAACTGCAGGTTCATCATCCAGATGTGGCAGACAAGGTGAAATTTTATATTGGAGATGTAAGAAACTTCCAATCTGTTCATGATGCAATGGTTGGTGTAGACTACATATTCCATGCAGCTGCTCTAAAACAGGTGCCGTCATGCGAATTTTTCCCTATGGAGGCAGTACATACCAATGTGGAAGGAACGGACAATGTGCTGCATGCGGCTATTGAGGAAGGGGTAAAAAAGGTTGTCTGTCTCAGTACTGATAAAGCTGCCTATCCCATTAATGCCATGGGAACAAGCAAGGCTATGATGGAACATGTGGTAAGGGCAAATGCCAGAATTGCTGCAGAAAGAGGTAAAACGGTTATATGCTGTACAAGATACGGAAATGTGATGTGTTCAAGGGGATCGGTGATCCCTCTTTTTATTGATCAAATACGGAGCGGAAATCCTATTACAGTCACGAATCCGGATATGACTCGTTTTCTCATGAATCTTGATGAGGCTGTGGACCTTGTTTCATTTGCATTCGAACATGCCCAGCCAGGAGACTTGTTTGTACAAAAATCCGATGCATCCACAATTGGTGTGCTTGCCAAAGCTGTGCAGCAGCTTTTTGGAGATACAGGCATCAAGATGATCGGTACCAGGCATGGAGAGAAGCTATATGAAACACTTATGACCAGGGAAGAACGACTGCGTTCTGAGGATATGGGACGGTATTTCCGAGTAGTGGCTGATAACAGGGATTTAAATTATGATAAGTATTTTGCCCAGGGGCGGGTCATAACGGAAGCCGACGAGGCATATACCTCTCATAACACGAAGCGATTGGATGTGGATAACACAGTAGAAAAAATACTTACTGCGGATTATGTGAGAAAAGCATTGGAAATGTGTGGTGGAGTATCTGATACTCACAGAGCATAATATGCTGTGAAGCGTGTACAGCGTGGAGGAAAACATTGAAGATTTTGGTAACGGGAAGTAATGGTTTTATAGGAAGAAATCTTGTTAAAAATTTGGAGGAGATACGGGACGGAAGGAATCGGACCAGACCCAATCTGAATATTGAGGAAATTTATGAATATGATAACAAGAGCAGCAGGGATGAACTAATAAGAGCATGCAAGAAGGCGGATTATGTGTTTAATTTAGCAGGCGTGAATCGGCCGAAGGAGATATCGGAATTTACAAAGGGAAATTTTGGCTTTGCTTCTACGCTTCTTAAGATCCTGGCAGACGTTCGCAATACTTGTCCTGTGATGTTTGCCAGTTCCTCCCAAGCATCTTTAGTTGGGCGGTTTGCTGGTTCGGAATATGGAAAGAGTAAACTTGCCAGCGAAAAATTGTTTTTTAAGTATGCGGCTGATACAGGTACAAAGGTTTTGGTGTATCGTTTTTCTAATTTGTTTGGAAAATGGTGCAGACCTAATTACAACTCTGCTGTGGCTACTTTCTGCAACGCCATAGCCAATGATCTGGAATATACAGTGAATGACCCGATGACAGAGCTGGAATTGATTTATATAGATGATTTGGTGGAGGAGCTGCTGGATGGACTGGAAGGAAAAGAGCATCACTGCGAATACCCTGTAGATGGAGAACATACTGGACTGGAGGCGGTAGAGACTCCTTGTGGCCGCTATTGCTATGTTCCGATTACTCATCATGCAACCCTGGGAGAGATCATAGATCTGTTAAATTCCTTCAAGGGGATGCCCGTAACTTGTGAAATACCATCAATACCGGATGGATCTTTTGCAAAAAAATTATACAGCACTTACTTATCATATCTGCCTTCTTCGAAAATAGCATACTCTATTAGGTCACATGTGGACAACCGCGGAAATTTTACGGAGATATTTCGGACTTCCTGTTGTGGTCAGGTATCAATTAACATTGCAAAGCCTGGGATAACTCGCGGACAGCATTGGCACAACAGTAAATGTGAGATCTTTATCGTGATCTCCGGACATGGGATAATACAGGAGAGAAAGGTTGGTATCGATCCGGAGACAAAAGAAGCGTATCCCATACTCGAATTTGAGGTCACGGGGGAGGAGATGAGGGCAGTTCAAATTCTGCCAGGATATACCCATAATATCATTAATCTTTCAGAAACAGAGAATTTGGTAACTGTGATGTGGGCAAATGAACCGTTTGATGAGAAATATCCAGATACTTTTTACGAACCAGTGAGTAATAACATTCATGCTTGAACGGTTGCGGCTTATTTTTTAAAACTTGGCCAAGTCATGTATTCTCACAGCGAATCAGCATAATGATTTGCTGTGAGATAAATAGTATATTTAAGATTGGTCTTCAGTGATTTTTGTATTGTGCTTTCCATGAATTTTTTACATGATCTGTAATTTGTTTTGTGTTTCATTTTGTTTTCGTTTTGTTCAAGAAGTGTTCTTTTTTCAATCAGCATATCAGAGGTGAATCACACCGGTTTTCTCACAGCATTATCATAAAAACGGAAATAGTCCGGGCGGTGCCGGGACTGGGTATACTCAAACATCACACCGTCACGGTTGTAGGTCTGGCTGCTGACCACTGCCATGCAATTATAATCATCTGCATTCATCTTCAGATATTTTTCATCAATTTGTGTCATCTTTTCTACTGTCATGATTCGTTTGCTGTTTACAATCGTCATGCGTAATGTATTCTCCAAATATTCATAAATAGAATTTTCTGCAATTTCTTTTGTAAGCCCAGGGACTGATTCTTTTAAGAAATAATTATGGTTCAGGATCAAGGGTATATCGTCTAAATAATGGAGCCGTTGGATATAGTAAACATCGGTTCCAACAGGAAAGCCTGTATATTGAGATTGTTTTTCGTTAACCGCAAACTCGGTAAATAGAAGAACTTGCGTAAAGGGACGATGGCCGTTTCGTGCGGCAGATTCCCGAAAGCTTTCGATTTCTCCGATGGTGAAGGCGGTCTGTGCGGCGGGCTGATAGATATTGCGTACTCCCTTTCCCTGCATGGTCTGTACATAGCCATCCGTTACCAGGCGGCTGACTGCCCGGCGGAGGGTATTGCGGGAGCAGTTATAAGTTTGAATCAATGTGTTTTCTGAGGGTAAAAGCTCCTGATAGGCAAAAACATTGGTTTCGATTTTTTGTTTTAAGTCTTTATAGATATTTTCATAGATTGCTTTTGGCATTTTCTTTACCTCTGATCAAAGATTAGTGAACTTTTTATATTCAACAGATATTTGCACATTCAAAGCTTTATGGGATGGGATTTTTGGTCCCATGTTTTTTGAAGTGAGAGTACCTCATGCTATAAGGTATACCATACGCCGGTGAAGCCATGCTCTTTTGGAGCAGAGGTACTCTGTGCTGCAAGGTATACCCAAGATGTAATTCCTACAAAGATATTATAGAAACAGAATCTAAAAAAGTCAACAACTTGTTTAAACAAATATTAAAAAAGGTGTTGACATGTTTAAACAAGTATGCTATAACATAGTAAAGAACATGTTTAAACAAGTTTGAAGCTCAGGTGGAGGGATTGAAGAATGGGACAATATGCAGAAGACGCAAAACAATTGTTACGTTTGGTAGGCGGAAAAGAGAACATTGCGGCAGTTTCGCATTGTATGACAAGAATGCGGTTTGCCTTGGCAGAGCCTGGGAAGGCAGATGTAAAAGCGATTGAGGCAATGAAGGTTGTGAAAGGAAGCTTTACACAGTCAGGGCAGTTTCAGGTAATCATCGGGAACACGGTAGCTGATTTTTACAATGACTTTGTAAAAGAGGCAGGGATTGAAGGGGTGTCAAAGGACGCAGTAAAGCAGGCGGCAAAGAAGAACCAGAATGTGCTGCAGAGGGTGATCACTGCGCTGGCAGAGATTTTCGCACCGCTCATTCCGGCAATTATTACAGGCGGATTGATTCTTGGTTTTCGAAACTGTATTGACAGCTTATATTTGTTTGAAAACGGAACAAAAACATTATGTGATATCAGCCAGTTTTGGGCAGGGATTGACAGTTTTCTGTGGCTGATCGGGGAAGCGGTATTCCATATGCTTCCGGTGGGTATCTGCTGGTCTGTGACAAAAAAGATGGGGACTACCCAGATGCTTGGGATTGTCCTTGGCCTGACGCTGGTATCCGGACAGCTGTTGAATGCGTATGTAGTTGCGGGAACAGCAGCGGCGGACATTCCCAAGTGGAATTTTGGAGGCTTCCAGGTTAATATGATCGGCTATCAGGGACAGGTCATTCCTGCGATTTTAGCAGCCTTTACTTTGGTGTATCTGGAAAAATTTTTCCGAAGGATTACGCCCCAGGTGATCTCCATGATCGTGGTTCCGTTCTGCAGCTTGTTGTTGTCTGTAATGGCGGCGCATTTTGTGTTAGGACCGATTGGCTGGAAGATTGGAGCAGCAATCTCTGCACTTGTATTTGCCGGAATTACCGGAACCTTTAAGGTGGTATTTGGCGCTGTATTTGGTGCTGTTTATGCCCCTCTGGTCATTACCGGGCTTCACCATATGTCCAATGCCATTGATTTACAGCTGATTGCAGATTACGGCGGAACCATGCTGTGGCCGATGATCGCGTTGTCGAATATTGCGCAGGGCTCTGCGGTTTTGGGAATGGTCTGGCTTCAGAGAAAGGATCCGGAAGCACAGGAGGTAAACATTCCGGCATGTATTTCCTGTTATTTAGGCGTTACAGAACCGGCAATTTTCGGTGTGAACTTAAAAAAAGGATTTCCCTTTGTCTGTGGAATGATTGGCTCTGGGGTGGCGGCAGTGGTCTGTGTAGCCACAGGAACAACTGCAAATGCCATCGGGGTAGGAGGGATTCCTGGTATCTTGTCCATCCAGCCTCAGTTTATGGCTTCCTTTGCAGTGTGCATGGTGATTGCATTTGCCGTTCCGTTTTTATTGACAACTGTTGCCGGAAGGAAGGGCTTGTTGGCGGATAAAGTAAATGAGACAGCCGGACCGGCAGAAATTGCCTCTGGATCTGGAGCAGATGCCGGTCTGGCGGCAGGAGTAACGGCTTCTGTAATGTGTGAAAACGAAGCAGGTCAAAGAGTGGATAAAGAAGCAAGTCAAAGAGCGGATAAAGAAGCAAATGAAGCAGATAAAACCGCATACAAAATAGCAGATAAAGCAGTGTCAGGAAAGTTAACAGCATTTTTGTCTGGAAAGGCGATTCCTCTGAAGGAAGTAAAGGACGGCGTTTTTTCAGAAGGAATTTTGGGTGATGGCATGGCGATTATTCCGGAGACCGAGACATTGTATGCACCGGCAGATGCAGAGATTGCAGCATTGATGCCAGACTCACGACATGCCTGCGGATTAAAGCTGGAAAATGGTATGGAGGTTCTGCTGCATATAGGAATTGACACCGTAAGTATGAATGGGGACGGATTTGAATATCTGGTACAAGAAGGTCAGAAGGTCCGGGCAGGCGCACCGCTGATCAAATTTGACAGAGCAAAAATTAAGGCGGCAGGTCATCGGGACGTTACAATATGTATTATCAGCAGCAAAGGAAATGCACAGGATATTCAGTTCCACACAGGAATGAATGTAATAGAAAATGAGACAGCAGTGGCAGTATTCCGATAAGGGAGGCACAACGATAAGGGAGGCACAAGATGACAGATTTCAGTAATAAAGTAGTGTATCAAATATACCCAAAATCTTTTCGGGACAGTAACGGGGATGGATTTGGAGACATCCCCGGAGTAATCGAAAAATTAGATTACCTGCAGGAGCTAGGAGTAGATTACTTGTGGCTGACCCCGTTTTTTATCTCACCTCAGAGGGATAATGGATATGATGTGGCGGATTATCGTAAAATCAATCCTCAGTTTGGAACTATGGAGGATTTGGAGCATTTAGTCAGCCAGAGTGAACAACGCGGCATGGGAATTATGCTGGATATGGTATTTAATCATACGTCTACACAGCATGAATGGTTTCAAAAAGCTTTGGCAGGAGACGTGAAATACCAGAAGTATTATATTTTTAAAGAAGGCACACCGGATCATGCGCCCACAAACTGGGAATCAAAATTCGGCGGTTCTGCATGGGAATATGTGCCTGAGCTGAAAAAATGGTATCTTCGGTTATTTGATGTGACACAGGCAGATTTGAATTGGGATAACCTGCAGGTTCGGGAAGAATTAAAAGATATCCTTCGTTTTTGGAAAGGGAAAGGGATCAAGGGATTCCGGTTTGACGTGATCAACCTGATTTCCAAGCCAGAGGTTATGGAGGATGACTTTGAGGGAGACGGGCGGAGATTTTATAGTGACGGCCCTCATGTCCATGAGTATTTGAAAGAACTGGTGAGAGATGCAGAAATTGAGGATTTCGTAACAGTAGGGGAAATGTCTTCCACGTCTCTGGAGCATTGTATCCAATATTCTGCACCACAGCAAAAAGAGCTTTCTATGTGTTTTAATTTCCATCACCTGAAAGTGGATTATAAGGGTGGGGATAAATGGGCGCTTATGGATGCAGACTGCAAAAAATTGAAAGAGCTTTTTATGGAATGGCAGATGGGGATGCAGAAAGGGGGAGGCTGGAATGCGCTGTTTTGGTGCAATCATGACCAGCCGCGCATTGTAAGCAGGCTGGGAGACGAGAAGACCTATTGGAAGGAGTCAGCAAAAATGCTGGCAGGCATGATCCACTTTATGCGGGGAACCCCGTATATCTATCAGGGAGAAGAAATCGGAATGCTGAATGCCCATTATCCATCCATAGAGCAGTACCGGGATGTAGAGAGTCTTAATTATTATCAGATTTTATTGGAAAAGGGGAAGACAAAAGAAGAAGCCCTTGCGATTTTATCGGCCAGATCCCGGGATAACAGCAGAACTCCCATGCAGTGGACTGGGGAAAAGTATGGAGGATTTTCGAAAGCAGAGCCGTGGCTTCCAATGTCTGCCGCATTTCGAAACGAGATTACGGCAGAAGCCCAGCAGAAGGATCAGGATTCTATTCTTGCTTTTTATAAGAGGTTGATTGCTATGAGGAAAAAGTACCCGGTAATTGCAAAAGGAGAAATCTCATTTTTGGAGACAGGGACGGATATGGTGCTGGCATACCAGAGAGTGCTGGGGGAGCAGAAGGTGGTGGTGTTCTGTAATCTGGATGGGAAAAAACAGAGGGTGAAAATAGCCGGAGAGTGGAGCGGATATAAGGTACTGCTGGAAAATTATTCTCAAAGGGTATTTCTGAATGCCGGCTCTTTCAGAAAGGGGGTACTTGGTGCTGCAAGGGATCTATTATCGGACGAAGTCGGACTTTGTCCTGAAAGAGAGTGTGTTTCGGGGTGTCCGGATGAGCATACCTTATTGGAAAAAGTGGGGGAAATGGGCAAAGCGCAGAAAATGGGGGAAAGGGTTCTGGAAGATGAAATGTATATAATGGAGCCATATGAGTTCATGGTTCTTGGAGGGGGAATCCAGCCCGATACTGCCTGACAGAGTGTACCATATGGTAGGTGGCAGGAATGAACTGCAGTGTTGGATGCGGCGTTTGAGGCTGCCAGATCAGGGCAGCCTCTTTGGGGATACAATCAAAAGGACATTTCCGGCGTCTCATAAGGCTCAAATGGCTGCGGGGAAGTATTTTTTAGCAGAGGCACAGATGACACGGATATCAAGCACTATTTACTTCGAGATTAGTGCAATGATGTACTAGTATAACCCATTTTAAATACCTTTCTGTTTCGGCAAGGATGTTTTTCCGAGAGTGCAGAGGGAAAAGCAGAGGCGTAGTGGTGCTACGTTGAGCATTTTCTCTCTGTGCTATTGGGAAAGTAGACTGGCGAAACGAAAGGTTATTTAAAACGGGTTATACTAGTGATAATATAGCTTTATATACTGTTTATCCTTCATGCGAGAGCATGACTGTTTAGTTACAACAGAGACTTGTCATGGTACTTTCTCCTATGGTTCAGCCCGGCAGATTTGAATTTAGCGTGATTCCTTAAAGGGTTCCGCAAACTGAAACCCGTCCCGCTCCATTTGTTCATAGACTTTGGCCAGCATCTTCCCCATTCCATAGAACATTCCGCAGACCTCCAAGGACTCCTGCATCTGGCCGTCATCGTTGTTATCATTAAAGCCGCAGGCTATGTTCCCATTCATATAAACTCGCATGTTGTCCTCGGCTATCATCCATTTGTAACAGTCGCAGGTGGTTGATACCACAAAGCAGTACCGGGCCTGACCGTCCTCCATATGTTCACAGTTGAACTCCATCTGAATCTCGTAATAGGGACTGTCAAAATCAACCTGTTCCACAAAAAATTCCTGGAGTGTGTGATCCGCCACTTGGTCATCCACCTTGCACAGATGGTAATAAAGGGCTGTCCACCCCGTTTCAAACAGCTTGTTGAAGTTTTTCAGCACATAGCGAACCACCCGCTCAGTCCGTTCCAGATTATCCTCGTTTAGATTCCAGATGATCAGATCCAGATTGAAGTTTCGCTTCAAATAAGGGGTGTCCAAAGAAAACCGGATCTTGACCAAGGGGCCGCCTTTGTCCTCTTGAAGCGGAATAAAAGCTCGGATGTCCAAATCCTGCAAAGAAATCGGCTCCAAATCATCTAAATATTTGTACAGATTGCTTTCTCCTCGTGTGACACTGCAAAATTCGATTTTATTGCCTAAAATGATTCTCCCCTATTTGACTGGCTGAATTTTGATTGCCGTATGCTGTTTTGGGATATCAAAACAATTTTTCAAACCGTTCCATGGCTTCTTCGGTATTTTCGTGGGTGCCGAAGGCGGTCAGACGGAAGTAACGGGTTCCGTTTTCTCCGAAACCGGCTCCGGGGGTGCCTACGATCTGGGCATGATTCAGCAAATAATCGAAAAATTCCCAGGATTCCATATTGTTTGGACATTCAAACCAGATATAGGGGGAGTGGATGCCGCCGAAGAACCGGATGTTCTTTTTGCGCAGGGCGTCTGCGATCAGCCGGGCGTTGTGCTGGTAATAGCGGATGTTTTCCTGGCATTGTGCCATGCCCTCCGGGGAAAATACAGCCTGGGCGCCTTTTTGGATGATGTAGGAGGTTCCGTTGAATTTGGTGGATTGGCGGCGGTTCCACATGGCATGAAGGGACATTTCCCTGCCGTCAAAAGCCGGGAAGGTCAGCTCCTTTGGAACCACGGTGTAGCCGCAGCGGGTGCCTGTAAAGCCTGCAGTCTTAGAAAGGGAGCAAAATTCTATGGCGCATTTTTTGGAGCCTTCAATGGTATAGATGCTTCTGGGAAGCTCTGGATCTGTGATAAATGCCTCGTAGGCAGAGTCGAACAGGATTACGGCCTGGTTTTCTAAGGCATAGCGGACCCATTCTGTTAACTGGGCCTTGCTGTACACAGAGCCCGTAGGGTTGTTGGGGGAGCAGAGGTAAATGATGTCGGCATGGACGGCGCTGTCTGGCATGGGTAAGAACTGGTTGTCGGCGTTTCCCGACAGATAGGTAATCTTTTTGCCGCTCATCAGATTGGAGTCCACATATACCGGATAGACCGGGTCTGGGATCAGGATGGTGTTGTCAGCAGAAAACAGCTCGGAGATGTTGCCGGTATCGCTTTTGGCGCCGTCGGAAATGAAGATGTCGTCCGGATCCACGGCAACCTTGTTATTGGCATAATAGGCGCTGATGGCATCGCGGAGGAAGCCATAGCCCTGTTCGGGCCCGTAGCCTTTGAAGGTGGCGGCCTCTGCCATGGCGTCAACGCCTGCGTGAAGGCCTTGGATGGCATGGGAGGTTAAAGGAAGGGTAACATCTCCGATGCCTAACCGGATGATCCTTTTGTCGGGATGGGAGGCCGTGTAGGCGGCGACCCGGTGGGCGATTTCAGAGAACAGGTAGCTTTGCTTCAGATTTTGGTAGTTTTCGTTTAATTTTGGCATGGGGTTCCTTTCTGCATCGTAAAAAGCCGGATGCTTGTTTTTGTGATTGTATTCTAAGAGGTGATTGTAGCAGAAGATCAAGGGTGCGTCAAACGGGAAATGTTCTTTTTTATAAAAAACTTGAAATGTGAGGGAAAACGTGGCATTATGTAAGGAAGAGTGAGAAGGCGGTTGTGAAAAACAACGGAATTTGTTCTATAACGAAAGCGTGTTTATTGAGAGATTTAAAGTGTCGATTGAGAGGTGGAGCGATGCTGACTTGCAGGGAAGCGGAAAAAATGGTAATGCCTTATATTGATGAGGAATTGGGAGAGGATGAGCTGGATGAATTTCTGGAGCATATCTGGAGCTGTGATTCCTGCAAAGAGGAGCTGGAGATTTATTATACGGTTTCTGTGGGACTTCGTCAGCTTGAGTCCGGAACCGGGGTTTATGATATTACCGGGGCTCTGGAGGAGAGCATGGAGCTGGCCTGGCTGAAGGTGCGGGCAGGCAGGCTGCGGCGGGTGATCTGTTATGCAGTGGAGACCCTTTGTGCAACGGGTGTTTTGATGGTGCTGATCCTTCAGCTTCGGATGTGGCATCAGGCGGGAATTTTAGGGTGAAATTTTGAGAATAATGGAAACGGACAGCAGATGCAGGATAAATGCAGAATAAGGGGTTCCATGGCCTTGAGGATTTTAAGTGGACAAGAATAAGGAGAGCAGAATGGAAAAGCTGGTATTGATTGACGGACACAGTATTTTGAACCGGGCATTTTATGGAGTGCCGGAGCTGACAAACTATGAGGGGCTTCATACCAATGCAGTGTATGGGTTTTTGAATATTATGTTTAAGATTCTGGAGGAGGAGAAGGCAGATCATCTGGCAGTGGCGTTTGACCTGCATGAGCCTACCTTCCGTCATAAAATGTATGAGGCGTATAAGGGAACCAGGAAGCCTATGCCGGAGGAGCTGAGGGAGCAGGTACCGCTTATGAAGGAGGTGCTTGCCGCCATGGGGGTGCCGGTGGTGACTTTAGCAGGATATGAGGCAGATGATATTTTAGGCACTTTGGCAAAGAGAATGGCCGGGGAGCATGTAGAGGTTTCGGTGGTTTCCGGCGATCGGGATCTTCTGCAGCTTTCGGATACCCATATTAAGATTCGGATACCCAAGACCAACCGCAATGGCACAGAGGTAAAGGATTATTATCCGGAGGATGTAAAGCGGGAGTACCAGGTGACGCCGGAGGAATTTATCGATGTGAAGGCTCTGATGGGGGATGCCTCGGACAATATTCCGGGGGTGCCTTCCATAGGGGAGAAGACGGCTACCAGCCTGATTGTGGCATATGGGAGCATTGAGAATGCCTATGCCCATTTGGATGATATCAAGCCTCCACGGGCAAAGAAGGCTTTGGCAGAGCATTATGATATGGCAGTGATGAGCAAGAATTTGGCCAGGATCTGCCTGGATTGTCCGGTGGAATTTTCCTATGAGGATGCCAGGATTGAAAATCTGTATACAAAGGAAGCCTATCAGTATATGAAGCGCCTTGGATTTAAATCGATTTTGTCACGGTTTGACGGGCAGCAGATGGGATGTGAAGGGGCTTCGGCAGAGGAGCATTTCTGGCTGGTAGAGGAATTTGCCGGGGTGGAGCAGATCTTTGAGAAGGCGGAAGCTGCAGAGCGGATGGGATTTCAGCTGATCCTGGATGGGGATGGAATCAGCGGGATGGGAATCTGTCTTGGTGAGGAGGAATGCTATGCGGTTCCGGTAAATGGGTTTGTAACAGGGGCGTATCTCTGTGACAGGCTGGAAAGGATTCTTTCAAAGAAAGGCCAGGGACATTTTGCGGCAGTGCTGGATTTAAAATCCCAGTTAAAGCATCTGAAGCTGGATTATGGAAGCCCGGCGGCGGATATGGGGGTGGCAGGGTATCTTCTGAATCCTTTGAAGGATACGTATGGGTATGATGACCTGGCCAGGGATTATCTGGACATGGCAGTGCCGTCCAAAACCGATCTGCTGGGAAAGGAGTCTCTTGGGAAAGCCTTGGGACGGGGGGAGGAACCAGCTGTTACCTGTGCCTGCTATATGGGGTATATTGCCTGGAAGGCTATGCCTGTACTGGAGGAAATGCTGCGGCAGCAGGGAATGCTGGATCTTTTTTATACCATGGAAATGCCTCTGATCTACAGTCTGCACCATATGGAGGAGGCAGGAATACGGGTGGACAGGGAGCAGCTTAAGGTGTATGGGGAGAATCTGAAGGTAAGGCTGGATAAGCTGGAGCAGGAAATCTATGACTTGGCCGGAGAGCAGTTTAATATTAATTCTCCCAAGCAGCTGGGGGAGGTTTTGTTTGACCATATGAAGCTTCCCCATGGAAAGAAGACCAAGACAGGATATTCTACGGCGGCGGATGTGCTGGAAAAGCTGGCGCCGGATTATCCTCTGGTGCGGATGATTTTGGATTATCGGCAGTATGCCAAGCTGTATTCCACCTATGCGGAAGGGCTGGCCGTGTATATTGGGGAGGATGAAAGAATCCACGGGAAGTTTAACCAGACGATTACCGCCACAGGAAGAATCAGCAGCACAGAGCCGAACCTGCAGAATATTCCGGTAAGAATGGAGCTTGGAAGGGCTATCCGCAAGGTGTTTGTGCCGGAGGATGGATATGTGTTTGTGGATGCGGATTATTCCCAGATCGAGCTGCGGATCCTGGCCCATATGTCAGGGGATGAGCGGCTGATCGGCGCTTATGGGGAAGCGCAGGATATTCATGCCATTACAGCCTCTGAGGTTTTCCACACGCCTCTTTTGGAGGTGACGCCTCTCCAGAGGCGCAATGCCAAGGCGGTAAATTTTGGCATTGTATATGGAATCAGCGCATTTGGACTGAGTGAGGATCTGAGTATTTCCCGCCAGGAGGCAGTGGAGTACATTAATAAATATTTTGAGACTTATCCGGGGGTCAAGGAGTTTTTGGATAAGCAAGTGGCAGATGGAAAGGAAAAGGGCTTTGTCACCACCATGTTCGGCAGAAGAAGACCGATTCCGGAGTTAAAGTCAGGCAATTTCATGCAGCGTTCCTTTGGGGAGCGGGTTGCCATGAACTCACCGATTCAGGGATCAGCGGCTGATATTATGAAGCTTGCCATGATCCGGGTGGATCAGGAGCTGCGGGCCAGGAGGATGAAATCCCGCATCGTTCTCCAGGTCCATGATGAGCTGCTGGTGGAAGCCTTGGAGAGCGAGACGGAGGATGTGGTCAGGATATTGGAGGAGAAAATGAAGCACGCCGCTGCTTTGCGGGTTGCCTTGGAGGTGGAGGCAGCCCGGGGAGGAAGCTGGTTTGACGCAAAGTGACAGGGGGAAGAATGGTTTTGGGTATGTGTGCCGCATGAATTATGATTTTTTGGTCGGCAGCCTGACTGGAACCGGGGCGTCCAATGTCAGGCTGTCAGTCGTCACAATACAGTCCCGCGCCAATATGGTCACACCGTGGGCAGCGGCGTGGGCTAAGGCTTCTCCAAATTGAGGATGGGTTGCCATGTTAGGTTCAAAGAGCCGGATGCCCTTCATGGCAATTACCAGCAGAAGATAACAGCGGTATCCGTCCTTTGCCGCCGCCTCCAGCTCCTGAAGGTGCTTGATTCCCCGCTCTGTGGGGGCGTCAGGAAAACGGGCAATGCCGTTTTCTTCTAATGTGACGCCCTTTACCTCCATAAAGGCAGGAATGCCCTTTTGGTAAAAGGACAGATCAAAGCGGGAGGCGTGATAGGAGACCTCCCGACGAATCTCTGCAATGTCAGTAAAAGGGGCGTGTTTTTGGCACAGCCATTCCCAGGCAGTCTGGTTGGGGGCTTGGGAATCCATATTGATGAGCAGCTTTCCCCGGTTTGTCTGTTTATAGACGCCAATCAGTGAGTATTCGGTCTTTCTGCCGTTTTCTGCGGCGTCAGGATGAAATTCTAAAAGGACAGGGGTTTTGGGGAGGAGAAGTTCCTTGCAGCGGCCTGTGTTTTTTACGTGGCAGGTTACTTTTTTTCCGTCCAGGTCAGCGTAGGCGATGAAACGGTTAGGACGTTCTAAAAATAGGGCAGTCTTTATATGGTTGTATTTCATCTTAAAAAGGGTTCCTTTCCAGAGGTGTTATGATCCGGCCATAGGTGAAGCAGCGTGTAAGGGAAGTACATAAAAGTACATAGAGCTAACATGTAAAACCAGTACATGAAACCAGCACATAAAGCCAGAATGTAAAGCCAGTACATAAAACCAACATGTAAAACAAGCACGTAATATGGGCATGGTTTCAGAGGACGGCTGGTTATGATTTTACCGTTTTTCTGAAAAATGTCAAGAATGAGGAGGAGAACAGGATGACTGAAGGGTTCATAATCCGCAGGGCAGTTTCTCAGGATGTGGATGAACTGGAGAGTATTATGGAGGTGGCAAAGCAGACGGTGAAGAAGCCGGAGTGGTTTGTGGCGGACGACCGGAGCTGGCTGGAGAGTCATATTGAAAACCAGGGGTTCACCATGGCAGCAGAGGCGCAGGATGGGAAGCTTGCCGGTTTTTTTATTGTGGCTTTTCCGGATGAAGGGGAGAAAAACCTTGGTCATGAGCTGAAGTTCGGGCCGGAGAAGCTTTGCCTGACGGCTCACATGGATTCTGCCGCCGTGCGGCCGGAATACAGAGGGCATCATCTGCAGGGCAGGCTTTTGGAGGCTGCGGAGAGGGAGCTGTGTTCTTATCCTTATGAGTATTTGTTCTGCACGGTCCATCCGGAAAATTATGCCAGCCTTCATACGATGTTAAACCATGATTATGTGGTGATTGCCACAAAGAAAAAGTATCATGGGTATTTGCGGCATATTTTGTATAAGAAAAAAGAAAAGAAACATAAAGAAAGACCCAATATTCTGGTAAGCGCCTGCCTTGTGGGGGTTCACTGCCGGTATAATGAGAAAGGGGTTATGGACCAGAAGGTGATGGGGCTTATGGAGCGGGCAAATTTGATTCCGGTATGTCCGGAGCTGTTTGGCGGGCTTTCCACTCCCCGGGAGCCGGCAGAACGAAGCGAAGATAAGGTGATGACAATCACAGGGCAGGACGTGACAAGGGAATATGAGAAAGGGGCCAGGGAGACTTTGGAGCTGGCCAGGGTTTATGGATGCAGATGTGCCGTGCTGAAGGAGAGGAGCCCTTCCTGCGGCAGCGGCATGATCTATGACGGAACTTATTCCGGAAACCTGATAAAGGGGGATGGGGTGACGGCAGAGCTTTTAAAGAAGGAAGGGATACAGGTGATTGGGGAGAGTGAGGCGGCATATGTATATGATTCCATTTAACTGTCATTCTGTATACATATCAAAAAGGCCGGAGAATGCCCCTGCTCATAACTGACAAGCTCCCTGGCAGACATCTCAATATCGATCCAGGCGTCTCTATCATTGTCAGTATAGGAAACAAAGCAGTACCTATCCGGAGGTTCATATTGTGGCGTTTCGGTAATATCTCTTTCCGGTAAAAGTTCATAATAACATATTCTCTCACCGTTTAAGGAAAGCTTTCCATAAGCTTTCCTTAAACAATGTGATACGGTATTTATAAATAAATACATCTCATACTTAAACGAATATATGACAAGTCGAAAATATTAGGTCAGCAGGGTAGTAAGAAGATAGAAGATGGTTTCTCCTGCCTCTACGGTCTTGAAATCAACGGGAATCCGCTCCGCATCCGTTTTATCATCCGGGGTCCTCCATATCCCCCAACAGTTCAGCCGCTTCCGCCTCGGTCATATAGGCGACGCCTGTGATCTTGTTGTTTGCGTCCCGGGTGATTTTGATATTGACCGTCCCAGCCGGGTTCATGTTCAGCGTATAAAAGGAGCCTTCTTTCCGGATGTCCAGAAAAATATTGATTAACTGTCCTTGATAATAATAAGTCTTTTCATCGGCCATCGTGACGCCTGCCGCCTCATATTCCGCCATCTGCGCCTCGGTCCATTCTTTTTCCCGTTTCGCTTCCAGCTGGTCAAATTCGTCTTTCCTGTCCAGCTTATCAAACAGCACGGACTGAAATGCCCAGTTTTCATCCTCCAATGTCCGATCCAGCCAAAACTCCAGTTCCGTTTCATCCATGCAGTCTGCCAATGTGGAGAAAAACGCAATATCGGCGTTCTCATAAACCTTTTCGGCGAAGCCGGTAAGCACAGAAGAATTTGTATCAAGCCCACGTACCGCGACAGAGAAGAACGCCATATCCCCATCAGCGTAAATTTTTTCCAGCCATGCAAGCTGTTCTTCCCTGTCCAGCCGGGGGAAAGCAATTTGAAACAGCGGCAGGCTGTCAGCCTGGTAGTATTGCTCAATGTCTGAGGATATGTTTGAGGATGTGCCGTTTGTTTTTGCTGACTGCTTGTCAGGCGCAGTGGACAGAGCGTTTGGAGTATCATCTTCCCGCCAGGTATTCTGCCACCAATCATCCTCCCAGGGCTTACCCTGCCATTGATCCTGCCATAGTTCTTTCCATTCATCCGGGTAATTGGATGTGTCAGAAGCATGGGAGGTGTAAATCCCCATGACGCCGGAGCCTTTTCGTGTAACCCGGATTGTGTTTGCACCTGTGCCGTCTGTAAATGTGGAAGTATTCCCGTTTTCCTTGAAATTCTTCGGTTTGTAAATCTCGCCCCAATCACCGTTGTCAGTAATGGTGGCGGTGGTATTTTTGAAATCGTCTTGGGAAACCAACTGGAAATATCCACTGTTGGCAATGACGTTTACCGAGCCGGAAAATCCCTCCGGCAAGGTCAAAAATACGGAAGCCATGTTGAAATTGCCCACAATATTGCCGGATCGTATCAGTCCGCAGGTCAGATACCCGTTATCGGCTTTCAATTTTACATCGCCGTAATCTACATTGGGAAGATAGAGCCTGATTGTATCATCATTTGTGTTGGTACTGGTTTTGCAGGAGATGGAAACCTTCCAGCGGCGGTTCTGCTGGCTGATGTTTACCGTATAAACATCGCGGTTGTATTCTGCCGAAATTGTGTCATTTTCCGCCGCCAGCACACTCACAGCGGCGCTGCTGACGTCCAGCGACAGGGAGGGCCTGCCAGTTGTGTCCGGCGGTGTGCCGGGGATGGATGCGGTTTGAGCATTCACCGTATAGATACCGACGAAGGATGCGCCCAGGACCATGCACAAAGTCAGCACCACGGTCAAAAGCTTAACTGCCTTTGATTGTTCCTTAAACTTCATAATAGCACTTAACCTCTCTTTCAATAGCTGCTTATTTTCGCTTAACGTGACCGCTCCGAGATTTTCTTTGTATCTGCCAACTGCCGCCATAGCGTCAAGCAAGGTTTTTCCATAGTCCTGGGCGTTGCTAGCTCCCATTTTAGCCAGGACGGCTTCATCACAGGAAAATTCACAGGCCTTGGCAATTTCCCGGCTCATAAGATGCACAAGGGGGTTAAACCAATGCAGGCAGACCGTTATTTGCACCAGCCATTTATAAAACATATCCCGCCGCTTATAGTGGGTCAGCTCATGGTGGGCAATATACGGAAAAGCCTTTTCAGAAATATCCGTGTTTGGCAGCACGATACATGGATGGAAAAAGCCGATCAGCAGCGGTGAAGAAATCAGCGGATTGACACACAGCTCTACCGGTCTTCTGATACCTGCCTGCTCCGCAGTGACGGAAAGCCGGTTTAAAATCTCAATGTCAGAAACCGGGGTCAAGCCGGCCTTGATATACCGCATAAAGCTCTGATAGATCGTTGCCTTTCGTATCAACAGAACCAGCGCGGCCACAAGCCAAATCAGCCAAACGTGATCTGTCAGCAGCGTCCCAATCTCTTGAAACGGGCGGGCAGTTGTCAAATCTTCTGTGGGACTGTTCATATTTCTGCTGCTTTGCTCAATTCCCACAACTGGCGTCGGATTTCCTCCCGGAGCGGTAAGGGGGGACTGCTGCAGCGGCGGCAGAGGGGCGGTCTGGGTCATGGCCTGATCGACAGCCTGATAGGTCTTTCCCAGCAGGCTTGCTTCCGGCCCAAAGGGGAACAGCAGCCGCAAAACCACAACCAGCCAAATGTAATACTGCCATTGACGGCTGATTTTATCTTTTAAAAACCGCTTTCCTAAAAGCAGAGCCAGAATAAGCAGACTGCCGGAAAAGGACATGGACAGGAAAATTTTCAAAACGGTGTTCATTGCTTCTCTTTTCCTTTCTCCAGCAGTCCTTTCAATTCCTCATACTCCTCATCCGTCAGCAGGTCGCCCATGATCAGATTGGAAACCAGCCCTTTGGCGCTCCCCTCATAGATTTTATCCAGGAAGTTTTTCGTCTGCGCCGTCTGGTACTCCGCTTCCGAAACCAGGGTGGTATATTCGTTGCGGCGTCCGATTTTTTTGGCGCTCAGAAAGCCCTTGTTCATCAGCCGCGACAGCAATACAATCAAGGTGTTCTTTTGACACTGCCTGCCTCTGGCCGCCAGCCCGTCCATGATATAGGGGAACCGTGTCACCTTCTCCGGGTTCCCCCACACGATTTTCATAATTTCGAGTTCGGCATCGGATATTTGCTGTACCATACTTTTATCCTCCTTATTGTATAACATGATGTTGTCAGTTAAAGTATAACGCTGTGTTATCCTTCTGTCAAGATACTTTTTGGAAAAACAAAGGACCAAAGATAGTGTAACACTGCTGTCCAACATTACGCATTTTGGGGAGAATTTTTTCATCCTCCGCTCCGACTGATCTGTTGGCTCTGACGAAAAAGGTAATGGCTGGAAATGCCATGGAAAAGGTAGTAATCAGCTACCTGGCTGAAGAATTCAGCTACAACGAAGGGGTCACAGGGTTTGTGGCTTCCGAAGGTTCTATGGGGGATCTGACGGCATTGGTAAAGGCCTGTACATCTTCCGAAATCGAAGAAAAGGATTTCCACAGGCTTGCTGTTAATCATTAAAATCAGAGAGCTTGCAGAAGAACAAGAGCAAAGGGTCAATGCCTTCAGCCAGAAGATGATGTGGTTTCAACATGGCATGAGATCCGATTGTCGTGGAATGAAAAAATAATAATTATTAATAATAATTAGAAAATTTGTAGATGATAAAACAGTTTTGTGTTATACTAGTACAGCACACGACAGAAGGAAGGAATAAAAATTATGAATAATCAGTCATCAGAGGAAGTCAAGAATCCGGAGTTGATTGAGGCCATGAATGCCATGCTCCGGCACAATACAGAAAAAACCAGGGGACATATGGCGGCTGCGCTTATGGAGGCGCGTCTTTTGTCTCCCATAGAGAGGCAGACCGTGCTGACCGAGAAGGAGGGTCCCTCTACCAGGATTCGGTTTGAGCATATTCAAAATGCACAGGGGGAAAAGTATTATCTGGCTTTTACGGATATGAATGAGTATGCCAAGTGGAACGAAGATGAGAAGCACAATCAGGCGCTTATTATGACAATGGAGGATTTCGGCAATATTCTGATCCGCAACCTGAATGATTTAGAGGGCTTTGTGATCAATCCTTATGGGGAGAATGTGAGTATTTCCAAGAGCCTGCTGCTTTCTCTGCTGAAGCAGAAGGAAGCCAGAGGGAACACGTTTCAGGGGAACTGATATGACCGTTATCGGCATAACCGGGGGTGTGGGAGCGGGAAAAAGCCGGATTCTGGAGATCCTTCAGAAGGAATACGGAGCCTATGTGCTGTTTGCGGACAAGGTGGCGGCAGAGCTGGAGGAGCCGGGGCAGGAGGGATACCGCCTTTTGGTGGAAGCATTCGGGACCGGGATTTTAGGGGCGGATCACAGACTGGACCGGCAGGCATTTGCACAGATGATTTTTCAAGATTCCCGGCTTCTTTCTGAGGTAAATGCCATGATTCATCCCCTGACCTGGAAGGCGGTCCGTGAGAAGCTGAAAGCATATGAGGAGAAAGAAAACCCTGTTTCCAGGGTGCAGACAGAGGCAGGGTATTCCTGTCAGGAGGGGGCTGCTGGAAAGGGCCGCCCTTTCCTGGCTGCGGTGGAAGCAGCTTTGTTTGACGAGCAGAGCAAAGAGATCTGTCATACCCTTTGGTATATTGACGCCTCTAAAGAGAATCGGATCAGGAGATTAATGGAGGGCAGAGGGTATACTCTGGAAAAATGTCTGGATATTATAAAAAATCAGCGGAGCCGGGAAGAATATCTGGCGCTTGCAGACCAGGTGATTGACAATAACGGGACGCTGGAGGAGGTCCGCAGACAGATCGCACGGCTTTTAGGGCCGTGCAGTGATTTCCATGGGCAGATAGGGAAGCAGTCCGGGCCGGCGGCATTCAGACGGAAAGAAGGAAGCATTGAAAATTCGAAAAAAGAGAGACAAGATCCATGAGATTAGTGAGCATTGCAAGCGGAAGCAGCGGGAACTGTACCTACATAGGCTCGGAGAACACGCATTTTCTGGTGGATGCGGGAATCAGCACCAAACGGATTGAGCAGGGGCTTCATGAGATTGGGGTGAAGGGAAGCGACCTGAGCGGTATTGTGATTACCCACGAGCATTCCGATCATATCCGGGGGCTGGGGCTTCTTGCAAAAAGGTATGAAATCCCCGTGTACGGCACAGAGGAGACGCTTCTGGAGCTTCAGGGAAAGAAATGCTTGGGAGGAGAATATCCGAAAGAGCTTTTGGTGGGAATCCGTCCGGATGTAGAGTTTTCGGTAGGCGAGATGGATATCCTGCCTTTTTCCATTGATCACGATGCGGCCAATCCGGTGGCGTACCGGTTCCGTCACGGGCGAAAGCAGGTGGCGGTGGCCACGGATTTGGGACATTATGACTCCTATATTATTGACCATCTTCAGGGCCTTGACGCATTGCTGATCGAGTCCAATCATGATGTGAATATGCTTCAGGCCGGGCCATATCCCTATTACCTGAAGCGGAGGATTCTGGGGGATCATGGACATTTGTCCAATGAAAATGCCGGCAGGCTCCTGAATTTCCTGCTTCATGACCAGCTAAAGCATATTTTGCTGGGACATTTGAGCAAGGAGAATAATTATGAGGCTCTGGCCTATGAGACGGTTAAGCTGGAGATCGATCAGGGGGATACGCCGTACCGGGCGTCGGATTTTTATATTGCAGTGGCAAAGCGGGATGAGATGTCACAGATTTTATATGTGTAGGGTTTACTGCAAAAGTTTCATCGCCGGAGGCGATTTAAAATCAGGGATGCCAAATGCGCCCGCCAGACTTTCATGATTGGTAGTGCGTCCGCTGCCGGGCGCATGGAGGTTTACTGTGAAAGTTCCATCGCCGGAGGCGATTCTAATCAGGTATTCCAAGTGCGCCCGCCGGACTTTCATGGGACGGTGGCGCGTCCGCTGCCGGGCGCATGCAGGTTTACTGGGCAGGCTTTCGATACTCATGAGTATACCCTATTTGCCGAATGAGATAATTACAAAATCTGCTGAAATTATGAAGATATGCCGGCAAATGATTTGCTCACGAGTATTGATGCAGGTATAAAAGCAAGCCGTTCAGGCAGCCAAAAGCCGCTGAAAGCGCAGGCAGATTATGGAAGGCAGAAGAAAGGACAAAGCATAATATGAATAAAGTGATTATTACGGTGGTGGGAAAGGATACGGTGGGAATTATTGCAAGGGTATGTACGTATCTGTCCGAGAATAATGTCAATGTGCTGGATATTTCCCAGACCATTGTCCAGGAATATTTTAATATGATGATGATTGCCGACATCAACCAGGCCACTGTGCCTTTTGAGGAAATCTATACCCGGCTGGGACAGCTTGGGGAGGAGATCGGTGTAAAGATCCACTGTCAGCGCGAAGAAATTTTCACAAAAATGCACCGGATCTGAGGGGGAAAACAGAATGTTGAACATGTTTGAAGTAATCGAGACCAACAATATGATCGAGCATGAGCGGCTGGATGTGCGTACCATTACCATGGGAATCAGCCTGCTGGACTGCTGTGACAGTGATCTGGATTCCGTCAACAGGAAAATCTATGAAAAGATTACCCGGTATGCAGAGAATCTGGTGTCTACCGGGGAGGCCATTGCCAGAGATTTCGGTGTGCCTATTGTGAATAAACGGATATCTGTTACACCCATTGGACTGGTGGGCGGGTGCGCCTGCAAAAGACCGGAGGATTTTGTGACCATCGCCCGAACCTTAGACGATGCGGCCCACCAGGTGGGGGTAAATTTTATCGGCGGCTATTCTGCCTTGGTGTCCAAGGGAATGACTGCGGCAGATGAAAATCTGATCCGGTCCGTTCCGGAGGCTTTGGCCTGTACGGAGCGGGTATGCTGCTCTGTCAATGTAGGCTCTACCAGAACCGGACTGAACATGGATGCGGTGCGGCTGATGGGAGATGTGATTCTTGCCACGGCCAAGGCAACCAAGGACCAGGATTCTTTAGGCTGCGCCAAGCTGGTGGTGTTCTGCAATGCGCCGGACGATAATCCTTTTATGGCAGGGGCATTTCATGGGGTGACGGAGGCGGATGCCGTCATCAATGTGGGGGTCAGCGGTCCGGGAGTGGTAAAGGTGGCGCTGGAAAAGGCCAGGGGCCAGAACTTTGAAGTGCTGTGCGAGACCATTAAGCGGACGGCATTTAAGATTACCAGAGTAGGCCAGCTGGTGGCTCAGGAGGCGTCCAGGCGTCTGGGGATTCCGTTTGGAATCATTGATCTGTCTCTTGCCCCTACTCCGGCAGTGGGAGACAGTGTGGCAGAAATCCTGCAGGAGATCGGCTTGGAGCGGGTAGGCGCTCCGGGAACTACGGCGGCGCTGGCAATGCTTAACGACCAGGTAAAAAAGGGCGGTGTTATGGCTTCCTCTTATGTAGGCGGTTTAAGCGGCGCGTTTATTCCGGTCAGCGAGGATCAGGGCATGATCGATGCGGTGACAGAGGGAGCCCTCACCCTGGAAAAGCTAGAGGCCATGACCTGTGTGTGTTCGGTGGGGCTGGATATGATCGCCATTCCCGGAGATACCTCTGCTTCTACCATTTCCGGTATTATTGCGGACGAGGCGGCTATTGGCATGATCAATCAGAAGACCACAGCGGTCCGGGTGATTCCGGTTGTGGGAAAGACGGTGGGGGATACGGTGGAGTTCGGCGGGCTTTTGGGCTATGCGCCGGTGATGCCGGTGAACCAATATTCCTGTGAACAGTTTGTAAACCGGGGAGGAAGGATTCCGGCGCCGATTCACAGCTTTAAAAATTAATGAGGGAAATTTATGGGAAAAGATACGCTGGAATCTATGTTGGAGTATTTTGCCAATGAACATCTGCAGCAGATGATTTTCAGTAATCCGGCAGAAAAGGGCGGACTCTCCAAGGTGAGGGTCCGCCCGGTCGTTCTGAAAGGGCAGCTTAAGTTTCAGGCAGAGGAATTAACGGAAAAACAGGCATTTCATCAGAATCTTTCTTTTGAAGATCTGAAGGATTACACACAAGACAGGATGAATGGAAGGTTTCGTCAGCTTGAGATTCTTTCTGCACTGGGCAGCGGGATGGCGCTTGTGGGGAAAAAGGGCACCATGACAGTCAAGATGAAACGAAAGCCGGGAGAACCTGAGCGGGTGGGGGAGCTTTGGCACAACCGGAAGAAGCGGTATATTCTCGAGGAGGGGATTCCGGTTCCCTTTCTGGTTGATCTGGGGGTAATGACTCCGGAGGGAATGATTATTCGGAGCCATTATGACAAGTTTCGCCAGATCAACCGCTTTTTGGAATTTATTGAGGATGTTCTGCCAAGACTGAACAGGGAACGAGAGAACACCATTCTTGATTTTGGGTGCGGAAAGTCTTATCTTACCTTTGCCATGTACCATTATCTGCATCAGATCAAGAGGATTCCCATCCGCATTATCGGATTGGATTTGAAAAAGGATGTGATCGCCCGATGCAGCCTTCTGGCAGAGAAATATGGGTATGACCGGCTTGCTTTTTATTATGGGGATATTGCAGATTATGAGGGCGTGGACCAGGTGGATATGGTGGTGACGCTTCATGCCTGTGATACGGCCACGGATTATGCCCTGGCAAAGGCGGTTCACTGGGGCGCTAAGGTAATTTTGTCCGTACCCTGCTGTCAGCATGAGCTGAACCGGCAGATGAAAAATGAACTGCTGAAGCCGGTGCTTCAGTATGGAGTGATTCGGGAGAGAATGGCTGCCTTGTATACCGATGCATTGCGGGCAGAGCTTTTAGAGAGGGAGGGATACCGGACCCAGGTCCTGGAGTTTATTTCCATGGAACACACGCCGAAGAATCTGCTGATTCGGGCGGTGAAGGATGGAAAAAGGAAGGAGAACCAGGAGCAGATCCAGCGTATTCAGGAATTTCTCCAGGTGGATCTGACCCTGGCAAGGCTTTTGGAGAGGGGACAGGCGGATGATCTTTTATAGGACAATCACGGACTGGGTATATTCGTTGGGCATAGTTTGCCCGCTTTTGGCAAAAACTACAGACTGATACAGGTGGGAGGCGTGGAAATCCGTCTGCAGCATGGAAAACCTGTCTGGGTCCAGAAGCCTGCGGGCATCTGCAGTTTTGGTGATAAGGGGAAGATCTGAGCGTTTTTTCATCTGGCGAAGCAGGGGACCGGCCTGGCGGCGAAATCCAAGTATCCGGGCATAGCACACGTAATCCAGGCTTTTCAGGCAGGCAGTCTGTTCTGCAGTGATTCCAAGAAGCAGGTGCACAAGGGCGCGGCTGATGCGGGTGTAGGTGTAGCCGCGGGTTTTTAACTGCATGACTCTGCCGGAAAAGCTGGCAAACTCCAGTATGCTGCGTTTTAAGCGGGAGGCCAGCTCCGGGGCCATATCCGCATAGCGGCCAAAGGAGTCAGGTCCATCCTCATAGAAAAGCTGTAAAAGGCGGCTGTTGAGCAGGCCAGTCAGATCATCGGAAAACAGAGGGATCGGTTTGTGCCCGGTGTGTTCAGATGACGGGATTTGACTTTGTACCAGGGACAAGTCGCCCCTTCGGATCGCATTTCGGATGGCAGAGGCTGAGGCAAGGGTATCCTTGTCTACGGCTTTTGTGTCGTGGTATTCTTGGCCGGACCGTTGGATGGTCACAGGCTTTATGGGGCTGTTCCGCTTTTTTAAAGCTTTTATATATTCCACTCCCAGGATGTTGTTGGGGGAGGACAGGGCGGCGCTGACTTCTGGATGGGATGCGAGGGCAGCGGCTCTGGCTTTGGGAAAGGAATAGCCCTGCTTTAAAAGACTTTGGAGCCGAAAGGCAAATCCCTCCGGCTCATGAAGCAGCAGCTCCGCGGCTTTTGAGAGCAGGGCGCAGTCTCCGGATTCACTGCCAAAGCCCAGCAGATCTACCACGCCCAAACGGTCCAGCAGGGCTGCGCCGCAGGATGCAAAATCTTGTGCGCTTCCCGTGGCAAAGCAGACCGGAAGCTCTATCACCAGGTCGATTCCGGCGTCTAATGCCATTCTGGTCCGGGTGTATTTGTCATAGACAGCAGGCTTTCCCCTCTGGACAAAGTCCCCGCTCATGGCGGCAATAACAAAATCAGCCTGTGTGTCAGACCGGAGCTTTTGTATTTGGTAAAGGTGGCCCTTGTGGAAGGGATTATATTCTGCAATGATACCGATGGTTTTCATAGGAGGATCCTTTCGTCGGAGGGTTTTCTAAAAGACTATTATAGCTTGATTTAAAAAAAAGGCAAGGACCGCGTTTTCATACGGCCAGAGCAGCAGTGCGCAGACCTGCAGAAAAGAACGAGAGATTTTCGCCATGGTATTGTTTACCAAAAAATGCAAATTTGACATGGAGAAAGGCTTGAAAAATTTGTGTAAAACCAATAAAATATAGACAGAATCGTTTTATGGGTCTCGATTCACATTAAGAATAAAGATAGGAGAAGAAAACGTATGAAATTCATGGTAGAAACGTCCGCACGTCATGTACATTTAAGCACAACAGATCTGGCCGCCTTGTTTGGCGAGGGGTATGAGCTGACAAAGAAGAAGGATCTGTCCCAGCCAGGGCAGTATGCCTGTGAGGAGCGGGTGACGATTGTGGGGCCGAAGAAAGAGCTGAAGGGTGTATCTGTGTTAGGACCAGTGAGAAAGCAGACTCAGGTGGAGCTTTCCATGACAGACGCACGTTCTATTGGGATTGCAGCGCCGATTCGCGAGTCCGGAGTTTTAGACGGAAGCGGTCCGTGCAAGATCATCGGGCCGGCAGGAGAGATTGAGATCAGTGAGGGAGTGATCGTTGCACAGCGCCATATCCATGCCACGGTGGCAGATGCAGAGGCGCTGGATGTAAAGAACGGGGACATTGTTTCTGTAAAGATTGACAGTGACGGAAGAAGCCTGATTTTCGGAGACGTGGTAGTGCGTGTCAGCGATTCCTATGCCCTTGCCATGCATATTGACACGGACGAGTCCAATGCGGCGGCATGTCCCAGAGACGCCCAGGGCGAGATCGTAAAATAATAAGTGTATCAAAAAGTGTAAATGAAGGAGAACGTAAAACCTATGAAAATTTTAGTAGTGAATTGTGGAAGTTCATCTCTGAAATACCAGCTCATTGACATGGACAATGAGAGCGTGATTGCCAAGGGCCTCTGCGAGAGAATCGGTATTGACGGCTCAAAGCTGACCCATCAGCCGGCAGGCAGGGACAAGTATGTGGTGGAAAGTCCTATGCCGGATCACAAGGTGGCCATTCAGCTTGTGATGGATGCCCTGCAGGATGCGGAGCATGGGGTGATCTCCAGTGTGGACGAGATCTCTGCCATCGGACACAGGGTGCTTCACGGCGGCACCACCTACAGCGAGTCTATTGTGGTGGATGAGGATGTAAAGAAGGTGATCCGCGAGTGCTTTGACTTAGGACCTTTGCACAATCCGGCTAATCTGATGGGGATCGAAGCCTGTGAGGCTGCCATGCCGGGCAAGGCCAATGTGGCGGTATGGGATACGGGATTCGGCATGGCGATGCCGGAGAAGGCATATCTGTATGCGATTCCTCATGAGTATTATGAGAAATACGGCGTCCGCCGTTATGGCTTCCACGGCACCAGCCATATGTTCGTATCCGGCGAAGCCATTAAGTTCGGCGGCCTTGACCCGGAAAATGCCAAGGTGATTGTGTGCCATCTTGGCAACGGCGCCAGCATTTCTGCTTCCATCGGCGGCAAATGTGTGGACACCAGCATGGGCCTTACCCCTCTTGAGGGATTGATCATGGGAACCAGAAGCGGTGATGTGGATCCGGCAGTGGTTCAGTATATCTGCAACAAGGAGAACCGGGACGTAAATGATGTGCTGAATATCCTCAACAAAAAGTCCGGCGTCTTAGGTATGAGCGGCGGCGTTTCCAGCGATTTCCGTGATATCGGGGCAGCCAAAGAGGCCGGCAACCATCTGGCAGAGGTGGCTCTGGAGGCATTTATCTACCGGGTTGCCAAGTATATCGGTGCGTACACGGCTGCCATGAACGGTGTGGATGCCATTGCTTTTACAGCAGGAGTAGGGGAGAACGACAAAGAAACCAGAAAGGCGATCTGCAGCTATCTGGGCTATCTGGGTGTGAAAATTGATGATGCGGCCAATGATGTGAGAGGAAAGAATGCCATGATTTCCGCCGCAGATTCCAAGGTGAAGGTAATGCTGCTGCCCACAAATGAGGAGCTGGCTATTGCAAGGGAGACCAAGAGACTGACAGAATAAGGCATCAGAAGAAGAAATGTTGTTTGCCGGGAGAGCGGCATACAGCCTCGAAAGGGAATCCGAGGCAAGAAAATCCAAAAATTTGTTGACAAAACGGCATTGCCTTTGTATAATATTTTAGGTGCGTATTAGGAGAATAATATGCTGATTAATTTGACAGAGCTGTTTTCCGTAGAGGGAAAAGAGAAGACTTACACGCCAGAGATCGAGATGGATGTCTTTCAGGCGCCGGAGGGCAGTCTGGAGATATCTTCTAAAAAGCCGGTAGCGCTTAAGCTGAGGAATTTAGGCGGAAAGAAGCTTTTGCTAGAGGGCAAGGCATTTTTAAGCCTTTGCATTCCGTGCAGCAGATGCTTAGAACCGGTGGAGGTTCCCTTTGAGCTGGAATTGTATCAGGAGCTTGACATGGACAAGTCAGAGGAGGAGCGTGCGGAGGATCTTGATGAACAGCCCTATGTAAGCGGCTATTATCTGGATGTAGACCAGTTGATCGGCAATGAACTGCTGCTGAACCTGCCCATGAAGGTACTGTGCAGGGAGGACTGCAAAGGAATTTGCAATCAATGCGGCACGAACTTAAACCGCGGGAATTGTTCCTGCGAACGTAGTTTGCCGGACCCCAGATTGTCGGTAATCCAGGACCTATTTCAACAGTTTAAGGAGGTGTAAACCATGTCGATCTGTCCAAAGAACCGGTCTTCCAAAGCCAGAAGAGATAAACGCAGAGCTAACTGGAAAATGAGCGCTGTGAATCTGGTAAAGTGCAGCAAGTGCGGTGCTTTGATGATGCCTCATCGGGTATGCAAGGCTTGCGGCAGCTACAACAAGAAAGAAATCGTCAGCGTTGAAGATTAAGATTTGAAAAATCGTCAAAACTGAAAAAGCTAGGAAACATAAGGCTTCTGAGGGTTTTCCTCAGAGGCTTTTGTTTACATAATGTGGTTTTTCGAAAAGTTTTTAGGGGGGTTTCCGAAGACCTTCCGAAAAATGGCACCCTATAATTCCGAATTTTCCTCCGAAAATGCTGCATCTTCTCCGAAATTTTTTGCGATTTTTGGTTTTCGTTATTCTCCATTACTTCCTTTGAAAAGCTGACCACCGGAATGCTTCATGAACTGGTTGAGAAGATCATCGTCCATGAAGGCGATAAAAGCAGCGGCCACCGCATACAGAAAATTGAAATCTACTATTCTTTCGTTGGCGACCTGGAGAGTTCTCATGTGGTCGCCCAACGAACTTGAAAAACGCCGACAGCGTGACATATTTCTTTATTCCGCACTGCCAGTCTTTTAAATCTAAAAAGGTTCGCTAAGAATACTTCCCTAACTTCTCGAATAATAATTCTTCTCGGATAATCCGTGTACCCAGTACGTATACAGATCTTTTCTACCCGGGAGAGGTCGCCTGACATGACCGCACAGCTTTCAGGATAGCTTCCAGCAATTCGTGGGGAGTATCTTCAAAGAGGTCAACCGTTACAGTATCGATATGGAGTACTGCTGCAGGAGCGGCACAGAAATCCGGTCTGCCACGAAGGGATACCTCCGTAAATTCCGGTGCCGCATCCGGCGCCAGTACAGTCTGTTCCATAACCGGCCTGGGTACATTCTTCCCCAAATCGTCATCAAATGGGTCGTCTTTATTTAGAAAATAATCCATGTCAAAAATGTCATCCTCGCTCATGCAGCGAATGTCCCCAGATGTCATCCCTTCTGGTGGATGATCCATATTTTTTTCCTTAGTTTCTCTGTATTTAAATTCATGCAAGCGTCCTCCTTTAGGAGGAGTATACACAATATAATCAAAGCGCCAAAACAAAGATAATCAATCCTTGCAGGGAAAGGAAAAAAGGAAAGCAATAATAAAAGCACAATACTATATGTATCGTTTCCCATGTTATCACGGTTAAGGCCGGGAAAGCGCTGCGTTTGCTTAAGACACCGGAAAATGCGCTGTTGCGATGTGGAAAGTCGCAATGCGGTAGAGCGTATAGGAATATTTGAGAAGGCATATCTGTATTCCCAGCTGGAATATGCCCATGCTGCCGGAAATACGGATATTCGTTCTGGAATACAAGTATGTACAAGGCAGACGGTCTTTAAATCTGCTTTCTGTATATTCTTTTTTTGTTTGGCCCTACGGATGCCAGTGTTTACGGTCGGCTCGATCTGTCTGGAAGTCAGCCAGATAAAAGGGGAAAAAATTTCCACCAATATATATAAAAAATATACTGCAATCGAACGTATATTCTGCTATAATTCTATGTGTATATATCAAATATTATCTATAAAAGCACAAGGAGGTTGTATATGGATGAGAGATCACGTATATATTGTGCGATTGACTTGAAATCATTTTATGCATCCGTAGAGTGTGTAGAACGACAGTTGGATCCGCTTGTGACGAATCTTGTTGTGGCAGACGCTTCAAGAACAGAAAAGACTATATGCCTTGCAGTGTCCCCATCTCTTAAGGCTTATGGTATCTCTGGCAGGGCAAGACTGTTTGAAGTAGTTCAAAAAGTCAAGGAAGTAAACAGGGAACGAAGGTATAAGGCTCCAAAACAGCAGTTTGCCGGGTCATCTTATCTATCAACAGAACTGAGTCAGCATCCGGAACTGGAACTTGCTTACATGATAGCTCCCCCAAGGATGGCATTTTACCTGGAATACAGTACCATAATCTACAAAATCTATCTGCAATATGTTGCCCCGGAAGATATTCATGTGTATTCAATTGATGAAGTATTTATGGATGTGACACACTATCTGGCAACATACAAGCTGACACCAAAGGAGCTTGTATCAAAAATAATACAGGAGGTGCTTGATAAAACTGGAATAACCGCCACTGCCGGGATTGGCACCAATCTGTATTTGTGCAAAGTTGCGATGGATATTGTAGCTAAACATGTCCAGCCAGACGAACATGGTGTGCGTATTGCCGAACTTGATGAAATAAGTTACCGGCGACTGCTGTGGAACCATCGGCCTCTTACTGATTTTTGGAGAGTCGGACATGGATACCAGAAAAAATTGGAAGATGTCGGCCTCTTCACTATGGGAGATATTGCACGCTGCTCTCTAGGTGGCGATCATGAATACTATAATGAAGACCTTCTATATAATATGTTCGGTATTAATGCGGAGCTTTTGATTGACCATGCATGGGGATGGGAACCGGCAACTCTTGATTTGATCAAATCCTATAAACCTGAAACAAACAGCATCAGTTCCGGTCAGGTATTGCAGTGCCCTTATAGTGCAAAAAAGGGAAAACTAATCGTGCAGGAAATGACAGATTTGCTGGTTCTGGAGCTTGTTGAGAAGAAGATGGTAACAGATCAAATAGTTCTTACTATCGGTTATGATATTGAAAGCCTGACAGATGTAAAAAACGGTGATAGCTATAAGGGGGAAGTTACAGTAGACCATTATGGAAGGAAAGTTCCTAAACATGCACACGGGACTGAGAACCTAAAATGTCAAACATCCTCCACAAAGATTATCATGACAGCCATGATGGATTTGTATGACCGTATTGTTAATCCCAATCTCCTGATACGTCGGGTAACTGTTTCTGCCAATCATTTGACTGATGAAAGGGAAAATAGGATAGAAGAAAAGTTTGAGCAGTTGGACATGTTTACAGATTATGCGGCATTGGAAAAGGAGAGAAAAGAGCAGGCGGAACAGCTTGCGAAAGAGAGAAGGCTGCAGGAAGCTATGTTGTCTGTAAAAAAGAAATACGGAAAAAATGCAATTCTGAAGGGAATGAACCTGCTGGAAGGAGCTACTACCATGGAGCGGAACCGCCAGATTGGAGGACATAAGGCATGAAACAGAATGAAAAAAGTAAGTATGATGATATTATCATGCTTCCCCATCATGTTTCCCAAAAACATCCCCAGATGCCGCTGTTAAATCGGGCGGCGCAGTTTTCGCCATTTGCTGCACTTACTGGTCATGATGCCGCTATTCAGGAAACACAGCGGCTGACGGATTCTTTTATTGAGATTGGTGGAAGTAGGGAAATTGAGTTAAATGAACAGCTTTTGCTTATTCGTCATAATTTGGATAAGCGGCCAGAACTTAAGATTACCTATTTTCAGCCAGATGAAAGAAAAAGTGGAGGAAGTTATATTACGGTATGTGGCAGGATTAAAAGGATTGATGAATATAACCGCCGGATTGTTTTTGCAGATGGAACAGCTCTCCCTATAGATCACATATTTTCCATGCAGGGAGAGCTGTTTAACGGGATGGACGGTTCAGAGATATAAACGGGAAAGGCGCCATTCGTGGGCAAAATAGTTATACCAGAGCGAAAAAGTCTTTCTGCTGCCATATATGGTTGCGGAGCAGGAAAAGTTTGCGCCTGTTCGATTGTTACCCTGGTTTTCGGATAGGATATTATCAATAATGACAGTAATGACCTCACCGGTTTTGTCCCGAAACCGAAACCTCATAGGTGTAATCTTCCCATTTGTATCAGTGCAGGAAATCATTTGCACAGGAATATCAACGCACAGTATGCTTTCCACATCTACACACCTTCCTTAATAATTTTCTCAAGGACGTAAAACGCCTGGGCTTAGCTATATGAAGTATCAGTGCAATCATAACATACAGAACATATGTTTGCAAATGGTAATTCCTGGTATAATTGGGATTACAATAACGCTTTAATTCTTTAATAATCGCTAATATATTCTGACGGCTTTTTTCATTCAATGCGTCTATATCGCTGATAAGTTCATGATATTGGGCTGGGTGCCCATTGCTATTGTCAAAAAATTCAGCAGGTGTTACACCCAGGTATTCACAAATATAGAAAAACACCTGCATAGACGGAAATCCGTTCTTATTCTCCTGCCATTGCCACTTACCAGTTGTCAGATGGACAGATCAAAAGAACCGGTCATAGAAACGGAAAGCTTGACAGAGAGTACTAGTATTATGAGTTGCTTGAAATATTATAGGTCAAGTGTACAGTTGAAACGGATTTTAAATTGAATTTTTATCGAGAAGAAAGGCTTCTATACGGGGAAAGCTCCGAAAAATGCGGTAAAATGGGCATTCTTCGGAACTTTTTGGTGTTTAGGCGGTGTTTGGATTTATGTGACGGTATGAAACGAAACGCTATGTCGTATCAGCTCGAATCACTGTTTGTGTAATCGGATTTGTAACTCCTGAAAACTCTCCAATGCGCTTCGCAGATTTTCGATAATATCTACAGCGAGTTCATATGGTGCGGGGAGTTACTCTGACCAAGTTTCTCGGCGTTCATGACGATTGAGGGGATTGCAGCAGGTTATAAAATCAAGCAGGTCTGCGTCGGTCATGGGCTTTTTGCTTTCTTGGGGATTATTCTGCTCAATTAGGATATTGGCGTTTCGATGTACCCGCTGCCGAAGCAATGATTTTTGCTCTGCCGTGCCCGTGAGGAATACTGTACTTTCATTTTCTTTGTCTGCATAAGCTGCCTCCGTTTCTTTTGGTACGGACATGTTAAATCAGGTAAGGGATAATAGCAAGCGGATTCCGTGCCATAAACTGCACAAACATTCCGGCAGATGATTGCCCAGTATTTTGGGGATTTTGGCCTGCTATTTTGTGCAGACAGAGCGAATATGTACCTGCCAAAACGAGGAGGGCGTACATATGCAGATGGATATCAGATTTGAACTGAGGCCGAAACAGCGGACGAAGCTGGAAGCGGAGATTGCTGCGGCAGTGGTGGCCCATATTACAGACAGTATGTGCGCTATAGTTGATCACAGGCCGATTGGCAGTACCGGAATGCGGGCCATATTTTATTGTATGTAGTCCATAAAAGCTATCTGCGTTCCGCAGACCTCTCAAGTTTTTGTGCTGAAACTGTCGGGGCTGTTTTCTGCCGCATATTGACATGATTGGGAAATACATGATATTATGGCTAATGTCATGATGCTGGGGCCAAAAGACCTTTTGACCCCAACATCATGACATTGATATTATGACTCGTATTTTTTGGTTTTGCTATGGCGGTGAAACCAGAAATCGGTTAATTTGGAGGACGGGTATATGGAGTATTCAGAGGGCCTTTTTGGACAGGTCGGAGAGGGCGCTCCGGCCGCCGGGATCCATGAACGGCACAGCGGCATACAAAGCGTTCAGAATCTGGAGGCCGTCATCAACGAGGGCCTTCGCACCGCCCTGCTGGAAGAGACGCCGGATCAGTCGCTGGAGGTGCTGTTGGAGCACTTGGGAAAAGCGCTGAACGGAGAGCGGACTTACATATTCGAGCAGAATGAGTCCGGGTGTGACGACAACACCTACGAGTGGGCGGCCGAAGGCGTAAAGCCGGAGAAGGAGAGCCTTCAGAACGTCCCGCCGGAGGTTTGTGCCAGCTGGTATCAGAAGTTCAGCGTCGGCAGGCACATCGTTATTGAGCGCCTGGAGGACATTCGGGAGGCGGAACCGCTTCAGTACGAGAACCTGAAGCGGCAGGGCATTCATTCCCTTGTGGTTGTCCCCCTGTATGACGGCAAAAAGATTATCGGCTTTTACGGTGTGGACAATCCCCCTGTAAAGTCGCTGGAATATGCGTCAAATATGCTCCAGACGGCGGCGTACTTCATCGTATCCTCCCTGAAACGCCGCAACCTGTTCCGGGAGCTTCAAAAGCGGAGCTATAACGTGCTCCATGCTCTCAGTGTGGACTACCTGGGTATCTATGAGGTGAACTTTGACACAGGCGAATGTGAGGTCTACCGCAGCAGCGGACAGATGGGGCTGGATTGGGCCGCCCACTTTAAAGACGGCTATCAGGCGGCTATGGAGCGGTATATCTCCAGATGCGTCGTCACCCAGGATCAGGAACGGCTCCGTGCCATGACAAAGAAGGAGTATGTATTGGCGCAGCTGACCAAAAAGAAAAAGTTTTCTGTCCGATACCAGGTGAAGGATAACTTCTCAGGACTGAAGTACCTGGAGTTCCATTTTTCCACTACCGAGAGAACGGAGGCGGAGAACTGCGCGATTTTTGCCCAGAGGGACGTCAACGCCGTGGTGGAACAGGAGGAGAAGTACAAGCTGGAGGCAAGGCGGAGTCTGGAAGACATTCTGGAGGGAGCCCTGACCGGAATCTGGACAATCGAGCTGGAGGAGGGATGCCCGCCGAGGATGTATGCGGATCGGACCATGCGGATCCTTTTGGGCGTAACGGACGGGATCGGGCCGGAGGAGTGCTACCGGCACTGGTTTGAGCGCATTTCTCCGGATTATGTGGTGATGGTACAAAAGGCGGTTCAGGAAATATTGGAGAACGGCCGTTCTGAGGTGATCTACCCTTGGAATCATCCGGAGTGGGGGAGAATTTACGTCCGCTGCGGCGGCGTACCGGACAAAACTTTCAAGAAATCCGGCACCAGCCTGAACGGATACCATCAGGACATCACAGAGACCATGGTGACGAGAAAGAATCAGGAGCAGTCCATCATGGAGCTTCTGGAGCGGGTAAGGCAGGCAAACTCGGCAAAAAGCGAATTTCTTTCCCATATGTCCCACGATCTCCGCACACCCATTAATGGGATTTTGGGTATGCTGGCTATTCTGGAAAAAAGCTGGGATGATCCGGAGCAGCAGAGAGAGTGCCAGAAGAAGATCCGCGTGTCAACGGAGCATCTGCTGTCCCTGGTGAACGACGTGCTTCAGGTCAGCAAGCTGGAGAGCGGAAGACTGGCGGCGGTGGAGGAACCGTTTGACCTTCATGTGATACTAGAAGACTGTATCGCGATGATTTCTCCCTTGGCAAAGGAACGGAAAATACGGCTGGAATTGGAGGATTCCGGCCTGCGGCATAGCGAAGCCATCGGAAATCCGCTGCACCTGAAGCAGATCCTGATGAATGTGATTGACAATGCCATCAGATATAACCGGCCCCATGGCTCCGTATTTGTCCGGGTGGAGGAGACCGCTTTTCGGGACGGGACGGTGAATTACTGTTTTGTAATCGAAGACACCGGAATTGGGATCGGAGAAGATTTTAAGGAGCACATTTTTGAACCCTTTACCCAGGAGCATCAGGACGCGAGGACCAGCTATAACGGCGTTGGGCTGGGCATGTCCATTGTAAAGAAGCTGGTCGATCAGATGAAGGGAACGGTGGAGATCAACAGCCGGCCCGGCAAGGGGAGTGTGGTTCGGATCACGCTGCCCGTCCGGGTTGACGAGGCGCAGAGCCGAGAGTCCGAAGATACGGCCTGGAGTATGCCGGACAATATCGCCGGGATGCGGGTGCTTTTGGTGGAGGACAACGAGATCAACTGTGAAATCGTGGAGTATATTCTCAGAGACGCGGACGTGGAGGTGGTGACCGCCGGCGACGGAAAAGCCGCCGTGGACGCCTTCATGGCCGCCGAAACCGGGACGTTTGATTGCGTGCTTATGGACCTGATGATGCCGGTCATGAGCGGCTATGAGGCGGCGCAGGTGATTCGCGGCCTGGACCGGAGGGATGCAAAAGCCGTGCCCATCATTGCACTGTCGGCCAACGCCTTTGACGAGGATATTGCCATGGCCAAGGCTGCCGGGATGGATGAACACCTGGCAAAACCGGTGGACATCCGAAAAATGTTCCAGGCCATGAGCCGGCTGAGAGGCTGAGAGAATCGGTAAACAGAAGCCGGATCAGTTAAATATTGAAAGCTGTGGAGATAATAAAGGTATGAAAAATAAAGCTTTACCGCGTTCTTTCAAAATCAGCATAGCGGTGATCATATGTTTGACCGTTTTCGTGTTTTCCTTCCTTGGAATGTCTGTCCGCAATATGAGCGAAGATACGATTGAGGAGATCGGCATCGATTATATGGCCGGAATGAATGAGCAGGTATCTTTACATTTTGAAACCATCATTGAACTGCGTCTGACCATGGCGGAATCCATCGCGCATATTGCGGCGGGAGACGAAAATTCCAATTACGGCACGAGGGAGGAGATCGAATACGGCGCGAGGGCACGGCATTTTTTGTGCGCCGCCCTCTATTCGCCCGATGGCGGGATAGAGATGATTTACGGCGACCCTGTGGAGCTCAACTACCCTGAACTGTTTTTGGAGAGCTTGCAAAACGGGGAGCGCAAGACGGCGTCCGCCGTTGATAGCAGCGGGGACGGCGTGATTTTATTCGGCGTCCCCTGCGAATATCCCATGTCCGATGGGAAAGCCAGTCTCGCCATGGTGGTGGGCCTTTCCACCAAATATATGGGCCAGGTTCTCTTCCTTGATTCAGACAGTTCGCTGAGCTATTCCTTTGTCATACGAAAGGACGGCAGCTACGTTGTCGGAAACGAGGATGATGTCCACGAAAATTATTTTGACAGGCTTTACAGCGTTTTTGATGACAGGTACGGGGAAGCGGCCGCCCATATTGAACGGCTGACAGCGGCTATGAATACGGGGGAAGATTATTCCCTTATTCTGAAAAACGGAGAATCACGCCGCCACCTGTACTGTACCGCTCTCCCCTACTGTGATTGGTATCTGGTGACGGTCCTTCCCTTTGACGGGCTGGATCACGTGATTGCGGGGATGAGCAGCCGCTGGCTTGCCATTGTTTACACCGCTTCTTTCGTGGTAATCGCCATGCTTCTTTACATATTCCTTCAGTATTTGAGACTGTTCAGGAACCAGATGTCTGAACTGAAACGTGTGAACGTGGAAATGGATACGGCCCGGAGGGATGCGGAAAGGGCACGGAAAGAGGCGGAGCAGGCCAATGAGGCCAAACAAGACTTCCTTTCCAGCATGAGCCACGATATACGCACCCCGATGAACGCCATCATTGGGATGACGTCCTTGGCCATAGATAACGCGAATAATCCGGAACAAGTTCAGGATTATCTGCACAAAATCGAGTTGTCCAGCAAGCATCTGCTGGGGCTGATCAACGATGTGCTGGATATATCCAAAATCGAGAGCGGGAAAATGATGCTGAATATAGAGCCGGTTTCTTTGAGAGAGGTGATGGACTGTATTGTCAATATGATCCAGCCCCAGGTCATGACGAAACATCAGCAGTTTAACGCCGGCGCCTACGAAATCCTGTCGGAAAATGTGTACTGTGACAGTGTGCGGCTGAATCAGGTGCTGATTAACCTGTTAGGAAACGCCGTCAAATTCACGCCGGAGAGCGGAACGGTTCAAGTGATTGTGTACCAGGAGGCGCTTTTTGAGAAGCCTACTCATGTCCGCACCCATTTCCTGGTAAGCGATACCGGAATCGGTATGTCAAAGGAGTATCAAAAGGTAATATTCGAGTCGTTCAGCCGAGAGAACAACACCCGGGTTCGGAAAACAGAAGGCTCCGGGCTGGGAATGACAATCACCAAGCATATCGTAGACGCGATGGAGGGCAGCATCTTTGTCCGCAGCGAACAGGGCAGAGGAACCGAGTTCCATGTTGTGCTTGATTTGGAAAAGGCGGCGGAGCGGGAGATGGATGCGTCGTTCCCGGAATGGCGGGTGCTGGTGGTTGACGGCGATGAACGGCTGTGCGTCAATACGGTTCGTATTTTAGAATCCGCCGGCATCCGGTCTGAGTGGTGTCAGAGCGTCGGGCAGGCAGTGAAGCGGATCGCGGATGACAGTTACCACCTGCTCCTTCTGGGATGGAATCTGCCGGATATGAGTGGGCTCGAGGCTGTCAGGGCAATCCGGCCGGCCGGCGGAGAAAACGGTCCGGCGATCCTGATCCTGACCTATGATGAGAGCGGAATGGCTGGTGAGGTCAGGGAAGCGGGGATTTCTGGTTTTATTTCCAAACCGCTGTTTCCCTCCGCCTTATTTGATGCGCTGACCGCATTTGCCGGTACGGGCGCCGGAGAAGCGGTCAGTACGGAGAGAGCGGTTGAACCGGGCCTTCAGGGGAAGCATATTTTATTGGCGGAGGATAATGAGCTGAACTGGGAAGTGGCGAGGGAAATGCTCTCTGCCCTTGAAATAGAGATAGATTGGGCGGAGAACGGGAGAATTTGCGTCGAAAAATTTGAGAAATCCCCTGTTGGGCATTATGACGCGATTCTTATGGATGTACGGATGCCCGTCATGGACGGCTATGAAGCGACAATGGCTATCCGCGGGCTGGAACGTAAAGACGCAGATGTTCCCATTATTGCCATGACTGCCGATGCGTTTTCAGAAGATATTCAAAAGTGTTTGGAGTGCGGCATGCATGATCATTTGGCGAAACCGATTGATGTTCAGGCCGTTGCATACAAGTTAAAGAAATATATGAAATAATGCGGAGCGTTACCGCAAATAGTGCAAGCGGAAAGGGAATGATCTTTTGAAAAGAAAGTCCAAAAATGTTTTTCATAAAACAAAAACATTGGGAGATAATGGGGAATGCAGAGGTGCCTGGTCATTCGTTCCGCTAAACCGGTTGTTGGTCAGAATTCGGACAAAAATCCTTGATTTGTGATAAAGTGTAACTAACAAAAAGACAACACAAATTAAGGAGGAAAAAGTTATGTTGGCAGTAAGAATTATCAGTACGATTGTTACGATTGTTTTGGAGGTAGCCATTCTTGCCGGGTGTTTGGCGGTTTATCCCAATATAATGCCTTTTAAAGGGATCGCTACAGCGGTGATTCTTCTGGTTATCGAAGTTATAATCTGGAAGAAAACGAAAAAAGGCACTAAATTGACCTTTGAGGGATGCTATGAAGAAAAGTCTGTAAATACAGAGATTTTATGATAATAAAGGGCGATAGGCTTGAAAAATCAGTCTTTGCCCTTTATTTATATAGCAGAATTTATAGACATACCAACTGAGGGAGGGATTCCGTTCGTGGAATATCCGCTGCTTTACGTATTTTGTTCGCCTGCAAAGTAAGGGCTGGCCCAAGAACCGTATTCCTTATCAGAAAGATTTTTGTTTGGTAGACAAAATTACAAATTATTATTATAATTATGAGTAAGGGATAAAGCAGTAGAAAGGGGAACATAAGCAATGAGGAATTTAATGTGGAATGAGAAGTTTAATATTGGGGTTGAGGTGGTGGACAAGGCTCATGCCAGGCTGTTCCGGATGATAGGAAAGCTGATGGATTTGGCGGGGTATGAGATGGACAGCCAGAATGCCTGTAAGGAAAACATTAGATTTCTGGAAGATTACACAATGACACATTTTTCTGAAGAAGAAGCTTATATGCGTTCGATCCGCTTCAAGGGGTACCACAAGCATAAAAAGCTTCATGATGAATTCAGAGATAACACGCTGGTTTCTTTAAAGAAATATCTGAAATCATCAGACTATTCTCCTATGGCAGTAGAACACTTTCTCAACGTAATGGTTGGCTGGCTGACAGGTCACATCATGGTAGAGGATCAGGCCATTATGGGAAATGTGACAGCCAAGAGCATGTACGAGGAGACCACAGACACGCTGGTGGTGGCTGATGCGGTCAACCAGGCCATGA
The DNA here is from genome assembly GCA_003611875.1 of bacterium D16-56. Lineage (GTDB taxonomy): Bacteria > Bacillota > Clostridia > Lachnospirales > Lachnospiraceae > Brotaphodocola. Next base: position 1,746 of record RAYY01000019.1, on the reverse strand, counting down.
AGGACGTATTTCGGCTGGAGGCAGAGCTGGTCAGTGGAGAATACAACGGCAGAAGTATTCGGAACGGATATTATTACCGTCTGTGCTATGACAGGGATAACGGGGAAAAGGTACAGCTTCTTATGGGGCTGGAGGAGCAGCTGGCCCGCCGGGGGGTGGGAATGATGCTGGGACTGGCAGCCATGCAGAAGCCGGAGATGGTGAGGGATGCCTCTGCACAGATCTTAGAGCAGTTTATCCATCATTTTGGCAAACTCTTTAAATCCGATGCAGAGTACCAGCTGAGCAAGGAAGAACTGCTGACAAAGGATGAGTTTCGGGAGGATTTCATGACCAGGTATCCAATCAGCTTGCTGTTTGAGACAAGGCTGGGGCATTTTATCTTCTGCGTGCGCAGGTGGGAGGTTAAAAAGAGGAAGGGGGAGTGAGGACGGGAGATTTTGAAAGACAGGTTCTATTGACCAACCATAATCCGGATAATTTCCTCATTGGCCTGCTGCAGTCCGTCTTTGCCAAGCCTTCCTACATTTTGGGAGGCTTTGAGCAGGCTAAAAAGAACACAAAAGACAGAAAAGCGAAAAATTCTGTTTGTGTTCTTATGCTTCGGAATTTGGTACATCCGGTTTTTATTTGGTTTAAATGGGTATGAATTAGAGTAAGTGGACAGGGCATGGAACATAAAAGATGAAAAGATCAAAGGAAAAAACTTTCCTGGATCTGATTTTTTACATTCAATATGTCCTTTTGAAGCATTAAAACTGCCTTTTCCACATCCCGCTCCTTCAGAGCATCAATGGTAGCCCGGTGAAAATAACCGTTGGATTCAGCATTCTGGTTCCAGGCATTATGGAAATACTGCGCAATATATTGGCGGGATTTCATCAATGCCCGTTCAATCGTATCACATAGATAGGCATTTCCGCCAAGTTCACACAATTTAATATGAAAATCCGTATTTCGGTCCCAGTTGACAGCAACCTTTCGGTTTTCCTCCATATTGGCGATGGATTCCAGATTCTTAAGCATCTGCAGGTTTTCATCTGTGATCCGGGGAGCCAGCCTTCTTAAATTGGCAGATTCTAAGTCAATCCGCACTTCCAAAAGATCCAGGATTTCTTTGATGGAGATTTGAACCACCTGATAGCCTACGCGGGGAATGCTTTTGAGAACGCCGTCCTTACACAGCTCAATCAATGCCTCCCGAACCGGGGATTTACTCATAGCATAGCGTTCCACGATCTCCCCTTCTGTGATAATTGCATTTGCCTTGTAGAAGCCCTCCTCAATATCATGATAGATGCCTTCCACTGCCTTTTCCTTTAATGTTTTTTTCGCCTTCATCTTTTACCTCGCCGTCTCTGAGATCGTCCGTGCATGGTGATCCTGTACGGAACGGTATTGTCGGATATTTGTGAAGCTTGAATTTCTGTGGGTTAGCATATCACAAACAAAAGATTTTTTCAAGTTGACAGAGGAAAGTTACCTGCTAATTGCAGATTTTTATTTCCGCGGGCAATAAATTAAGTGCCGTGTTTGCACAGGCATTTGGCGAATGCCGCGGGAATGAAATACCCTGCATATACATGAACTTTATGCGTTAATAGCCAGTGTTACGGCGGGGTTTTTATGACTGCCGCAGGTTTAAAGGAAAAGGAAGGCGGATATTCCTTTAAATGAAAACCCTAATCCCCCAGCTATGCTGGGGAGAATAGAGTAAGCGGAAGCGGTGAGGACAGCATAAAAAGC
>RAYY01000200.1 GCA_003611875.1 bacterium D16-56 | reverse complement strand
TATCGTCCGGAGGGAGGGAAGTACATAAAATGGCAAAAGAAGTAAAACCTTCAAAGCATTTGGAGGATTTTCTGAATTTCCTTGATCAGTGTGCAAAAGAGTATCAATACGCCTTTGAAAATATGTCTACAGAGGATAAACGCCTGCAGGATCTCTTGCATGAGCTTGAATTTGCAGCGGATAAGGCAGAGAGAAACCGCGTGGCCACAAGTCTCCAGAGAAGTCGCAGGGAACGCAGAAAGAGCAAGGATATGGTGAAACTTTATGAACGGATTGTAAAGTTTAAGGAAGATCAAAACAACCGGCGTACAATCAATCTGCTGCGTCAGCTTCTGGGACAGCAGAGGAAAGAGGAGGAGTACCTGCGAAGCAACCGGACATATAAGAAACGGATGGACGGATAAGCGTAAGGTTCAAAATGGAGGATTGTACTAATGGCAAAAGTAAAAGTGTCACTCAGCGCAGACTATAAAGACGTAACATGTTACCGTCTGGAAAAGAAAAGGGGAACGATA
>RAYY01000199.1 GCA_003611875.1 bacterium D16-56 | reverse complement strand
GTGCATTATTTTGATTACATCAAGGATGAGTTCGGAACTCCTTTTTTACATACCATTTTTATATTTGAAACAGGAAACAGACAGATACTGGGGCATTTAAACGGCGAGGCGCAAGAGTGGGAGAACCTGATACAGATGAGGGATAAAATACTGATTACAGTTGAGAGGAGGGATTTCTTTGAGAGAAACGAAAGTGAAGATTGATCCGTTTGGGTTTGTCTGCCTGGAAGATATAGAGATTGATCAAAAAGTAAACGAACATGCAAGGGCTGTGGTATATGGCTTGCTGGACAGCGAGCATATGGATGAATACCGGGAAATGCTTCTGAATGACGATTTATGGGTTAAGATCCGGATTTTCGGGGAGGGTATGGAGAAGGATTTCTTTTGTGGAATCGTAAAGGCATATGAATTGCATGGCAAGGATTCCCTTTATTATTTAAAGCTGGAATTGGTCAGCGGGACATATCTGATGGATCAAAGGCAGCACATACGGGTATTCCAGGAAGAACAGAAAAC
>RAYY01000198.1 GCA_003611875.1 bacterium D16-56 | reverse complement strand
GAAAAGTTTATCACATACTACATGGAAATGCCAGTACCATATTGTTTTCATCCCCAAATATAGAAAAAAGAAGTTGTACGGTCAGGTAAGAACCGATGTACGGGAGATCATTCAGACATTGTGCGGGTATAAAGGGGTTGAAATAGTTTCAGGAGCGGTATGCATAGATCATGTGCACTTGTGCGTTAGTATACCGCCAAAGATGAGTGTCTCGAGCTTTATGGGATACTTAAAGGGGAAAAGTACCCTGATGATATATGACAGGCATCCGGAATTGCAGAATAAGTGGAACAAAGCATTCTGGGCAAGAGGGTACTATGTAGCAACAATAGGTAATCTGACAGAAGAAGCAATTAAGAAGTACATTGCAGAACAGTCAGAAGAGTCAAGAAAAGAAGATAGTGAAGGAGCCGCTTTTTAGCGGTAGCCAGTAAAAGAGCTTGCGACACCCGCCTTTCAGGCGCGCAAGTATCAAAGGCCCCTTGGGGGGCCTCTGGCAAACCCCCACTTGAAGTGGGGGTTGGTGACT
>RAYY01000197.1 GCA_003611875.1 bacterium D16-56 | reverse complement strand
CTTCTGTGTCATACTCATAAGCCGTCCTCACCCCGTTCCGGTGGCGGATCTCCTTTACTTTCCCTCCCGGGGTATGGCGGTAGCTTACCATTTCCCCGGCTTCATCTGCTACAGAGGTGAGCCTTCCTCCATGGTCATATCCATAGGACAGTACCCGTCCCCTGCCATCGGCCATGGTCTTTACACTGCCATCCAGATGATAGGTGTAGTGTAGCGCAGCACGGCGTGACCGGAAGCAAGCCCAAAAAGAATACGCTCTTTACCGTTAACATCAGTATAGATGCTGCTACGGATAAATTCCACGTCCTGTCGCCTGCACAGCTTCATTTATGGTGATGTCAAGCGTGCGGACATGGGAGTTTTATTAAAACATTTTACTCTCCAGATAAATATTAGTCTTAAATAATTCATCCAAACTAATTTTCTCAATTTCATTTGTTTCTATGTGACTTGAGAGTTGAAAGTTTTTAATAAAAAAATAACCCTTTCGCATGGATTTGTGGTATCTTTAAGTTCTCACACTTATGAAAGATACAAACCACT
>RAYY01000196.1 GCA_003611875.1 bacterium D16-56 | reverse complement strand
TGCTCCGTCAGGGCCATGGCCGCGTCAAAATTGTAATGCGTGTCATAGTTGTCTGTCGTGTTGTTGCTCTCCGGCCCGTCATAGGCAGAAGGCACGATGACCTCTTTCGGCTTCTCGATATCAAAGCTCCGGTTTTTCCAGTCGTTGACCTCTTTATCCCTTCTCATGGGAGGCTGCTCCACGATGACATACACGCCATAGGGCAGGTAGCTGGAGATGTTATAGTACCGCTCATCCAGCCTCTCATCCACAGAAAGGGTCGTGTAATCCTTATCCGCGCCGCCTCCCTGGGCGCTGTCCCATTCCACGCTGTAGATGGTGTCCAGGTCGTAGTAGTAGAAAGGCCTTAAGTAATTGTATGACTTGGCGATGGCCTCAAAGAGCGCCAGGTCATAGACCGCCTCGTCATACCCGATCTTCCCGTCCGGCTTGGCGATATTTTCGCCCAGCCCGTTGTCAACCATGAGCTTGGCGGCTTCGCCCTCCAGGTACCATTTTACGGCAAACTGCCTTACCGCGTCTGAAGCCTGGGCGTTGGCCCTTGCCCAGTCA
>RAYY01000195.1 GCA_003611875.1 bacterium D16-56 | reverse complement strand
CCCTTTGTAAATCCGTGTTCCGTCATTGATATTCGCCGGGTACCCTCCAGTCTTGTATACCACGATCACCCCAGAGAATGCCCCTTTTGCCGGATTTTTCCATGTAAACACCACATTTTTGATCCCGGAAGGGGCTGCCTTAAAAGACAGGATGGACTGCACGGCCAGTGTCCCGGTTACTTTACTCCCATTCACATAAGCCGTCTTCCCGCTTATAATATCCCCTGCCCCTGCCGTAGCGCTTGTCTGAGACGCCAGACTGTTGGCAGTCACCTTGCCGGAACCATTATGGTATCCTGCCGGTATAGTATAACTGCCTCCACAGTTCAGGGTTGCTGTCTTCGCTCCCTGATTTGTCATGCTCCCGGTCCGTTTTGTCTTGACATCCGTATTATAATAGGTCTTTCCGGAAAGCACCTGGGAATCCGCCGCATTTCCGGATAATTCCAGTGTTCCGGTAAGAGGCTCCCCGTCTGGACCGACAATCACTTTGCCTTTCAGCACATCCCCGGATGCCGCCGTCACTGTATCCAGATCTGCTCCGCTTCCTCCACCGCCCAGCATCCATATTCTGC
>RAYY01000194.1 GCA_003611875.1 bacterium D16-56 | reverse complement strand
AGGATATTATAGGCAAACTTCCTGACCAGCGCCAGATTGTGCTTTGATTTCTTTGCCGGTGACCTGTCTTCACGGAATGCGTCATCCAGTACATGGTGCAGACGGTTTTCAACCGCCCAGTGTGCCCTTTTTATCCGCCCCATTTCTTCCGCTGTTAGTTCCATGTCCGAGATCATCCCTGTTTCCTGGATATCTTTTCCTGTTTCTTCATCTTGCGTCGGTTTCGGCCTCCGCCTTGAACCTTTTTCCAGAAAAGTTTTTATATCCGGCGTAATGTCGTTTCCCTGCCCGTCCCTTTCTATTGGTATCCGTATCTGCCTAGCTAATCCCACTGTTTTTACAAACGGCCATTCTTTCTGCGTCTTTGTCAGGAGGCCGCATTCCGTGCATACACTGTACCACCGGTATTCCTGTCTGTCCCGGTTCCTCTCCTTCTGGCTGGTTTCTTCATATTTCTCCTGCATCCCGGGGTATCTTGGCCTGTAGTTTTCGTCCTCCTTCCTTCTTTTATAATCTTCTGACATTTCCCCAAAATATTTCACGATCTCCCCATAAGACTGCGGCTGGTTCTTTTTGACCATCAG
>RAYY01000193.1 GCA_003611875.1 bacterium D16-56 | reverse complement strand
GAACAGGGAATTGCTGTAAGGATCAAGCCGGAAGCTGTACTGGATGATATCGATCAGACCATCCAGCTGTTTCCTCATATCCGTATACCCGGTGCGTATATAGATCTTTTCTACCCGGGAGAGGTCGCCTAACATGACCGCACTGCTTTCAGGATAGTTTCCAGCAGGCCGCAGGGAGTATCCTCAAAGAGTTCAACCGTCACAGTACCGATATGGAGCACTGCCGCAGGAGCGGCAGTGAAATCCTGTCTGCCGCGAAGGGATACTTCCGTAAATTCCGCAGCAGCATCCGGCAGCAGCACAGTCTGCTCCATTACCGGCCTGGATCCATTCCTTTTTCGGGGCAGTTCCTCAAGCGCCAGCTTCCGGATCTTTGCGATCCAATAATAATAGCTTTTTAAAGAGATATCATGCTGTTCGCACCATACCTGATTCGTCAGGCCGGAGGCTCTGCATTGCCGGATCACATCCAGCCAGTATTGAAGTTTTACCTGTTTATCCGGAGTCAAAGTGGAAATGTCCATAGGTATTCTCCTTTATCTGGATTTAGAGTTTTTGGAGTGAACCCTAAAAACTCTAACCCTGAT
>RAYY01000192.1 GCA_003611875.1 bacterium D16-56 | reverse complement strand
ATCCAGATGCAGATACGGCTTGCTTGTCCGTAAACGGTAGATAAGTTCTTTCCAAAGTTTGTTAATTTGATAAATATTTCATCATGAAAATACAAATATACCACGTTTTTGCATGATAAAAATAATCTTTTCAACTAAGTCTGGAAAAAACCTATTTACCGTTTACTCTAAAAAATCAGCACTTGGAATATTCATAACGTTTTTAAATTCAATCCATTACAAATGATAACAAAGATCCTACCAAATATTGACGGAATCTCATTTCCTGTACAAATATATTCATTGCTTTCTTTGTTATTTTTTCTTCTGTTTGAGACTTTCTATTTGATCTATAGGTAAACCTGTGCTCTTAACGATTATGTCTATAGGAAGATTGAGTTCCAGCATATTTCGAGCAATGCCAAATGCTTTTTTTGCCTCACCTCTTGCCTCACCTCTTGCCTCACCTCTTGCTTCACCTCTTGCTTCACCTCTTGCCTCACCTCTCGCCTCCGCTTCAACTATTAACTGATTATAATCTCGAAGCGCCTTTTCCCTTGCCTCATATTCCAGTCTCTTTTCCTTATCCTGGCTAATTACCTGAAGCTGACG
>RAYY01000191.1 GCA_003611875.1 bacterium D16-56 | reverse complement strand
CGCAGATGCTTTTCGACCGCCACCAGATCCGGCTCCTGCGCCTTCGGATCGGCGCAGGTTTCAACCTCATTAAAAAGAGACATCTGTCCCTCTATTTCAAGGGCAGACGTCTTCTCTGATTTTGTCCCATAAAGTTTACGGGTAAGGAAATCAACCTGCTCTTTCAGGAGCCGGACCTGCTGTTCCAGTTCTTTGATCTGCTTTTTGTACTCCTGTCCTATATCCGGCATGGGCTGAAAACCTTCCTGTTCTGATGTGCCCATTATACCATAAAACAGCAGGATTTTCCAGTATTTATAAGGAATTTTCCGGTTTCCCGGGCTTTGGGGGCTCCCATTTCCGAACCGCTCTGGGCTGCTCTGGGTTCAGTCCCTCCAGCAGCCAGCGGAGCTGCTGATGGGAGATTAATCTGGCTTCTTCGCCTGTGCGCGGCCACTGGAGGCGGCCGTTTTCGCAGCGCTTATAGAAAAGACAGAAACCGTCCCCTTCATAGTGGACGGCCTTGATCCGGTCCGCCCGTTTCCCGCAGAAGATGAACAGGGAATTGCTGTAAGGATCAAGCCGGAAGCTGTACTGGATGATATCGATCAGACCATCCAGCTGTT
>RAYY01000018.1 GCA_003611875.1 bacterium D16-56 | reverse complement strand
AAGAGGAGGGGGCATCCAGTGTGAAATGGGGTGGCTTTCACTTCCAATAATGCACATTATAGGAAGCTCCATCCCCCCTCACCACTTCCCATAACCGCTATTATAGGAAGTTAACAGCAACAGACTCAATCGGCACCTCCATGGGCATATCCTGTCCAAACAAGCGTACACCAATCTCAACTGTACTTTTCTTAATCTTCCAAATCACGCCGGGCATATTTTCAAACGTTCCAGACGTAACCTTCACATGGTCGCCTACATGAAAAGTCAGTTCTCCGCTTCCCTGTGGTGGTTGATAATATTCCGGCATCTTAAACGGCGTTTCAACTTTTCCGTATAAAATCTCTCTCTGAACATCCTCATTAAGGATAATCCCCAAAGCAACCGTCTTTTCCTCCCCCAACAGCTTTAAGCGAATAATTACATACCGTTTCTTAAATTGGTATCGAACCACTTGGGAAGCATATTCCTCCAGAGGGCCCAATATCCGATAAACACGTCCCCTCCCGTCCATTGCCACGTAGGAAAGGCGCACGATATGATCTTCCATCAGCATATTGTCCAAAAAGATTTCTTCCTCCCGTTCAAGAGGAAGAAAGGTAAATTCTCCATCAGCTATCATTTTCGACATGGCCGGAACCTTTTTTAATTGTAAAAAGATTTCGTTCGGATTGTCTGCAATGATAAACACATATCCAGGAAAAAGCCGTTCCACATGCACAATGCTTTCTTGCTGCTTTCTCCAAACCCTTTCATAGTATGCAATGAAGCAATCCGTGTATAAATCCGGTGATACCATTTTTTTGATCATCCGAACCAGCTCATCTTCCTTGCCAGTCAGCGTCTGCAGCACATACCACATAAGCATTCTCCTTTTTTTGGACAGGCTTCGCCATTTCTGCGATCATTTTAAAAAAAAATGTCTCAGAGACATGACGACGCGTGTGTGCGACCAATATTACCCCATCCCGACTGATGCAGCCTTCAAACTCTCATCGGTCAGTTTGGTTTTAACTCAAGCAATTATATCATCTTTACGACAGTTTTTCAACCATTCTCTTTTTATTCTTGCTTGTTCGACTAATAGTATACCACAACTTTTGAAAAACGGAAGTGACTTTTTTTATGAATTTATTAAGAAATTCACAAAAAAGCCAAAATATTACTAGAAAATATCGGTTAGACCTGCTTTATTGGATTAAATTTCATAGAAGCAATCAAGAGAGATTCCTGCCAAAGCTTGCCGTCCGGCACATTGTAGATGACTTTTCCAGTCATTTCCCATGTCTCTCCATTACTTTGTCATACACTCCAAACAGCCTTCCTGCAAACCGTTCCTCTGTAAATAATGCATGAACCATTCTCTGTCCCTGAACACTATATTTTTTGCAAATCTCTGGGTTTCGTACCGCGTAATCCAACATTTCTGCCAAATCCTCTGCACTTTCTGCGCGTACTAAAAAGCCGTTTTTCCCGCCATGGATCACATCCCGATTACCAATCACATCCGTTGCTGTAACAGGCGTTCCGGCTGCCAGTGCCTCAATTAAGGTGTAGGGCATTCCTTCCTTTAATGACGCAGAAACAAACATATCAAAAAGCTTTAAGAGCTGGGGAACATCATGACGAAATCCTGTCAAACACACAAAAGAACCCAGATTTTGTTCTTGAATCTGAGCTTCTATAGATTCCCGTTCCGGCCCGTCTCCTACCAGAAGCAGCCTGCACTGAGGATGCTTTTTTATCAGCTTTGCAAATGCTGACAGAAGATATTGATGGCCTTTCATCTGCTCCAGCCTGGCCACGCATCCAATAAGATAAGCATTGTGAGGAAAGCCAAATTCTTTTAAATACTGATTCCGATTGATTATCACGCCCTGGAAATGCTCCGGCTCAACCCCATTACAGATCACACTGGTACGCTTCCTGTCAGCAAATCTCAGACGCATTGCTTCCTTCCGTTCACTTTGGGATACACAAATAAAATGATCTGTCCAGTGTCTTAATCTGCGTTCAATCTGACAGTATATGGCCCTCAGTAAAACGCCATATTCCTCTACATACACACCATGAAACGTATGCACTACTTTAATGCCAGGACACAGAAGCTTCAGCGGCCGGGCATACATCCCTGCCCCTTTTCCATGGGAATGCACCAGCTCAATCCTGTTTTTCCTGATATAGCACCGAATTTTCCACAGGGAGCGGAAAGAATAAGGCTTCAAACAGACTTTAAGCATGCCTGCTGCCTGCTGGCGGAACCACGGATAGTAGTCTCCGTCATCCGGCGCTGCCACTGCAACCTTATAACCGTATTCTTTTGCGTGGCGCAGCGCTTGCAGAATGTGCCTGGGAACTCCGCCCGTTTGAGAACTAATTGCAATGTATAATATTTTTTTCATATTCACCCACATTCCTTTCCCTTCGCCCAAGGCACAAATAGACAATGAAAAAATTTTCCTTTCACTTCAATCATGCTCAGTTAAGTTGTAAAATGGAGCTTTCACCGCCTATTGCCTGCATAGCCTTTTGTATAATGTTACAATCCGTCTCAGCATCTGCTCCTGGGTAAATTCCTCTTTCACCCGCTGCCGTGCCTTTCTTCCCATCTCCCCACGCTTATCCGGATTTTTCATCATCCAGAGAATCGCTTTGTATAAAGCTTTGGCATTCTCTGGCGGAACTGTCAGGCCGGTCTCTTTATGAATGCTGACCCACGGCACTCCTGTAGACAAGCTCGTATTGATTACAGGCTTTCCGAAAGCCATGGCCTCCAGCTGCACCAAGCCAAACGCTTCACTGTTGGCAACAGACGGAAATACCAAGACATCACACTGTTTCAGTTCTTCTTCCAATACCTCATCCGAAGCTTTTCCCAGAAAACGGATGACATTTTCCAGACCGCCTTTCGCTGCCTCTGCCTTCATCTCTGCTTCAAGAACACCCGTACCTACAATAACCAGTTCGATCTGGCGGATCTGCTGCTGAAGTTCTTTTTTCAGTAATTTCATGGCGTCCATCAAAACACTGCAGCCTTTGTAATATACCAGGCGCCCGATAAATAAAAGCCGCAGAGGCCGGGAAGGGTCATTTTCCGTCTCACGCCTTTCCCAGTAAATATCGCTTTTTTCTTCCCACGTCTTCCGAAGTCCAAATGGAATCCGCACACATTTATTCTCAAATGGTTTTACATAAGGGGAACCGTCAATGTTTCCCTGGGTTGCAATGGTTATCACATCAGCTCGCCGCAAAGTCCAGTTCATAAGCAGCTTATAAAAAACCAGGGCCTTCCTTTGCCTTACAATATCGCTGTGCCAATATAACACCAGCCTGCCTTTATAACCAGACAAAAGGCAGGCTAAGTCCCCTAAAGGAAATGGCATATGCAGATGAATCACATCGTATTCAGAACAATGCTTTTTCAAATAACGGATTAAATCCCAGGAAATAGGCAGGGATGCAATAATTCCCCAGCTTTTCGCAAAATAAACCGGTACGCCGTTAATCACCTTTTTATATGCAGGACCTTTTCCCTGAGAAGCCAGCACATAGCTGTCTACCTCCCCCTGGATTCCCTCTGCAATCTGCTGCATGGTGATCTCTATGCCGCCAATATGAGGATAATATTGTTTTCCAAGCTGTAATACTTTTAACCTCTCTTTATCCATTTCACTTTTTCCATTCCTCTGTTTGTAATGTTGTTGGTCCATCAGGGGATGTAACTCCCTCTGTGCTTTCTTTCATAAACAGAATTTTCACTGTCAGCAGCAAAAGCTTCAAATCCAGAACAAATGAGTAATTCTGAATATAGGTCAGATCCAGCTTCAGCTTATCATACGGCGTTGTGTTATATTTTCCATAGATTTGGGCATATCCGGTAAGACCGGCCTTTACCTTTAAACGGCTCTTAAATTGGGGAAGCCATGTCTCATATTCTGCAGCAATCTCCGGACGTTCCGGCCTTGGACCGACTAAAGACATATCCCCTTTCAAAACATTCCATAACTGAGGAAGCTCGTCTATACGAGTCATACGAATAAGCTTACCCACCAAGGTGATTCGGTCGTCATTTTCGCTGGCCAGCCGGGCTACCCCATCCCTTTCCGCATCCATCCGCATGCTGCGGAATTTATAAACGTAAAATTCCCTTCCGTCCAGCGTCAGGCGCTTTTGTTTGTAAATGGCACTGCCGCCGTCATATAATTTTACTGCCAAAGCTGTCAGCAGCATAACCGGAGATGCCAGTATTATCATCAAAACAGACGCCGCAATATCCAAGGTCCGTTTTCCAAACAGCTGCTCTGCAGTCAGGCCGTTATTTCTGGAAAGAAGAAGGGGGGTGTCAAAGGTATGCATTTCCCTGGAACTGCGTACCAGAATGTCAGATATCTTAGGTGTCATATAAACACGGATTGATTTATCAAAACATTCCTTTAAGATATAATTTCTTGATGCTGTAGGAATATCGCACAACATTATCCCATCATAGTTTTCTGCCATTGCAATAATGTTATCCTCTCCGACCTCTGCTGCCACTACCTTTTTGATCTGGTACCGGTCCCCCCGCTGCTTCAGTTTTCCCAGAAGCTCCAGGGCATGGGGCTGTCCATAAACCAGCAGTAGACTGCGGGGAGGAAACATATACTGGTAAATGATGGCATAAAGATTGGTCCATAATACAATAAACGTAATGTCGCATAATGTAAGCAGCAAAAAAATCCACAACTTAGGAAATCGATATGCCAGCAAAGAAATTTGGATATAGGTAATGAAATTAACAAAAGTCAAAGACAAAATCTGGGAATATATGACATTCCCTTTTTCTAAATCCCCCAAGCGGAATCCGCCGTACATGGACATAAAAAACAGAACTAAAATGGTATACAATCCGGCAATTACCCAGTTCCCCCTTCTCCAATACCAAACATGTGTTGTGGGGGAAATCAGCTTGTACCAAAACGCCATATAAACTGCAGCCAGAAATACTACTAAAATCAAGGATGCAGTCAGGCGTATCATCCGCTTATAGCGTTCGTACTTTTTCACATTCAACCTCGTATCTACCGAACTGACAAAAACCCTCCGGAGCAAAAGCTTCTGTCAATATGACAATTTTTTTATTCTTTGCACAGTATACCATTTTATCCCATTTTCCGCAATTTAATATTTCTTGATATTTCTTGAAGGTTTCTTATGAAAATTTTCTATTTGAATTGATACTTATCATACCCAATTTTTCCTGTCACATTCGTAATCATTCAGGCGATTGGGACTTTTCTGCCGGATCTGCTCTTTCTTCTTTCTTCTGCGCACCTGTTTCCCGCTTCATTTCTTCATATCTCCGCACATATTGGATCAGGCGCTGTTCCTTATTCTTTATTTCCACATTGATTGATAATAATTCCTGCCCTCTCATCTTATAATACCCCCTTTATCTCCGCAAAGCGTTCTCATATTGTATATGCATCACTCCACCTCAAACTCTATATTTTCAAATTCCTTAGAATTAAAAAACTCTCCTATAGTAATATTTAATCCACTGCAGATTTTGATAATGGTAAATATTCCAGGATTTTTCGTTGAGCCGTTTACAATGTGCATCAAAGTAGTCAGAGGAATTGCAGAACGATTGGCCAATTTGTAATAGGTCAGCCTTTGACTTTTGCGGTAAAATTCGATGCGAGCTGATAATAATTCCTGTTCCCTCATAATAATATACTCCTTCCAAATATGCTACTATTCTTAGTCTATCTCTATTCTTGACTATATCACTTCCAAATAATGCACTATTTGGATATTTTTTCCAATTTCATTAACATTTTTTAAGAAACATTTCTTATGTTTTAGAAAAAAAAGAGACTGCCATTAATTGACAATCTCTCTTTTTCCTTCTATATAAGTGTTCTCGAATGATTGACGGCAGCGTATGCCTGCTGCCTCTACCCCATCTTCTCCTGACTACGCTTCCATTTGTCTTCCTAAAAATCCTGCTGCCGTGGTCACCAGCTTTACTTCCATATCACCGAATTTTCCTTTTACATCCCGACTCAAAAGAGCCACTGCTCCAATGGCATCCCCCTCACAGATAATGGGGGTTACAGCCTCATAGGTAATTCCCTCCATTTCCTCAGCCATGATCGGTACAAATTGTTTATCATCCTTTGATGCCACAATGGTTTCCCGCTCATTGATGGCATGCTCCAATTGCTTGCTGATATTCTTCTGCATTAAGTCCTTCTTAGGACCTCCTGACACTGCAATAATCTGATCACGATCTGTAATGCAGACCATCAACCCTGTAGACTGAGCCATTGCCTCTGCATATTGGGTTGCAAATGCAGCCAGCTCCACCATTGGAGAATATTTTTTCAGGATAATCTCTCCCTCTCGATCAGTAAAAATCTCCAGCGGCGTTCCTTCCCGAAGACGTAGGGTCCTTCTTATTTCCTTTGGGATGACAACTCTTCCAAGATCATCTATTCTTCTCACAATTCCCGTAGCTTTCATAGAAAAATTCCTCCATTTTGCATTCTGACATTTACCTGTTGTTTTAGCTGTAAATGTAGTATCTGTCAAACAGAGGAATTTATACACTGAAATTTTGACGGATTCCCCTTTGCAAAAATATACAACCGATATAATTTTGCCGCAGCAGACCTTCTTTATTTTTTGATTTAGATCTTCTAATATGTCCCCAGACAATTCAGACATTGGAACAAGTATTTTTCCTGTTGTGAAAGTGCTTCGGATAATCCCTGAAGATCAGAAAATGGCAAAAACTGCTTTGCCCGCTGGGATATCGGCATTTGGGGTCTTGGCTTACTCCCCACACGAGATGTCAATCCGTCGGATCGGTGACCCGAGGTCTGCGATCCGCTCGTACAACTCTATGACAGAGGGAATCATCACACTGTCCGAATTGGTATCCATGGGAAGGGATGCGGTTCCTCTCGCGGGGCTGTTTGGACAGGTATGGGAATATCCTACATGAAGTGAGACAGAGATTCTCCAAAAATCCGTTAAGGGACAATGGTTCCAAAGTGTATCTTGATAGGATTTTTCATCCAAACAGCCTGTAAAATTATCAGAAGGTTTAGCAGTAATGTCCAAAGCAATTTTGGCCAGATAAAGGTTTGTTCCAATTCCACAGGCTGCCTGGATTCCGGCAGTGTCCAGAATGTCCTTCATGATGGTCTGTGCCACCTCCAGTGAAGTCATGTGATAAAGGGAAAGATAGGCAGAGACATCAAGACGTTTCATAGCAGGAGTAACCGCAAGTCAAAGAGTTCCCTTGGATCGTTCCGGATCTGCTACAACCAGATTGGTGGTCATAGGATTAAGCCCTCTCTCTACACATTCAGCAGAAGCATTAAAAAATTTTAGGTCAATTACCAAATAATTGAATGAGTTCATGTATACTTCATTCCATAAAAAATTGTTTTAAATAGTATACCCACATTTTATCTGACAAAACTGCGCAGAATCCTTTTCTTTTTCTCTCATCTTATTCCAAATCCGAGTTTTTTCTATCGATATATTTACTAGAAAATCCAAAAGAGCAGATGATTTTTTTTGTGATTTGTGATATAATAAACATATCAGCAAATCAGTTTTCACCACTTATTTAAAGGAGGTTCAGGATCATGAAAAAAAGGATACCATTTTTTTCCTCTTTTTTAATAACAGGAATTTTTACGGCAGCACTTTCATTTACCGTATTCGCAGCTCCTGTTACTGAGGAAAACGCAAAATCTATTGCACTGGAGCATGCCGGCGTCAAATCAGAAGACGTATCATTTGTCCTTGCCGAGCAGGAATATGAGGACGGAAATTTGATTTTTAATGTGGAATTTATTACCAAGTCTAATGATAAATATGACTATGAGATTCTTGTTGACTCCGGAGTTGTTCTGGCGGCTGACTTTGAAAAAAAGACCATCCCGGCGGCTGACAAAAATGCCAAAGGTATTTCATTGGAGCAGGCACAGGATCTTGCTTTAAAAAATGCCGGATTAGAGGCAAATCAGGTTACCTTTCTCAAACAAAAGACAGATTGGGATGACGGAAGGCTGATATATGAAATAGAATTTTATACTAACGCTTATCAGAAATATGATTATGATGTCGATAGCCAGACAGGACAGATTATTGCCTGGGATTTTGACAATGACAGTGTCTATGCCAAGCAGGATGCATCTTATCAAAATCAGCAGGGCAAATCCCAGAAGACAAGTAAGCAGCAGACCGAATCATCTTCAGAAACCAACCGCTCCATTAGCCTAGAGGATGCCAAAGCATCTGCTCTGAAGCATGCGAATTTGAAAAATAATCAGGTGACATGGGGGCGTGTGTATAAAGAGTATGATGATGGACGATTAATTTATAAAGGTGAATTTTACCACAACATGCTGGAATATGAATTTGAAGTGGATGCTGTATCGGGCGCAATCGTTGACTGGGATGTGGAAAGTGTTCTTGATTAATCTGCATTATATATGATCTTATACATTTCTAAAAAAATGCCAAGTAGCTTTTTTGTATGAGTGCTGCCTGGCATTTTTCATCATGTGGTGATCTTTGCCTTTCTCTGTTGTTTGATTTTATTTCAAGTATTGCTTCCTATTCTATCAGAAAATTATTCTTAATGATGAAGTCTTACCCAATTTTTAATTGAGATAATTTGCTTTCAGCCTTCTGATCTGCTGGCTCAGGAAGATGCAGCAGTTTCTAGTACTCCGTACTTAAAGTTCCTGTGTAAATTTTCGAGGATATTTTTCGAGTGTGCAAGTTCAGAAACGGAGGCGTAGCGGGCTGCGCTGAGCATTCTGGACTTGTGCACTCGGGAAAATAGACCGAAATATTTACACAAAGGTTTTCAGTACGGAGTACTAGTACATCGTTTTGCAAATAACTACACCAATCGCTTGCCTGTCTTCCCGATTGTACAGGCCAAAAAGCCTCAGCGCAGCCCCGCTACGCCTGCGTTTTTTTGACCTGCACACTCGAAAAAATATTCTGCGTGATTGGTCCAGTTATTTGCCGAACGATGTACTAGCACCAAAAAGAACCATACACAATGATATGGTAAAAGAGAGGACGGAAAACCGCCTCGAAAAGTAAAATAATGTCTCAGCCGATATTATTTTAACTTTTCGGGATAAAAAAATCAAGAGCAAATCCAGGGAAGGGAAATGGGAAAATATTACTGTTTAAAAAGCGGGTTAAGCAAGCGGGCCGTGTACCAGGCCATTGCGGCACACAATACCATCGGCAGCAAGTTGCTAGCAGTAAAGGACTGCACCTTCAAACGGAACCATAATTTCTACTGGCTGAGATTTTTTGGGGAGGACTGCGACTACCAGATCTGCTTCCATCAGTCCTTCGGCCGTTACCTGGTCCGATTTATGAAGGAAGAATACTGAGCGCAGACCGGGCGCATTCACGAAACCGACCTGCACCTGGCATATATCCTGGAGGAATACCTGCAGAAAAAGGAGATGCTCCGTCAGAGCAGATTACGAGCTGACCATACAGGAAGCCTTTGAACGCTTTTTAGAGAACGGAAAATCCTCCTGGGCGCCTTCAACACTCAGGTTTTATGAGAAAAACGCAGGCTACTTCCTTAGGTTTCTCTCGGAAACCTACCCGGACGGCCCTTTCTTCCGGAAATGCCGCAGCCGGGCCCCCATTGATTCCAACGTAATCCGGGCCATGTTAATCCGGATCCGCCGCAACACCGGCCTGGACCGGGTTTACCCCCATCTCCTGAGGCACACCTTTTCGACCAGCTACATAATGGGCGGCGGCAGCTTAGAATCCCTCCGGATCCTCTTAGGACATTACGATTACAGCATCACCCGGATCTACCTGCATCTTGCCAACCAGTTTTTGTGATGGATTCCGATATTTACCCCTTAGACCCCGTACTGTTCCGGACCGGGTACCAAACCAAACGCTGGTAACGGCTTCCCCCTTTCGATAAGCAGCCGGGCTGCAGCTTCCCGCCGGAAACTTCGCAGCCCGATCACGCCCTTGCCCTAATTTTGTCATTTCAGTGAAATGACAAAATCCAAATCCTTTCTTACCATCCCCTCCAAGAAAAGCAAAAAAAGCCCCGACCCCGCAGTTCGCAGCCTGCAAAATCAGAACTTTCAGTGCGCCCTCAGGGACTCGAACCCTGGACAAATAGATTAAGAGAATATGGTTCTTTACCGCTGGTAGACTTGTATACACTGTACACAAGAACCGCTTTGTGAGGGGATTTTGTGGTTGTCAAATGTCAGGGGATTTTGTATAATGGAAGCAGTCAGATAATCATAGAGGATAGTTATTGGTTGCCCTTTCTTTAAATAGAAAGGGGGTGAGGCCATGAACACCATGGAAGTCTTAACCTTGCTGTTAGTAATATTCGCAGCACTCACCTACATAGATAACCGTAAAAAGTAATTGTCCTCCGGCCCGCTAAGCTGAGGACAATTGCTTTTTTTCTTCTGCTGGGCAATCAGGACTATCCTGATTGATTAATCTGATTATAACATCTTCGCATCCAAAATGCAAGAGGTTACGGAAGGACGCCGCATGGCGTCTTTTTGTGTATTCCGGATCAAAAAATTCTGACAATTCAACAGCAACGCACCCCGATCCGGCTATGCTGCAGCTAAATCGTCGGACAATACCGGTCCCGCTAGTAACCATCCTCATCCTGAACCGACGTTTTTAGTCACCAGCAATTTGCTGGTGGCACAAATTTTAGTTTGGTGATTGTCAGATTTTGGCATCTTATGTATAATAGAGTAAGTCGGATTAACCAAAGAGGATAATTACCGGTTGCCCTTTCTTTATGGGAAGGGGGTGAGACTATGAGTACAATGGAGATATTAACACTTGTGTTAGTAATTTTCGCTATACTTACTTACCTTGATAACCGAAAAAAATAATTGTCCTCCCGCCTACCAAGCTGAGGACAATTATTTTTTGTTCAAAACTTAAAAGGGCAATCAGGATTATCCTGATTGGTTAGTCTGATTATAACATCTATGCACGCAAAATGCAAGAGGTTACGAGAAGACGTCAGAAATGGCGTCTTTTTGTGTTGAAAAATTTCCGGACAATTCCAAACGCTGCACAATATTTTGTCAGAAAATTAACCTTAATGATGAAACTTCACCCAATCTTTGAATGAGATAATTTGCTTTCAGATTTTTGATCTGCTGTCTCGGGGAGATCAAGCAGCTTCCTGGTTGCCTGCTGGATCCCGGGAGATGCGTTCTTGTAAGCGTCTAATAATTGTTGTTCTTCTGCAGAAAGATTTCCTATACCTTGTTTAAGCTCAAAAATCTCATCTGCTGATAATTGCAAATATCGTAATATTTCTATTGCTTTATCAACAGATGGTTTACTTCCCTTTTTCCAAGATGAAAAAGTTGTGTTACTAATATGCAAATTTTTGCATATTTCGTAAGCAGTTATATTTCTTTCCTCCATTATTTCCATTATTTTTTCTGTAAAGTTCATTTGTCCCCCTCAAGCAATAGTAAATATCGTAATATTTGTATTGACTATTAGTATATTTCGTAATATAATAAACCTAGAGGAAGTGAAGTAGACTCCCTCACAAGCGGCACTCCAACCTATCCTGATAATAACATCAAAAAGAACCATACACAACTGTACGGTAAAAGGAAGGACGGAAAACCGCCCCGAAAAGTAAAATAATGTCTTGGCCGATATTATTTTAACTTTTCGGGATAAAAAAATCAAGAGCAAATCCAGGAAAGGGGAAGGGAAATGGAAAAATGTTACTGTTTAAAAAGCGGGTTAAGCAAGCGGGCCGTGTACCAGGCCATTGCGGCACATAATACCATCGGCAGCAAGTTGCCGGCAGCAAAGGACTGCACCTTCAAACGGAACCGGAATTTCTACTGGCTGAGATTTTTTGGGGAGGACTGCGACTACTAGATCTGCTTCCATCAGTCCTTCGGCCGTTACCTGGTTCGATTTATGAAGGAAGAATACTGGGCGCAAACCGGGCGCATTCACGAAACCGATCTGCACCTGGTATATATCCCGGAGGAATACCTGCAGGAAAAGGGGATGCTCCGTCAAGCACGAGGGATATCTGAGGAAGAAAGGGGCGGTATGGGAAGAAATGCTGTAAGCCCAGGAGCGGAAGTGAAAAAGGAGTGAGCAGGCCCCGGCCCCGCCTGGCAGCCGGTCTTTGTTTTAGCAGGCCCCGGCTGCCCTCGGCCCGGCTGGTGCAGGAAGCCGCCGGGAGTGCTGCAGCGCAGGAAGCACTGGGGCGGCCGGGGAAAAGGCAGCGGCAGCGGGGGAAAGCCGGGGAGGCAAAAACCGCCGAACCTCGGCCAGCGCCCAGCCGCGTGTCAAGGGTTTAAGTGAAAATTTTATGCGGGGGCAGGCGGCGCCCCGCGACGAGGGGCGCCGCCTGCCCCCGCATAAAATTTTCACGGCCCTTGACACGCTAAGCCCCTTTAGGCTGGGCGCTGGCCGGGTTTGGCGGTTTTTGTCAAACCCGGCTTGACTACCCGATGCCGCTGCCCGTAACACCCGGCCGCCCCCCGGTGCTTTCTGCGTTGCAGCATTCCCTGGCGGCTTCCTGTACCTGGCGGGCCGAGACCGGCCGGGGCCTGCCAAAACAAAGACCGGCGTCCAGGCTGGACCGGATCTGGGGCTTGTTAAAGCGGTATAGCCGGAAACGTCCCCCTCCGGTTGCACCTCACCGCGGGTCCAGGGGGAAAGGGGAAGCTTTTTGCCTGGCAAAAAAATTATCACGGCCCTTGACACGCTAAGCCCCTTTAGGCTGGGCGCCGGCCAGGTTTGGCGGTTTTTGTCAAACCCGGCTTGACTCCCCGATGCCGCTGCCCGTAATACCCGGCCGCCCCCGGTGCTTCCTGCGCTGCAGCATTCCTCGGCGGCTTCCTGCACCTGGCGGGCCGAGACTAGCCGGGGCCTGCCAAAACAAAGCCCCTTGCAAGAGCCGCGGACGCGACTTCAAGGCTGCACGCGGAGAGGATATTCCAAAGGCATCCTTTATGCCGCGTCAAATATCCATACCTCGGCTTAGGATATCCGTCTAGGGGCGGGGAACTCTGGCGGGGGCAAGGTTCCCAAACCTGTTCGAGGGTTTGCGCTTATACCCTTCCGTCGGGGGGACACCTTTCGGGTGCGGAAACCCTCGACTGCCCCTGCGGGCGGGGGCTGGGGCAGCGCCCCCTAAACGCCGCCTCCCTAACAAGAGCTTCCCCTCGGAACTATAGAAAAAACATTCAATAAGGAGATAAAATATGAACCAGCAAATCATCTTACTGTACGCAGGACAATACCGGATCGTCGATGAGAGGACCGGAGAAATCAATGAAGGCGTGACCTGCAACTATTACTTTAACACCAATCTGACCGCTGAGGATCACGAAAACGGCACCAAGGGCACCCGCCCCGCCAAGGGCGTCATGGACTATGAGACCATGTCCAAAATCAAGAAGGCGCCCGCCTTATATAACGCTGAGTTTGAACTAAAAATCGGCGCGGATATGAAGCCCGTCCTGCGCGTCAAGGACCTGGAGTTTGTGGATGAGGTCCAGATCGTCCCGCTTGGCGTCTTACAGGCTGCCGCAGCAGCGGAGACCGGAGATTCAAAGGAAGCTAAGGACTCAAAGGTATCCAAGGAGGTTAAGAAATAATGCTGCTTCTCACGGTCCGTTTTCAGGAAGATGACCTGGATTATGCCTGGGAGGAAGAACTGGAAAACGACTTGGCAGGCGCAACGGCAAGCAATGCCTCCAGCCCAGAGGAGGCAGAGTCTGTTGGATACACCGGCTATGCCTCTTATGCCGGCATGGTCATGGTCGCTTTGGGCTTGATTGTGGGGATCCTGTTAGTCAACAACTGGAGGTTTCAATTATAATGGAAATAGAGCCGCTTATGAGATGCTTTCTGACCGGCGTTTCATTTGGAATTATTCTTAAGCTCGCATCCGAGCTAATTTATTCGACTGTAAAATCCCTGTATGGGATTTTCAGAAATATACGATAGGAGGTAACAGATATGAAGAAGTGGAGAAAGGCAGTCCCTGGAATCGCGCGACGCTTGGCGTTAGCAGCAGTCCTGTCCATCCTGCTGTCCATAGCAGCCTTTGCTTCAGAAACAGGAGGAGGCCAGGCGGATGTTTCCGCTGAAATGCTTTCATCCTTCCAGTCGACGGCGGATACCATGATCA
This sequence comes from bacterium D16-56, assembly GCA_003611875.1. Lineage (GTDB taxonomy): Bacteria > Bacillota > Clostridia > Lachnospirales > Lachnospiraceae > Brotaphodocola. Next base: position 77,887 of record RAYY01000018.1, on the reverse strand, counting down.
AAACGATTATGGCAACCGTGCCGATTGTTATGTCCGTTATGAGCGCATTTTTATGTGTTCGGTTCGGAATCAACTTTTTTAAGCGGTTCGCCAAATAAAGGAGCAGCCGAAAGGAAAGGGGAGGGCAGCCCTGCCCTCCCCTTTCTGCATCCAAAAACCAGGAAAAACAAGAAAAACGCAAGCAAGGAGGAGACCGTATGAAAAGGCGAAACAAAAAAGCAATGGCATGGATTTTGACAGCCAGCCTGCTGACCGGCATAACCGGGGACTGCCATCCGGGAAGCCGGACATTTGCTGGAAATGCAACCCCCAGCAATGGAGCAGACCCGGGCAGGGAGGCCCCCGGGCCGGAGGAGGAAGCCTGGTTAAAGAACATCCCGTTTTATTATGACGAAAACGGGGAAAAGGTTTATGATTATGAAACCTTCCCGGAACGCTATTATGGCATTGCTCCTGCCATCGCCGGGGTGGATGATGTAGCGCTTTTGGCCGTCGTGGCTATCGGCTGTGTTCTGGGAGCTTTTGGGATCCATATGGCGTCTGAGGATATTGGATCCTTTTTAGTAGGCAGCTTCGGGCCTTGGTTAGAAAAGAAACATCCTGACAAAATGTCTGACTTTGAAATTTTTTTGGCCGGGGGAGCCATCGCCATTTCTGAATGGGTTCCGCTTTTGGGGGAATTTCTGAATGGCGAGGAGGTATCTGTTAAGGATACTGGCATTGATTACAACCCTTATTTCCATGCAAATGAACCTTATTTTTCAGATTGGAGCAGAAGTGATTATACCTTCTTGATTCGCCATTCTTCTGCCGCGACGGATTATACAGCCTTTTATGACTATGTATGTCCTAGTTCTCGCGAAGTAATTGGATTATATATCCGTTATGTTATTTCGGATTTGATTCGTTATGCTTATATTGATGAGCACGGAGACTTTATGACAAACGGCAATCCGGAAAGTTTTTATAACCAATTATTGAATGATGGTTATTGGAGATATACAGAATCCCGTCTTGCGGCCAATGGGGGCAGGTCAATTACAATGGATGAAGTTTACCAATGTAATAATTTTTTGGTTTTTGTAAATGAGGAGGCTATCAGTTCTTATTATAATTATGACACTATGGGCGGCATCTTAAACCAGTCTGTTGGGATTCTGACAACGCAAATAAAACTCTTTTCCCATAATAACCTGAAATTTCATGATAGCCATATCTATGCAGAAAAGATTTCTCTCCCTGCGGATGAAACCAGTCTAAAGTCCATTGCATCCTCTTTAGATTCCGCTGCAACCTTTGAGGAAGTCATGGAAGTGGTGGACAAGTACTGGCAGACCTCCCGAAAAAAAGTGGATTTAACAGATGCCGTCTGCTACTCTAACCTGCAATACATTGTCCGGGTCTTATCCCGCTATGCCGGTACAGCCATTACAGATGAGCAGATAGACTCCTTTGTCGGTCATTTTTATCAAACCGACATAGATGGGACCTCCGCCTTAGCAGAGAAACAGGCCGCTGAGATTGTCCGGCAGTTTGTGGTGATTAACGGTGGTCAGGAGCCCCCGGAGGACGATAAAAATAAGAACAAGTACGTGATAGTAAAACGCCTGGCAGCTGCCCTTGGTCTGTTTTTAGTATCAGCCGGCCTTGTATCGGATGTCCCAGTTTTTGAGGGAGGACAGACGGTTGAAAACATAGAGTTAGTAGATTCCTCCTCGGAGCTGCCTGCCCCAGATCCGGATCCGCCTTCCCCTAATCCCGGTGTTGATCTTTCTGGAATCCTGGACTTTTTGCAGAAGATCCTCCATATCCTTACCGCCTGGGCGAATCCTGCGGACCTAATCCGGCAGATGGCTGATAAGCTGGCCCTTCCTGGTTTGTTTGAATCCCTGATTTCGGCCATCCAGGATGTCCCGCAGCTAATAAACGGGGAACTGTCCCTCCCCCAGCTTTTTTCCGATCTGGCTGCCCAGCTCCTTGCTCTCCCGGAGCCCCTTTTAGAGCCCCTCTTTAGCATTACCCAGGCAGTCTGGGATCTGCAGGCTTTCCTTTCCGGCGCCATCCCCTCCCCTGCGCAAATCGCCCAGGCCGTGGAGGACGCTGTGATCGGGACGGACGATCAGAATTACCGGCTAAAGCAGTCTGTGACCGACAAGTTCCCCTTCTGCGTCCCTTTTGACCTGATCCATTGCTTCCAGGTCTTAACGGCGGATCCCGTGGAGCCTGTCTGGCACGTGCCTTTTCTGATCGACCATCCCGCCTTTTATTACCAGGAGGAGCTGGTGATTGATCTGACCCTTTTCCAACAGCCCGTTGCTGTTATCCGTTTTTTCCTGCTGTTTGCTTTTATCCTGGGCCTGATCTTAGCAACCCGGCAGCTTATTAAGGGATAGGAGGTACATCATGTTGATGAAAATCAAGGCCGCGCTCCTTATGCTGGCCGATACCCTGCTGTCCTTCCTTCCCTCCTCCCCTTTTACCAAGTTCCTCGATTCCATGGAGGAGCTGCCGGTTTTGGGGACCCTGAATTATTTTGTCCCGGTTTCCGAGATGATTGCCATTGGAGAAGCCTGGACTGTCTGTGTAACCGTATTCTATCTTTACCAGGCGGCGCTCCGCTTTGTAAAGATGATTGAGTAAGTTGAGTAAGAAAGGAGCCCTATGTATCTTTATGTAGATCGTCTTTTATTATTATTCTGTGTGCTGCTGGCCGTTTTTCTTTGCGCCGTCCTGCTGGTCCTGGCAGATTATCTGGCCTGGGTGGCCCGGTTCCGGATTTCAGGGGAACGCCCGGCCCCCTTCCTCCGGGCGGACGAGCTGCTAGGCTGCTTTTATCTGACGGCCGGGTTTTTGGTTGTGGCAGTCATTGGCTATTGGTATGCGTACCTTTCCGGGGTACTGGAGGTGGCGCTGGGATGATTTATCTGTATACCGGCACGCCCGGTTCCGGCAAAAGCTACCATGTGGCCAAGGATATCTACTTTTTCCTGCACTATGGCCGCAACGTAATTGCCAACTTTGATATTAACTATGATGCGGTCCCCTCCCGGGGCAAAAAGCCGAAAGGCTGCTTTTTCTATCGTGACAACTTTGCGATCACACCGGAATGGCTGGTGGATTTTTCCCTGCTGTGCCATCGGAGGGATGTTAAGGGACGAATTGAGGAAAAGCAGACCTATTTAATCCTGGACGAATGCCAGTTGATTTTCAACTGCCGTTCTTGGAATGACCGTCAGCGCCAGAAATGGTGCAGCTTTTTTACCCAGCACCGTAAATATGGCTTTGAAGTGATTTTAATCACCCAGTTTGACCGATTAATCGACCGTCAGATCCGATCTTTGACAGAATTTGAGGTCAAGCACCGCAAAATCAACAACTTCGGGATCGGAGGTTTCTTTGTGAGCCTGTTTCTCTTCGGGCATCCGGTGTTTGCCGCAATCGAATACTGGTACGGCGTCCGGGAGCGGTGCGGGATGACCATGATGCTCGGAAGGAAGAAGTACTATGATTTATATGATTCGTATAAGCTGTTTGAGGCAGAGGGCCGGACAGGGGTGCCGTAGGCGGGGCCCCTGTCCGGCCCTCTGCCTCAAACAGCTTCCCCCATCCTGCACCATAACCCTCATCCTATCGAAAATGTTAATTCGTCCCGCTTCATCCCTCCGCACCACCGTTTTCTAATAGGTGGTCTGAACATACATAGATTTTTTTGTAAGAAACCATAAAATACATAGTCAAAACGGCCAAAAACTTTTTTCGGGAAACGGCCTTTTCCCGAAAAACTTATTACTATCAAAAATGTTAAACGAAAGGGGTATTCACATGTTAGACTCAAGAGAATTGAAGCAGTATCGAATTTACCATGAATTAGAGGAAACACAAAAGGAATATTGGTTTTCTTACCGACAACGAAAATTCCTACATAACATTGATACGTTTTACTATTCCGTCAAGCTTCAGAACGACTTTCGTTCTGATACCAATGACCGGGACGTATTATCTTTCCGCAGAAGCTTTGAATCCCTCCAGGTCAACATGAAGTATGATGACTCCATCCTCTTTTATGTGCCAGACGTGGGGAACATGAACCTGCTGAATTTCCGCTATGGAAAGTACTATGACATCTGCCTGGAATGTCCGGAATACTTCCATATCTTTATGGCCTCCAAGGTTCCTCCCGGCGCCGGCAACTCCGAGTCCCTGACCTGTGAGATCATCGTCCAGATCCGCAGCTACATGCTGTGGATGTACGGCGTCCATGAATCCTTCCAACGCTCCATGCGCTATGTTCAGGGTCTGGTTGACATGTTTCATTTGAAGATTGATTTTGTCCAAGAGAATCGGGTCGATTACTGCTGGCATTCCAATTACCTGGTCAGCCCCGAGAAATTTTTTGCAATTGATAACTTTTATAAGATGAGGGTGGACCGTTACCATGGGGCTATCTACCATACGGCTAAGGTTGGCAGCGAAGGCTATGAAATTGACTATGTTGCCCTTGGCAACCGCGGCGGAAAATGCTTTGTCCGGATTTATTTAAAGAGCAAGGAAGTCGTGGAACAGGGATATAAGGCGTTTTTCTTTAAAGTATGGCTGTTCCATGGACTGATCTCCCGCTACGATCTGTATTGTTATGAAAAAGCCTTTGTACAGCGCAACTGGCACTACATGACCATTGCCCGTCTGGAATACTATGTGGAGTTTGGCTCTGTGGATTCTTTTAAAACCGCCTGCAGGCATTTCATCAGGCAGTATGCGGAGAATGCCAAGGTCACAGACCCCATGCTGCGTTTGGCCGACCAGCTTACACCCAAAATCCATTTGGTCACCAACGTGGAGTACCAGACGATGCGAAAAGGCACCAAATCCTATGTCCTACTGCCTGTGCGCGATAACAGTGCCTATGGTGTCTGCCAGCGGGTTTATGATTACCTGGACAACCATCAACTGATTATCCGCTATTTAACCCATGACATCCTCCGCTTAGTGGAGCCCTCCGGAGACGTCAACAAGTCCAGACGGGATTACTGCGGGTTCTGGAAGTCCCTCAGAAGCGCGAAGTTAGTGGATATTCACCGGCTTCCGGATCAGCTGCGCCTCATCCGTGATTACAACCGCCGTCTAAACAGCGAGGCCATGAAGCGCACTCTGCTCAACAAGGCCGTGGTCTATGGGTTTTACACGAAAGGGATTAACGATGACAGCGTGATGAGCGACTGTATGCAGGCTCTGCTGCAGCTCAATGACAATGACCTGAAAAACGCCATGCGTTATAAACGCAAAAAATCCCGTCAGTTCAACCCCAATGAACTGGCGGGCCTCATCAAAGATCCGGAATCTTACCGGTTCGTGCTCTTAGATCCGCAAACCGGCGTGATCTATGATGAGGATACCATACTTTCCCTTCAAAATCAATATGGGGAAGATGAAAAAATACGGAAAGAAAGGGATGGGGAAAATGATGAAGACAAGTGAAAACAAAAACGAATTGACCATGCAGGAAGCCTTTGAACGCTTTTTAGAAAACGGAAAAGCCTCCTGGGCGCCCTCAACGCTCCAGTTCTATGAGAAAAATGTAGGCTATTTCCTCCGGTTCTTATCCGAAACCTACCCAGCCGGCCTTACCCCTGGAAACCTCCCCCCGTCCGTGTTTCTGGAATACTTAGTCAGCCTACGGGCAAAGGAGCGCTATTCCAACCATCCGCTGCGGGATGTCATGCATGTGGAAGGCACCATCAAGAACAATACCGTCCGGACTTATGGCCGCGCTGCCAAGGTTTTCTTAAACTGGTGCTACCAGAACCGGCTCTGCAGCCAGCGCCTGACGGACTATGTCCGGATGCCCAAAGCGGATAATGACCAAATCCTGCCGTTGTCTGTTGAGGAAGTACAAGCCATGGACGCTGTCTTCGACCGCCAAATTCCCAATGATCTGCGCAACCTCTGTATCCTCCATCTTATGCTGGACGCCGGGCTGCGAAGCTGTGAGGTGGTCCGCCTGCAGGCGGCTGATGTGGTTTTTTCCTCCAAATGCATTACCATCAACCGTTCCAAACATTCCCGCAGCCGCGTAGTCCGCATGGTTCCCCTGCTTCAGGAGCTTCTGGGTGAATATGCCCATGTTTTTCGGATCGCCAGTTCGGACGGGCCTTTTTTCCGGAAGTTCCGCAGCCGGGATTCCATTGATTCCAACGTGATCCGGGCTCTGTTCATCCGGATACGCCGCAACACCGGTCTGGATCGGGTTTACCCCCATCTTCTCCGGCACACGTTTGCGACCAGCTACATGATGGGCGGCGGCAACTTGGAATCCCTCCGGATCCTCGTAGGCCATTATGATTACAGCGTCACCCGGATCTATCTGCACCTTGCCAACCAGTTTTTCGTGATGGATTCCGATATTTACCGCCTAGACCCCGTACTCTTCCGGACCAGCTACCAGTCAAAACACTGGTAACGGTTCCCCCTTCCGATAAGCAGTCAACAGCCGGGCTGCAGCTTCCCTCCAGGAGCTTCTGCAGCCCGATCATCCCCTTGCTCAATTTTTGTCATTTTGCTGAAATGACAAAATCCTCCCCCCTCTTAACATCCCCTCTGAAAAAACCAAAAGAAAAAAGCCCCGACCCCGCAGTTCGCAGCCTGCAAAATCAGAACTTTCAGTGCGCCCTCAGGGACTCGAACCCTGGACAAATAGATTAAGAGTCTACTGCTCTACCAACTGAGCTAAGGGCGCTTAATATGTCCGTGACACATCTTCTCTGTGGCACGAACATTATTCTATCGCAAAGGGGCAAAAATGTCAACCCCTTTTTTTACAAAATCTTCAAATTTTCGTTAGGAACCCTATTCCCTAAAATTTGGGAAGAATCCTGGGTAAAATATGTTAGCTGCGAACTAATTTTTCCAAAACCTCCTTGGTTTGAGCGCCGATCACGCGGTTTATCTCCTGTCCATTCTTAAACAGGATAATAGTAGGAATATTCATTACCCCATACTTCATGGCGATTTCTTCACAGTCATCTACATTTAGTTTGCCGATGACAGCCTCTCCTGCCATTTCCTCTGCCAGCTTCTCAACAACGGGGGCCATCATCCGGCAGGGACCGCACCAGTCAGCATAGAAATCCACCAGAACAGGCTTTTCAGCCTTCAGCACCTCATCTTCAAAATTTGCAGTTGTAAATTTTTTTTCCATAAATTTTCTCTCCTTTCATAAAATGCTTCTCTTTTTCAATGGCTTATTGCCGCCGCCTTTCACTTCTTTCCCTTTTGGCGGTTTACTGCCTTTTCCACTTCCTTAAAACTTTTGTGCCATTTCAAGATCTGGCGGTTCATACCCTCTTTATCGCTGGTGGCACTGCGCAGGCTGTTTGTAAGTTTTGTTTTCCAGTCCACAATTCTCACCATGATCATTTTTCCCTATTAGTATATGCAGACTAACGGCAGGCTATCAATTTGCAAATCTGATTTCCCATATTGGAAAATTTTGTCTCATATTCTGTCATTACATTTCCCTCTGCCATAGGGCTGTGATGCAGGTCAAGGGTATAGGCAGAAATCTTCCACCCTGCGGCAGGAATCGATTCCAGAGAATAAGCAAACAACTTTTGATTATCTGTCTTAAATTCTATAACCCCATCTCTTTTTAGGATCTGATCATAAACTTTCATAAATTCAGGAGAGGTCAGGCGCCGTTTGGCATGGCGGTCCTTTGGCCATGGGTCAGAAAAGTTCAGATAAATCCGCGACACTTCCTCTAGGGCAAAAACTTCTGTCAGAGTCCTTGCATCCATACACAAGAAATAGATATTGGACAAATTCAGATCTTCCCGCTTAGCAATAGCACGCAAAAGCACACTGGGATATCGCTCAATTCCAAGATAATTCGTCTGAGGATTGTTTTTTGCCAATTCCATGATGAATTTTCCCTTTCCCATGCCGATTTCAATCTCTATTGGGTTATCATTCCCAAATAATTTCTGAAAATTCCCCTGGTATTGCTGTGGCTGTCCAATCACATAGGGACTGGCTGCAACGGTCTCCTCTGAGCCTGGAATATGGCGTAATCTCATAGCTTCCTCCACCTTGTACGTCTTTCCTGTTTTCTCATTCTACCAAACTCTTTTATTCTTTGCAAGCAGTTCCGCATACATTTCTACATTTACAATATCCCAATAATTTCACAAGTCTCCAAGTCAGGGCCATGGTTTTGCCCCTGAAATCAGAGCAACTGCAGAAGGGGAAACCAACAGCATGGCAGCATTTGGGAAAAGTCAGACAAAAGTGAAGGAAACAAGCATATATCTTTAGGTTAATACAGGATAACAAAAAGAGACTTCTGACTGCGGTAAACAGCGGCCCTTGCTGCGGCAGGAATGATTCTCATGGCAGGATGTGCTGGCAGCAATTTCCAGACAACAACTGCAGCTCTCACAGAAATTGCAGACATCACAGCAGCAGATGCCACAGGAACTGCGGAAGATGCCGAGAAAGAGGTGGAAGATGCAGGAACAGATAAGGATTCTGTGCCGGAGGGAGCACTGGTCATTGTAAAGCAGGGAACGTTTTCCTCTGGCGTCACGGTTACGGATCCGGTTGAGGGAGAGTATGATGAGACAAGGAACCGGTTGGATTCCACAAGAGCAGGGAATACCGCCCACGTAGATCATGCCAACGTACTTTATTAGATACCTGTCAATAATAATGGAAATCCTATTGTTTATCCTCACGGCTATGGACAGTCCAGAATGGGCTGGATGACAACCCCTGACGGTTGATGCCGCAGCTCTAGGCAAGGCGATGGGGGATGTCCGTGAGATGACAGGGAATAAGACGATTTACATTCCCCATTCCCAGGGCAGCAGAGTGGGCTGGTCTACTCCGGCGGAAAACATATCGGCAATTATAGCCATTGAACCAGGCGGAACACCAGAGATTGGCTCGGAAAATTATCAGAAGCTTTTGGATGCAAAAATTCCGATTGTTATATACTTTGGAGATTATATTAAGAATGGACCAGAGGATATTCATTCTTCCGAATTTTGGAAAAATGTGAAGGATGGCGTCTTTGCGTTTGCTGAAGCATATAATGAAGCTGGCGGAGAGAGGGCTGCATTGACAGAGCTGCATACTTGTTTTCACAGCCTATTGGTGAGAAAATCACTGTAAGTTCCCATTTTTTGGATTTTGCAGTGATTTTTTGCTTTTTACAGACCTATTTTCTCGATAAAAATGGAATTTACCCCATCTTTTGTCCGCAAAAGGAACTTCAAAAAGAACCTGCATTTTTCCCGTGCATAATTTTCCAACATGTAGTATAATAATCCCAAGATTAGTTTTCATGGCTTCAAGGGCCGCCAGATAAGTTTTCAATACACAGAGGAGGACAACAATGGCAAATGGCAGCAGCAACAACAATTGGGAGCGTATTCAGCTTGGCATCAAAAGCGTCCAGCGGCTGATTGGACAAAAGGATTACAATTCTGCCATGGTGAAGGCCCGTCAGACATTAGAATTTATGGTACGAATGCTGGCAGAGCGGTCAGGCTCCATGAGCGACAGCGATCTGAAGGAGATGATCGATACACTGTACCGGAGCCGCAGGATCACCAAGACATCCTGTGACCGCTATCATAAGATCCGCATGATCGGCAACAAAGCCGCCCACGAAGGGGACAGCTCTCCCTCCAACGCAGCTTTGGCCTATCAACTGCTTTTGCAGGAGGTTCAGGTCTTTTCAAATGAATACCGTACCCCAAAAAGAGCTCCCCGAAGAAGCTCCTCCCGTACCTATTCATCCACTTCCCCCAGAAACCGCCGCAGATCAGGCAGAAGACGCAATGTATTCACCCCTTATGACCTGCTGAAGCTGCTGGTTCCTCTCCTCTGTATTCTGGCGATCTTCTGTATTGTAAGATTGATAAAGCCCAAACCAGAGGACATTGAGACCACACCAGAAACCTCTCCTGTGGAAACGACCCTTGAAACAGTGGAACCCACCCGGCCTTTGCCCACTGAAAATTCCATGGCCGAAACACCTTCCGCTGTATACAAAACCACGGATGTTTTAAATGTACGGGCCGAGCCCCGAACAGACAGCAGGAAATTGGGACAGCTAATATCCGGCACCACAGTAGAATATGTGCGGGCAGAAAACGAAGAATGGGCTGTAATTTTGTATAACGGACAGGAGGCTTATGTGGCAAGTCAGTATTTGACTGTCCAATAACTGTGAAATGAAAAATCCTTTTTACTTTGAGGTCAATCAGCCAGCTGAAAAATGATATACCAGACCAAAACGGAACAGCAGCATTTCCGCAAAACCATTGCTGTGCCGCCTTTTTCTATATCGCAGCAGATGAGCCGGCCTGCATTGCTGCCTTAATTTTTTCATTTTGCCTCCTAAACCCTTTATTTTGAGCATATTTTTAACAAAATTCACTATGGTATTTTTTACAAAAAGGAGTATGATGTTAAAGAAACAACAACAGGAGGATCACAATGAATACGGTAATCAAAAAGATTTCCGAAATCGAAGATGCTGCATCCTCTGTCATGGAAAGTGCCAACGCACGAAAAAAAGCATTTTCCCAGGAGATGGAGGAACGGACCAAAGCCTTTGATCAGGACTTGGAGGAACGAACACAGCAGGGGATACAGGAGCTTCGAAAACGGATGGAAGCAGAGATGAACAAAAAGCTGGAAAAGCAGCGGCTCCATGCAGACAATCTGCTTCGAAAAATGGAACAGAATTATGAAGATCACCATGAAGAATATGTGGAAAAGCTGTTCCGGTCATTGACAGGAGTGTGACAGAATGGGACTGTTAGCATACAGCGGAATTGCCACCAAAATACGGGCCATGGAAAGCCATCTGATTACAGAACAGCAATTCCGGAAAATGGCAATGCTGGAGGATGTACGGAGCGCCGCAGACTATTTAAAGCAGCTGCCGTCCTATGCGGATATTTTTTCCGGGCTGGATGACACCCGACTGCACCGGGGGCATATCGAACGGCTGCTGGCTCAATCAGAATATCGGGATTTTGCCAAGCTTTACCGCTTCTCCAACCTTTCCCAGCGCAGATTTCTTGATCTTTATTTCATGAACTATGAAATCACGATCATAAAGCAGGTATTGCATAATGTCATGAGTGGCAGGCGTCAGCAGATGGATCTGTCCGACTTCCAGGATTTTTTTGATCGGCATTCCTCAGTGGATTTAGTAAGGCTGGCACAGTCTGAAAATCTGTCTGATTTTATTGCCGGACTGGAGGGCTCCCCCTATTATGCCCCCATCGCTACTCTTGGAACCCAAAAGGAACGAACGCTGTTTGACTATGAAATACGGCTGGATCTGCTCTATTTTAAAACCATGTGGAGGATCAAGGACAAAGTTCTGACCAAGGAGGAACGGGCGGTCATCGGCCACTGCTTTGGCAGCCGCTTAGATTTACTGAATATTCAGTGGATTTATCGTTCCAAAAAATATTATGATCTCCTGCCGGCTGATATTTATGCGTTACTGATTCCAGTAAAATATAAGCTGAAAACAGAGCAAATCTGCCGGATGGCAGAGGCCGCCTCTCTCCATGACTTTTTTACTGCCCTGAGAGAGACCCATTACGGGAGACTTTCAGAAGCAGACTGGAATGAGCCGCCTGATCTGGAAGCCTTATATCACCAGATCCTGAACCAGATTTACAAGGGTACAGGACGCCGGCATCCCTATTCTGTGGCTGTGCTGGATTCCTACCTCTATGCCAAGGAGCTGGAGCTGCAGAAGATCATCGCCATCATCGAAGGAATCCGCTATGGCCTTGATCCCAACAAGATCATGGACATGGTGGACAAACAATAGGAGGTTTAAGTTGTGATAGAAAAAATGAAGTTCTTAAGTATCACCGGGCATAAAGGTGATATTGACCAGGTCGTTGACCAGTATTTCTCCAGATATGAGATCCATTTGGAAAATGCCTTGTCAGAGCTTAAGACAGTTTCGGATCTAAGACCCTTTAATGAAAGCAACCCCTATAAAGGAGATCTGCAGACAGCCAATCAGCTAGTTGCCGATCATCTGGACCAAGGTGTAAAGGAAACGTCCCTGACCCTTTCCGTTGAAGAAGCCGTCCAATTAGTCCGTTCCCTAGACCAGGAGCTAAAAGCTCTCTCGGAGGAAAAAGAATCCCTGGAAAAGGAACTGGATATCCTGCTGCTTTCCCGAAACCGGGTACAGCCATTTATGGATCTGAATTATGCCGTCAGATCGATTATACAGTTTAAATTCGTAAGCTTCCGTTTTGGCCGGATTCCCCATGAATACTACAAGAAATTCATGGATTATGTGTATGATACCATTGATGTGGTCATGCACAAATGCCAAGAGGATGAACACTATGTATGGGTCGTGTACTTTGTGCCTGAGGTTGTGCGGGACAAAGCAGACGCTATCTTAGCCTCTCTCCATTTTGAACGGTTTTTCCTTCCTGATGAATATGAAGGTACCCCCACGGAAGCAGTACAGGAGCTGGATGAAAAGATCCATGCCTTACAGGCTCAGATCAGCCAGATCAAGGAAAAAATATCCCAGGCCGTATTATCCCGGAAAAATGAACTGCTGTCTGCCCAAGGCAGGCTGGAACGGTTTTCCCAGAATTTTGATGTGAGAAAGCTTGCTGCCTGTTCCAGCCATGACGACCGCACCTATTATATTCTCTGTGGATGGATGAGCGAATCCGATGCAAATGCCTTCTGCCGGGAATTGGAAAATGACTCAGATACCTTCTGCTTTATGGAGACGGACCACAATAATATTGTAAGCAGCCCGCCTACCAAGCTGAAAAATCCCGGTCTTTTCAAACCCTTTGAGATGTTTATCCGTATGTATGGCCTTCCTGCCTATGGCGAACTTGACCCCACCATGATTCTGGGATTGACCTATTCCTTCCTCTTTGGTTTTATGTTTGGGGATGCGGGCCAGGGCTTGTGCCTTTTACTTGGCGGATATCTTCTGTATCGGTCTAAAAAGCTGAATTTGGCTGCCATTATTTCCTGCTGCGGTTTTTTCTCCACTATATTCGGCATTTTGTTTGGAAGCGTATTTGGCTTTGAAAACATTCTGGAAGCCGTGTGGCTCCATCCCCAGAAAGCCATGATGCAGCTTCCCTTTATCGGGAATCTGAACACGGTCTTTGTGGTAGCCGTTGCATTGGGAATGGGTATCGTACTGATGACCATGATTTTAAATGTGATCAACAGCCTGCGCTCTCAGGATCCGGAGAAAGCATATTTTGACACCAACGGAGTTGCCGGCATTGTATTTTACAGTGCCCTGACGGTTACGGTTTTTCTTTATATGACAAAACGGCCACTTCCGGCCACTGCTATGCTGGTAATCATGTTTCTCCTTCCGCTGCTGGTCATTTTCTTCAAGGAACCGTTGGCTGCCATGATCGAAAAAAAAGCAAAGATCATGCCAGAGGAAAAGGGAATGTTTTTTGTTCAGGGATTCTTTGAGCTGTTTGAGGTCCTGCTGAGCTATTTCTCCAATACCCTTTCCTTTGTCCGTGTGGGAGCGTTTGCCGTAAGCCATGCTGCCATGATGGAGGTGGTGCTGATGCTGGCCGGAGCAGAATCCGGAACCCCTAACTGGCTGGTTGTCATTTTAGGCAATCTGTTTGTCTGCGGCATGGAAGGGCTGATCGTAGGGATTCAAGTGCTGAGACTGGAATACTATGAACTGTTCAGCCGGTTCTATCGGGGAACCGGCCGGGAATTTAAAGCATATGGAAGTACCAACTCAGTTTCATAAATAACCCGTTCAAAAGCCAAAATGATACCAATTACAATATAAATTAACACATAACAGGAGGATTATACCATGACTTTACTGACAAAAATCACCTTGTCGATCGCATTGCTTTTAAGTATCGCTGTTCCCTTCGGCGCTTTTGCCGTCGGAGAAAAGACCCGCGGCCGCTATAAAAAAGCACTTGGCATCAATGTACTGCTTTTTGCAGGAACTCTGTTAGCTGCCAGCGGAATTTTCTTTACCGGAAATGCCTCTGCCGCCGAAACCGTAGAGGCTGCTGTCGGAAATGCCGCCGGCTGGGGCTACCTGGCTGCTGCCCTTTCCACCGGAATGTCCTGCATCGGCGGTGGAATTGCCGTATCGGCTGCCGCCTCTGCCGCTTTGGGCGCAATCAGCGAAGACGGCTCTATTCTCGGTAAATCACTCATCTTCGTTGGCCTTGCCGAGGGTGTCTGCCTGTATGGATTGATCATCTCCTTCATGATTCTGGGTAAACTGTAATCAATGAAAATGTATCTGATCAGCGACAATATTGACACCTGGACCGGTATGAGACTTGCCGGTATTGAAGGTGCTGTTGTCCATGAAAAACTAGAGCTTCAAAGAGAGCTGGATAAGGTCCTGGCCGACCGGGAGATCGGAATCGTCCTTTTAACAGAAAAATTCGGCAGAGAATTTCCGGATTTGATCAACGATGCAAGGCTGAACCATAAGCTTCCCCTGTTTGTGGAGATTCCGGACCGTCACGGTACAGGCCGCAAGCCGGACTTTATCACCTCCTACGTAAATGAAGCAATCGGATTGAAATTATAAACATATGCTCAAAAAAGAAAGCAGGTGACCCTTTGAACACAGAGGAGAAATTAAAACATTTCCTGGATACCTGTATGGAGGATGCCCGTGCCAGAAGCAACCGGATGATGAAGGAATACACGGCTGCCCAGGAAAAGGCTTTTGACGAACATCAAAAGGAAGCCAAACATCGTTCCCAGCTTCAGGTACGCCAGGAAACCGACCAAATTGAGCGGGATATCAATAAACAGCTTTCCATGGAACAATTGAATCTGAAACGCTCCCTGGGGCAAAAACAGGAGGAATTAAAAGAGAAATTATTTGCGGCTCTTCAGGAAAAGCTGGATGCCTTTCGGAACACCCCAGAATACGAAGCGCTTCTGAACCGTCAATTTCAGGACGCTCTCGAGCTTGCCGGGGAGGATGAGATCCTGATCTATCTGGATCCGTCTGACAAGGATAAGTCAGACCAGCTTGCCAAGAGCTTTCCGTCGGTCCATATCCGGTTAAGTGACGAACCGTTTATGGGCGGCACCCGCGGGTTTCTCCCTTCCCGTAAGATCCTGATCGACAATTCCTTCCAGTCACAGCTGGCACAGGCACGGGAGGATTTTCATTTTGATCTCAGCCTGACAGAACAAGCCCCCCAGGGGCAGCAAAAAAGGAGGGAGTCCTGATGCCAGAAGCAAAAACGGAAAAAACCGGTATTATTTATAAGATCAACGGACCCATCGTTCACTTGAAAAAAGATGCCGGCTTTATGATGAACGAGATGGTCTATGTAGGAAAGCAGCGGCTGGTAGGAGAGGTAATCGGCCTGACCTTAGACAGCACCACCATTCAGGTCTACGAGGAAACCACCGGAATCAAACCAGGGGAGATCGTAACCGGCACAGGTGCTCCTGTCACCGTCACCCTTGCCCCTGGTATCCTGAAAAACATTTTTGACGGTATTGAGAGACCTTTAAGTGAAATTGCAAAAACCGGCGGCGCTTACATTCACCGAGGCGTTAATGTAGATTCTCTGGACACTTCCAAAAAGTGGAAAACCCATATAATCGTTAAGGAAGGAGACCAGATATCCGGCGGCGCTGTCATTGCAGAAGTCCCGGAAACTCCTGCCATCCTCCACAAGATTATGGTTCCGCCGGATAAACAGGGTGTGGTATTAAATGCTGTGCCTGACGGTGAATATACGATTGAAGATCCTCTGATTACCCTGCAGTGTGCTGACGGAAGCCAGGAAACACTGACCATGACCCAAAAATGGCCTATCCGCCAGGCAAGACCTACGGCACGGCGTTTTCCGGCCAGCCAGCCCCTTGTAACTGGGCAGCGGATTCTGGATACCCTGTTTCCCTTGGCCAAAGGCGGAACTGCCGCCATCCCTGGCGGCTTCGGCACCGGAAAAACCATGACCCAGCACCAGATTGCCAAATGGTCGGATGCCAACATTATCATCTATATTGGCTGCGGAGAGCGGGGCAATGAGATGACACAGGTTCTGGAGGAATTCAGCGAACTGGTGGACCCCAAAACCGGCAATCCCCTTATGGATCGCACCACCTTGATTGCCAATACCTCTAATATGCCTGTGGCTGCCCGTGAGGCTAGCCTTTATTCCGGCCTGACCCTGGCTGAATATTACCGGGATATGGGATATCATGTGGCGATCATGGCAGACTCAACCTCCCGCTGGGCAGAGGCTCTAAGAGAATTATCCGGGCGTCTGGAGGAAATGCCGGCAGAAGAAGGCTTCCCTGCTTACTTAGCTTCCAAGCTTTCCGCCTTTTACGAGCGGGCCGGCATGATGGAAAA
Organism: bacterium D16-56; assembly: GCA_003611875.1. Classification (GTDB taxonomy): domain Bacteria; phylum Bacillota; class Clostridia; order Lachnospirales; family Lachnospiraceae; genus Brotaphodocola. The sequence goes on along the minus strand of RAYY01000018.1, from coordinate 61,467 downwards.
TTTAAACGGAACCAACGGCAGTGTTACCATTATCGGCGCCGTCTCCCCCCAGGGCGGAGACTTTTCCGAGCCGGTAACTCAAAATACCAAACGTTTTGTCCGTTGTTTCTGGGGACTGGACAAAAGCCTTGCCTATGCAAGACATTTCCCGGCCATTTCCTGGCTGACCAGCTATTCCGAGTATATGAATGATCTATCTATGTGGTATTCTGAACACGTAAACCGTGATTTCGTAGATTACCGCAATCAGATCGTAGCCCTGCTCTCCCAGGAAAGCAGCCTGATGGAGATTGTAAAGCTGATCGGAAGTGATGTGCTGCCTGACGACCAGAAGCTTATTCTGGAGATCGCCAAGGTGATCCGTGTGGGCTTCCTGCAGCAGAATGCTTTCCACAAGGACGATACCTGTGTCCCGATGGAAAAGCAGTTTAAAATGATGGAAATTATTCTCTATCTGTACCAGAAATCTCGCTCCCTGATCTCCATGGGCATGCCCATGTCCGTGTTAAAAGAGGATTCTGTCTTTGATAAGGTGATTGCCATCAAATATGATGTACCTAATGACCAGCTTTCCTTGCTGGATGATTACAAAAAGCTTATTGACCGTTTCTATGATGATGTCCTGGAACGGAATGCATAAACAGGGCGCTGCATGCGTCTGCAGGAGGTAAATATGTCCATTCAATATTTAGGATTAAATGCAATCCAGGGCCCTATGGTAGTTCTGGAGGGCGTTCAGGGAGCTGCCTATGACGAGATTGTAGAAATGACCACGGGCAACGGCCAAAAAAAGCTGGGCAGGATTATAGAGATCAGCGAAGACCGTGCCATGATTCAGGTATTTGCAGGCACAGAAGGACTTACCCTGCAGGGTGTCCGGACCCGATTAACCGGACATCCTATGGAGCTGGGTGTTTCGGAGGAAATGTTAGGCAGAACCTTTAATGGTATCGGTATTCCCATTGACGGGCTGGGAGAGATCATTCCGGACAAAATGCTGGACGTAAATGGGCAGCCCTTAAACCCAGTGACCCGGGAATATCCCAGAAACTATATCCGCACCGGAATTTCTGCCATTGACGGGCTTATGACTTTGATCCGCGGGCAAAAGCTTCCTATCTTTTCGGGAAACGGCCTGCCCCATGACCAGCTTGCTGCCCAGATCGTGCAGCAGGCATCTCTGGGAGATGATTCCGAGGAGGAATTTGCCATTGTGTTCGCCGCCATGGGTGTCAAACATGATGTGGCGGAATTTTTCCGGAGAACCTTTGAGGAAAGCGGAGTTTCCTCCCATGTGGCCATGTTTATGAACCTTGCCAACGACCCGGTAGTGGAGCGTCTCATTACCCCGAAGGTAGCTCTGACTCTTGCCGAATATCTTGCTTTTGAAAAAGGAATGCATATCCTGGTAATTCTGACCGATATGACTTCCTTTGCAGAAGCCATGCGTGAGGTGTCATCCTCCAAAGGAGAGATTCCTTCCAGAAAAGGCTTCCCCGGCTATCTCTACAGTGAGCTTGCCGCTCTGTACGAACGGGCCGGTATTGTAAAAGGGGTAAATGGTTCTGTGACCCAGATACCGATTTTGACTATGCCAAATGATGATATAACCCACCCTATTCCCGACCTGACCGGCTATATCACGGAAGGTCAGATCGTGTTGGACCGCAGCCTTCACGGCCAGTCTGTTTACCCGCCCATTAATGTGCTCCCCAGCCTGTCCCGTCTGATGAAGGACGGCATCGGAGAGGGCTACACACGGGCAGACCATCAGTCTGTGGCCAACCAGCTCTTTTCCTGTTATGCTAAGGTAGGAGACGCAAGAGCCCTGGCCTCTGTTATCGGTGAGGATGAGCTTTCTCCCCTTGACAAAAAATATCTGAAATTCGGAAAGGAATTTGAGCAGCACTTTGTGGGACAGGATCCTTACGACAACCGGAATATTATGGAAACCCTGAAAATTGGCTGGGATCTTTTGGGACTGCTGCCAAGAGAGGAGTTAGACCGGATTGACACCAAGATCCTGGATGAGTATTACAAGGAGAAAACCTCATGAACCCTAATACATTTCCTACCAAGGGTAATCTGATTCTGGCCAAAAATTCTCTGGCTCTTGCCAGTCAGGGGTATGAGCTGATGGATAAAAAGCGGAATATTCTGCTGCGGGAACTGATGGGCCTGATTGACCAGGCCAAGGATATCCAGTCTGAGATTGATTCTGCTTTCACAGCAGCCTATGAGGCGCTGCAGCATGCAAATATTGAGCTTGGCATTCACTTTGTGGAAGAAATGGCCGCATCCGTGCCAGTAGAAAATTCCATTAAGATTAAGACCCGCAGCATCATGGGTACGGAGATTCCTCTGGTCCGCCACAAGGCGTCTCCCATGAAGCTTTCCTACGCCTACTATAGCACCGGCGAAGCCTTGGACGAGGCAAGGCTTCATTTTGAAAAGGTAAAAAATCTCACGATTAAGCTTTCCATGGTGGAAAATTCTGCCTATCGTCTTGCAAGCAGTATCCGAAAAACTCAAAAACGGGCCAATGCTTTGAAAAACATCACCATCCCTGCCTACGAAGCCTTAGTATCTAATATTACTAATGCCTTGGAGGAAAAGGACCGAGAAGAATTTACACGGCTGAAGGTAATTAAGAGGGAGAAGAATCGCTGAGCTTACGGCAATACCAAGCAGATGTCTTTAATGCAGCCCTTGCAGCTAACAGCCCGATTATAATCCCGCCCAGCACATCGCTTGGGTAATGAACCCCCACATAAAGCCGGGAAAAGGCCAGTAATCCGGCCAGTACCATAAACCCGATTCCATATCGCCGGGGCAGCAGCCTATAACAGACTGCCGCTCCGGCAAAAGCTGCACAGGAATGGCCTGACGGAAAGGAGTAGTCCTTTTGTCTGCCAACCAGCAAAACCAGTCCATCTATCACCTCATAGGGCCTGGTGCGGGCAAATAATGGCTTAAACACCACATTGGTAATCAATGCTCCTATCAACAGTGCCAGGAATACGGCAGCCCCGGTCTTTCTGGTCTGCCGAAAGCAAAGAAAAGCCAGTGCCAGGACGATCCAAAACCATCCATAATCCCCTAAAAAAGTAATCCCTTTCCAAAAGGGGGTCATCCACTCCTGTCGAAAATATTGTATCCACAATAAAATACTGCTGTCAATCTGCCACAAAAACTCCATTTTTCCTCTTTTCTCAATCGTTTCACGATCCCTGTCGGCCAGCTACTCTTTTCCCATGGCAGTGGGCAAATTCCACCTATATTTCCTCGCCAGAATCCGAATCACCACTACTAAAAGAGCGCTGATAACCATGGACAAATCATTGCCGATCATCCCCATAAGCCCTACATAACACACCGCCCCTGCAATAGACGCACAGGCATATACATGCTTTTTCAAAACAGCCGGCGTCTGTCCTGCCATCATATCACGCAGGACTCCCCCTCCCACACCAGTAAGCGTTCCCAAAAAAATCATCAGAAAACGGTACTCTCCCAAGCCTGCCTCAGCAGCCGTATCAATTCCCACTACCGTAAAAGCCCCCAGCCCGATGGCATCCAGAAAATTCATCACCCGCTCATAAAGCTCTGACTCCAGCATAGCCATGGTGATCTGGTGAAATCTAATAATAACAAACAATACAAGAACCGAAAAAAAAGCCACAGACACATACACCGGCTTTACAAATAAAGTGGGAGGATGAATTCCAATAATCAGATCCCTGAGCATTCCGCCCCCTACTGCCGTCGTCACCCCCAGCACAATAGTCCCCAATAAGTCCAAATGCTTTCGAACCGCCACCATTCCTCCTGAGCATGCAAACGCCGCTGTTCCGATGATCTCGATTGCAAAAAATACTGTAATATCTTTCAAATGCCATTCTCCTCTTTTGAAAAAATGTATTAACATTACACCATGTCCACTAACCTCACCGTTCGCCTTCGGCTCCGGTTCGCTAAGAAGTCAGGTATATCTTCTCACTAAGCTCGAAAAAACCTCGCTAAGTGTTCACATTATATCATAAAAAAGCTAAAATTCCAATCTGCAAAACATATTGGAAAATGTCTTCATCTATAGTAAAATAGAGAAATCCCTGAAAAGCTTAACAAGAAAGGAATGACGAAACATGAAACCTATCCATATTTTTCTCGGAATTATATGCGCTTTTGCATTGATGATCACACTGCTTATTACCTCTGTAGAAGCAGTCACCTACTGGACCCCCGGATACTATGAAAAAGAATACACCAAATATCACGTTCTGGAAAACGTCCATATGGAAATGGAGGATCTGCTGGACGTAACCAAAGAGATGATGGCATACCTGCGCGGCAGACGCCAGGACCTTCACGTCCCCACCACTGTAAACGGACAGCCCAGAGAGTTTTTTAATCAAAGGGAAATTGCCCACATGGAAGATGTACGCGGGCTTTTTTTAGCTGCCATCGCCATTCGCCGCATATGTCTGCTTTTAATCCTTGCCTCCATCGTTCTGCTCAGTTTCATGAAAGCAGAGATCCGCTATGTACTCCCCCGGACCATCTGCGCAGGAACCATCCTGTTTTTTGCCCTGCTGGCTGCATTAGCCACGATCATATCCACAAATTTTTCAAAATATTTTATTGTTTTTCACAAAATATTTTTCAACAATGACCTTTGGATGCTGAACCCATCTACAGACCTGCTGATCAACATTGTCCCTGAACCGTTCTTCATGGACACCGCCGCCCGAATCGCAGTCACCTACGGCATCTGCGTTGCCGCAGTATTCCTCCTCTGCCTGGCCGTTATCCACCGGTTTCCTCACGCCCCATTCTAAAGAGGCCGCCCCTGTTACGGTTCACTGGACCCAGTAAACCGTAACCCCCTCCAATTTGTAACAAACTTGTAACATTTCCCCTTTACTTACACCCAAATATGGATTATACTATCATATTATAGAAGCTTTTCAACAACCCTCAAACGAAAATATTTTATGGAGACCATACTCAATGACTTCATTAACCAGGAAAAGAATCCTTTCTTTCCTTTTGTGCCTGCTCCTTTTCACCGGCATATTTCCCCAAACTGCCGCTGCCGCGCCTCCCTGGCCTGACGGCCCCTCCATCTCAGCAGAGGGCGGTATCCTGTTTGATGCCAATTCCGGAGCAGTCTTGTATGGAAAGAACATACATGAGCAATATTTCCCTGCCAGTATCACCAAGATCCTGACAGCGCTGATCATTATTGAAAACTGCCAGATGGATGAAATCGTAACCTTCTCCCACAACGCCGTATACAATGTAGAGGCCGGCAGCAGCAATGCAAACCTAGAAGAAGGCGATCGAATGACTGTGCGGGACTGCCTTTACGCTATGATACTCAAATCTGCCAATGAATCTGCCAACGCCCTTGCTGAGCACGCCGCCAACACAACGGAAGCATTTTCCTCCATGATGAATGCCAAGGCAGCATCCTTAGGCTGTACAGATTCCCATTTTAACAACCCAAGTGGTTTAAATGATCCCGATCACTATACCTCAGCTCATGACATGGCCCTGATCGCCCAGGCAGCATTTCAAAATGAAACCTTTGCCCAGATTGCCGCCACCCTTTACTATGACCTTCCGCCTACCAAGCGAAACCCAGAGGGACTCCGAATCTATCCAGGACACCAGATGATCAAAAAAAACAGCCCCAATTACTATCCAGGCGCTGTTGGAGGCAAAACCGGCTATACCTCCCTTGCGGGCAATACCCTGGTCACCTGTGCCCGCCGTGACGACATGATGCTGATTACCGTGGTATTAAACGGGCACCGCACCCACTATACTGATACCCGCGCCATGCTGAACTTCGGCTTTCGGAATTTTCGCTCTGTAGATATCTCCGATCTGGATGACACCTACACCTCCATTGAAAATGACCTGACCATTGCAGGGCTTCCCACCACCAACCTGTCTGTCATCAGTGTTCAGAAGGACCGCCGAATGTCCCTTCCCATCAATGGCGAATTTTCCGACACCACCTCCTCTATTTCCTATGAGCTTCCCCCGGAAGCGCCCGAATATGCCGCCGCCCGGATCACGTATGATTATGATGGCAGGACTGTAGGCTCCACCTATCTGATGGTAAATAAAAGTCTCCCGGAGGCTCCTGTGGACATGCTTATGACAGCGCTTCCGGAAAGCTTAGGCGACACTCCATCAGAACAGACTGAAAATACCCTGGATCCCTCTGATCAGGAAAAACGGCTCCTTGCTTCTGATGCCTCTCCTGAACCAGAAAGCCTAGAATCCATTCCGGACAACAGCCCCTCCCGACCTATCCATATCCCGGCTTTTGTATGGATTCTCCTTATTATTCTTGGCCTTATGGCTGTTGGGTACGGTATTTTGCTCTTGTTAAAAATCCGCCGTCAACGAGAATCTGCTGAGCGAAGGCTTCGTTTTCAGCGCCGTCAGCAGCGTCTTCAGGATATCGGCATGTCTGGTGACGAGTTTAAACTTCTACTGGAACAAAAACGAAAAAAAAGTCTTCTGAGTAATTCCAAACGAAGATCACTCAGAAGACACTGAATTTAAAAATCGGAAGGAGATAGAATCTTGTTCTATTCTCCTTCCTCCATTTTTTTCTGACGCTTTTTCTTTTCCCGACTGCGCTCTGCCCGCTTTTTCCGCACATCATCCTTACGGCAGATAATCTGTTTTGCTCCCTCCTCATCTGTCAGCTTCAGTGTCTTCACCACGTATACCTGGTTTTCATCCACCTTTTTCATTCGAACCTTTCCTTTAAGATATCCATGCTCCGGGCAGATAGCCAGCCCGTAGTATATCTTCTGATTGGGAGTAAACCACCGAACCTTTTTTCGCAGCATCCTTCCACATTTATAACACTTCATCTCTGCCACGGACCGCTCTTTCATCGCTGCTTCCTTAGAATCAAAAATCAAAGACACATATTTGGAGTAATCCGGAAACACCATCCTGACTTCCTCTTCTTTGTGGCTGGGAAGCCGGAAATAATCAATCGAACGGTACTGTAAGAGCCGCTCTGCCCCAACCTCCTTGGCCATCTGGGCCAGCAATTTCCCGGTGTAGTATGCATCATCCAATGCCCGGTGAAAAGTCCTCTCCTCCAGCAATCCCAACTCATCCACCGCCGAATCCAGAGACGGCTTCATCCCATCCTTATAAAATCTGGCATACAGCTTCTGTACATCATAATAGAACAGCGGCTTAGGAAAAGAATTTTTCACCCCAAAATACTTCATGTTCCTCTGAAGCTCTGTTAAATCCATAGAACCCCAGGTACAATACACACAATCCTCCCCGCACCACTCTATAAAATTGCTGACTGCATTGGCAAAATCCTCACCGTGATGCCGCAGCTCCCACATATCCATATGAGTCACTTCAGAGATCACATAATGCATCTGGGTATAAACCTGCGGCTTAATCAACCGGTGAAATTCACCAGACATGGAAAAATCTTCATTTAACTTTACTGCCCCGATCTCAATAATCTCAAAAGGGAAATCCTCCACAGAATCAGCCTTTCCATGAGCACTCTGATTCCATTCCAAATCAAAAACAATATAATTCCTCATAATAATAAAATTATAGCATAAAGGTTAAAATTTGCATAGGCTAAATCCACCTAGAATCATGGTCTATGTGCTCCACTTGCAACAATTCAGATTGGTCTGCGCACTCTCCTGCTCTGACCGTGCGAAAGCGCAGCGGCTGCGGGCATACAGCCATCGCGAAGCGATTCTAAATGGCCGTATGCCGTAACAGTTTAAGGGGTATCAGAACTGCTGCCTCCATTTTCTTACACAAAATATCTTTCCAGCATTTCCCTTGTCCCAACAGCCGTTCCCTGCACCATCTGCGGTTTCCCGCCTCCCCTGCCAGGAAATTCTTCATGAAATGCTTTTAAAAATTCCCGCAGATCCAGGCTTTGGCTTCCCAAAATATACTGATAGCCCTTCTGGTCGTTTCCCAGGAAAATGCCGCAGATCCCCTCACACCGGTACATCCCAGTATCTGCAAAATGCCGTGCCGCGTTTTTATCCAGCTCATCTTCAAATAAAAGAATGTGTTTTCCGGCAAGCCCTCCGCTACCTGTCAGCTCCTTTAGTCTCATCTCCAGATAGCGGCTCTGAATCCGGAACAGCTTCTCTTTCCCCTGCTGGTTTTCTTTCTGGAGCCTCTTCACTGCTTCTGCCGTCTCATAAGGCTTTGCTGACAAAAGCCTGGAGATCTCCAGCACATTATCCTCTTTCCTTCGATAATCCGCCAATGCCCGAAAACCGCACGCCATGGTCACCCTTGTTCCGCCCTTATACTTGACCGCATCCACCAGACGAATCATTCCAATCTCCCCTGTATATTTTACATGCGGCGCACAGCAGGCACATACATCATATCCTGGCACTGTCACGATCCGTACCTGGCCGGTCAGTTCCTTCTTGCTTCGATAATCCAGACTTTCAAGCTCCTCCTTTTCAGGATAATCTACTCGAATGGCAAGATTAGCTGTCACAGCCTCATTCGCCTCGTGCTCAATCCCGATAAGCTGCTCTTTTGTAAAAGCCCCGTTAAAATCCATTGTCACCAGCTCTTTTCCAAGATGAAAGCCTACATTATCATATCCAAAGTGTCGATGAACTAATCCGGAAACAATGTGTTCCCCTGTATGCTGCTGCATGTTTGAAAATCTTTCCGCAAAATCAATACTGCCCTGAATCCGCTGTCCCACATCCAGCTTTTTCTTCATATAGTGGATCACCTCATTAGCCTTTTCCTGCACATCCTCCACAAAGATCCCCTGAATCGTGCCGGAATCTGCATACTGTCCTCCACCCTCCGGGAAAAATACGGTCCGATCCAGCACAATTCCATAGCATCCCTTCTTTTCATCCCACCGGCAATCCATTACCTGAGCTGTAAATTCCTTCAAATGGCTATCTTCATAATATAGCTTTTGTGTCATACATTCTGCCCTCCACAGTATCTTTGAAATCCCTTTTTCCCTACACAGGGCCTGCAAAAATCCCGGCAGGCGTTCCTATTATATCCCAAACCTTCCTATATCGCAAGCAGCAAAATGGAGCTGCCATCTGACAGCTCCGATGAATCACGATAACCCTGTTTCCGCTGTTTAAGCTACTATCATTCTGCCCTTTTGCAGTTTAATTACAAGCTGTATCCCAAAGCCAAGGGCAGCCATGTCGTCAGCGGCGCAAACAGGCTGATTGCCATCAAAACAATAATGTTGCAGATCAAGTAGGGCAATGCCCCTTTAAAGATGGCAATAATGGGCATTCGGTTTATCTTATTACAGGCATTGAGACACATTCCCACCGGCGGCGTTACCAGGCCAATGGCTAAACCAGTAATCATCATCGCACCAAACTGCAGGGCAGAAAAACCATAGCTCTGCATAACCGGCAGCATAATGGGAGTCAGCAACAGAATGGCAGGACTCACATCAATAAATGTACCGATCATCAAAATCATCAAACAGAACACCAGGGCAATCCCCCAGCTTGGCATATTCAAAGTAATAAAGAAATTGGCCACGATCTGAGGAACCTTCTGCATAGTCAAAACCCAGGTAAAAATCGTCGTAAAGCCAATAATCAGCATAATGGAGGAAGAAGATATTAATGTCTTTTTCAGTGCCTCTATCACTGCCTTCCAGGTCAGCTCCCGATAAATAAAGAAACCTACCAGCATGGAATACAGCACCGCCACACCTGCACTTTCCGAGGCTGTACATACACCAAAGGACACGCAGACAATAATAAACACAGGCATCAAAAGTGCCGGAATACCAGACAAGATCGCAGAGGCAAACTCCTTAAACACAAACGGCGTCTTGGCCGGATGCCAGCCCCTTTTGTGACTGATAATGAACACTACAATAAGCTGGGTCGCTCCGATCAGAATCCCCGGCACTGCACCCGCCATAAAAAGCGCCCCCACAGATGCGCCGGAAATCATAGAATACACGATCATCGGTGTAGAAGGCGGAATAATCATCCCCATCGTGGAGGAAGCCACGGTAATCCCTGCAGACGCATCTGGCGGATAACCCAAATCCTCCATAGCAGGAATCAAAATACTTCCCAGGGCAGAGGTGTCAGCCACAGATGAGCCGGAAATTCCTCCGAAAATCATGGATGCCACAATATTTACCTCGCCTAAGCCTCCGCGAAACGGCTTTAGGAGCTGCAGGCAGAAATTGATAATTCGTTTCGTAATACCGCCGGTATTCATCAGCTCACCGGCCAGCATGAAAAGCGGCATAGCGATCATCAGCTCACTGTAAGCGCCGTTCCATACTCTCTGAGGCACCATGGACAGAAAAGTCGGGGCATTGGTAACAATATAAGTAATATAGGACGCGCCGATTGCAAACGCCAGCGGCACCCCAAGTACCGCGAAAAAGATCAACAGCACTAAAAGTATGATCATTGCCATAACAGATACTCAGCTCCTTTCTCGGCTCACGGACTTTCCTTCGTTAACACCTTATTTTTAGGTGCAAAATAAGAGAGATCCGCTGTGATAAATTCTATAATCTTAATAACAATACAAACCGCACAAATCACTCCTGCCATGGGCATAATCCCATACATATACTTCATAGGAATCTCCATGCCCTGGCTGATCTGCTTTCCGGCAACCCCTACATAAGCAAATCCCTGCTTGGTAAACACCAAATCCACTGCCAGAACGATCAGATAATTTACCACACTCAGCCACCGCTTAATTGCCGGAGGTACCCGGTCATAAAGGATGTCAATGATCACATGCTCATTCTTCAGCACATTAATTCCCATACCCCAAAAGGTTGTAAATGCAAACAATGTCACATTAAACTCCGACAGTTCCTTCCAGCTATGAGAAAAGAAATAACGTGCGATTACCGAAAAGATTACCAGCACTGCAAGCAGGCCCATGGCAACCACACCGATTCCAAAATATACCTGAAATACCTTATCGCCAACCTTTTTCCACTTTTCGATGATAATCAGCCCCCTTCTTATTCTAAAAAAGCTCCCGGAACACACCGGTACTTCTGGTACCATGGCTTCCAGGAGCTGTCATTCCATAAAACCAATTTTACTTTGTGTTTGCGACTATATCCAGCATTTCCTGAAGCTCATCGCTTGTCATGATGCCTTCTTCCACACACTGGTCATAAACAACCTGAACCGCATCCTGGAAAGCCTTCAATTCATCTTCGCTGGGTTCATAAACCTCACAGCCGGCATCAATTACCACCTGTTTTGCTTTCTCCTGGTTCTCGTCGATCAGCTGATCATTGTATGTACCCATTTCTTCTGCACATTCTGCAATAATGTCGCGATACTCCTGGGGAAGCCCGTTCCACCATGCAGCATTTACATAAAACGGATCCGGATGGAACTGATAATTTACCTCAGTAAAATACTGCTGCACCTCATAAAACTTCATGCCTTCTACATTTACCCACGGATTTTCCTGCCCGTCTGCAACACCGGTCTTCAGTCCCATATACAGATCCGAATAAGGAATGGTAGTGGTGGTGGCTCCCAGCGCTACAAAGGTCTTATCAATGGTGTTCATACCATTGGTACGCATCTTCAGACCCTGCAGATCCTCCGGCTTTGTAATGGGGTGCTTACTGTTGGAAAATTGTCTCCAGCCGCCTGCATCACACAGGTTAATAATCACTGTACCGGTCTCAGCCTCTGCCTCTTCACACACCTTCTTGGCCAGATCACTCTGTAAAAGCGCCGTAACCTGGGCCCGGTTCTGAGCCAAAAACGGCATGGTAAACATTAACAGACGCGGGCTGAAATCAAACTGACCGCCCCGCATTCCCTGAACTGTACCGGCAACAACCTGCTCTAACATCTCCTTCTCTGTGCCAAGCTGTCCATTTCCGAACACCTCCACCGTCACATGGCCGTTCGTCTTTTCAGCCACATCTGCTGCAAACTTCTCCATGGATACATAACGAGGATTCCCTTCTGGCTGTGCATGACCTACCATCATTGTAAAATCACCCAGTGCTGCAAAAGCATCCTCTCCTGCTGCAGCCTCTGTCTCTCCGTCCCCTGCCGCCTGGCTGCTGTCACCTTCCGCTGCCGCTGCCGCAGTGGTCTCTGCCGGAGCTGCAGGCTGACTGCCGCCGCCGCAGGCCGCCAGACCGGATGCTGCCAATGCAAAGGTCAATAACATTGCAATTCTCTTTTTCATAATTCATGTTCCTCCTACTTTTTTGAAATAGCTCACCTTTCTTGTATACAAGTTAGATTAATCTTACCACATTATTCCCATAAAATCAGTAGCATTTCAAAATTTCTCCCTGTGCATTTTCCCTTTATTTCTTCGATCAAAAATATTTATTATATTTATTTTGTATGTTTTATTATGAAATGCCACTCTATTTTTCATTTATTTTCCCATTTTTCTTTTCCAAAATATCAATTTCTGGTAAAAATTTATATATTTCTCCCCACCATTTTGTCATACATGTATACAAGCTTCCCTTTTTTCTGTTAATCAAATGTTTGACAGTTCCTTCATTTCCCCCTATAATCTAAAAAAAGCGCTCTAAAAAGAATGGAGGTGTTTTCATGAACATCAGTCTGACCAGCGATGAAATATATGAGATTCTTGAGAACGAGATTATCCAGCTAAAAATCCAACCAGGGGATGTCATAAGCGAAAACACGCTCTGCAAACGCTTCCAAATCTCCAGAACCCCTATCCGCAGTGTTCTGCAGAGGCTCCAGCAGAACGGCTTTGTCCAGATCGTTCCCCACAAAGGAACCATTGTCACAGCCATTCGCCTGAAGCTTGCAAGTCAGTGGATTTTCCAGCGCATGGCTGTAGAGTGTATGATTCTTCGGGATTTTATTAATATTTGCTCCCCTACAGATATTGCCCGGATCCATTATGCCCAGGAATGTCTTCAAAAAATTGCAGACAGGCTTCATAAGGCTCCGGAAGCCTTTGATATTAATGAATTTCTGGTGACAGATTTATCCATGCACCGGATCTGGTTCCAGGTCACAGATAAGCTCTGCCTATGGGAAAATTTGGTTCGTCCCCAGGCGGACTATTCCCGTTTTATACGCCTGGATGTAGTAGGTGGACGCAATGTTCCTGATGTCATGAAGGAGCATCAGCAGCTCATTGAAATTATAGAGGCCAGAGACTTTGCTGCCATTGAACCACTTTTAAAGCGCCATCTGTACGGCGGTGTACGGCGTATGGGAAGTGAATTATTTTCAGAAGAATATCAAAGATTTTTCACATCTTCTTCCAGGGAATAAACCATCCGAAACGCAGCCGAAAAAGCAGTCAATCTGTCGGCCCTATTTCTTTTTGGCCCGCCAGTTGACTGCTTCCGTTTAACATTCTTTATGATTACTATGAAAGTCCTATCGCCGGAGGCGATTTAAAATCAAGTATGCCAAATGCGCCCGCCAAACTTTCATGATTGATGACGCGTCCGCAGCTGGGCGCATGGAGGTTTACTTTCTTGTCGGTTTTCTATTGGTTTTATTGATTTTTTTCCCCTTTTCTGCTCCGCCTGCCTTGTTCACTTTTCCTTTTTTGTCTGCCCGGGCAGGATTCCCCACACTTGTTTTCTCTGCTGCTTCTGTTTTTTTCTCAATCTTTTTCACAGGAGCCGGCATAGGAGTGCAGGAGAATACAAGGGTACACATAGGGGGAAGATCGATTACCAGGGAATTTTCCCGGTCATCCCACTCCTCCTGCTTACAGGTCTTCGCCCGAGGATTTCCTTTTCCGCTGCCGCCGAAAATCTCCGCATCACTGTTTAAAATCTCTTTGAATTTCCCGTAGAACGGTACTCCTACCTGGAATTTCTCATGCTCCACCGGGGCAAAATTACAGATAAAGAGCAAGGTCTCCTCCGGCTTACCGGTCTTTCGCAGGAACGACACAATATTGTCCTCGCTCCGGGAACAATTAATCCATTCAAATCCATCCGGATCAAAATCCTTCTCATATAATGCCGGCTGAGTACGGTACAGCTGATTCAGTGCTTTTACATATTCCTGCGTATTTTTGTGTACCGGGTATTCCAGGATTCCCCATGGCAGTTCTTCGTTCTCATTCCACTCAGAAACCTGGGCAAATTCCTGTCCCATGAACAAAAGCTTCTTTCCGGGATGTCCGTACATAAACCCATACGCCGCCCGCAGATTATTCGCTTTCACCTCATAGGCTTCTCCCGGCATTTTACACAGCATGGAATATTTGCCGTGAACCACCTCGTCATGGGAGAACACCAGAACAAAATCTTCACTGTATGCATACAGCATGCTAAAGGTCAACTCCCCATAATGGTGGTTCCGGAAATATGGGTCATATTTCATATAACCAATGAAGTCATTCATCCACCCCATATTCCACTTGTAATCAAATCCCAGCCCGTCATTCTTTACATCTCCGGTGATCTTAGGCCATGCCGTAGATTCCTCCGCAATCAGAATCGCGCCGTTCTTGCGCCCCTTAAACACAGAATTTAGATGCTTTAAAAATTCCACTGCTTCCAGATTCTCATGACCGCCATATATATTGGCTACCCACTCGCCGTCATTCTTCCCATAATCCAGATACAGCATTGATGCCACCGCATCCATACGAATACCGTCTGCATGATACTGCTCTGCCCAGAACAGCGCATTGGCAATAAGGAAATTCTTCACCTGGGGGCGTCCGTAGTTATAAATCAAGGTACCCCAATGAGGATGAGAACCCTGTCTGGGATCCTGATGCTCATACACGCAGCTTCCGTCAAAGCAGGCCATGCCATAGGCATCCCGCGGGAAATGGGCCGGTACCCAGTCCAGAATCACACCGATTCCCTGCTCGTGAAGATAATTCATAAAATACATGAAATCATCCGGCGTTCCATAACGACTGGTAGGCGCATAATATCCAGTCACCTGATATCCCCAGGAGGCATCCAGAGGATGTTCCATCACTGGCATCAGCTCCACATGAGTATACCCCATCTCCTTTACATACTCTGCCAGCCGCGGAGCAATCTCACGGTAATTATAAAACTCAGAGCCAATCACTTCCCGGCCGTCTTCATCCACTGCAATCGGCTTGCGGATCCAGGAGCCTAAGTGAAGCTCATAGATAGCCATAGGCTTCTTCTTGGAATCATCCTTTTTCCTCTCGGTCATCCACTTGTCGTCTGTCCACTTAAATTTCTCGATATCCCATACGATGGATGCTGTATTCGGCCGAAGCTCTGCGTAATTCCCATAAGGGTCTGCCTTCAGCATAGGCTCCCCCTTCCGATTCTTGACCTCATACTTATAAATCGTCCCTGCCTCAAGCCCTGGTATAAAAAGCTCAAATACACCGGAATCTCCCAGCAGCTTCATCTGGTGGCGCCTTCCGTCCCACATATTAAACTCGCCCACTACACTTACCCGCATAGCACACGGCGCCCACACAGAGAACAGCACTCCCTTAACACCTCTTATCTCCATGGGATGCGCACCCATCTTTTTGTAGACCTCATAATAGATCCCGGTCTCAAACTTCTTCAGCTCTGATTCACTGTACTGGGTTCCAAAGGCATAAGGATCCTGAATCTCCTTTAAGCTCCCATCGCCGTATGTTACCAGCAGGGTATAATCAGCCAATGTCTTGCGCGGTATCAGCACTGCAAAGAATCCTGTCTCATCCTGCATCTCCATCGGATACTCCTTGCCAGTGCCTGACAGCTTTACCGTCATCCCTGTGGCCGTGGGCATAAACGCCTGAATCAGCAGTCCTGCCTCTGTCACATGCGGCCCCAGCAGCTCCTGCGGTCTGGCCGCCTCCGAATACACCAGCTCCTCAATCGCTGCCCAATCCATTAAATCGTATAACACTTTGTCCATAAGGAACCCCCTTTACTGCCGAATGGTAATCCTACCAAACGCCGCACTCTTATTTCTTGGTTTTATTATAACGGATTTTTAACAACATAGCAACGATTATTCTGCTGCTTTCCTATTTTTCTGAGAAAGATCGTCACGGCTTGCCGCCAGCTAATCTGCGGATCTGCATCCATATCGGACAACATAGGTTCCATTCTCCAACAGCAAGTTCACCAATCTATACACACATTCTTTCCTCTCCGCCTAAACCGAAAAATGCCAATCAAGCCTGCCTCATCATCCCCTACCCTTCCGCCGGCACAAACCTTCTGGTATCCCGCACATCCGGGCTGATCTCCTGCTTTCTTGCCGCTGCCGCAGCCACAGCCTCCTCACAGAACTGCCGCTGGGCCATCACCAGCTCCTTCCCACGCTTGTCAATCTTCTCATAAGTTCCATCTGGCTGCAGAATATGGGCCTTCACATTATCCTCCAGCTGCACCCTCAGAATATGAATCACCTGCTCCTTCAGATCCGGATCCTCCACCGGAAACAGAATCTCCACCCGTTTATCCAGGTTCCTCGGCATCCAGTCTGCGCTGCCCATATAGACCTCCGGGCTTCCGTCATTCTCAAAATAGAAAATCCGTGCATGCTCCAGGAAATTCCCCACAATAGAGTGAACGCTGATATTCTCGCTAAGTCCCTGCACCCCTGCCTTCAAGCAGCAAATCCCCCGAATGACCAGCTCAACCTTTACCCCGGCACAGGATGCCTCATACAAGCTGGATATAATCTCCTTGTCACACAGAGAGTTCATCTTTGCCATAATATGTCCATATCCGCCGGCACGGGCATGCTCTGTTTCCCGGCGAATCATCTTGATAAATTTGCTCCGCAGCCACAAAGGCGCTAAGGACAGCTTATTCCAGGTAGGCGGCTCCGAATAACCAGACAGCATATTAAACACTGCCGTGGCATCCTGCCCGATCTTAGGATTGCAGGTCAAAAGCCCGCAGTCCGTGTACAGCCTGGCTGTAGAATCATTATAATTCCCGGTTCCCAGATGAACATAACGACGGATTCCATCCTCCTCCCGGCGCACAACCAGGGTGATCTTACAGTGGGTCTTCAGGCCCATCAGGCCATAGATCACATGACAGCCTGCCTTTTCCAGCTTCTTGGCCCAGTTAATATTATTTTCCTCATCAAAACGTGCCTTCAATTCCACCAGCACCGACACCTGCTTGCCATTGTCTGCCGCCTCTGCCAAGGCTGCCACAATAGGAGAATGACCGCTGACCCGGTACAAGGTCTGCTTGATGGCAAGCACCTCAGGATCCTTGGCCGCCCTTTGCACAAGGTTCACGACCGGGTCAAATGTCTGGTAAGGATGGTGCAGCAAAATATCTCCCTTGCGGATATTCGTAAAGATATCCTCCTCATTCATCAGAGCCGGAATCGGCTGCGGCACATAAGGCTTGGCTTTTAAGTGGTCAAAGCCGCTTGTACCATACAGCTTCATAAGAAATGTCAAATCCAAGGGTCCGCCTACCTCATAAATATCCTCATTCCCTACGAAAAGTCCCTTCCGCAGAATCTTTAAAAGACGCTTATCTACCTTTTCTTCAATCTCCAGACGGATCACCTCGCCCCACTGACGCTTCTTAAGCTGCTTCTGGATCTCCTCCAAAAGATCCACCGCCTCCTCCTCATCCAGTGTAAAATCTGCATTTCTCATAATCCGAAACGGGTGAGCCGACACAATCTTATAGTTTAAAAACAGCTCATGAATATTGCGCTCAATAACCTCCTCCAAAAGAATAACGCGATGTGCGTTTTCCTCTTTGCAGGGAAGCTCTACAATCCGGGAAAGCACGGAAGGAACCTGCACCATGGCAAATTCCAGGGAATCGTCTCCGTTTTTCTTCTGTACCAAAGCCGCAATGTTCAGGGATTTATTGCGGATTAAGGGAAACGGACGAGAGGAATCTACTGCCATAGGCGTCAATACCGGATAGACATTTTCCCGGAAATAGCCGTCCACATATTTTTGTTCCTCCTCAGTCAACTCCTCATGCTCCCACAATATCTGCAGTCCCTTCTGCTTCAGCGCAGGAAGCAGGGACCTGCCATAGGTAGAGTACTGCAGCTCCACCAGACGGTGGGTCTTTTCTGAAATGAGGGTAAGCTGCTCCTCTGCCCGCAGTCCTGCAATGTCTGTCTTTTTATATTTCGCATGAACCTGATCCTTCAAGGATGCTACCCGTACCATACAGAACTCATCCAGATTCGATGCGGTAATACTTAAAAATTTCAGCCTTTCAAATAGGGGAATCGCCTTATCCCTGGCCTCATGAAGAATCCGGTAATTAAATTCCAGCCAGCTTAATTCCCTGTTTACATAATTTTTCGGATCTGCATAAATACTTTCTATCTCTGCCATCGTTTTTACTCCCCTATACCTTCTTTTTCTGTTTCAGCACCGGACGGATCCCGAAAATTTCCTCAAAGAAATCAGCCTTCTCCTCAATGGACAGCAGCTCCAGCGTCACATCGCCAGCATAATCCGTATGAATCATCAGCTTATTATTCTTAATGGCAATCCGGCATCCGGCCAGCTTGTTGCTATGGCTCCGGTCCATGGAATTGGCCAGCCGCAGAATCGCCGTCAGCTTTGCCACAGTCAAAGTCAGATTATCTGGTGTGGCCAGACGTGAACTCCGGGATGGCTTTGCATGGATCTTAATGTCATTATACTGAAAGGTCTTTAAATGATAACGGACCACATTGGCCACAATCTCCCGCTCCACATGGGACAGACCGATGATCTCTGTGGCCATGATAATATTATAGGCATACTCTGTGGCATTGCGCATGGTCACAAACTTTCCGCAAGAGTGAAGGTCTGCGGCAATCTGCAAAAGCAGCCTTTCCCGCTCCCCCAACCCATGATACTTTTTCATGCAGTCAAATACCTGCAGGGCAGCGCTCTCCACTGCCTGAATATGAGGCATATGGCACTTATAGCGTTTCGCCATATTTCGTGAAGCAACTATAATATCATTAGCAAAATTATGGTTGAACTTTAAAAGCTTCCGCTCCTCCGCATAATCTGCCGCGATCCCATCCAGCATCAAGGTACCAGGCACCCAGATATTGTCTGCACCTGTAACCTCCAGCACCTGACGGATAATGGTAGCAGCAGGAAACAGCATGGAGGCATAGATTGCATTCACCTCAAAAGTATCCTCGATCTGATCTAATGTCATCCTTCCCAGGGCATCATAAAAACGATTAAATTCCTCCAAAGTAATCCGATCCCGCTGGTTCACCTCCCTCATGATCCTTCGATACAAAACAAGCGTAACCTTGCCCACGCCGATCAGATTCTCTATCTTCCGGTCCTTTAAATAAATCTTGCGGAATGTTACCAGCTCATTATCCACCAGTTCCTGTATCAGCTTCTGCTCCTTTTCCGCTGTGGTCTTCATATGCCGCATGATTTCCATTAAGCGAATGGCTCCCAGCGGCAAATTCTGCGTAGATACCAGGGAATCCTTGTCAAACAAGGAAATCTGCGTACTGCCGTTTCCTACATCCAGAATGGCTGTCCCTTTCTGGATCACCTTCTGGAACTCCGCATCCTTGTACGCAATGGCCTTGTAGCTGATAAATCGCTGCTCCGAATTGCTGATAACCCGTACCTCGATGCCGGTTCTTACCCGAATCTGGTCTACTACAATCTGGCTGTTCTGCGCCTCTCTTAAAGCGCTGGTGGCATAGGCCCGACAATTCTCCACCTGATACCCTTTCATGATACGGGCAAATTCTGCCAGCACCTCACACGTCTCATCTACCTGACGGTAGCTGATCCTTCCGCTGCGCCACGTATCCTCCCCCAGGGCAATCGGATACCGCACCTGGTCAATGAGTCGAATGCCGGATTTCTCCGACAGCTCATATATTCCCATTTCCAGGCCGGAAGAACCTATGTCGATTGCCGCAAATGTGCGTACCATGCTGTTCAACTCCCTTCTCTCCTCCCGAACTCATTCTTTGCCTTTTATTCCGTTACAGCAGTGACCTGCCGCCGGTTTCTTAAAATAATCTATTAGTAATTCCCTAAAATCCGCATGTTCTGTGCCTCTGCCGCCACTCCGTTCAGTGCGTTTCTTATGGCTGCGTCTGCCAGATTCCCTTCAATATCAACAAAAAACCGATATTCCCAGCTCCGCCCCGGAATGGGGCGGGACTCAATCATCCGCATGTTCACTCCGTTGAAGATAAAGTGTCCCAAAATATTGTAAAGAGTACCGCTTCGATGGGGCAGTTCAAAAGCAATGCTGACCTTTGATGCATCCCTGCAGTATATGGGACGGCTGGATAAAATGATAAATCGGGTCGTATTGCTCTCACTGTTCTGGATAGCCGCCCTGAGCACCTTCAGGCCATACAGCTCTGCTGCAATCTCACTGGCAATGGCTGCCTGTGTCCTGTCCTTGTCCTCCACAATCTTTTTGGCTGCCACTGCCGTATTCTCCAGACTCACCTGCCGGATCTGCTTCTGGTCATGCAAAAACTGTGAACACTGCATCAGCGCCTGGGGATGGGAATACACGGTCTTAATATCAGACAGCTCTGCCTCCTCCAGCCCCAAAAGCCCATGGCGAACCTTCACAAAGGTCTCTGCCACAATATGATTGTGATACTTGATCTGCAGATCATAGTTATCAATTACCGCACCGGCAGAGGAATTTTCAATAGGGAGCACCCCATAATCTGCCTTTCCTTCCTGTACCTGCTGCATAGCCTCCTCAAAGGTCTGCACATGAAAAAGCTCTGTCTCTTTTCCGAAGAACTGCAGAGCCGCCCCATGGCTGTAAGCCCCCTCTACCCCCTGGTAGACCACCCGAACTCCATTCACAGGAAGCTGTTCCACCTGCTGATATCCCAGATCCTCCAGCTTTCCATGCTGTGCCATCAGCCGGTACTGATATCGGCGGCTGATCGTCATGATCTGGGTAAACAGCTCCTGAACCGCTGTCTGGTTATAATCCCCATGAGCCATGCTGCTGACTGCCGAAAGCTTCTGCCGTTCCCTTTCTCCATCATACACCGGCTTTCCTGCCGCAATCTTATATTCTGCCACACTGCTGCAGATTCCCATCCGCTCCTCAAACAGCTTCACGATCTGCTCGTCAATCTGGTCTAGTTCTGTCCTGCACTCCTGTAAATCCATGCTTTAGAGATCCTCCGTATCTGCTTCTATGCCTTTTTGATCACTCTCTGTTCCGTCTGCACTGCCCCTGCACGCTCCCTTTGTTCCTTTTTCAGCATCTCGATAATCCGGTCTCTTGTATAAGCCCCGGAACGCTTTCTCAGCTCAGGCGGAAGCTTTTTAACATAAATAGGCTCCCCAAACTCAATGGTTACATGGGAAGGCCGCATAAACGGAATATGGCTCTCAAAAATATCCGCAGTCCCTGTAAAAGCCACCGGGATTACCGGACATCCGCTCTTCTCCGCAATCTTTAGGCTTCCCTCCTTAAAGGGAAGCAAATCCAGAATATCCTCATTCTCATTGCGGGTCCCCTCCGGGAAAATCCAGATGGAAATCCCCTGCTTCACCTTCTCGATTCCCTCCAGAATCGTCTTGAGCCCTTCTTTAATATCATCTCGGTTCAAGAACAGGCAGTTGACCAGCCTCATCCAGTCTGACAAGACCGGGTACCGTGTCATCTCCTTTTTGGCCACAAATCCTGCCAAATTTGGAACCACCGCATAACCAACAATAATATCAAAATAGCTTCTGTGGTTTCCCACATAGAGGACTGCCCCCTCTGGTACATTGTCCTGCCCCTTTATGGTCAGGGTTGAGCCTGTCAGGCGGAATATCAGTCGGAACATGGCCTGGACAATCCGCAAACTGTGCTCCTGCTGCCTTTTGGCATTGCGCTTTGACACCAAATACTCTCCGATTACCAATGGAATGCTGGCAGCCAAAAAGCCCAGCAGCGCTACTACTACCAGTATAAATCGTATCATTTGTTTATCCCTTTCCGTTCAATTCCTATCTGTTTCAGTATATAAAAAAAGAAAGCTAAAAACAAGTCCTTCCCCGTAAAAAGATTGAAATGTATCCAAACAAATGATAAACTATTATGTATCCCTTGAAAACCCTTCCCGAAAGAGAGCTTCCTTTTATGAATACCCCCTATCTTTCCCAGTTTTATGCATTTTTCTTCCTGCTTCTTTTTCCCATGTTTCTTATTCCTGTCATTCTGGAACTTTGGATCTGGTTTGCGTGCAGATCCTGGCACGGCACGGCAACAGCCACTATAACAGAAATAAAAAAAGATTACCGCTCCAGAGGGAGATATGGTTTATTCAAACATTGGTTCGAATTTCCTGTTATCACCTATCAGGTGGAGGACAGCACCTACACCAAAGAATATCCTCATGCCCATAAGCCGCTGGGAACTTACCAGGTAGGACAAAAGCTCCCGATTTTATACAATGAAAAATATCCGAAGGAATTTATCATTCAGGGCGAATACTCTGATTCTAACATTTTTTCCTGCCTGTTCCTTGGCCCTATTGCCTGCATTATATTCCTTTTTGTTGTCGGAAGCTATTACGCAGACTATTATCTGGGCACCCATGAGCTGCTTTTTGAAAAACAAACCTGGGAAGATTTAGGCGCATCCGTTTCGGGGTTCTCTGACTGGGATTATTATTCCACCTGGGACTCTGACTGTACACGCCGCCTGGAAAATGAAATAGAAGAAACCCTTCTTCATTTCCGGCAGATCGATAAAAAAATAGAAGAAAAAAAGGGAACAAAGTCCTATAATGACTACCGCAGACAATATGGGGAAGCTGCTGACCGTGCTTCCCGCAATCTGGCTGATACATACGCCCAATGCATCTCTGAATTTTTAATCAAATGTCACTTGGACGGCGAGGAAGATGTTATCTGGCAGTCTGCTTATGCTGAGTTTCTAAGACAGCTCTGCCCTCAGTCCGCCCCAAAATCCGGTCCTTATTCTATGGAAGAACTGGCCTTTATGATGGACATTGTCGCGGCAGCCCAACAGTCTGACTTAGACAGACGCTTTGACCCGGAGGAAAGCATTGGTCTGTTCCTGGCTGTCTCCTCCCTTCAGTTCCATTCTGCAGCAGAAATTTTCTCCTATAATTCATCTATAAAGGAAAAAATACTGCTGGGCTCTCCCTATTTCATTCCGCCTTATCTGGAGGAGGTAAGCTGGTATCAGGAGTATGTTCAGAGACACTATGATGAACAACACCCGGACGCTTATCCCCCCATTGATCCGGATCCTGTCTATGAAGTATATTTCTACACCATAGAACAATATCTTTCTACCGGCTCCTTTCAGGCTGCCCTGTGGAACGGCTCTGTATTTGCACACGATCAGATTCTCTCCCGCCAAAAAGCTGACCCAAGCTTAAAGAAGCTGGACCGCTACCAAGATAGAAATAATCCATTACACGGTTTTGACCCAAAAGCAGATCCGGATTCCTATTTTAATTCTGGTAAAGATTGTGAAGACTTTAGCCCTCTGTATCTGTACCGCCGTTATCAAAGCTATATCAACTATTTTGAGAGCCGCCATCAGAAATTTTCTGAAAAATGGAAATAAACCGGCAGCCTGCCTTGTCTGCCGGCTTATTTTTCCTTCTTTTTGGTAATCTGCTCAAAGAGCAATCCAGTCATAAACCACAGAGGTGCAAAGTCCAGACGGATCAATCCATTGACGCTTGCCTGCCTTCCGCTGTAATCCCAGGGACACATCCCGCGGGCCCGCAGCCACATGCCGGTCAGATATTCTGCTGTGAAGATCAATACCATGTCCAGCATTCCATGACGTACAAACCGGTCTGCAGGGCGCAAGGGCAGTTCTCCAATCCAGCAGTCAACAGCCGTTCCTATGGGAGAAAGCAGCGCCCCCATTCCATAGATAGGAAACATCAAAAGAGAAGTCCTTCCGATAAGCCGCCAGTCATGGGCCAGCACAGATTCCACAGAGGTAAACATTACCTCCAGGCACCATCCAGTAACACCGCATTTAAAAAAATTAACGGGTAAATCTTTTATTCTGCTCATGAAGATAGTATAAACGGCCGGGCCGGAAACTATTCTCTGGAAATCACAGCCATCTACAACAGCGGCGACATCAGACGGCTTCCCTGTTCTTTAAGCCGTACCCACAATCCACGCTGGTCATATGCCTCTCTTGTCACCTCTCTGCAGAACTCCAGATCCTTTAAAAACGCTGTCTCCAGCCGCCTGGTGGTTTCCTGATCATAAATCGTGGCATTCACCTCAAAATTCAGCTCAAAGCTGCGTATATCCAGATTAGCGGTGCCGCAGCAGCTAACCCGGCCGTCCACCATCACGCCCTTGGCATGTAAAAAACCATTTTCATATACATAACACCGAGCATTTGCCTTCACCAGCTCCCCCATATAAGAATACGTCGCCCAATAGACAAAGAGATGATCCGGTTTGCAGGGAATCATCAGCCGCACGTCAATCCCAGACCCTGCCGCCACCCTAAGAGCGCTCAGCACCGCTTCGTCCGGAATAAAATAAGGGGTCTGAATATAAATATGGTGCCTGGCTTTATGAATCAGCCTCAGATAATTATCCCGAACCTGACGCCACCGGGAATCCGGCCCGCTGGCAATAATCTGAATCCCGATCTGCCCCGGCATTTTTTCTAATTTTCTGCCTTCCTCCCCTTTTCTGCAGTTCTCAAAAAAACTGCTGTCCAAAAACAGATTTTCCTTCCCTGCATAATTCCAATCCAGGGCAAACCGGATCTGAAGGCTGATAACCGCATCTCCCTGAATCTTTAAGTGGGTATCCCTCCAATACCCAAACCGCGCACTTCTTCCCAAATACTCTCTTCCAATATTAAATCCCCCTACATATCCTGTCCTGCCGTCAATCACCACGATCTTGCGATGATTCCGGTAATTCGCCCGCAGATTCAGCCTGCCCCAAAAGGGCGGAAAAAAGCAGGCTGTCTTAATTCCCGCCTGCCTCAGCTCCTTCCACCTCCACCCAGGCATCAGCCTGCTTCCCATTCCGTCATAAAGAATCCTTACCTGAACTCCGGCCTGCGCACGCTCCTCCAAAACAGGTGCAATTTCCCCAAACAGCTCATCATTTTTAATAATATAATACTGAATATGGATAAAATGCCGCGCCTGCCTCAGCTCCCTGCACAGATCTGCAAACTTCTCCTGTCCGTCTGTGAAAATATCCACCTGATTGTCCGATGTAAGCACAGAACCTGCCTGTTCCAGATTATAATAGACCAAATCCCCATAATCCTCCTTCAAGCCTTTATCAAGCTGGCGGATATTTTTTTTCAGAAAATACTCCTGGCGCCGATCTGACACACACAGCCGGTCCTCCACCTCCTTAATGCGGAACATTTTGCTTCTGTGGTAATCCTGAGCGAAAATCAGATAAAAGAAAAAACCGAGCACCGGAACAAAATAAAGAATCAGAAGCCAGGTCCACACTGCCTTTGGATCCCTCCTCTGAAAAAATACGATCATCACGGACAAAGCCAGATTCACATAAAGCAAATGCTCCATCATCCAGTCCCACACCATAACCGCCTGCATCATTCGCCACCTCTTAATGATTTCATGCTGTATCCCAAATCTTGGCCACTGCGTCTCTCCGCCCGGCAAACCTGCACGGCGGTCTGCCGGATGGTAAAAAACAGTTCCTAACCAATGCTGCCGTGTTAAGACCACGATTGCATTTGACCGGCTCCTCACACAAACTGATTTCTCTCCGGGCTGTAATGATAGTCCACTGCTTCTAGCTTTTCCTTCAACCGGCTCTGGTCTAAGTCAAGCGCCTGGCACAGCTCCTCAACAGAGGGATAAAAATCTCGTAATTGTGTATTTACATAACTCACCAGCATGAATGGATCCTTTGGAATTGCTGCCATAATCGTCTCCTCCCGCAAATTTTTTTATCCGTTGTCTGACTCATGCACTTTATGGTAATATTAACCATATACGCCTGCCCATACCCATCGGATCGTCTGCAGCAGGTCCAAACGATCCGAACGGCAGGAACCATAATTACTAATATACACTGTCCCTAAAAAAATGTAAACAGCATCTCCCGAAACGAAAGGAGTCTACTTATGAAACGAATCCTGATGATCGCCACCGGAGGAACCATTGCCTCCCAGAGCAGCGCCGCCGGCCTAAAGCCCCTTATATCCTCGGATAAGCTTTTAAGCTATGTTCCGGATGTTCGCCGCTTCTGTCACGCTGACACCCTTCAGCTCCTCAATATTGACAGCACCAACATGCAGCCCTGTCACTGGCTGAAAATCGCCTCTGCCATACGCAGCCGCTATGATGCCTATGACGGTTTTGTAATCTGCCACGGCACCGATACCATGGCCTACACTGCAGCAGCTCTGTCTTATCTGATTCAAAACTCATCAAAGCCCATTGTCATCACCGGCGCTCAAAAGCCCATTGACCTAGAGATTACGGATGCCAAAACCAACTTAACAGACAGCCTGCTTTTTGCCTGCCATGACCATGCCTATGGCGTTGTTATTGTTTTTGACGGAAAGGTCATTGCCGGAACTCGCGGAAAAAAAGAGCGGACCAAAAGCTACAATGCATTTTCCAGCATTAATTACCCCTATATTGCTGCCATTCAGGACCAGCGTGTGATTTTCTATCTGGATGATAAAGCTCTGCATTCCGAACCAGTACATTTTTACGAAAGCCTGAATGAACGGGTATGCCTCTTAAAGCTTATCCCTTCCATGGATGCCAAGGTACTGACCTGCCTGTCCAGTCATTATGATGCCGTAATCATCGAATCCTTTGGTGTAGGCGGCCTTCCCTCCTATGAATCCGGCGACTTCCAAAAAGCCATAGAGCAGTGGATCAAAGCCGGAAAAACGGTGGTCATGACTACCCAAGTCACCAATGAAGGCAGCAATATGTCTGTCTATGAGGTAGGCAGATCCATCAAGCAGGAGCTGGGGCTTTTAGAAGCCTACGACATGACCTTAGAGGCTACTGTTACCAAGCTTATGTGGATTCTGGGACAGACAAAGGATCCTGCCCAGATCCGCCAAATGTTTTATCAGACCATAGGCCGGGATATGCTGTATACATCAGCCTCTGCCCTCTTCTGACAGAGGCAGCCGCCCCCGAAGAAAGCGCTTTTTCAGCTCTCCCCATTTAAACGGAATCAGCGGGTAAATATAGCTCTTTCCTGCAATGGTCCTGTTAAAGATAATTGCACAGACAGAAATCAATATCCCTGCCCAATATCCCCAAACATTGAAGACGGCTGTCAGTAAAAGAATCGACACCCTCATAAATTTTAACGCATATCCAAGCTCAAAGCTGGACTGGCTGTAATTAGCCATTGTCACAAAAGCCATATAAAGCATAGTCTCACTGTTAAACCACCCGGATTTTACCGAATACTCTCCCATTACAATACCTGCAATCACACTTAAGGGTGTGGTAAGCATATTGGGTGTGTTGATTGCTGCCAGCCGCAGACCGTCAATGGCAAATTCCAGAATGAGAAGCTGATAGATCAAAGGCACAAAGGAAGGGTCCTCCACACGGATAAAATCAAGCCATGGCGGAAGCAGGTGGGGATTCATCATTAAAAGCAGCCAGGTGGGCGTCAAAAGCAGGCATAAAAGCGCTGTCACCATCCTGGACAATCTTAAATAGGTTCCTGTAATAGGAGGAAAGTAATAGTCATCCGCTTCTTCTATGATATCAAACACAGAGGATGGCAGAACCATGGCAGCCGGCGAATTGTCCACCAGAATCACAATATTTCCCTCCAAAATACAGGCGGCTGCCGTATCAGGCCGTTCCGTAAATTTAAACTTGGGAAATGGGTTATACCATTTATGAGGGTAAATGCATTCTGCCAGGCTCTCCTGATTCATGGTCAGCGCATCTACCTTTAGGCTCTGGATCCGCTTCTTGATTTTATCCAGCAGCTCCTCGTCCTGCCTTCCGCTCATATAGCAGACAGCAATATCCGTATGAGAGCTTTCTCCCGCGGTCAAAATCTCCATCGTAAGCCGTGGGTCCCGGATTCTCCGCCGAATCAGCGCTGTGTTGAAAATAAGCGTCTCTACAAAGCCGTCTCGGGATCCTCGCATGACCTTGTCCTTCTCAGGCTCTCCCACGCTTCTGGCAGGATAGGTGCGGCAGTCAATGGTCATGCAGACCTCAAATCCGTCAATAAATAAGCATGATATACCAGTCAAAAGCTGTACCAGCATATCATCTTCCTTTTTTACCAGGCCGATCTCACCATAAGGCAGATACTTTTTAGAAAATCCATAGGCATCCTTTGGCATGTCTTCTTCCTTGATAGACCACCAGGACTGCATCATTTTCAGCAGAACCTCATCCTTTGTAAATCCGTCTACAAAAAACAAAGCCGCCTTTTTTCCTGCTATGGTAAATGTCCGGTATACAATATCAAAATTCTTATCCGCCTGCAGCACCTGCTTTAGCCGCTCTACATTCTCTGAAAGCGATTTTGAAAATTCCATGCCCTTCCTCCACATCATTTTGTATTTTATTCCATCAGTATGCGCAGTTTGGGCAGAATTTATCCGGTCATTTTAAAAGGAACGAAATGTTGGTATTGCCAAAAACATTCCAGAGCCCCTTTGTATTTTCTCTGTATTTTTGCACAAAAATCATTGACTATTTATCCAAAAAATGGTATATTCTACATTAGTAAGACGCACACCGTGCCGATTACATTCTTAACTGGTATGGGGATACCAAGCAAAGCTTTATAGTGTAACGGTTTATGATCGTGACCGGAGGGACTGCTTTCTATGGGGAAAAAGCAGTTCTTTCTTTTACTTCCTGAAGAATCGTTTCCCGAAAATGAAAAAACCGTCTAAGACTTGCGGGGTCAGACGGTTTTTTCATAGGAGTTGAGTCATGCTCCCACGGGTCAGATGGGAACAGCCTTTTAAAATGTATAGAATATTCACATGCAGTTAGATGTCACTAACTGTTATATATGTTAGCACATGCTAACAAAAAATGCAAGCATTATTACTGCAATATTTTTCATATAGAGAGGAGAATTTTTTCATGTATGTAAAAAAACACCCCCCATTGCTTATCTGTTTTCTCTCAGCTGTCCTATTGACTGCCAATGTTCTTCCTGGATCCGCTCCCAGAGTATTGGCAGATTCCCCCACTCCTCCGCCTGCTGTTGTATCAAGCCCACCGTCCGCAGCGGCAGCTTCCCCGGTTGCATCCCACGGCGCCCTTCATGTAGACGGTTCCAGCCTGACAGACTGCCGAGGCGAAACGTATCAGCTTCGAGGCATGTCCACCCATGGCATTGCCTGGTTTCCTCAATATATCACCCTGGATACCTTCCGCACCCTGCGGGATGACTGGAATACCAACTGCATCCGTCTTGCCATGTACACCGATGAATATAACGGTTACTGCAGCGGCGGAGACCAGAACCAGCTAAAGGCTCTGGTGCAAAAGGGGGTTGACTATGCCACGGAACTTGGTATGTATGTGATCCTGGACTGGCATGTCCTGAATGACCGGGATCCCAATGTCCACAAAGCAGAAGCCCTTACATTCTTTCAGGAAATGTCCTCCCTCTGCAAAGATCATAAAAATGTACTATACGAAATCTGCAATGAGCCTAACTCCAATGCTTCCTGGGACAGCATCAAAAGCTACGCCAGGGAAGTGATTCCTGTCATTCGTGCCAATGATCCGGATGCTGTAATCATTGTAGGCACCCCCACCTGGAGTCAGGACATCCATCAGGCAGCTGCGGCTCCTCTGGAATATGATAATATTCTGTATGCCCTGCATTTTTATGCCGCAACCCACACTGACTGGCTCCGCCAGCGCCTGGAGGCCTGTACCGCACAGGGGCTGCCTGTATTTGTCAGTGAGTTCGGTACCTGTGATGCCTCTGGCAATGGCAGCAATGATTTTCAGCAGGCAGCACAGTGGCTTGATCTGCTGGACAGCTATCAGATCAGCTACTGCTGCTGGAATCTTGCAAACAAAGCAGAAACCAGCAGTGTGATAGCTCCTGACTGCAGCAAGGTTTCCGGGTGGAGCCAGGAAGAATTAAGTGAATCCGGAAAATGGATCTCCGAGCGCTTTCGCTCTCATGGTCTGGATTAGGACACAACAACCATCACTTGAATCATTATAAGGAGGATTTTCCCTATGAACAAAATCACGTTAGGAAAAACAGGTATTGCCACGGACCGGAATGGCTTCGGAGCTTTGCCCATTCAAAGAATCCCCAAGGAGGACGCTGTAAAGCTTCTCAGAAAAGCGTATGACGGCGGCATCACCTTCTTCGATACGGCTCGGGCCTACACGGACAGCGAGGAAAAATTAGGCTGCGCACTAAGCGAGATTCGAAACCACATTTATATTGCCACCAAAACGGCTGCTGAAAATGCCGATGACTTCTGGCAGGATCTGAATACCAGCCTGACTCTTTTAAAGACCGATTACATTGATATCTATCAGTTCCACAATCCCTCCTTCTGTCCCAAACCCGGCGATGGAAGCGGGCTTTATGAGGCGGCCCTGAAGGCAAAAGAACAAGGAAAAATCCGCTTCATTGCCATTACCAACCATCGTCTTGCTGTAGCTTCGGAAGCCATTGCCTGTGGTCTGTATGATACCCTGCAGTTCCCCTTCTGCTACCTGTCCGGTGAACCAGAGCTTGAATTAGTCCGCGGCTGCCAGAAGCAGAACATGGGATTTATTGCCATGAAGTCACTATCCGGCGGATTGATTACCAACTCAGCCGCTGCCTATGCCTTTGCCGCCCAGTACCCGGATGTGCTTCCCATATGGGGCATTCAGAGGGAACATGAGCTGGATGAATTTTTAAGCTACATAGAACACCCTCCCGTCATGACACCAGCCATCCAGGAATTGATTACCCGGGATCGGAAACAGCTCTGCGGCAGCTTTTGCCGGGGCTGCGGCTATTGTATGCCCTGCCCGGCAGGCATTGAAATCAACAACTGCGCCAGAATGTCCCTGCTGCTGCGCCGGTCTCCCTCTGCATCCCACCTTTCCCCGGAAGGCCAGGAAAAAATGATGAAGATCAAGGAATGCCTTCACTGCGGCCAGTGCGCCGACCAATGCCCTTATGGTCTGAACACACCGGAGCTGTTGGAACGGAACCTGAAGGATTATGAGGAGGTTTTAGCCGGAAAAGAAATGACCACGGATAATTTCTAACAATAATAAAATGCCGCAGCCATTCGTTTTCTTTGAATGGTTACGGCATTTTTTAATCCTTCCACTCCAGCCGGTGCAGCTTTCCCTCCCTGGTCATTTTCTCAAATCCATTCTGCCGCAGCGCCTCATAAAGCACAATCGCCACAGAATTAGCCAGATTCAGGGAACGGATTTCCCCCCACATGGGAATCCTTACGCAGTTTTCCTGGTTTTTGATCAAAATCTCCTCCGGAATACCTGCGCTTTCCTTTCCAAACATCAAATAACAATCTGGTTCATACGCTGCTTCTGTATATACCTTTTTCGCTTTGGTTGTAGCCATGTAGATCTTCACTCCGGGATTTCGATCCAGAAATTCCGAAAAATCACAGTAAACCGTCACGTCCAGCTTTTCCCAATAGTCCAGTCCGGCTCTTCGGACTGCCTTTTCGTTCAGCTTAAATCCCAACGGCTCAATCAGATGCAGGCGGGTATTGGTCGCCACACAGGTCCTCCCAATATTTCCCGTATTCAGCGGCATTTCCGGCTCATATAATATGATATTCATCATTTCCCGTCCAGCCGCCTCACAAACCGCTCAATCCTTCCCAGCGCCTCCTTCAGGCTCTCAAGAGAATATGCATAAGAAATTCTCAGAAACCCTTCTCCGCTGTCTCCAAAAGCAGTCCCCGGCACCACTGCCACCTTTTCCTCCTGCAGCAGCCGGTTTGCAAATTCATCTGAGGTCATCCCAAATCGCTTAATACTGGGAAAGGTATAAAATGCCCCTAAAGGCTCAAAGCACTCCAGCCCCATCTCCTCAAAGGCATGAAGCAGATATCTTCTCCGCTGGTCATAGGACTCCCGCATATGACGCACATCCTCGTCGCTGTTCTTCATGGCATCAATGGCCGCATATTGGCTGGTGGTAGGGGCACACATAATGGCAAACTGATGTATCTTCAGCATCTGCTTCAAAATAATCTCCGGCGCACAGGCATACCCAAGACGCCACCCTGTCATGGCAAATGCCTTGGAAAATCCATTGATCAGCACGGTCCGCTCTTTCATCCCCGGAATCGAGGCAATGGACACATGCTCCTCCCCATAGGTCAGTTCCCCATAGATCTCATCAGAAAGCACAAACAAATCATGCTCCTCCACGATTTTAGCGATCTCTGCCAAATGCTCCTGCCGCATAACTGCCCCAGTAGGATTGTTGGGAAACGGCAGTACCAGAATCTTGGACTTAGAGGTAATCTTCTCCCGCAGCTTCTCCGGCGTCAGACGAAATTCATCCTTTTCTTCCAGATCAATCGGTACCGGAACGCCCCCTGCCAGCACCGTACAGGGTACATAAGACACAAAGCTGGGCTGGGGCACCAGCACCTCATCTCCCGGATCCAGCATAGCGCGCATGGCGATATCAATGGCCTCGCTGCCCCCCACTGTCACCAGAATCTCCTTATCCGGATCATAGCTTAAGCCACATCTGCGCCTCAGATAATTATGTATCTCCACCCGAAGGTCACGAAGCCCTGCATTGGCTGTATAAAAGGTGCGTCCCTTCTCCAGGGAGTAGATCCCTTCCTCCCGGATGTGCCATGGCGTGTCAAAATCCGGCTCACCCACGCCCAGAGAAATCGCATCCCTCATTTCACTTACTATATCAAAAAATTTCCTGATCCCTGACGGCGGAATCGTCACAATTTTCTCCGATAACGGATTTCTCACGGTGTAATCAACATCCTTTCATCCTGGAACTGGTCACAGAGAATCGTGCCATG
Source organism: bacterium D16-56 (assembly GCA_003611875.1). Lineage (GTDB taxonomy): Bacteria > Bacillota > Clostridia > Lachnospirales > Lachnospiraceae > Brotaphodocola. Next base: position 28,451 of record RAYY01000018.1, on the reverse strand, counting down.
GTCCTTATATTTTTTCAACACAAAGTGAGTGGCTGTGCTCAGAACAGAATCCAGAGGAGAAAGCTTATCCGAAACAAACTGAGCCACCTGGCGCATGGTTCTGCCTTCCAAAATAACCGTAAAATCATAGGCCCCGGACATCAGATAAACCGCATTTACCTCGCTGTATTGGTATATCCTTTCCGCAATCTTGTCAAATCCCATCCCCCGCTGAGGCGTTACCTTTACCTCAATCAAGGCAATCACCTTTTCCTCACTGGTATTTTCCCAATTAATCAGTGTATGATAACCGCAGATAATATGCTCCTTCTCCATCTCGGCAATCTCATTTGCCACTGCTATCTCGCTTTCTCCCAACAGAATCGCCAGATCCCGGATATCGATTCTGCTGTTTTTCTCCATCACTGCCAAAATCTTCTCTCTCATGACTGCCTCCTTTTTACTTTAAAAATCCCGCTGCCGATTAGGCGGCATAAATCCAGGTATTCCCCATGCGCCCGCCAGACTTTCATGGGATAGTGGTACGTCCGCCGGCTAGGCGCATGCAGGTTTTCTTCACAACAACATCCGATACTGTTTCCAATCAGGAATCACCTTTTCCAGCTCATCGGGCTGAGGCCGGTTCAAAAATCTGCCTTGCCCCACATCGGTAATGATCCGGGAAATCCCCTTTGTAATTCTTCCGATCACCGCTCCATGAACCCCTTGTCCCGCTAATTCTTCTACCGTTCTTCCGCCGTTTTTCGACGCCAGCAGCCAGCAGCCGCCGCTATATATGCGGTAAGGATTCAATCCAAAAAACTCGCAGATCTCTATGGTTTCCTGCTTAAGAGGAATTTTTCTTAAGGAAAACTCCACACCCAAACGGTAAGCTCCCGACAGGTTCCATACGGCAGCTAAAATACCTCCCTCCCCAGCGGATTCACACTCTGTAGCTCCAAATGGTTCCCAATCCTTTAATTCCCGCTGCTCTCTCTCCAGAACCACAGGATATTCCTGAAAACAGGCTAATCGGTCCAGATATCCGGCGGCAAAACGGCCGGTTAATTCCTGCCGTTTTGTCTCTGCAATCAGCCTGGTCCCCGCCAGCCCCGCATAGCCTGCCGCAACCAAATCCTGCCCTTCCTCCATCTGTCCAAAATAACCGTCTGCAAAAAGCTTTCTCATTCCCCAGGTCCCTGGGGTTCTGCCGGGGTCGGAGCCGGATTTTCTGTTGGTGCCGAACCTTGTGCCGGTGCAGGAGTCTCTTGCGGCGCAGGAGTCTGCGGCGTCTCCGAAGCCGCGGCAGGCGGGGCTTGTACAGGTGCGGACGTCTCCGGAGCTGCAGTTGACGGAGCAGGATTCTCCGATGGAGCCGACGTTTCAGGATTGCTCCCTTCCCCCGTCTGCCCTGGAATGTTTATCTCTCCTGGATTCGGCTGAATGGCCTCTGATGGCTGCGGTTCCGCGGGAACAGGCACAGGTGCGGGCGGCCCTACCAGGACAATCGCTTTGGAAGCATTGTATGTGTCTGTGTGAAGCAGGGTTCTCTCCGTCTCAACCCCATCTACCGTAACCACCTTCCAGAGCCTGGACTTTACGCCCCGGTGGGCAGATTGAACCTGTCTTCTGCTTCCAGGCGCCATAGACGGATCCACCTGCTCTGCAGGCGCTCCCGGACTGATAGAGCTTAAGGTCTCTGACACATACTCCACGGTCCGATTCTCTGGTCTGGTTTCTTTTCCATATATGGTAAATGTCAGCTTTCTGTTCTCTGTATACCCTTCCACATAAATAGGAGTACTGTAATTGTTGGTAATCTTAATATCCTTCACTGTCCCTGCAATGGCCGCATCCATAGACGGCTTCACATACCCTACTACCATAGAGTGATTCTGCCGCTGGGTGATCTCCAGCTCTGCCCGCAGGGCCGCATTATAAAGAGTGGTTGCGATCTGGCATACGCCGCCCCCAATACTGTCCACAACCCTGCCGCCTTCATAAGCCGCCGCCGTATAATATCCGTTGGCTGTGGTAAACGGATGCATACACTCATATCCTGACAGGGTTTCCCCAGGCATCAGCACATGTCCATTGATCTTAGATGCACCATTAGACAGATTCCCGGACCGGGAGGAGCCGCTGCTGCTGAAATCCGTGGTAAAGGTTCCCAAAACATCCCCAATGGATGCCAAATCCTCCTCCACAATGTCTGGCTGTCTCTCCGCCACCACTGCTGCTGCAATTACCTCATCCCCTGCCTGATTCAGCAGTGCCTGATCCAGAGCCATCTTTGTAGCCGCCACGTCTACCACCTTCCCGGATACCCCCGGGGTGATCTGAAACGCCCCGTCCACACGGATAATCGATGCGTTCTGGGGTTCTGCCATCAGCCCCTCTGTCTGGCTTTTGACAAAGCTTTCTACTTTACCCTCGTCCACCCTGGTCTCTAAAGGAATGCGCACAGGATTTTTTTCTGTATCCTTCCGCACCATATACTGCCGCACCAGATTTCCCGAGGATATCTGGTCCATTGCCTTTTCCACCACATCCTCATTGCTCCAGGACACCCCAAGCTTTTCTGCCGTCACAGAAGAAGGATTTCCCGCAATATCCAACGTTATCCTTCTTCCTGACAATCGCCCGGCCTCTGCCGCAATGGCCTGTCTGGCCTGCTCCTCCGTCATTCCGCCCAAGCTGACCTCTCCCACAAAAAATCCGTCTGGCAGCGTCCTTTCCTTTCCATATGCTGGCCCGGCAAAAAATACAGCCGCGGCTGCCGCGGCAAAAAAGGTGCCCCATATATTAACCTTCTTCATGATCGCTCCTCAAATTCTCTCCATATTAAGAAAACATTGTCAATGCACTTGCTACGGTTGGTATAATCATGGCAAGAACCAAAATAATAACAATAATCGTTGATATCATTTTTCTCTTTTTATTATTCATATTATTATATTCACCTCTTCTGCTTTACTCTGTCTGTTCTTTGTATCCTTCCATACTGGAAAATAATCCGATCCTTAAGCCGGGACACCTCATTGCGGCTTAAATAATCAATTTCCACAGGCACATCTATTTTATGATATTTTAGTAAATACCGCAAGTCCTCTTTTTGCTTTTTCGTGGCAGGCTGTTCCTTTTTTACCTTGTAAATCATGGGTTTTGCCATAAATACTTCCTTGGCTTCCTTATTTTCCGAAAAACTGCCTGAAACCACTTCCTTATCTTCTTTTGAATCTACTCCAAAGCCTGTCCCATTTTCTGCCAAAAAACATATTACCAGCTTCTGATAAAGATAATGAGCATCCCGCGCATCATCCAAAGCCCGATGAGCCGCTTTCCGCCGGATTTTAAAAAAATCGCAGGCCGCCGACAGATTCTTTGGCTGACCCTCGGGCATAAAACGACGGCACAGTTTCAGGGTATCGATCCCGTCTTTATCAAAAGAAATTCCATGATTCACTGCCGCCCGTTTCAGAAAGCTGTAATCAAACATAATCCCATGTCCCAAAAGAGGCGCCTGTCCGCAAAACTCCGCAACCCCCTCTATAATGTCGCCAATATCCGGTGCATTCTCCACCATATCATCCGTAATTCCGGTCAGCTCTGTTATCTGCTTCTCTAGCTTCCTGTGGGGATTTACCATAGTATGATATGCAGCAATCTCCCTGCCGTCCACGACACGGACTGCCCCGATCTCTATGATCTTGTCCCGTTTTGCCTCCAGCCCTGTAGTCTCCAGATCCACTGCCACATAAGTTTGCTCCATTTTTCCCTCTCACAAAAGACATTATTCAGATACGTCCCAAAAGTACCATCCTTGCATTTCTGCTTAACGGCTCCCTGTCCCGATAATCAAACAGCCATACCTCCCCGCTTCGCAGCACCTCTGCATGAACCTGTGTCCCCAAACTGCGGAATCCGGCTGCCAAGGTTCTGATTTGCTCTTTATACGGCACTTGATCCAAAGCAAAAACCGGACGGCTTTTGCAATTCTCCCGAAGATAGCAGTCACATACCAAAGCATCTTCCATCTCCTCAAGACCATTTCCCACATGCCCCGCAGCATCACGTCCCCTCTCCATTTCTGTCTGCTTCAAAATAAATCCATAAAGAATCTCATATCGTGCCATCCTGCTGTGGTTTTTTCCGTTCAGCCCCTGTTCTTCATAGTACTCCGCCAACTGTTCATACAAGTGAAATGCATCCTTCAATCTATCCACAAGCAGCTTTAAAATATTGCCAAACTGCCCGCTGTTATAATAAACCTCCACCATGTTTTCCACCCCTTTCAGCCGCCTTATCTCCTCATAGGACAGCCAATGAGTGGCAAGAACCTCATAGGGAGGCTGTTCCCTGTATACCAGACCATACCTCTCAGCCATTTTGTACATATGCGAACCCTTCAGCACCTTCAGGAATCCTAATTGAAGCTGCTCCGGCTCCAGGGTATATACATCATTAAAAGAGCGATGAAAGCTATCATAATCCTCATAGGGAAGACCTGCAATTAAATCCAAATGCTGATGCACCCTTCCTCCCCCATGGATTCGTTCTGCTGTCTTCCTCACCTTTTCCCAATCCATCTTGCGGCAAATCTCCCGGATCACAACAGGATTGGTGCTCTGCACTCCGATTTCCAACTGAATCAGCCCCGGACGCACCTTCTCCATCAGGCTGAGCTCCTCCTCATCCATCAGGTCTGCCGCAATTTCAAAATGAAAATTCGTTATCCCGTTATCATGCTCAGCAATATGACGCCAAATAGCCATGGCATGACTTTTACTGCAGTTAAAAGTCCTGTCCACAAACTTCACCTGAGGCACCTTCTGTTCCAGAAAAAAATTCAGCTCCTTCTTTACCAGCTCCCACTTCCGAAAACGCACGGATTTGTCAAGAGAAGACAGACAATAGCTGCAGGAAAAAGGACAGCCTCTGCTGCTTTCATAATAAAGGATTCTATGTTCATACCCATCTGATCCCTCATATATAAACGGGAGCCGGTCCATATCCAGCGCCGTTCTTGTTTCCTGCTCCCATATCTCCCCATTTTCTTTTCGAAATACAAGACCGGGAATTTGTTCCAGCCCCTTTCGGAAGCTTTCTCCTCCGTGCTGCCGCCCCTTTGTCAGAGGTTTTGCTATCTTCTTCTGTTCTGCCTGGCCTTTCCTCTCGGCACAGCGCACAGAAGTGCCCAGCGTCCTATAAAAGCCTGTCAGCTCCGCAAAAATCTCCTCCCCTTCCCCCTTCATGATCCCCAACAGCTCCGGCTCTCTTTCCAGCAGCTCCTTTGCGTCATAGGATACCTCCGGACCGCCCAGCCAGATATCTGTATCCGGCAATATTTTATGCAGGTCCCGGACCAGCTCTGTCACACAAGTTATATTCCAGATATAGCAGGAAAAACCCACCGCATCCGGTTTTCTCCGGTAAATATCTTCCAGCATCTGCTCTGTAAAATTGTTGATCGTATACTCGGCAATCTCAATGTCCGCAGATGTCTTTGCATAAGCTTCCGGCTTTTGTACTCTGTCTGCGTACATTTTCAGACTGTATACTCCCGGATTAGAATGAATATATTTGGCATTCACTGCCGCCAGCAGTATTTTCATAATTTTTGCCGCCTACATATGAATTTTTATCATTCTTCCTGTTGCTTCATATTGATAATACCGAACCCCCGCCGCGTTTAGCATCCGCTTGGACGCCCGCACAGAGGGGGAATCCTGGTACTTATCTTCCTTGTAGATTATCGTCTTAATCCCCGCCTGGATAATAGCCTTTGCACATTCATTACAAGGGAACAAGGTCACATAAAGCTTGCTCCCCTCCAAGCTTCCCCCACGGTAATTTAAGATCGCATTCAGCTCACTGTGCGTTACATATAAATACTTGGCATTGTAGGGGTCCTCTGTCTCAAGCTGCTTTCCCCACGGAAAGTCATCGTCAGAACACCCTCTGGGAAATCCATTATATCCCATAGAAAGGATCTTGTTGTCCTCACTTACAATACAGGCCCCCACCTGTGTGTTGGGATCCTTAGAACGCATTCCTGAAAGAGCCGCCACCCCCATAAAATACTCATCCCAGGAAATATAATCCTCTCGTTTCTTCAAATCCTCCATCTCTCATCTTCCTCCAAATTAAGCTTGAATCTCCCGATACCCTGCCGCCTTTTTCATCCGGTTCATAATGGCATACCCCAAACGCTTCTGTGGAAATTCTTCCGAATAGATATAATCCACTCCCAAATCATCAAATTCCCGCAGCACGGCAAACAAATTATGGGCAATGGTTTCCTCCTGGCTTCGGCTTCCCACACTGCGCACAATCCCCCTGTCGTATTGTCCCTTTGTCTCCTCTGTACAGATTACTCCCACCCTGCTTCCATTCCTCTCACGTTCCTCTGCCAGACGATTAATCAGCCTTACAACTGCAGCCATCTCCCCCTCCACCAAGGTCATCTCTGCCCTTGGCGCATAATGCCGGTATTTCATTCCCGGCGCCTTTGGCCTTATATTCTCTCCTGGTATTCCCTGAATGGCCGGGTCAACCTCCACCCCCGCTGCCACCTCCTGCAGCATTTCCAGTGTCACTGCCCCAGGCCGCAGCAACACAGGCGTCTGGCCTGATACGTCTACAATCGTAGATTCCAGCCCGATTCCCACAGGTCCTCCGTCTAATATCATCTCAATCCGCCCGTTTAGGTCCTGCCACACATGCTGTGCCGTCGTAGGGCTTGGCCTGCCTGACAGATTCGCGCTGGGCGCTGCCACCGGCACACCGGCCAAGGCAATCAGCCTTCTGGCCTCCTCCCGCTCCGGCATCCGCACTGCCACTGTCTCCAATCCCCCGGTTGTGCCATACGGAACTCGTTTGCTTTTCATAAAAACCAATGTAAGCGGCCCCGGCCAGAACCTCTCTGCCAAGCGTCTTCCCACCGGCATAATTCCTGCTGTCAGCGGTTCTAATTCCTCCATACAAGAAATATGCGCAATCAGAGGATTATCCGACGGCCTGCCCTTGGCTGCATAGATTCTCTTAGCAGCTCCTTCATCCAGCCCATTTGCTCCCAATCCATAAACCGTCTCTGTGGGAAAAGCCACCAGCCCGCCTCTCTTTACAATCTCCGCTGCCTCCCAAAGAGCTGTTTGAGTCCTTTCCTCCCCTTCCGACTCTCCGATCCTCACCAGCCTGGTCTCCATCCTTATCATCCTCCGGCATTCCTTTTCAAGTCAATAACTGCTCCGCCATCCTGAATCACAACAAGCGATTCCCTATCATTTGGGTATTCTCTTGAGTATAACATAAGCGCCGGGGTGATTCAAGCATCAAAACCACCTCCGGCGCTGCTTTATACTTACTGATTATCGTACAGATACCTTCACTGCAGCCTTTACTGCCTTGCCAGCCGCTCCATCTTCTTCTCGACCCGGACACTGTGAATCACCGTGCTGACCCTTTTATAGACCAACGCTGTAATGAGCGACACCACGACTCCCTTTACCACATTAAAGGGTCCTACACAAAACAGCGCAAACGTCCACACATTCCCCACTGCCGGATTAATCGCCGCCCCTGCTGCTAAAATATTCTCCAAAGGCATAAAATTCGAATAAAACGGAATCATTACCAATGCATTTCCCGCAACTCCCACTACTGCCATCAATACCGTTCCGACAGCCATGGCAGCCATAGCGCCTTTCTTAGTCTTATGAAGCTGATAGATCATCCCTGCCGGAATCACCATAGAACACCCAAATACCAGATTGGCAAACTCTCCTACAAACCCCGTGGAAGTAGGCTTTAGAACCAGCTTAATCAAAATCTTCACTACCTCCATAACCGCACCCGCCACTGGTCCCAATGCAAATGTTCCTACCAAAATCGGCACCTCACTCAAATCAAGCCCATAAAAACTAGGCGCAATAAAAGGAAGGGGAACCTCAAACAGCATCAGCACTGCCGCCAATGCGCCAAACATTCCCATTACTGTAACATTCCTTGTGGATAATAACTGATTTTCCCTCATTTTCTTTTCCTCCTGAAAATTAATCCTGATTGGTTCATCGCATGGAGGAATCATGCCGCCGTTCTGCCTGTGCCAGAAAAAGCCCAGGCAGCTTAGGAACCCCTGCATCTGCAAGCTTCAGCCTGAAATCGTCAATCGCCGTCTCCTCATGCCATTCAATAAAGCCATAGGATAAAGGCCAAAAACAAAACGCTCCGGATGTTCTCTACTCATCCGGGGCGTCGTCAATTCTTCCGCTGAAAATACTGCAGCCAGTTCCGACCGCACAATTTCTTCTCTCATCCAGACTATACTGTCGGTTCCGGAATTACACCGGATCAGCCGCTTTCGCGGTTCGCGGACTATACCGCCGGTAGGGAATCCCACCCTGCCCCGAAGAACTTCAATCCTTTTACATGATTCATTATAGTGCTGTTATAGAGAAAAATCAAGAAAAATCTGAAAATCCCCAGCTCTCCATCAAAAACTCCACCATATCTGCCGCCTTAGGCGGACACCCTGCCAGGCTTTTCCGAAAACAGGAGGTACAGCTTCCCACGCCGATCTCCCCCTCTTTTCCCTGATAGCCCTGCCCAATACTTACAGGCATCAATCCCTTTTTAAGCCTTCCGGCATCATTCAGCCGGTCCAGGGCATAGATCAGGGATCCATAACAGGCACTGCAGGCATCCTTTGGCGCTGCAAACTGCGCCAGCTTTTGTACCTTCCTGGCAGCGCCCAATCCTCCTTCTGCCTCAGTAGGCGCATTAAGACTGATCACATTAGCCCGGCTCACATCTGCACTTCCTACCCCCAGACGCTCTGCCAGTCCGATATAGGGCACATCCTCCACCGTATATCCCATACAGTCACAGACAAAAGCATCACATAAAACCGGATCTTTAAAACCCAGAATCCGGTTCATCACCACCGGATTCCCTCCCTCCTCAAAATCCAGGTCGCCGCAGATATTATCCACCAAAATAAAATCATTCCTCGCGATTGTATTGAGATGGGCAATGGGCTTATGAAGTCCCAAGGTATGAAAACGGCGTTTTTCTGAATTAGGAATTACCCCCTTATTGTTTTTCAACGCACAAGTAATTGTAGTTTGACAGTGTCCCTTTAACACCGGCATATTAATCATATACTCCACCTGGGCAGCCTTATCACACAGCCGGATTTTCATGCCCGCCGCATGGTACTCGGTTGAGGAATCCTTCTGCAGATCCACAAAGGGGATCTGATACCTTTTCAGTATTGTGTCATATCCTGCTGCCTTAAAGGCCCGGTCTGTCTTCTCCCCCACCCAAGCTCCCTCCATGACAGAAACATTTTTAAAGCCATGCTCCTGCAGATATTCAATGGATCCTGCCAGCAGCTCGCCGTGGGTCGTGGCCCCCTGAGAGGGCGGAGACGATGTGACCAGATTTGGCTTCAATGCTATTTTCTTCTGCCTATCCCCTATATCTGCTGCCAAATCAGCCTGCTCCAACAGCCGTTTTGTCATCTCCTTATAATCTGTTCCGTGAATAAGAAGAATATCACGTTTATCCATCTGCTTTTCCTCCTGCCTGATCCATTCGTATTCGTGTATCCTTTATTTCATTACCAATTCTACAACCCTTCCGATCAGCTCCTGTGTTCTCTGAAGCATTGCCTCACAGTCCTTATGAGCCTTTTTCCGATCCACATAATGAAAATACGGCAAATCACCCATCTGAAACCTTAAGTCCCCCCCATATTCCTGCACCAGCTTTGGAATCCCTTCGATATTCAGCTTCGCGCCAGGATACATGGTCAGTCTTACCTCCTGCCGGTTTACCTTAACCTCCGTCACATAAGCCCTTCGGGCCATGGCCTTTAATTCTGCTACCTTCAGCAGATTTTCCACGGAAGCCGGAAGCTCCCCAAACCGATCCATCAGCTCATCCTGCATATCCATATATTCATCTTCATTCTCAATACCAGATATTCTTTTATAAATATCCAGCTTTTGATACTCATTCTTAATATAAGAAGAAGGAATATATGCATTAATATCACAGTCCACCACAGTCTCAAACTCGTCTGCCGCCTCCCGCTTCCCGCGAAGGGCCTGAACTGCCTGATTCAGCAGCTTACAATACAGGTCATATCCTACTGCCTCCATATGGCCATGCTGTTCTGCCCCCAGAACATTTCCTGCACCGCGGATTTCCAGATCCCGCATGGCAATTTTGATCCCTGACCCCAGCTCTGTAAATTCCCGAATCGCCTGAAGCCGCTTCTCGGCTTCTTCCCTTAAAAGCTTATCTCTTTTATACATCAAAAAAGCATACGAAATCCGGTTTGACCGTCCCACACGTCCCCGAAGCTGATAGAGCTGAGACAACCCCATACGGTCTGCATCATGGATAATCATCGTGTTGGCGTTAGGAATATCCAGGCCGGTTTCAATGATTGTGGTTGATACCAGCACATCAATCTCCCCATTGACAAAGTCAAACATAATCTTTTCCAGCTGCCGCTCCTGCATCTGTCCGTGAGCATATACTACCACAGCATCTTTTACCAGCTCCTGTATATGGGATGCGATCTCGTCAATCCCCTTTACCCGATTAAATACATAGTACACCTGCCCGTTTCGGGCCAATTCTCGGTTAATCGCCTCCCGGACCATCTCATCATTATATTCCATTACATAGGTCTGGATGGGAAGACGGTCTACCGGCGGCTCCTCCAGCACACTCATGTCCCGGATTCCCACCAGGCTCATGTGAAGAGTTCTGGGAATAGGCGTTGCCGTCAGGGTCAGCACATCCACATTTTCCTTCAGCTTTTTAATCTTCTCCTTGTGGGTCACACCGAACCGCTGCTCCTCATCAATGATCAGCAGCCCCAAATCCTTAAACCTAACATCCTTTGAAAGCACCCGGTGAGTGCCGATCACAATATCTACCATCCCCTTCTGCAGATCCGCCAGGGTCTTTTTCACCTGTGCCGGAGTGCGGAACCGGGACATCAGATCTACACGCACCGGAAAATCCTTCATTCTCTGAAGAAAGGTATTATAATGCTGCTGGGCAAGTATGGTGGTGGGCACCAGATAAACCACCTGCTTGCTCTCCTGAACAGCCTTAAAAGCTACCCGCAGCGCCACCTCGGTTTTTCCATATCCCACGTCCCCGCAGATCAGCCTATCCATGATTTTTTTGCTTTCCATATCCCGTTTGGCCGCCTCAATAGCCTCTGCCTGATCCTCTGTCTCCTCATAGGGAAACAATTCTTCAAACTCACGCTGCCATACAGTATCCGGGCCGTATTGGAAGCCGGCAGTCCCCTGACGCGCCGCATAAAGCTCCACCAAATCCTTGGCAATCTCCTTGACCGCGCTCTTTACACGGCTTCTGGTCTTTTTCCACTGATCGCCCCCTAATTTGTTTAGTTTGGGCGCTTTGGCATCTGCCCCGGCATATTTCTGAATCCCGTCTAAACGAGTAGCCGGCAGATACAGATTTCCTCCGTCTGCATACTCGATCTTCAGATAATCCTTAACGATTTTATCCCTTTCAATCTTTTCGATTCCCCGGTAAATCCCCAGCCCATGCTCCTCATGAACCACATAATCCCCTATGGCCAGCTCGGAAAAGCTTTGGATTCTGCTTCCCTCATAGGCAGCCTTTTTCCGCCTTTTCTTTTTCTTTTCCGTGCCGAACATATCCCCTTCTGTGATGACCACAAACTTAATCTGGGGATACTCAAACCCTCGGTGGAGATTTCCATACGTCACCAGTATTTCACCCGGCTCCACCTGTCTGTTTTCATCATCCGGACAAAAGGCGCTTAATTCATATTCCCGCAGATCTCCTGCCAGCCTGCTGGCTCTGGTCCGGGAACCAGAAAGAAGAATTACCCGGTATTTCTCTCGTTTCCACTGCTGAAGGTCCTTGATTAAAAGCTCAAAGCTGCTCTGATAAGAATTAACATTTTTCACACGAATCTGGTACTGGTTTTTCACAGTCATTCCCGGCAGCTTCTGCTCCAATCCGGTCAGATACAGGGTATTGCTTCTTTGCGCCTTGGCCATCAGCTCCTTAACAGTATAAAGAAGCTCTGTCTGCCCCGGAAGCAGATATCCCTTCTCTAACCGGTGAGACATGCTTTCCCGAAACTCCGCCTCCACTGCCTCACCCTTTTCCCGCAGCCGTGCCGGCTCATCTAAAATAATCATGCCGGTACTTTCCTGAAAATAATCCAAAAATGAAACCGATTCATCTGTAAAATACGACAAATACCCATCCAGACCATTTACCCTGCGGCCTTCGTCGATCCCCTCTGTCAGCTCCCCTACAATACCAGACAGCCTTGCCGCCTCCTCAGTGAGCATCTGTTTTCTAAGCCTTTGTGCGGAAGCTTTGACCTCCTCCCGAAGCCGTTTTACCCCTTTCTTCTGCTGTTCCTCTGTCAAAACAATCTCAACTGCCGGGTATATGGCAATCTCCTCCAGCTGCTCTACAGAGCGCTGGCTTTCCAAATCAAAGGTGCGAATAGAATCTACCTCTGTATCCCAAAGCTCAATTCTTACCGGCTGCTCCTCTGTAAGAGGAAAAACATCCAATATTCCGCCCCGAATGGAAAACTGCCCCATACCGTCCACCTGTCCGGTGCGCTCATACCCCAGCCGCACCAGCCGTTCCTTCCACTCCTCCGGATCAAGCTCCTGGCCCACCTGCACCACAGCCACCTGATCCCTTAACTGCTTTAACGGAAGCAGATGATCCATAAGTCCATCCAGGGTTGTCACTACCACCCCCGAATCATCCTCTATTAAATGGCGCAGTACCTGGACTCTCTGCCTGGCCATGAGATTTCCATGGATATCTGCACTGTAAAACAGCAGATCCTTTGCCGGATACATCCAAACATCCTGTCTGAAACATCCAAAATCCTCATAGATTTCCCGCGCTCTGGAATCATCATAGGTCACTACCAGCTTCCAGGGAAAGGAAAGAGCCGTCTCCTGGATCAAGTGTACCTTTTGGGAATCCATACAGCCGCTGACCTGCAAAGGTCCGTTTCCCCGCTCCAGCTCCTGATTCATCTCCTCATATTCAATCAGCTCTGCTAATGGATTTGCAAATATCCTGCTCATTCTTCCTCCGCTTTTTTCTTCATATTAAAATGATTCATTGCCGGATCCACCCCTTCTGTGATCATCATCACCGCCGCCTGTGCTGCCTCTTTAAATGCCTGCTCCATCAGCTCTCTTTCTCCCTTCGAAAACCGGCTCAAAACATAATCCTTCAAGTCCATCCGGGGCGGCTTTTCTCCTACCCCCACCTTTATTCTTGGAAACTCCTGAGTACCCAGATGAGCAATAATATTCTTAATTCCGTTATGTCCCCCTGCGCTTCCCTTCCTTCGAATTCGAAGCTGTCCCGGAGCCAGACTGATATCGTCATAAATGACAATCAAATCCTCCGGCGGTGCTTTATAATAATCCAACACCATCCGCAGGCTCTCCCCGCTGAGATTCATAAACGTCTGCGGTTTTACCAGAAGAACCTTCTGACCTTCCACCACGCCTCTGCCGCAAAAGGCTCGATGCTTCCGTTCACTGATGTCAATCTGATACCGCTCTGCCAGCTCATCGATCACCTCAAATCCTACATTGTGTCTTGTTTTATCATATTCTTTTGTGGGATTCCCAAGCCCTGCAATAATATACATGATTCTTCCTTTCTCTTATTCCGTCTGCTGTTCTCACGATCGCCTGCAAAATCCGCTGCTATTCACTTACCCTGTGCTGTTATCCAAATTGTATTGACAGCAATCCATCAACGCGCCAAAAGCGTTAATTCTCAGTTCCTGTATAGGAACGAAAATTAACGCTGTTCTTTGTCTTGTTATACTATTTTATTTTATCAGGTTATGAGGAGAAAGTAAAGGCTTACCTTCTATCTGAAGCAAAGACACCTTGCTGGGACTACAGGCAGCAGCTCCGGCATTTTGGGGGTTGGGGAATCCCATAGAATCATTACAATCGACAAGGCGGCAGGTCTCCCAAGAACCCGCCGCCTTGTCGATAATCTGCTCTCTCTATTCCTCCTGACTCTCCAACGCCGTTGTCTCATATTTATTCAGAATCACATTCTGAATCATATCCCGTGTCTCCGAATTGATCGGGTGGGCGATATCACGGTACTCTCCCTCTGAAGTCTTTCTGCTGGGCATAGCAATAAAGAGCCCCTTCTCTCCCTCGATCACCTTAATGTCATGAATTACAAATTCATTATCCAGGGTGATGGAAACGATTGCTTTCATTTTTCCTTCTTTTTCGATTCTTCTCACTCGTACATCTGTTATCTGCATCTCAATAAACCCTTTCCTTTTACAGCGTGTATCTTTCATTCTTTTCCACGACAATCCGGATATTTCCCGGCTCACCGATATAAGTAGTATTGGCGCGGATCGTGTCACGGCTTTCTACAATACAATTCTCGATTACCGTGTTATCTCCAATGTAAACATCATTCAGTATAATAGAATTCTTAATCACGCAGTTATTTCCCACATACGCCTTTTTAAAAAGAATAGAATTCTCTACTGTCCCGTTGATGATGGAACCGCTGGATACAAGGCTGTTCTTCACCAACGCGCCCGGATTGTACTTGGCAGGCGGCAGATCGTCTACCTTGGAATATACATCCGGATATTCCTTAAAGAAATAATCCCGAACCTCTGGCTTTAAAAAATCCATATTGGTCCGATAATAAGAATCCACTGACGCAATATTGCTCCAGTATGTATTCAGCCGATATGCATAGATCTTTTTCAGGTTCTTATAGCGCACCAGAATATCCCGCACAAAATCCACCCGATCCTCTGCTGCACAACGCTCAATCAGCTCAATTAACTGGCGCCGGCGTATCACATAAATCCCACAGGACACAACGTTGCTCTCTGCCACCATGGGCTTTTCCTCAAACTCTACAATACGTCCATCCTCATTCGTCTTCACAACGCCGAAGCGCGTGGCATCTTCGCCTTCCGGCAGCTCCTTGCAGACAATGGTAATATCTGCCTTTTTCTCAATATGATACTCCAAAACCTTATTGTAATCCAGCTTATAGACACCGTCTCCTGATGTGATCACTACATAAGGTTCATGGCTGTCTTTTAGAAATGCCAGGTTCTGATACAATGCGTCTGCTGTCCCGCGGTACCAGTCACTGTTCTCCGCTGTAATGGTCGGCGTAAAAACATATAGTCCGCCCTGCTTTCTCCCGAAATCCCACCACTTAGAAGAACTTAAATGCTCATTCAGCGAACGGGAGTTATATTGGGTGAACACAGCTACATTCTGAATATGTGAATTAGTCATATTGCTGAGAACAAAATCAATCCCCCGATAGCTGCCCGCAACGGGCATGGCAGATATGGCCCGTCTGTTGGATAATTCCCGCATTCTCTTGCTGTTTCCGCCTGCCAAAACAATACCTATCGCTCTCATTGTACACCACCTGCCTTTATAATGGATTCTCCACTTGCCAGACTTCCCTCCGGATAGTCCTCCGGCCGTGTAACGCCGGAAATCGCCGTATTCTTTCCGATCTTCACATGATCCGGAATCACGCTGTGCTCTCCTACCGTAACCAGGTCAAACTGGTATACCTTCGGATCATATTTACTAGGCGCAAATGCCCCGGCCCCCAATACGGCTCCGGCTCCTATGACTGTATCCTCAGCCACAATTGCCTTTGTCACCTGGGCGCCATCACCCACCGCGCAGTTCCGCATAATGATAGAATCCCGAACCACAGCTCCCTTGCCGATGATAACCCCGGCTCCTATAACAGAATTATGCACCTCCCCGTAAATTTCGGTTCCTTCACCGATGATGCTGCGCTCAATCACCGCATCCCCAGCCACATACTGAGGCGGGATAATATCGCTTTTGGTGTAGACCTTCCAGTACTCCTCATATAAGTTAAACTCTGGAATAATATCAATCAATTCCATGTTTGCCTCCCAGTAGGAGCCTAAAGTACCCACATCCTTCCAGTAGCCATTGTACTCATAAGCAAAAATCCTTCTGCCACCGCTGTGACAGTAAGGGATAATATGCTTGCCGAAATCACAGCCCGGCTCCTCAGACAAATGGATCAATGCCTCCCGAAGCACCGGCCAGCTGAATATATAGATACCCATAGAAGCCAGATTACTCCTTGGATGCTCCGGCTTTTCCTCAAACTCGGTGATGCGGCTGGTTTCGTCTGTAATAACGATACCAAAACGGCCTGCCTCCTCAATGGGTACCGGCATAGCTGCGATTGTGACATCTGCATTATTTGCTTTATGATATTCCAGCATCACCTCGTAGTCCATCTTATATATGTGGTCGCCGGACAGGATCAATACATAATCCGGATTATAGGTTTCCATATACTCCAGATTCTGAAAAATCGCGTTGGCGGTGCCGGTATACCAATCGCTGCCCTTGCTCCTTTCATAGGGCGGGAGAATCGTGACGCCTCCCACATTGCGGTCTAAGTCCCACGGAATACCAATTCCGATATGAGTATTCAAACGCAGAGGCTGATACTGGGTCAACACACCCACCGTATCCACACCTGAATTGATGCAGTTGCTTAAGGGAAAGTCAATAATTCGATACTTTCCGCCAAACGATACCGCAGGCTTTGCTACCTTCTGCGTCAGTACTCCCAGGCGGCTCCCCTGTCCTCCCGCCAATAGCATGGCAATCATTTCTTTTTTAATCACGCTGCTCACCTCGCTGTAGTATTTTCTATAAATATGATTATACCACATATTTCTAAAATAGTGAACAAATTTTGTATATATTCTGAAGATTTTTTGTGCATTTTCCGACATTTTTTGTAGGAAATCATTTCTTTTAGGAAAGCGGCGGAAAAAGTCGGGAAAAGTCCTCCGGAAAGGTGCCGCTTGCCCTTGAATCCTTTCAGAAAATAAAGTATAATCCCCATAGGGCAGCCATTTCCTGCCATTTATAAAGATAAGATTATGAATTATACAAGAAATAAAAGGAGAACCAATATGGATTTAATTACCGTAAGAGAATTGTACCGAAACCGGGCAGACTATCTGGATAAGGAGATTTCTATCGGCGGCTGGGTCCGCAGCGTCCGCGGCTCCAAAGCATTCGGCTTCATTGTAATCAGTGACGGCACCTATTTTGACACGCTGCAGATAGTCTACCATGATACCCTGTCAAACTTTGCCGAGATCAGCAAGCTAAACGTGGGGGCTGCCATTTTGGTAAAGGGCGTTCTTGTCGCTACTCCAGAAGCCAAACAGCCTTTTGAGATTCAGGCATCCGAAGTGACGGTGGAAGGTGCGTCTGCCCCGGATTATCCGCTGCAGAAAAAGCGCCACACCTTAGAGTATCTGCGCACCATCACTCATCTGCGTCCCCGGACCAACACCTTTCAGGCTGTGTTCCGTGTGCGTTCCCTGATTGCCTATGCCATCCACCAGTATTTTCAGGAGCGGGATTTTGTCTATGTTCACACCCCTCTCATAACAGGAAGCGACTGTGAGGGCGCCGGAGAGATGTTCCAGGTAACTACCATGAATTTGTCTGACATCCCCAAAAAGGAGGACGGATCCGTTGATTTTTCCAAAGATTTTTTTGGCAAGCCTACCAATCTGACCGTCAGCGGACAGTTAAACGGGGAGACTTATGCCATGGCCTTCCGAAATATTTATACATTCGGACCTACCTTCCGGGCGGAAAATTCCAACACGACCCGTCATGCGGCAGAATTTTGGATGATCGAGCCGGAGATGGCCTTTGCAGACCTGCAGGACAACATGGATATAGCCGAGGGTATGTTAAAGCACATTATTCGCTACGTTTTAGAGCATGCGCCGGAAGAAATGGCATTTTTCAACAGTTTTATAGACAAAGGTCTTTTAGACAGGCTTCATGGTGTTTTAAATTCTGAATTTGCCCATGTAACCTACACAGATGCCATTGAAATTTTGTCAAAAAACAATGATCATTTTGACTATAAGGTATCCTGGGGCTGTGACCTTCAGACAGAGCACGAACGTTATCTGACCGAACAGATATACAAGCGTCCCGTGTTTGTGACTGACTATCCCAAGGAGATCAAGGCCTTTTACATGAAGATGAATCCCGACGGCAGGACGGTAGCTGCCATGGACTGCCTAGTTCCCGGCATTGGAGAGATCATCGGCGGAAGCCAGCGTGAGGATGATTATGACAAGCTGGCGGCACGCATGAAAGAGCTGAATCTTAATGAAGAAGACTACCGTTTCTATTTGGATCTGCGCAGATATGGTTCTGCCCGTCATGCCGGATTCGGACTAGGCTTTGAACGCTGTGTCATGTATCTGACCGGCATGGGTAATATCCGGGACGTTGTTCCCTTCCCGCGGACAGTCAACAACTGCGAGCTATAAGAAGTGGTTCCGTCCGCATAAGCTGCTGCATCAACACACCATACCAAAAGGGTATACCTGAATCCATGCTCCTTGAGAGCAGGGCACCTTGTGCCATAAGGCATACCCATCCGCACCACTTATACTCACGGGTATATAACCAGTTAAATGCAAGAGCATACCAGACAAGCAAACCACAAAAAAGGAGCTGCCATGAAATTTATCCACACCGCTGACATTCACTGGGGTATGAACCCAGACAGTGACAAAGCCTGGAGCCAGGACAGGGCCCAGGCAATCCGTGACACCTTTGCAGAAATCGTCCGCCAGGCCAAGCTGCGGGATGTGGATTTTCTTTTTATTGCCGGCGATCTTTTTCACCGACAGCCTTTACTGCGGGATTTAAAAGAGGTGAATTATCTCTTTTCCACTATCCCCAACATTCAGGTCGTCATTATCGCCGGCAACCATGACCGCATCCGCAAAAGCTCTGCCCAGCGCAGCTTTTCCTGGTGCTCCAATGTGACCTTTTTAATGGAGGAGACCATCTCTACGGTTGTCTTTGAAAAACTAGGTACAGACATTACCGGTTTCTCCTACCACACGGCAGAGATTACAGACCCTCTCTTAAAAGACGTCCGTCCCCCCGAGACGCCCCGGATTCATATTCTTCTGGCTCACGGCGGGGACAGCGCCCACCTGCCTATGGACAAAAAGCTTTTTTCCGGCATGGGCTTTTCCTATGCTGCCTTAGGACACATTCACAAGCCTGAACTGGCACCTGACCTTTCCTATGCCTTTCCCGGCTCCCCGGAGCCCTTAGACAAGACAGAAACCGGACGCCACGGCATAGTGATGGGAGAGATCAGCCCTTCCACTCATCAGGTCATTCGCCTGGAATTTATTCCGCTTTCACAGGCTCAGTACATTCCTTTGGTGATCCATGTAACCCCTGCCACCACCAACGGCGAGCTGTGCACACGGATTAGCGACGAGGCTGCCAGACGCGGTCTTGAACACATTTACCGCTTCCGCATCCGAGGGAAGAGGGATCCGGATATCCAATTTGATTTAAGTCCCTTAGAGAGACGGATGCAGGTGATTGAGATCATTGACGAATCAGAGCCAGAGTATGATTTCAGCAGACTTTTTGCCGAACATCCTGGTGATATGATCGGGTTTTATATCCGCACACTGCAGAAAGAGGAGATGAGCGCCATCGAAAAAAAGGCTCTCTATTACGGCATAGACGCACTGTTAAGTACCACCGACGAGAGGAGATAAGGAGGATCTGACAGGATGAAATTACTGGATTTACACATTGACGGGTTCGGTAAGTTTCACGACCGCGACCTGACCTTTTCCGATGGTCTGAATGTTGTATACGGTAAAAACGAGGCCGGCAAATCCACCATTCACACCTTTGTCCGTTCTATGCTTTTTGGCCTGGAGCGAGGCAGAGGACGAGCCTCCAGAAATGATACCTGGTCTCATTACGAGCCTTGGGACAATAAGGCTGCCTACGGCGGCTGGCTTCGGGTGGAGCAGGAAGGGGAAATTTATCGAATAGAGCGAAATTTCCGGAAAGACCAGAAGTCCCTGACCATTGTCAATGAAACCCGAGGAAAGCAAATAGAGCCTGACAAGGCTTTCTTAGACCGGCTGCTCTGCGGCCTTAGTGAAACTACCTATACCAACACAATCAGCATCGGCCAGCTCAAAAGCGCCACAGACGGCGGCATGGTGACAGAGCTGCGCAACTACATTGCCAATATGAATACCACTGGCAATATGTCTTTAAACATCACCCGGGCCGCATCCCAGCTTCGAAGCCGGCGCAAGGAATTTGACCGGCTGCTGGATCCGGACGCTGCCCGGAATTATACGGCCTTGATGGGAGAAATCCGCAGTATTGAGCGGAATATTGCATCCCCTGAATACGAAAATCAGCTTCAGGCATACCAGAATCAGCGCACCCAGGTTCATAGTCAGATTTCCCAAAAGCAGGAGGAGAGAGAAACCCTGCTGCAGAAAATTGCATCCGGAAGACAGGCCTTATCCAGTGCCCAGTTCACAGACGAGGAATCGGTAACTCGTTATCGGGATGAAACCATGGGGATCTTTGACTCCTATCACACTGCCAAAATTGCCTGTGAAAAAAAATCCGTGTCTGTGCTGGCCGGACTGGCACTTTTCATGGCAGTCGTCACAGGGGCTTTTACGGCGGTCATCATAGCCCAGGAACATGCCAGGCGTATCTCCCTCTCGGAGGAAGGGATCCAGGCATCCTTATTATCCAGCCTCGGAGACCCAGGTCTGCTTTTAATTGCCGTCCTTGCCATTATCACCTTACTGTTTTCCATTACAGGTATTGCGTTGCTTCTGGCACGGAAGCATGACCGGAGGAATTTATCCTACACAAGCAAGCTGCTGCAGGAGGTGTTCTCCCGCCATTTAGGAGACCCTGCCATCTCAGAGGATGCCATGGAAGCATTTCTTGCACGGATGGAGGAATATATCCGGTTAAGCCAGACCCTGATTCGCTCAGAAACCTCTGTTTCCATGAAGGCTGAAGAAATTTCCTCCCTGAAAAGCCAGGCTGCCTCCTGTGATGAGATCATCACCCGTCAGCAGCGTTCCCAATGGGAGCTGGAAAAAAAGCTGGATCACCTTTCCCACTGTAAGGATCAGGTAGAATCCCTCAAACAGATCTTAGAAGAAAACGACCGGATCCGGGAAGAAATTGCTGCCATTGACTTAGCATTGGATACCATGACCGAATTGTCGTCCACCATCCGGGATTCTTTCGGACTTCATTTAAACAAAGCGGCCTCTGACATGATTGGAGAAATCACCGGCGGAATCTATGACAGTATGAGTGTAGATGAAAACCTAAACCTGTTTATGAACACCCGCACCAAGCTGGTTCCTGTATCACAGGTCAGCAGCGGAACCATGGACCAGGTATATCTGGCCCTGCGCATGGCTGCTGCCCGCCTGCTTCAGACCGGCCACGACCAGATGCCCCTGATTTTTGACGACAGCTTTGTTCAATATGACGACGAACGTCTGAAAACAGCGCTGAAATGGCTGTCACAGGCATATAATAACCAGCTTATTATTTTTACCTGTCATCAGAGAGAAGCTCAGATGATGACTGCCAACCAGATTCCATTCCAGCTAATCTCCATATAAAAGTCATAGAAGGCTGTATTCGTACTGCCGTGTGAGAGAGCCAAACCAGTGATGCAAATGATTTGCAGACTACTGTAAATTTTCTCCCGCACAGCAGTACTTTTTTTCATTTATCACATAGTATGATAATGATAAACCCATGGGAGGCTTTCATGTCTCAATACACTTCCACATCCGGAACCATCCTGCAGATCCAATGGCAGAACTCAGCTCCTGCGCAGGCTGGCTGCGGCCTGATGCTCACCCTGCAGACCCTGGACCAGGGCATTGTCAATATTCTTGTGGACGGCTCCACCTATATTCCAGACAATCATCCCTTACAAACCGGAGAACAAATAACCTGCTTTTACTCTCTCCTGGCTCCTGTGCCATTAATCTATCCACCTCAATATCACGCAGTCGTGGTTGTTCCCACTCCTGCCGGCACCTCTGCCGCATTGGATACCTTTAACCGTCTTCCCTCAGGAAACCAGTTAACCAACTCCGACGATACCCTGCGCCTTAACATTTCCGGCACTACCAAAAAAATCCTTCCCAACGGTCAGCCCTTTGGCGGCGTCCTGTCCGGAAAAATGCTTCTTGTCATTTACACTGCCTCCACCCGAAGCATCCCTGCTCAGACCTCCCCGGAACAGATTATCGTATTTTGTAAGTAGTTTCTTACCTTCCATGCCCAATACAAATCGCCACAAAATGAATCTGTTCCACCCCTGCTGCCCTCAGCACACGCGAACACGCCTCCATGGTGCTTCCGGTAGTATAGATATCATCCACCAGCACAACACAGCGCGGAACCCTCTTGTTCCCGCCATAACAAGGATGAACCTCAAAAGCCTGCTGCAGATTTTTCAGCCGTTCTGACGGATTTAAATCTCTTTGAGGAGCCGTCCTTTTACTGCGGACCAAAAATTCCTTGTCCATCGGAATGCCCCATCCCCGGCTGAGACGCTTTGCCAGCTCCTCTGCCTGGTTAAATCCTCTCCTTCGGCGGCGGGAGGGATGAACCGGCACCGGAATCAGCACATCTGCCTGCCAATGCCAAACCACCTTCTGAAAACGACTTACCAAAGCAGCGCCGTAAAAGTCCAGATATTCCCGCTTGTTTTTATATTTGATCGCTGCCATGGAGTGCTTCGCTGCCTCATTATAATTCAATAGCGCCACCCCGGAATCAAAAGTCCGGCGGTGGCGGGTACAATCCAGACAATATTCTTCCTGGTCACTCCATATTTCCTTGCCGCATTTTCTGCATACAGGCTGTTTTACCACTGACAGCCGAGAAATACAGGACGGGCAGATCAGCTCTCTTTCCCTGCATACAATTCTGCCGCAAACCGGACATCTTCTCGGAAACAGCACATTCACCCATGCCATTCCTGCTTCCCGGATTTTTCTATATAATAACCCCTTCAATTCTCCTCCTTCTTTTTATACCTGTCACCCTTCATCCACAATCTCTTGGATCCGATCTTTAAGGCCTGTATATCGTTTCTGCTCCATCTCATTATCCACCATGGACTGAAACATTTCCGGAATCCCCACCAGACATACACAGGACCGTGCTCTGGTCACAGCCGTGTAGATCAGATTCCGCGTCATCAGCATTCGAGGGCCTGAATGAACCGGAATGACTACTGCCGGGTATTCACTGCCCTGGGACTTATGTATGGTAATTGCATAGGCAAGCTCCAGCTCCTCCAGCTGCCGGAACCCGTAATCCACCATCCTTCCCTCGTCAAACTCTACGGTCATTTCTTCCGCAAAAGTATTGATTTCCCGAATAATTCCAATATCTCCGTTAAAAACCCCCATACCTGAATCCGACACAATACCATGGCTGCTTCGAACCTCCCACTCCAACTGGTAATTGTTCTTCACCTGCATCACCTTATCCCCCACCCGGTACAAGGTTCCTCCTGCCTCCTTCTCTGCCTTATTGGCAGCCCTGGGATTTAAATGCTCCTGCAGGATACCGTTCAGCCGCTCCACTCCCAACGCCCCCTTTCTCATGGGCGTCATAATCTGGATTTCAAAGGGATCTGCCTTTACATATCCAGGCAGCTTCTCTCTCACCAGCGTTATCATAGAATGGATAATTCCATCCGGCTGCTCTCCCCGGATAAACAAAAAATCACGGCTTCGTTTCCCCAAGGAAATCGGATCCCCTGCATTAATCTTATGGGCATTGACAATAATGTCACTTTCTGCTGCCTGCCGGAAAATCCGATTCAGGCTAACCACCCGAAATCGTCCCGACTCGATCATATCCCGCAGCACATTCCCTGCCCCCACACTGGGAAGCTGGTTCACATCCCCCACTAAAATCAGCCTGGTGCCAGGACTGACAGCCTTTAACAATGCATTCATCAAATAAATGTCCACCATGGAAGTCTCATCTATAATGACTGCATCTGCATCCAAAGGATGATCCTCTCCTCTTTCAAAATGCATTCCCATGGTTCCTCTGTCGTCATCCGGCGCCCCGCTCAGCTCCAGCAGCCGATGAATGGTCTTGGCCTCATAGCCGGTGGCTTCTGTCATCCGCTTTGCAGCCCTGCCTGTAGGCGCTGCCAAAAGAATGGTCATTTCTTCCTGTTCAAAATACCGGATAATCGTATTGATGGTAGTGGTTTTCCCGGTTCCCGGACCGCCTGTAATAATCAAAAGCCCGCTGTTGACTGCCTGTATTACGGCCTGAAGCTGCATCTCATCTGCCTCGATCCCTTCCTCCTGGCATATCTGTTCTAATTTCCGGCGAATCCCATCCTCCGGCTCTGTGCCGCTAAGATTTAAATCGTGAAGCATTCTGGCAGTATTTAATTCCATATAGTAGTATTGCGATGCATAGATATGGCGGCTGTCATTCTCACCCACCTTTACCACGATTTTCTTTTCCATCTGAAGATCCATCAGGTGCTTTTCCATGATTCCCGAATCCACATGAAGCAGCTCTGACGCATTTTTCAAAAGTTCTTCCTGAGGCAGATAGGTATGGCCGTTTGCCGAGGACTGCAAAAGGCAATAAAAAATACCACTATGGATCCGATAATCGGAGTCCATAACGATTCCTACACGCTGGGCAATCTCATCTGCTATTTTAAATCCCACCCCCTGAATATCATCTGCCAGCCTGTACGGATTTTCCCGAATGATTCCATACATCTGCTGACCATATTCCTGGTATATTTTTAAAGCCAGGTTCATGGAAATGCCGTAATCCTGTAAAAACATCATGGCCTGACGCATTTCCTTCTTTTCTTCCATCTGCTCTGAGATGGATCTGGCCATCTTTTCGCTGATACCCTTTACCTCTGCCAAACGCTCTGGTTCCTCTTCAATCACCCGAAAGGTATCTGCCTTAAAACGCCGCACAATACGAGCCGCAAGAGCTGCTTTTACTCCTCTGATCGCACCAGACCCTAAATACCGCTCCATAGACGCTGTATCCTCGGGAGCCTTCAGCTCATACTTTTCCACCTGAAGCTGTTCTCCATAAAGAGCATGCTCTACCATTCTGCCCTCTGCCTCAATCAGATCTCCGTCGCTGATATAGGGGAATGTTCCCACCAGCACATAGTCTTGACCGTCAGCGCCTACCTCCAGAACAGAATAACCGTTTTCTTCATTACGGTATTTTATTTTCTCCACATACCCTTTTACTGTTGCCATCCCTGTGCCACCTGCTCCTTTTTCATCCTGACAGTACTCTTATCCCCCCAAACCATAACGATACTATGACTAAACTCCATGACTAAACTAGAACTTCCCAGAACTAATTTAAAACTATTTTACCCTAAGTTCCGTCATTACGCAATCGGTAAACGCAAAAAGAGCCACTCATCCTGAATGACTCCCTGTTTCGGTTATCTGAAACCCTTTTAATGCTGTAAGACAAACGCTTCTCCCAAGCGCCAGATACTCGAAATTCTGCAGCGATTCCTACCGTAATACGATCGATTATTACAACTTGCCACAAAGAATAGGGCGAGATCAATATTCATGTGCTCTGATGTCTCCATGCTGAAACTCAATAAACTTTCCTGTGCCAATGGCTACGGCTGTTAAAGGCTCCTCCGCCACCATGGTGGTAATGCCGGATTTCTCCTCAATAAGCTGATCTAAGCCGTTCAGCAGAGCACCTCCGCCAGTCATCACGATTCCCCTGTCAAAAATATCGGCAGCCAGCTCCGGCGGCGTCCGCTCCAGCACATTATGCACCGCGTCCACGATCTGCATGGCCGGCTCCCTCAAAGCCTCCAGCGTCTCGTCTGAGGTCACTACTATGGTCTTGGGAAGCCCTGTCACCAGATTTCTCCCCCGTACCTCCATAGTCAAAACCTCAGGACGGCGGTAAGCCGCGCCGATGTTGATCTTTATCTCCTCAGCAGTTCGCTCTCCAATCAGAAGATTATGCTTCTTTCGCATATACCGCACTAAAGCCTCATCAAAATCATCCCCTGCCACCTTAATGGATGTGCTGACCACCGGGCCGCCAAGAGAAATCACCGCAATATCTGCCGTACCGCCTCCAATATCTACGATCATATTGCCGCAGGCCTTGGATATATCCACTCCCGCGCCGATAGCCGCCGCAACCGGCTCCTCAATGATCACCACATCACGGGCTCCGGCATTGTATGTGGCATCCTCCACAGCTTTCCGCTCAACCTCTGTAGCTCCGCTGGGAATGCAGACCGCAATACGAGGCTTGCGCAATGTTCGTTTTCCTACTGCCTTGGTGATAAAATACTTAAGCATCTTCTCTGTCACCGTATAGTCAGAGATCACACCCTGCCGAAGCGGACGTATGGCAATAATATTTCCCGGAGTCCTGCCGATCATCAGCCTTGCTTCCTCACCAATGGCCATAATCTTACTGGAATCACGGTCAATGGCCACCACAGACGGTTCCTTCAGCACAACGCCCTTTCCCTTAATATATACTAAAATACTTGCTGTACCTAAATCAATTCCAATATCATTGGACACTAACATTCTTATTCTTCCTCCTGCTTGTTCCTTCCGATTCCTTTATTTACAGTATTTACAATATTTCCGATGTCAATCTTATAACTTTATACAATTACTATTTTATTTTGCTGTCTTCTATCTTACCTGATTTGCCGAAATTCCCATAATTTCCAGATAATCCAGCTTTCTTTATTATATACAAAGATACCTTATTTTGAAAGGGTTTTTTTATTTTTTATTTTGTTTATATTTTTTTTATGATGGAGACACACTTTTGACACAAATATTCTCTATACTATAGTTACATTATCCGAAAGGATAATGAGCCTTTGTTTCAAGTTAACACTTGAAATTGTAAAGCTTTTTCATACTCATACCTGCCAGATGCAATTCTGGCAGGCCCCCCTAAAACCATTTTCTTTTATTTGTATACCTACCATTCCCAAAAGTAATGCGAAAAACCCACCGACCCCTCGGTGGGTTTTTCGCATTACTTTAATTTTCCATCTCCTTTCTGTCACCAAAATCCCGGCTGCCGCATAGATTATCTGCAAAACAAAAACATAAAAAAGAAAGAGAATATTTCCATGGTTCTTCCATTAAGCCATATGAATCCCGGTGAATCAGCCCGCATTGTATGGATTGCCAGCGATCCCGGTTTTAAACAGCACCTGAACAACCTGGGAGTCTGCCCCCAGGAAATCCTGACATGTATCCAAAACTCTCCTCGCCATAGTATGAGCGCTTACCATATACGAAGCCTTACCATTGCCCTCCGCCGTGAAAGCGCCAATGAAATATTTGCAGAAATCCTCAGCTCCCGCCCTAATTGACTGCATTCAATTCTTCCTGCAGCCAGGGAAACATTTCATTGTTAATCCAAGTCTGATGGGAAATAATCAGCGGCTTGTCCCACAGATCTTCAGGTGAAACCGACTCCTTTTGTGCCAAAGGACTGTCTTTACACATCAATACGCCCCAGGTATCTTTCACAGGAAAACGTATATAATCATATTTACTGATATCCACCTGGCCCACTAAAAGGCCGAAATCAATCAGTCCCTTATCCAGCTTTTCCATCACACGTTCTGTGTCGCCGCTGTAAATGTGGTAATGGATCAGGGGATGCTTTTTTGAAGATTCTGGGCGGCCTTTGTGATGCTTTCTTCTCTTGCCGCTGCCGGAAAATATTGTAATACTCGAATATCCAAATGGGAATCCTCCTTTATTCCTGCACATCCTTTTGCCGTATACGGCTGAGGATAGAAATGAATCACCAATATCATACCCCGGAGGAATTGAGGGAGATTATGGGCAGATTGACTGGCAAAAGGATAGACAATACCTTTCGGCTGCTTCCCCCGTTTTATACAGACTTTGGAAAAATATTATCATTGGAAAAGATGTATTTATCAATTCCAGATGCCATTTTCAGGATCAAGGTGGAATCTGGATTGGAGACGGAGCGCTGATCGGACACAATGTGGTCCTGGCAGCCATTAACCATGACCTTGATCCGGGGTAAAACAGGAAGAATCATTATGCGCCCTAAAAGCAGGGAATCATGTATGGATTGGATCTAATGCCACGGTACTGCCCGGGCGACTGGTCAGTGGTGGCTGCTAGAGCCGTAGTAACCCGGGATGTCCCGCCTATGACCATAGTGGGAGACGTTCCCACAAAAATATTAAAGAAAATCAGTCCGAAAGAGGAAGACAGGATGATGAGAAGTCAAATAGACGTAAAGCCAAGTTATTTTTTTAGGCATCCATAGGGGATGCCGTTTTTGCTTATTGGATAGCCCCGACAAATTTGTAGTAGATGGTAATGCGCTTTTCCTTACCCTTGCGGCAGCGCCCCA
>RAYY01000190.1 GCA_003611875.1 bacterium D16-56 | reverse complement strand
ACGGATTCCGGACAAAGCCGCTTGTGGAATATAT
This sequence comes from bacterium D16-56, assembly GCA_003611875.1. Classification (GTDB taxonomy): domain Bacteria; phylum Bacillota; class Clostridia; order Lachnospirales; family Lachnospiraceae; genus Brotaphodocola. The sequence goes on along the minus strand of RAYY01000190.1, from coordinate 573 downwards.
GAGGGCCGTGCCGGACCCCAGATGCGGCCGTAAAACAAAACACGACCATGCGGAAGTGCTGGTATGCCTTGTGGCCGGTTTTCTTGCGGGGAGGACGACCATACGCAGGAGCCTCAGATGGTGTGAAAAGCATCTGGAAGAACTGAGGGAATATCTTCCATTAAAGAATGGCATCGCTTCCCCGTCCACGGCATGCCGGCTCCTGTCAGGGACCGACGGGGAACTGTTTGCACTGGAATTCATGGAATGGGCCGGGGAGATCGTGAGTACGAAAGGAATCCATCTTGCGGTGGATGGGAAAGCACTGCGGGCAGCCATGGAGAAAGTGAAGAATTTCCGGGCGCCGATGGTCCTGAATGCGGTAGATGCGGCAACGGGACTGGTGGTAGCACAGATGCCCCTAAAAAATAAGGACTGTGAGATCAAAGCGATACCAGGGCTGTTGAAACTGCTGGATATCCAGGAAAGTATCGTCACGACAGATGCAATCGGGACCCAGACGCAGATCATGGAGCAGATCCTGTCCCAGGAGGGGCATTTTGTACTGATGGTCAAAAAGAACCAGCCGCAGTC
>RAYY01000189.1 GCA_003611875.1 bacterium D16-56 | reverse complement strand
AGGATATTATAGGCAAACTTCCTGACCAGCGCCAGATTGTGCTTTGATTTCTTTGCCGGTGACCTGTCTTCACGGAATGTGTCATCCAGTACATGGTGCAGACGGTTTTCAACCGCCCAGTGCTCCCTTTTTATCCGCCCCATTTCTTCCGCCGTCAGTTCCAGGTCCGAGATCATCCCTGTTTCCTGGATATCTTTTCCTGTCCCTTCCTCCCGGACCGGTTTCGGTCTCCGCCTTGAACCTTTTTCCAGAAAAGTCTTTATATCCGGTGTAATGTCGTTTCCCTCCCCGTCCCTTTCTACTGGTATCCGTATCTGTCTGGCTAATCCTACTGTTTTTACAAAGGGCCATTCCTTCTGTGTCTTTGTCAGGAGGCCGCATTCCGTGCATACACTGTACCACCGGTATTCCTGTCTGTCCCGGTTCCTCTCCTTCTGGCTGGTTTCTTCATATTTCTCCTGCATCCCGGGATATCTTGGCCTGTAGTTTTCGTCCTCCTTCCTTCTTTTATGGTCTTCTGACATTTCCCCAAAGTATTTCACGATCTCCTCATATGACTGCGGCTGGTTCTTTTTGACCATCAGTACAAAATGCCCCTCCTGGGACAGGATCTGCTCCATGATCTG
>RAYY01000188.1 GCA_003611875.1 bacterium D16-56 | reverse complement strand
GTAAGAAAGAATTCCTGCGTTACTATTGTATCGACCTATTATGGGGGCAGAAGCTGTACCAGGAACTGAGGTTTGTGCTGGTGGAAATGAACGGCAGCCAGAGCATTCTGGCAAGCACCTGCCTGGCATTGGATCCGCTGACCATTATCCGTCTTTACAGTTACCGGTTCCGGATCGAATGCACCTTCCGGGAACTAAAGCAGCAGGTCGGAGCATTCTGCTACCGCTTCTGGTCAAAGTACATGCCGAAGCTGAGCTATTACCAGAAGAAAGGGGAACCGGCACCCCTGGAGCGTGTGGAAGATGAAAAGTCCCGGAAAAAAGTACTGGAAGCAGTTCGCGCCACCGAAATGCATATGGCACTGTCCTGCATTGCAATGGGGCTATTGCAGAGTCTTTCCATTTATTATATTGGAAAGCTCCGTTCTGACCAACTCCGTTACCAGAGGACACCTTCTAAGGGAAGGGTTTCGGAAGCCACCCTTATGCACTATTTCCGAAAACATTTTTTCCGCCTTTTGGCGCAAAAGCCCGAATTATACATAACGCGAATAATTCAGCAGCTACAGGAAGAGTCAGAAGAACACTGGGATTTTCTGGCTTCTTAGTCGTACAAACTTTCAACTGTCAAG
>RAYY01000187.1 GCA_003611875.1 bacterium D16-56 | reverse complement strand
AAGGGCGACTTTAACACACCCTCCGTATTCCTATTTTTGAAAAAGAAAACGGCGGCTTTGATTGTTATGTCAAAACCGCCGTTAGGCTCGCTTTATTTTGTTTGGGCGCATGAAAACCCTACCGCCTCAACAACGGTTTTTTTTATTTCCGTTTGGGCGTTCCGTTGTATACCGTTTCAAATTTTCACTTAAATAACTAGTCCTCAATCAGAGTAACTTTGAAAACAACATACCCATTATCAGGACAAGCCAAATTTCCTTTTGACTTTGGGTTTTCTTCAAAATTAAAGGTAGCTCCATTGTGTAGGGCGACTTGAATAGGAAACAAAGCCATGTAAGCACCTCCACAAAATGGAGTACAGGGAGTATTCATACCCTCACATTGAAATACGTCCCCTACCTTATATCCACATGAACAATGCCCTGTTACCTTTTCAATTTGATATTCAAACTTTTTCACTTTTTTATCCCCATTTTTTTATTTGTGGTAATATGCTCATTTTGACACTTGCAGCGTCAAGTGCTTTTACAAAAGGGGCTGCTCCCTCATCTTGAAACATTTTATCAGAAGCAGCCTTGAGTTCTTCCATTGAAGCCCAATGCTGTATCATAGTCCATTCCCTGTTTTCTTCGTT
>RAYY01000186.1 GCA_003611875.1 bacterium D16-56 | reverse complement strand
TGCTGCCTGTCCACCCGGATGCCGGCAGCACCACCAAAGCTACATGGTCCATGCGTTCCAATTCGGTCTTTAAGTAAAAATCATTGTTCAGCAGCTTTTCGATCTCCTTTGCCATTTCTGCACCGTCTGCATCGGTTTCCCTTGTCCACTGATTTACCTCCATCGTAAACTCTGGAGGATTTTTCAATACAAATGCCATCCTGCACCCCTTTCTTAGAAAATCTCATCCATATCATAAATCTGCGGGATATCAGCGTCCTTCCCCTTCCGCATAAAGGTACGGTAGGCGATCAGGTCCCCATCCTCGTCATACAGCCCCATCTCAGATATGTATGAATTATCCAATTCTCCCGCCTCCAGTGTCGCCGTATACCTGCAGGTAGTCTGGCCTTCGTTCACATACACATGGGATTCAATATCTTTTCTCAGCAGCTCTTGATACAATCCGATCTCATTCCCGGTGGTATCAAGGGGCTGTCCTGTTTCATCTGCTCCACCTGACCCCCATGCCATCTGTGTGATGACTGGCAGCGCTATATCTCCTGCATGTGCCATACACAGCTTCTTCCTTCCTACTGCTGTAATAACTCCTTTGTTATCTGCCATAGATATCCTCCTTAAATTTTTCTATAAAAAGAACGCCCCTCGT
>RAYY01000185.1 GCA_003611875.1 bacterium D16-56 | reverse complement strand
CTGGCCCCGCCCTGCGGATCCGCATAAGTGTCCCACAGGTTGTTGGCCCGGGCCGACGTGGTCATGGAACCCGTCCGGTGCATCACGTCCGTATAGATCTTCTGGACGTTGGAGGAGGAAAGCACCCCGTCTTCGGATACTTTGTCCTTCTCCGGGAAGTCCACGGTCCTGCCGCCATAAGCGGTGTCGTACTTCCAGGTAAAGGTGTCGTAGTTGCTGTCCCCGTTGGTGTCCTCATACTGGGGCTTCATGGTGTTGCCGTTCCTGTCCATCCAGACGATATGGCCGTCCTCGTCCCGGTACAGGCGCTCTAAGTTGGACTTTAAGTACGCCTTGAAGCGGAAGTTGCCAATGCTCTCCGGCTCTTCCTCCGGCGAATTGCCCTTTAAGAGGCTGCCTAACCAGTCCTTTGCCGTCTCATACCAGCCGCCGTCCCGCTCTGCGGAGATGTTATCCGAATGGACTGCGGCGTAGGTGTCATGGGCGTAGTCGATGAATTTGGTCTCTTCCGTGGACCTGGCCCTGTCGCAGAAGCCGCAGGCGGTCACGCCATCCCGGTTCTCGTATCCGCAGTTTAAGCAGTACCATACCTGCTTGGTCTCCGGCAGGGTCTGGATATCCTTCTCGATCCGCACCTTCTGACGGATGGGGCGCTC
>RAYY01000184.1 GCA_003611875.1 bacterium D16-56 | reverse complement strand
ATGAAGGAATACCGCTGTCAGGGGTTAAGACGTGTGAAAACGGATAAGCAGGATGCCATTACAATCTCTAACTATGGGATTGACCACTGGTACAGGCTGAAGAACTATGAGGCAGAAGAAAGCGTCTATGCGGAGCGGAAGCTTTTGGGAAGGCAGTACCGTCAGTATATGCGGATGCGTGTGGAAAGCGTGTTGGAACTGACTCATCTTCTGGACTATACGATGCCTGGGATCAAAACGCTGCTGAAAGGCTGGAATGAAACAAATGGGAAAGATAAGCTGGGGGATTTTGCGGAAGAATACTGGCATTATGACAATATCACGAAGAAACCGGAGGAACAGTTTATAAAGAGTTATTTAAAATGGGCAAAAGAGAAGGGATACCACGAGCCAGGATAAAGCCGTCAAGATTTATGCGCTGGCAAAAAAAGGCATCCCCACAGTATCCTCCGATACCCCATCGACCAAAATGCTGGTACAGGAGGCAGTACGGGTGTTACGAGAAGTCGATAACACTCTGATGACTATTCTAACACAGATGCAGGCATTAGCCAAGAGTCTGCCGGAATATCCGGTTGTCAGGGCAATGGGAGGTGTTGGAAATGTGCTTGCGCCCAAATTGATCGCAGAGATTGGGGATGTGAGGAGATTCCATAG
>RAYY01000183.1 GCA_003611875.1 bacterium D16-56 | reverse complement strand
GAATCCAGTTACAAGGGACTTTGGGGGATTGTGAAGAAAACAGGCTACTGGGTGATAATCCTGGTAGCTTTTTTAGTTCCGGAATTGTTTGTGCATTTAGGAAATGATTTGCTGGGTGTGAATTTAGGATTTTTGGTATTACTGGGATGGTTTACACTGGCGGCGTTATTGGTCAATGAGGTACGGAGTATTTTGGAGAATCTGGTGGAATGCGGCTATGAAGTACCAGATTTTCTGACCCGAGGTCTGGCCGTAACGGAAAAGCTGATTCATGCTGGAGTGGATGTGCCAGAGGATCAATTTGGAGGGTCTGACAATGAAAAAGCGTAAGATGCATTTCCATACGGAGTTTCTGATTTCCGTTGAAATAAAACCATAACGGTTGCGACAGTCGCAACTTAAGCGGGGGCAGTATAATCTGCCCCTCATTTTTTAGAAAAGGGTTATTTTATGACAGCTATAGAGAAATTAATCCGTATTGCAAAAGAAGAAAACGGGTATCTGGAAAAGAAATCAAACAAAGATTTGGACAGCAAGACAGGGAATGCCGGCAGCAACAATTATACAAAATATGCCCGTGATTTGTATCCTTCCCTGCAGGGGCAGGCATGGTGCGATATGTATGTGGACTGGTGCTTTGTCAAAGCTTTTGGGCAGGTTACTGCC
>RAYY01000182.1 GCA_003611875.1 bacterium D16-56 | reverse complement strand
TACAAAGGAGTTTTCCATCCGGGCGGTATTCATAGCGGTAACGGAATCCTCCGCCGATCGCCTGTCTTAAATATCCCAAACAGTCATATTCCCAGATCCTTACATCACGGTTCTTCCCGTGTTTATCACAGCTGACCCTTTTCACAGGGTTCCCGTCTATATTATACTCGGTTTCCACCCGGTTGCCCAGACGGTCGATGGACAGGATCTGGCGGCCTTCCCGGTCATAGCAGAACCACTCCTTCAGCCCTTCCTGGTCTGTGATTTCACATACTTTTCCCTGGCTGTTATAACGGTAATGGATGGTCCCCCCGTTCGCGTCCGTTGTGGAAGTGATGTTTCCGGCATAGTCATAGGTATATCCCTCCACCCCGCCGTCCGCTGCCCGGATCCTTATCAGCTTTCCCCAGGCATCCAGATCAAAACCGGTCTGGTTCCCATTCCCGTCCAGGATCCCGGTCACCTGGCCCCGGCTGTTATAGCGGTAACTCTGCAGCCTCCTGCCTTCCTCCCTGTTCCCGGCGCTGGTGATATCGGAAAGGAATCCCTGCGCCTCATAGTGGAAATGGAATTCTTCTCCGTCTGCCAGTTTCCGGACGGTTCTCCGTCCCAGCTCATCATACTGGTTCCATTCCTCCAGCTGGCCGTCAGGATTTCTCCGCTCGGTCAGGCGGCCCATACCGTCATAC
>RAYY01000181.1 GCA_003611875.1 bacterium D16-56 | reverse complement strand
ATGCCCTGCAATGCCAAAACCATATAAAATTGTTACAATTCCCATCCATGTAACAGGAATTATCCTTCCTGGCTCTTTTCCGTATATAACAGCCCCAAATACACTTCCAGATAAACCTATTATAAATGCAACAAATAAAAAGAGCATTCTCCCATCTCCTAACCCGGACAAACCGGAAAAGTTTTGCATTTCCTTCAAATTTCAAGTACAATAATGAAAATATTGGAGGATATATTCATGTTAATTGCTGAATTTTTCACGACGTACTCTGCAGGTATCTGAAGCAATCAGCCATGTGAAAAACAGCTCTTAACTATTTCATTACACTAATTTCTTCAAAAGAATCCACCAGCCTCTCCATAAACAACCCCTTCGTAAAATTCTCCCGAAAATATCTCCTCCCCCTCTCCCCGCAACTCCTGTATCCCCCAACATCCTCAATAAACCGGCTCAGGATCTTCCCATATCCCTCCCAATCCCCGGCTCCCACACATAACCCGCAGCCAGACTCCTCAATTACCCCTTTTGCCGCCCCATCCGTTGCCGCCAGCACTGTCTTCCCTGCCGCCATATATTCCTGAAGCTTCCCAGGCATGGTCATCCCGATAAAGCTCTTTCCCGTTAATGTCAAAAGGCACCCGTCTGCCATCCGGTAAAAGTCCGGCAGCCTCTCTGACGGATATCTCCCATGAAATGTCACTTTATC
>RAYY01000017.1 GCA_003611875.1 bacterium D16-56 | reverse complement strand
CCTTCTTCCCTTATCATCTGCATAGTCTCTGCCTCATTATATTCTGTAATGCACATATCTCTCACCTCCGCCCTGTGGCCGACCAAAAACGGCCGGATCTCATAGTCCTCCGGCATGTCGCGGATCGCCTTGTCTACCGCCTCCTCGATTTCCATGCCCGCCCGGTTCCTCCGGATCTGCTCCACCAGCCAGGCATATTCTGACAATGGCCGGCAGGCTCCCAATATCCCCTGGTTCTTTCCATAATTGATATTCACCATGCGGACCCTCACCTCTATGTCTGGCTCCACTGCTTCTTTGTCTGCTCCGAATGCGTCACTCAGTTTCAGAACCTCATCTTCTTTCCCCTCTATCCCATTATAAAAGGTAACCAGCTTAGGAATCGGGAGAGGAATCATCTTCTTCCCATAAAGATTCCATTTATTTCTCTGAATGTATTTATTATATAGCTTCCCCGCATATATCAGCTGGCGCACCGGCATGTTCGGGTTGTACGTGCTCTGCTGCTCATAAATATTCATCACAGAGAACAGGGTGAAGGAAAGGTCATTTTTCATCCCCATATATACCACATCCTCAATCGTTGTAAACTCGATTTCTTCCGGATCGGTATAGCTGGTTCCATTCACCGCATTATATAGGCTTAAGGTCCATTCCTTGTTCGACTCGCTTCCGAACAGGAAGCAGAACAGACGATCCTTATGCTCATTATTTATCGTTGGCATTTTTTCTGGCATCTCCTTTCCCTTCCGGCTTTCAGCCGCTTTTTCTCCGCTTTTATCCTTGGCAATGGTTTCTTACCTCAATTATAGCATTTCGAACCTGCAATTACAAGGAGCCGGAATCTTAAGCCCAGGGTTGTTTGATGAAGCATTCCCAAATTATCATTTGAATTTCTCACATCTATAAAATTGCAACATTCTCATTTCTCATTTCTTGTCTAAGGGATTCATTTATAAGTTTTTGTATAAGGGATTTCATTGTATCAGAATTAATAACTCTACTCATTAAATCTTCTAAATCCTTCATCGATTCAATCCAAAATATATCTTTCATTTGACCACCTGAATATTCTATCGCCAAGCTGTCATTCATTACTATCGTAACAGGGTAAGATAATGTTCCTGCTGGATAGGAAAACACGGATAATCACCACCTTTTCTTTCTTGAAGTATAGACTTTGTCGTAAGGGTAAAGTCAAAGGCATTTTCTGTTGACGACTTTCTATATGAAATGTTAACACGATATAAAATTCAAATCAACGCCTATATAAAAGAATTATTTAAGCTGTTAAATGGAACTGTGTATATATCCCTGCGCTGCCTTGCGAATATTGAGAATAAGGGGCAGCAAGGGAAAGAGCTATGGGGAGTACCAAGCGGTGAAAACAGGGATAATTTGTAAAGCTATTGTTTTTTGAATTAGAAAATCATATAATAAGAGCTGGCAAATCAGAATAGACAAATCAGGATTGTGAAGGAGTCCATTGATGGATTATGTAGAATTTGAATCAAAAATTCCAGAAGATACTTTGGAAATACTTTATGAATTGGGAAAAGAGTTACATATCGACCCCTTGGAGTGACTAATACTATTAAATGTAAAAACAATCCGTGGGGTGAGGTCAATTACGAATCTGCAAGGCTATAAGCCGATTGAGATTTGGACTCCGTAATCGAATACATTACATTTCCTTTGCTTTGTGAAACGGAACACCGTTCTTGGGATAGAGAGGATCAAATTACAGAATTACCAAAGCCAGCAAAGATGTCAGGAGAAAAAGATGCTAGTGATAGAGTTCGTTGAAGCAATCGTTCAAACTCAAAGTGAGACAATTTTAGAAAATTTTTTGCAGGAACAGGTCGGCAGGCTTCAGACATTTTCACGCCGCAGCAGGCTGAAGAATCAAATACAAAATCTTTGTATTCAGTTAGAAAAAAGCAGTGAGGGAACCGTCATTGAAACGGATGCATTTCAGAATTTTTGTAAATGTTACCATGTGTGTGACTGTATTTTTCATTATCTTCAGCATCCGGGGGACCTGATTTCCAAGGATGAGTTTTTTCAACAGCTTTTGGAAAAATATGCCGGCAGTGGTGCAGGAGATGGAAAGAGAACCATATCTTCGAAAGATAAAAAGGATATTTTTCACTTTTTTGAAGTGATTTTGGCATGTTATCGGGAATCTGTCTATGAATTGTTGGATGACAGTGACCTGGCGGCGGTAAATATAGTAAAGGAGCATCTTTGTGTACTGGAAGGGCAGATGGATCAAATGCTATTGGTACAGAAGGAACAGAGGAACGAGGAGCAGGCAGAAGCATCGGAAAGTCCGTCAGCGGCAGTTTTTCAGCGGAAATTCAGAAAGCGTTTGTTTTTGGAGGAGAAGGATGGTCCTGCACTGAATCAGGTATTTTTGTGGCCTAAATGTCATATGGCGGGGAGACCGGAAGCGACAGAGGCATTGGAGATAGTGGATGCATTTTTAAGAGACTCGGCTTTTTGGCTTTTGGTGGTGGAGGGTGTTGCGGGAAGTGGAAAAAGCAGTTTCGCTGCTGCCTTGTCGGAGCTGTATCATACATCCCAGTATATATATAAATCCCTTCGGGACTTAACAGGTGGGGATACTATCGATTTCCGCAGAGAGCTGTTAAAGGAGTGTGGACTGACAGCAGATGATATGGATAAGATTCTGATCTTGGATGGTTATGACGAGATCCACCATCGGGTGAAGCAGTCTGTATTTCTTTCGGATCTGAAATGGTTTGAGGAGCATGGATATAAGATTATTTTGACGACACGTCCCGGATACTTGGAATTGTCTCGGTCGTCCATGGATGCTTATGTACAGATTTATTTAAGGCTGTTTGACGGGGAGCAGATCATGCAATGGCTGGAGCGGTACATGCAGGCTGGAGGAAGGCTTTTTTCTGAAACATTTCAGGCATTAACCCAACCAGGACCTCATTCTCCGATGCATGAGGTCTGGCAGATTCCTATTATGCTTTATGTGATTGCGAACCGTAATATTAATGTACAGACGGTAACTTGTATGGGTGAGCTGTATGAGCAGGTATTTGAGGGGATGAAGCGGGATAAAGCCGGATTGACTGCAGAGATTTTGGAACGCCATTATCTGATTGCTCAGAGGATCGCTTATTGTATGGACAGAGAGGGGCTTTTGACGGTATCTTCTGATATGGTGAGAGAGTGGTGCGGTGAGCTTTTTGACGAGACGTTTTTTTCCTCTGTTTATATTGAGAATAGTATTATTGAGGGAGCCTGGATGCTGGAATTTGTCCATAAATCTATTTTGGAATTTTTTGCGGCAAAATGGATTTTCAGGCAGCTGCAGGGCGACAGAGTTTTGGAGGCTTTAGGAGACAGCTATATTTCCGACGAGGTGTTGGAATATCTGGAATATTTTATGAAGTCTAAGCACATGTTAAGAGGGGATGTCAGGCAATGTGTCAGACAAGCATTTAATGATTTTGCGGAGACTGGGATTTACACGGATGGTGTTTTGCCGGCAGAGATGGCAGAAGCGAAATATGATGTTTTATTTTGCAATTTGTCTGTTCTGACTAAATTCGTGTTAAAGGAAAGAATAATAGGGGAGACTTTAGATCCTGGTGAGCATGGGAAAACGCTTTCTTTTTTGATTCGGAATTATCTACATAGTGGTTTTGCAAAACCACAGACAGCAAGATGGATTTTTCAGAATGAAGATCTTTCTGGTTTATATATGCCGACTCATTTGGGATTTACGGGACAAAACTTGAATGGGGTCAGCTTTCTAGATTGTGCTTTGAGCCGGGTGGATTTTTTTGAATGTAATCTTAGGAATGCTTTTTTTAAGACGGTAACCTTTTGCCGGTGTGATTTTGGTGCTGCAAATCTGGAGAATGCCTGTTTCAGGGATGTAGTGTTTGATCAGGTATCTCTTTATGGGATTCGATTTTCTGGCGCTAAGCTTCATCAGCTTGAAATGCCAACAGGATTTTTGGAGATCAAATCTTTTGGATATGCACATTTGTCAGAGGTTTGTTTTTTCTATAATACGTTGAAAAAGCTGCTGTTTGAAGGATCGGATCTGAAGAAGGTAGTTTTTGACCATTGTTACTTAAATCGATGTTCTTTTAAGAAAACGTTATGGAACCAGGTGGAGTTTCGGTATGTGACATTGAAGGATTGTGATTTTTCAGAAGTGGATGCCAAGAACAGCTGTTTTAAAAATTGCAGCATTGATGTAAAGACTCGTAATACGAATCCTCACATTTTCCGTAATATATAGCAGCAGTTTTCCTTCCGCAGCTTTTCAAAACTTGTCTAATCATAGGAAGTGTTTACAGCCAGATTCTCACGTTCTCGCTCATTTGCTAGACGAAACTACCTTCTTGTGGTATAATGGGAACACTTAGCAAGGTCTTTCGCGAGCTTAGTGTGAGCGATACCTGACCCCTTAGCGAACCGGATCCCAAGGTCAACGGTGAGTTGAGCGGATATGGTGTACCTAACAAGGAGAAGAATCATGAAGGAAACGATAAAAATACAAGGCCAGTTAAAGCTGTTTTTATCCTGGCCGCTGCTGTTGTCATTATTTCTGATTTTTGGAAATCTTGCTGTGGCAGCTTTGAGCAGGACGTCTGGTCTGCTCCTGCTTCCATTTACCTTATGCTATCTGATTGCTGCGGTCGTCATATGCCTTCATCAGAAGAAACGTATTTTAAGCGGTTTGGTAGAATTTTCTGCTCAATATGCCTGGATCCAGAAGCAGCTTTTGGTAGAGATGGCAGTTCCCTATGGTCTGGCTGATGAGGATGGAAGCTTGCTGTGGGCCAATGAGGCGTTTCGGGAGATATTATCGGAAAAGAAGGCTTTGAAGAAGAATCTTGTGTCTCTTTTTCCGGAGATGACCAGGACGGATCTTGGCACAGACGACATTGCACATATCCATACTACTTATCAAAACAGGAAGTTTCGGGTAGATGTACGTCCGGTGTATGTTACAGGGGATGAGGAAGATGGAGCCGGGATTATTTCCGGCAATCAGAAAATGCTGGCGGTGTATTTGTTTGACGAGACAGAGATTTTACAGTACCGCCAGGAGATTACGGATGAGAGGATGGTGGCAGGGCTGATTTATCTGGACAATTATGAGGAAGCCCTGGAGAGTGTAGAGGAGGTTCGCCGCTCTCTGCTCACAGCTCTTATTGACAGAAAGATCAACAAATACATCGGAGCTATGGATGGGATTGTGAAGAAGACAGAGAAGGATAAGTATTTCTTCATGATCAAGCAGAAGTATATGGAGCAGATTCAGGAGGAGCGATTCAGCATTTTAGAGGATGTAAAGGCAGTCAATATCGGCAATGAGATGGCAGTGACGCTTAGTATCGGTATTGGTATGAATGGCGAAAGCTATAATCAGAATTATGAGTATGCCCGTGTTTCTATCGATATGGCACTGGGGCGGGGCGGGGATCAGGCAGTGGTGAAGGACGCCGGTAAGATTCAGTATTATGGCGGCAAGTCCCAGCAGCTTGAGAAGGCTACCCGTGTCAAGGCCAGGGTAAAGGCTCATGCGCTGCGGGAGCTGATGGAGACCAAGGATCGTTTGCTGATTATGGGACACAAGCTGGGGGATATTGATTCTTTTGGAGCTTCTCTGGGGATTTATCGGATTGCATCTTCTTTAAATAAGAAGTCCCATATTGTGATCAATGAGGTGACTACCTCTGTGCAGCCTATGATGGATCGCTTTTTGGGAAACCCGGAGTATCCGGAGGATCTGTTTTTGAACGGAGCCCAGGCGGCTGAGCTGGTAGATAATAATACTATGCTGGTGGTGGTGGACGTGAACCGGCCCAGTATTACGGACGCACCGGAGCTTTTGCATATGGTGAAAACCATTGTGGTTCTGGATCACCATCGGCAGAGCAGTGAGATTATAGGCAATGCAGTGCTGTCTTATGTGGAACCCTATGCTTCTTCGGCCTGCGAGATGGTGGCAGAGGTGCTGCAGTATATTGCGGATGATATTAAGATTAAGTCTGCGGAGGCGGACGCCATGTATGCCGGTATTGTGATTGATACCCTGAATTTTACCAATCAGACCGGGGTAAGGACTTTTGAGGCAGCGGCGTATCTGCGGCGCAGCGGTGCAGATGTGACCCGGGTACGTAAGCTGTTCCGGGATGATATGATGGAGTATAAGGCAAAGGCGTCGGCCATTACGTCTGCTGAGGTATATCGGGATGCGTTTTCCATTGGCGTATGTCCTGCGGAGGGTCTGCAGAGTCCCACCATTGTAGGGGCCCAGGCGGCTAATGAGCTTTTGGACATTAAGGGGATTAAGGCATCGGTTGTATTGACGGAATATCATGGGAAGATTTATTTAAGCGCCCGTTCCATTGATGAGGTAAATGTACAGGTTATGATGGAGCAGCTTGGCGGCGGCGGCCACAGGACGGTTGCAGGCGCACAGCTTGAGGGTGCGTCTATTGAAGAAGCCAAGAGGCGGGTCAAGGAAGTGTTGGATAACATGCTGGAGAAAGGAGATATATCATAATGGAAATCGTACTGTTGGAGGATGTGAAGGCGCTGGGGAAAAAGGGGCAGATCGTCAAGGTAAACGACGGGTATGCCAGGAATTTTATTTTACCGAAAAAGCTGGGAGTGGAAGCTACCTCAAAGAATCTAAATGATTTAAAGCTTCAGAAGGCCAATGAGGCGAAGCTTGCAGCAGAACAGCTTGCGGCGGCGAAGGAGCTTGCGGCAAAAATTGAGGCGGGGTCTGTGAGCCTTTCTATGAAGGCAGGAGAAAGCGGCAAGGCGTTTGGTTCTGTTTCCAGCAAGGAGATTGCAGCGGCAGCCACACAGCAGCTGGGATTGGAGATTGACAAGAAGAAGCTGGTATTGCCGGAGCCTCTTAAGACCTTTGGGACTCATCAGGTGCCTCTTAAGCTCCACAAGGATGTGACGGCAAAGCTGACAGTGAAGATTGTGGAAGCGTAAGCCATGGAAGATGCTTTAATTAAACGGGTGCTTCCTCACAGCATTGAGGCGGAGCAATCGGTGATTGGCTCAATGCTTATGGATAAGGATGCGATTATTGCTGCCTCGGAGATTTTGTCTGAGGCAGATTTTTATCAGCGTGCCTATGGGATCATGTTTGAGGCCATGACAGAGCTGTTTAATGAAGGAAAGCCGGTTGATCTGGTGACTCTTCAGGACCGGCTGAAGGAGAAGGATGTACCGCCGGAGGTCAGCAGCCTGGAGTTTGTCCGGGAGATCTTGGAAACTGTGCCTACCTCGGCAAATGCCAAATCCTATGCCAATATTGTGCGGGAAAAGGCTGTGCTGAGAAGGCTTATTAAGGTGACAGAGGAGATTGCCAACAGCTGCTATGCAGGCAGGGATCCGTTGGACCAGATTCTTGCGGACACGGAGAAGGCAGTGTTTGACCTGCTTCAGAATCGGGACTCAGCGGAATTTGTTCCGATTCGTCAGGTGGCCTTAAATGTGCTGGAAAGGATTGAGGCTGCTTCTAAGAATCCGGGGACGGTAACCGGCATTCCGACCGGTTTTATTGATCTGGATTATAAGACCTCCGGCATGCAGCCATCGGATCTGGTGCTGATTGCGGCTCGTCCTTCTATGGGAAAGACTGCTTTTGTGCTGAATCTGGTGGATCACGTGTCGGTAAGGAAAGGGCTTCCTTGTATGGTCTTCAGCCTGGAGATGTCCAAGGAGCAGCTGGTGAATCGTATGCTGGCTATGGAATCGAATGTGGATTCTCAAAAGCTCCGCACCGGAAGCCTGACGGATTCGGACTGGGATGCCGTGGTGGAGGGAATCGGCATTATCGGCAATTCCAAGCTTTTGATTGATGATACGCCGGGGATCTCCATTACAGAGCTGCGCTCCAAATGCAGAAAGATGAAGCTGGAATATGGGCTTAGCATGGTTATTATTGATTATCTTCAGTTAATGACAGGAAGCGGGCGTACAGGCGATAACCGACAGCAGGAGATCTCTGAGATTTCCCGTTCTTTAAAAGCGCTGGCAAGGGAGCTGAATGCGCCTGTGATTGCCTTGTCCCAGTTAAGTCGTGCCTGTGAGTCCAGGCAGGATCACCGTCCTATGCTCTCAGATCTGCGTGAGTCCGGAGCGATTGAGCAGGATGCGGATATTGTGATGTTTTTATATCGGGATGATTATTATAACAAAGATACAGAGACCCCTAATATTGCGGAGGTGATTATTGCAAAGCAGAGAAATGGCCCGATTGGTACGGTAAATCTTTTATGGCAGCCGGAATTTACTAAATTTGTCAATCTGGCCAGGTAAGGGATCGTTTCTAAGGGATGGCCGAAAAGGGAAGCCGTTAACAGATAGCCGGCCTGGAAAGAGAGGATTTCTTTCCAGGCCGGATTTTTGCGGCATTTTTACAGTTTTTTACCGCTTCGCCCGAATTTTTTCTTTTTGAAGAAGGGAAGCTTTGTGGCAGCGGCTTCTGCCTTGCCTTTGCTTTCCTTTTGATATGCACGCAGGGTTTCGTCCAAAGCTTTAAATCGTTCTTCTGCCCGTTCGTCGTTGACTCGCATCATATATTCCAGTTCCTGAACCATCTTGTCATTGACCTGTCGGCTGATCTCGTCACTGAGGGCTTCATTGTTTTCCTGGATGGCTTGTCCGACAGCCCTTCCGATGACTTGATTCATAATTTGCTGGAATTGCTCCATTTTTTCCTGATTAATGGCAATGGCTGTGGATTCTTGTTTTTGTATGGTTTTTAAGTTGGTTTCCCCTTCCATTTCTTCCCCTGCACTTCCTTCTTTTAAAATATTTACCGCATTTTGTTCCAGTACCTGGTCTGGGCTGATCTCCTCGTCACCGTCTATCATTTTTTTCAGAACTTGTTCTATGGCTTTTAGCTGATATCCTTTTTCCTTCAGCTCTTTTATCTTTTGAAACAGACGAATATGTAATTCTGTGTAATAGCGGTGGCTTTTTCCATTTCGCGGGATATCAAGCTGCAGCTCGTCCTCCCAGTAACGCAGTACGTGGGATTCCACCCCGACCAGTTTACCGGCCTCCGATATGGAATAGCTTGTTTTCTCCATTTTGTCCTCTCCTTATACTTCATGTGAAAATTTATGTAGAACGATTTTATATACCCATGAGCCAAATGATTTGCCAACATACTTTCATTATTTCAGCACAGCTTCCGAATCATTTGACAAATAAGTATGCTCGTGAGTATAACTTTACTATTATCATATGAATGAGTATTGAAAATTATGCTTAAGTTCAGAAAAAAGTTTAAAAATTTTCCAATTTTACGGAGCTGTTAAAATATTACAAAATTATTAAAAGCTTCATGTTGTGATTTTTAAGTTGTAATCTATTTGTAATGTGTGTTAGAATAGACAATATTCGACGAAAAGAGAAAGAGAAGGTGACATTTTGATAAATGTTTCAGTGAGTTGGAAAAAGGAAAATACTCCTGGCTTTGTGAGGAACAAGGGAGCCAGACGGAGAAGGATTTTGATAGCAGCTCTGGGAGCAGGCATGGTGCTTTCTCTGGCAGGCTGTAAGAAAGAACAGGTGGAGGAGACAGAGACTACGATCTCGGAGCTGGTTCTGGCAGAGGAGACATTAAGTCCGACACAGGCGGATGAGACAGTGATGGCCCTGACGCCGGATGGGCCGCTTCTGCCGTCTGTGGAGGGGGTGGAAGCGGAATATTCGGAGCCGATTCCGGATTATCTTCGTGTAGGAATGCGGCACTCCGTAGTGATTCAGCTTCAGGAAAAGCTGATGCGCCTGGGATTTATGGATACGGATGAACCTACCGATTTGTATGGGGATGTGACCGTTAATGCAGTGAAAATATATCAGAGGCAGAATAAGCTGGCTCAGGACGGGGTAGTGGGACCGGATACCCTGAAGGCGATTTTGTCTCCGGATGCCAAATATTATGCGGCTCAGAAGGATGATGATGGAGATGACATTCTAAGGATTCAGATGCGTCTCTATGAGCTGGGGTATCTGGCTACAGAGGATCTGGTGACAGGCCATTTTGGCGACAGCACAGAAAGTGCTGTTAAGAAGCTTCAGGAGGTCAATGAGCTGGACCAGGATGGCAAGGTGGGAAGAAAGACCATGAACCTGCTTTATAGCGATGAGGTTAAGCCAAATATGCTTTCCCTCGGGGAGACCAGCGACGTGGTTCTGGCGGCCCAGAAGCGGCTGAAGTGGTTAGGCTATATGACATCAGAGCCAGACGGAAACTATGGCAATGATACTGTGATGGCAGTGAAGCAGTTTCAGTCCAGAAATGACCAGGTGGTAGACGGATATTTAGGGCCTTCCACCAGAATCGCTCTTAACAGTGAAACGGCAGTGCCCAACGGACTTCGGATCGGCGACAGCGGCGACACGATTTCCAAGGTGCAGGACATGCTCAGCAAGCTGGGGTATATTAATGCGGCCAACGTGACAGGCTACTATGGGGATGTGACAGCCAATGCAGTCAAGCTGTTCCAACGCACTAATAATTTGACAGAAGATGGCACGGTAGGCGCTCAGACGATGATGATGCTGACCAGCGGAACTGCCAAAAAGGCGCCGGCGAATGCGCCCAGGCAGACGACAGGAGGCAGTTCTTCCTCAGGCGGCGGCAGCCGCACACAGACCACAAGCAGAGGCGGATCTTCTTCAGGCGGGAGCAGTGTACCCAGTACGGGAAGTGCCAGCGGCAGCGCCAGTGCATTGATTGCTACGGCGAAATCAAAGCTGGGGTCTCCTTATGTGTGGGGGGCGAAAGGACCTAATTCCTTTGACTGTTCCGGATTTGTATATTGGTGTCTGAACCAGGTGGGGGTCCGGCAGAGCTATATAACCTCCTCCGGATGGCGCAGTGTAGGCCGGTATACCAAGATTACCAATTATTCTAATCTGCGGGCCGGGGACATTATTGTGGTCAGCGGCCATGTAGGGATTGTGGCAGAGGGCGGTACCGTGGTGGATGCGTCTTCGGGCAATGGCCGGGTGGTACATCGGTCTCTTGGATCCTGGTGGCAGAGAAACTTTATCTGTGGGTGGAGAATTTTCGGGTAGGGAATCTTTGGGCAGAGAGCTTATTAGCAGCGTGATTTATAAGAGAGTAAATTTTGGACAGAAAATAGGCAGAATAGGGGACAGACAGAATACAGAGCAGGCAGGGCAAGCAAAAGCATGGCGGAAGGAGCAGGAAGTTCCTTCCGCCTTGCTGCATTACTTTTCCTTGTATTCCTTTTCTATCGAAGCAAAGCCGATTCGCGCCTTATAAAGATCACCGTCCACCAGGATTTCAAAGGTACCGCCCTGAAGCTTTGTCAGGCTTTGGGCAATGGACAGTCCTAATCCGCTTCCTTCTGTGGTTCGGGATACGTCTCCGCGGACGAATCGCTCTGTCAGATCCTCGGAGCTGACATTTAAGGGATGTTCAGAAACATTTTTAATAGTAAAATAGGCATGGCCGTCCTGGCAGGTTACTTCTGTGAATACCCGGCTTCGCTCCATGGCATATTTAAAAGCATTGTTGTAAAGATTTTCCAGGACTCTCCACAGATGCCTTCCGTCAGCTTCAATCATGATGCTCTGATCCGGAAGGCAGGAAACCAGCTCCAGACTTCTCTCGGCAAATTTTTCTTCAAATTCTCCATTCGTCTGCCAGATCATTTCTACCAGATCCAGGCGAGTCATCTCAAGCTTTAAGGTGCCGGAGCTGGCTTTGGATGCTTCCAGCAGATCCTCGGTCAGGGTTTTCAGCCGCTGGGATTTTTGATCTAAGACATTCAGGTATTCCTGAAGCTTTGGGTTTTGAATATGTTCTCGTTTGATCAGGTCCACATAATTGATGATGGAGGTCAGGGGAGTCTTTAAGTCATGGGACACATTCGTGATCAGGTCTGCTTTCAGGCGTTCGCTTTTTACCTGTTCCTGTAAGGCATGCTCCAGTCCTATGCCGATACGGTTGATCTTATGGGCGATCTGCAGTTCCTTTCCCGAAAGGTCACTTAGCTCCATCTGGTAGGAGGTATCTCCGTCAGCGATCCGTGCAATGGCGTCAGCCACCTTGTCTTCCTGCCGTGCTGTCAGGAACATTTTGTGAAAGGCCTGGTAATCAAGAACCAGAAGCGCCGCTGCCAGAAGCAGGACAGCCAGCCTGACAGGGGGATGGTTCCAGTTAAGGATTCCCAGAAGAATAAGCCAGGCGCCCACAAGCTGAGTTGACACAAAGCCCAGGAAAAAGCAGAGCAAACGGTAGCTGAAGGAACGGTACACAAAGTATTGATCAATCGTCTTGTAAATATGGGCCATAAGGCTGTTGGACCATAGCTGGCGGCATTTGTGGCGGCGCAGCAGGCTGAAAGCAGCAATCATACAGCAGCCATAGATGATGACTGCTGTCAGCATTCGCTGGGAATACTCCATGGCAGATTTGGAAACCAACAGATTCAGGATCCGATAGCCAATCTTTTCTCCTAAAAACATAACAAACATGGTAAAAATTCCGGCCAGTACCAGGTAGCATTCTGTGTAGATGGTATCAAAGCCTTGGAGAGCAGGGTGGGTGCTTCGGCTGTTTGGATAACCGGATACAAGGATCAGGTAATACAATGTTGCCAGGCAACCCATGGCGCCCAGAGCCAGTCCTATGATTCCTTCTAAAAAATGTTCCCGCAGCTGAAGATAGCCCATGGCATTTTGAGCATAAATATCGTCTGCAGAGTAGCTGGTGTCAACAGCAGCTATGATATAATAATGCTCGACATCGTTGATATTATTTGCTTCCATGGCTGTGGTGATGCCGGCTGGGATTTCCGGCAGGTTGGTTTCCGCAAAGGCAGAATCGCTGTCCAGATAGCAGAACCGACCTGATTGTATGACTTTTTTCAGTGTTTCCTCTGTAGTATTGGTGTAGATGAGCTGATCGTCTGGTCCGTCCTCATATAAAATCCGGAAGTACAGGTTGGAAGGATTGTCAATCATCCGGTAGTGGACCTTGTAGTAGGCGCCCAGGCAGTTCAGCACTTCCCTGGATAATTCTAAAAGGGAGGTGTAAGCATCCCCTGGTTCTGTTATCTGCTGCTCTGTAATGTAGGCCCGCCAGTTGATTCGGTAATCTTTGGCTGTGGCGGCATTGTCATAGACCAGCAGATCATTGACCACATCAAATTCACTGTTCAGGTAAAATCCCTGGCTTCGGGCATAGCGGAGTACCTCCTCCAAAGTATAGATGATCTCCGGCCCGTCGCCTCTGGTCACGGAGAACATTTGGCTGGACAGATCCAGAACCCCTTCATGTTCAAAGGCGTCCCGGTAGGATACATATTGGAACAGGGCGTTTAAGTCGTTCTGAAACTGTACCATAAATTCAGGGGAGTCTTCGTATTTTCTGTCCCGCAGCCGCGAGAGTCCAAGGCCAGGCTCTGTGTTGAAATACATGAGGCTGATTCCGCTGATGGCAACAATCAGAAAGATCAGGTGCAGAAGGACCGCCGCATTTTTTTTAATCAGTAGAGTATAGTCTGCTCTTTTCATAGCTTGTCCTACTGCTTTTCAATCTTGTAGCCCACACCCCACACTACCTTTAAATATCGGGGCTCTCTGGGATTGATCTCAATCTTTTCCCGAATGTGGCGGATGTGGACAGCTACCGTGTTGTCTGCGCCAATGGCCTCTTCATTCCAGATCTGCTCGTAAATCTCATCAATGGAAAATACCTTTCCGGCATTTTTAACCAGAAGAAGAAGAATATTGTATTCAATGGGGGTGAGCTTGATCAGGTCGTCATCTACCCATACCTCCTTGGTCTCGTCATTAATGGCAAGGCCGCCGCATTTAAAAAGATGCTCGCTGTTGTGCTGGCTCATATTGCCTAACTGGGTATAGCGGCGGAGCTGGGATTTTACCCGTGCTACCAGCTCTAAAGGGCTGAAGGGCTTGGAAAGATAATCGTCTGCTCCAATGTTCAGGCCCAGAATTTTGTCTGTATCCTCGGATTTGGCTGAAAGGATAATAATGGGGATGCTGCTGGTTTCCCGGACCTTCAGGGTGGTTCGGATACCGTCTAAGCCTGGCATCATCACATCCACGATCATCAAATCTACAGGCTGTTTTTCTATCAGCTCAAGCGCCTCATATCCGTCATAGGCTTTTACTACCTGAAATCCCTCTCCGGTCAGGTATATATCAATGGCATCCACAATCTGCTGATCGTCGTCACATACTAAGATGGTCTGCATATTCCTCACTCCTTTTTACACTGTTCATGGTATATATGGTAGGTGTCTGCTGATATACCTGCAAGTCGATTACTTCATCTGCATAGCTCATTTTCAAGACAGTACCAATCATTTGGCAAATAAGTATGCTCTTGAGTATAAGATATTACGGCTGGCGGATCCTGTCCATGAATCCTTTCGAACATGGGGAAGCCAATAGGCATCCGGCAGCAAACACGCTTTCCTACAGTATACACCAAAAAAGACCTGGCCGCAATCGGCAAGGTCTTTTCTGGTAAAAAAATCGGCCTATTGATAATCGCAGATATCCACCCATTTGTGAAGAAGCTCTGCTTCCTCTGCACGGTGTTTGGTAAGCTGGGCAGCAGCTACCAGGGGAAGCCACTGCTGTACATAACGCCGGTCGGTATCTGTTTTCTCACAGAACAGCTCCATGTACTTGTCTGCTCTATTCTGGTCCTCCAGACATAAAAGCAGGTAGGTGCGGGCGGCATCGGCGCTGGCATTACCTTGAGTGGCATGGACCCAGTCAAGTACATACAATTTACCATCATCTGTGACAATAATGTTGTCAGGCTGGAAATCTCCATGGCACAGCTTTACATGCTTGGGCATGCCGTCCAACCTGGTCAGGAGGTCGTAACGGTTGACAGAGTTTAATCCTTCTGCATCAGAAATCTGCCGGATCATTTTGTCTTTCAGCTTGTTCAGTAAGGGGCAGGTCTTGGAATGAATTGTTAACTGTAAGTCAACCATCTGCTCCATGTACTCATCCAGCTTGTCAGGATTTTCATCCATAAGCTGTTTGAGGGTTTTGCCGTCAATAAACTCTTTGGTAATGGACCAGCAGCCGTCCTCATCGACGGAAACTGCCTGGGTGGCGGGGATGTTGATGCCTCCGATTTCCTCGATACGGGCACTGACTAATGCTTCGTTTAATACCTCTGCTTTGGGAAATCCCGGACAGAAGGACTTAATTGCTTTGTCACCGTCCCGATAAACGCTTTTGGTCGCATTTTTGGAAATTAACTCTCTTGCCATACGTAACTCTCCTTCCTTTTTTGTTCCTAAATCATAACCGATGGCCGATCAATTTTTATTGTACTACAAACCTTGCGGAATGTCACTCATTTTTTTGATAAATTTTTAACAAAATCTTAGACGGCATTTGTGTTGATTTACAATGCCGGCAGGACGGGGCCCAGCAGGTACATTTGCAGGAGGCGGCTCCTGTTTGGGTAATGGAAACTTTGATCAGGTAAAGCGCAGGATGGCAGTGCCATAGGCAGACAGGGGAAGCTTGATCATATAGGGCTGACCATCGCATTCTTCCTTGACGGCCCGCAGTACGGCAGGCTTTTCTGACGGCTGGTACAATCCGTGCTTATTGTCTAAAATCAGGGTATAATTTCCTTTTTTGGGAACGCCTAGCTGGTAGTCAGGGCGATCTACCGGTGTAAAGTTGCAGACAAACAGCAGGCTTTTTTTCTGATCCTTGGCATGACGTATAAAGGTGAAAATGCTGCGGTCTCCGTCATTGGCATTGATCCACTGGAATCCATCCCAGCTTTCGTCGCATTCGTACATACAAGGATATTTCTGGTAAATGTGCAGCAGATCCCGTACATATGCCTGAAGGCTCTTGTGTTCTTCCTCCTCTGCCAGATACCAGTCCAGACTAACCTTTTCATCCCACTCGTGGAGCTGGCCAAAATCCTGCCCCATGAAAAGCAGCTTTTTGCCCGGGTGGCCGAACATGAAGGTATAGCCTACCTTTAGGTTGGCGAATTTATCGACAAAATAACCAGGCATTTTGTTGATCATAGAGCATTTTAAGTGTACCACCTCGTCATGGGACAGAACCAGGATAAAGTTCTCACTGGTAAAATATGTAAGGCCAAAGGTCATCTTATTGTGGTTGTATTTGCGGAAATAAGGGTCAAGCTTCATGTATTCCAAAAAGTCGTGCATCCAGCCCATATTCCACTTAAAGGTAAAGCCCAGTCCGCCGTCTTCCGTTGAACCTGTGACGGCAGGCCATGCGGTAGATTCTTCTGCAATAATCATGGCGCCCTGGCCTCTTGCCTTGACCGTGTTGTTTAAATGGCGGAAAAATTCAATAGCTTCCAGGTTCTGGTTGCCGCCGTATTTGTTGGCAAGCCATTGACCGTCCTTGCGTCCGTAATCAAGATACAGCATGGAGGCAACGGCATCTACCCGCAGGCCGTCCACATGGTATTCCCGAATCCAATAAAGTGCATTGGCAATCAGGAAGTTGGAGACCTCATGCTTTTCATAGTCAAAGACCTTGGTACCCCAGTCCGGATGCTCTCCCTTTCGGGAGTCTGCATACTCGTAAAGAGGCTGGCCGTCGAAATCAGCAAGGCCGTGGGCATCCCGTGGAAAATGGGCGGGAACCCAGTCTAGGATTACCCCGATTTCTTTTTTGTGAAGGTAATTTACAAAGTACATAAATTCCTGAGGAGTGCCGTAACGGGAGGTAGGGGCATAGTAGCCTGTGACCTGATATCCCCAAGAACCGTCAAAGGGATGCTCGGCAATGCCCATTAGCTCTACATGGGTGTATCCCATATCCTTTACATATTCGGCAAGCTCATGGGCAGCCTCTTTATAAGTATAGTAGCCCTCTTTTTCCGGCCGGTTTTTCTTTTTCCAGGAGCCGATATGTACCTCATAGATACTCATGGGGGCTTCTACTGGAACCCTTGTCTCCCGCTTCTTCATCCAGGTATCGTCAGTCCATTTAAAGTCGGAAATGTCACAGGTAATAGATGCGGTTCCAGGACGAAATTCTGCCTGAAATGCATATGGGTCAGCCTTAAAAAGCACCTTGCCTGATTGAGCGGTAACGGCATATTTGTAAAGCTCGCCCTGGCCTAAGTCAGGGATAAAGCATTCATAGATGCCGGACGTACCCAGCAGCTTCATGGGATTTGCTTCCGGATCCCAGTGATTAAAGTCGCCGGTTACACTGACCGACAAAGCATGAGGGGCCCAGACGGCAAAATACATTCCTTTTTTCTTTCTGTAGGTAACAGGATGGGCGCCCAGCTTATTGTAAATCTCATAATGGGTGCCTTCACCGAAAAGATAGCGATCCATCTCGCTGATAATGCCGGTACCGACGGTTTTTTTTGTATCTTTGCCAGCCATAATTATTTGTCCTCCCTGATCTTTAAGACAACCTCTGGTTGTCTGGTAATATAATGGAAAGTCTGCCGTTCTTGACAGGAATGATGGCTTCATCCATCAGGTTTTCAGCAGTCTTGGCAGAAATGAGAACCGGTATGAAAAGACTGCTGGAATTATCATCGCTGTTGACAGCGGTAATGATCAAGGAATTTCCCCATGGCAGGCAAAGGCATACTGCCGGTTGGTAAGATAGTCCTTTTTCTGCGGAATATCCTGGAAGGCGAAAAGCTTTCGCCTTGTATGGTTCAATATGCCGTCTGCCACTGCGCGGATGCCGGCTTTGTGGCATAATTTTACAAAATTCACAAAATCATCGTTGGTTCCCAGACGTTTATCCATCAGCTTATAATCGCGGGTGTCATAGCCGTGGAAAGAAGATTCAAAAAGAGGACCAATATAAAGCGCGCTGCAGCCTGACTCTTTGCTATGAGAAACCCGCAAGTCAAGCTCCAGGAAGCCTTTAGAGGGATCCTGGTCTGGGGGAATGTCTGTGATTTGTGTCGGATTCTCTTTGGATGCGCCGATTATTCCTGGCGGATACATTTGATAATATACTGCTTTGTCGTACCAATGGTTGCTCATTGCCTTTTTTCTTGTCCTCCTGATTATACTGCGGTATATCAGAGCTCCTCTAATAGCTTGAAGCGTCTGAGCAGGAACTGATACCGAAGCTGTGCTGCTTTTAATTCGTATATATAGCAATCGATCAGCGTTGGGTCTACCACCTGTTCAAAGTGGTTGCGGACAGATTCGATCTTATTTTTTGTGCGGTCGATTTCTTCCATCAGTTCCTGATTTTCCGGCGGTATTGTGTGCCGCCTTCTGATAAAACGTCCTGCGTTCATATTTCCATCTCCTGTTTCTATTGGTTTTGGTTTCTCATGATTATAGTATTTTCCGAAAATGGAAACTTATGCAGGGGGTGTGAAAAAATACCATCACACTTTAGGGACGGTTCCTTAGTCCGGAGACAGAACCTTTTCTACCATAAAGCCCAGCTTCATAAGCTGCTGTGTGCATTCACGCAGCGTCAGCCGATAGTAGTTGGAGGTTCCGGATTCCCGGACATTTACAAGACCTGAATTTTTCAAAATCTTCAGGTGATGGGAGATGGCAGGGCGGGATAAGCTGACCTGCTTTGTGATTTCATTGACGTTTAAGCCGTCTGGATTGCCGCTGCGGGCAGCGTGGCTTAGGACTTCAATGATCTTCAGACGCATCTCATCTCCCAGTGCGATGAACAGAGGCATACATTCGTGGAAATAGGTTTCCAGCTCTTTGCCGCTGACCAGGTTTTCGCTGTCTGCCATAAAAACCTCCTTGGTTTAAAAATTTAAACTGAAGATATTTTACCACTAAATACAGGTAACGTCAACCAAAAAATACGGACAGAATGAGAGTATTTTGGAAGGATTGTATAATATCTGACAGGGCAGAAAGGGAATATTATTGTGTTTTTTGTATACATGAAGAAATTTGGAAAAAGGTATTGACAGATTGGAGAAAGATGTGCATAATGTAAGAAATCGTTGCCCGTTCCGGGCGTCAGAGATTCTGGTTTTACTGGTTGCTGTGATCAGCTTTGTGAAAGCTTGGTCAGGCATCATAAGCCGTATCGGCAGAATTATCAGATTTGAATTATGTTTCGTTATGAAAAGAAATGGCTGGTTAAGGAGGTGGTGCTGCGCAGAGAGGGCGGGATTTTATTGGGGATTTTCCGAAATTTTCGGAATTTTACGGGTAGGATGGATCAAGGAATCTTGTCTGGTTAGCTTGAGATTGGATTTAGGCATGACAACATAGATTCCGTTAGGGAAAAGAGGTGAAAAAGATTAATACAGGATTATTATGCCTTGTTTTGGCAGGGGCGGCGTGGACGGATGCCCAGGAGGGAAAGGTGCGGAACTGGTGGCTTTTTATGGGGACGGCCGGGGGGATCTGGTGTCGGGGGATGGATTTTTTTCCTGGTGCGCTGGCTGTTTTGCTGGGAGCGTTTTTTCTGTTCCGGCTCCGGGTAATGGGGGCAGGGGATGGGAAGCTGATGGCAGTTATTGCAGGATACTTGGGATTGGATTCCGGGTTGGAGGCTATTTTCTTTGGAATGGCAGTGGGAGCGATCTGGTCGCTGTGCCGTCTGTGGCATGGCAAAAGTCTGAAAACCTATTTTATTTATCTTGCTGCGTGTTTCACGCAGGAATTTCAGACCAGAGGAATCAATGAATGTGGGGAAGGGGTAATAAAAAGCCCTATGGGGACCATACCGCTGGCGCCTTGTATGGCAGCAGGCACTTATTTATATCTGATGGTAACAGGGGCCATGATGATATGGAAGGGAGGCTTGTAAAAAAGGTCATCGGGGAGTTCGCTGAGAAGGGGGGCAAATGAAGATCATATTTTATCTTGAGACAGGAGAAAGGGGGAACTATGAAACGAATCATGGGGGTCTATGATGTGGATCCGTTTTATGCAGACCGGTTTGCAGAATTTGCCAACCAGAAGGAAAGGATTCCCTTTACGGCGGTGGCATTTACCAGTATGGAAAAGCTGCAGACCTTTACCCGTCAAAGGGCCATTGAGCTTTTGTTGGTGGGGGATGATGTGGAGAAGGAGCTACTTGCGGATGTTCAGGCAGAGCAGATTATTCGGCTGAGCGAAAGCAGAGAGGCTTTTGATCAGGAACAGCCGGTGGTATATAAGTATCAGGCATCCGATGCTCTGCTTCGGGAGGTGATGGCATGCTATAAGGCCCAGCCGGAGCAGATTCCTCTGACTGCAGTAGGGGTAAAAAGCACGGTGATCGGGGTATATTCTCCCATCAACCGATGTGGTAAGACAGGCTTTTGCATGACCTTGGGGCAGATTCTGGAAAGGGATTCACACACGCTGCTTATCAGCCTGGAAGAACATTCCGGATTGTCGCGTCTGACAGGAACCGCCTATGCTTCCAGTCTGTCGGATCTGGTTTATTTTTACCGGCAGGATGAATATACCCGCATACGGCTGGGAGCGGTAGTTCATAATTGGGGCGGGTTGGACTATGTACCTCCTGCGGCTTATGCAGAGGATCTTGCAGAAATGCGGGGGGAGGAGCTGGCGGAGCTAATTGCACGAATCGCTGCAGACGGAGTTTATGAGGTGGTTGTGCTGGATCTTGGCTGCCTGG
Organism: bacterium D16-56; assembly: GCA_003611875.1. Lineage (GTDB taxonomy): Bacteria > Bacillota > Clostridia > Lachnospirales > Lachnospiraceae > Brotaphodocola. The sequence goes on along the minus strand of RAYY01000017.1, from coordinate 74,334 downwards.
CCAGGGGGATGGAGCCGTTGCTGGAGATATGTGATCTTATTTATTCTCCCATAAAAGAGGATTGCGTGTCGTCGGCAAAGCTGGAGGCATGGCAGGAATACTTAGAGCAATCAGGGCGCAGTCATATTTGGGAAAGGGTTCGTTTGCTAAAGCTGCCTCGGCCTAATGCGGTATGGCAGACCGAGACATATTTAGAACAGCTTTTATGGGGAGATATGGGGGATTTTATTCGGAATCTCTTGAAAGGACAGAACGGAGGTTACAGGTCTTGACAGAAGACAAAAGTGTACTGGAACGTTTAAAGGAGCAGATTCGGGAGGAGCTGCAGAATCGGAACCGGATTGAAGAAGATGAGCTGAACGCCTGCATTCGGCAGGCCATTGAGGGGGAGGCAGCCAGATCCTATCTTCCGCTGAAAAAAAGGCTGGAGCTGAAAACACGTCTGTACGATGCGTTTCGACGTCTGGATATTCTGCAGGAACTGGTAGATGACCCAGAGGTAACAGAAATTATGGTCAATGGAAAGGATCATATTTTTGTAGAAAGAAAGGGGGCTATCTGCAGATGGGATCAAAGCTTTGAGAGAGAGGAGCAGCTGGAGGACATGATACAGCAGATTGTCAGCCGCATTAACCGGTCGGTCAATGTCTCTCATCCCATAGCAGATGCCAGGCTGGAGAACGGAGCCAGGGTTCATGTGGTATTGCCGCCTGTGGCATTGGACGGACCGGTAGTTACCATTCGAAAGTTTCCGGAAGCCATTACGCCAGAACGGCTTATCGAGCTGAAATCTCTGACAAAGGAGGCGTCTGAGTTTTTGGAGCGGCTGGTGAAGGCAGGATATAATCTGTTTATCAGCGGAGGCACCGGTTCGGGAAAGACGACTTTTTTAAATGCCATGTCTGGCTTTATTCCAGAGTCTGAGCGGCTCATCACCATAGAGGATTCTGCTGAGCTGCAGATTCGCCAGATTCCCAATCTGGTGCGGTTAGAGACCCGTAATGCGAATGCTGAGGGAGAGGGAGCCATTGAGATCAGCGATCTGATTCGTGCATCCTTGCGAATGCGTCCCTCCCGTATTATTGTGGGGGAGGTACGGGGAAAGGAGTGTCTTGATATGCTTCAGGCTCTGAATACCGGACATGCTGGCAGTCTTTCCACAGGTCATGGCAACAGCCCGCGGGACATGCTGTCCAGACTGGAGACCATGGCGTTAATGGGAGCGGATCTGCCGCTTCCGGCAGTGCGCAGCCAGATTGCCTCAGCCATTGATATTCTGGTGCATTTAGGGAGATTGCGGGACAAAAGCAGACGGGTGTTGGAGATTGTGGAGGTGGGAGGATATGAAGATGGGGAAATACAGCTCAATCCTTTGTTCCGCTTTGAGGAGGAACCGGGATCCGGGAAAAGCGTCTGCGGGCAGCTTAAAAGAGTCGGGGAGCTTCAGGCAGTTGGAAAGCTTTGCATGGCAGGTTATCTGGTATGACCGGTATTCTTTGAGCCCAAAGGAATTTGCCATCGGGATAGGAAAGGGAGTGGCAGTGTGCGGACTTTTGGCATTTACCTTTTATCGCAGCCTTCGGATTTTTTTGTGGATGCTTCCGTTTTCTCTGGCAGGGCCAGTCCTGGAAAGACGAAGACGATTGGAGAAACGTAAAAAAGAGCTTGCAGCGCAGTTCAAGGAAAGCATGATGATTGTGGCGTCTTCTTTAAGCGCAGGGTTTTCCATTGAGAATGCGCTGGCGTCCAGTGTAAGAGAATTATCTGTACTTTATGGAAAAGAGGGGATGATTGTCCGAGAATTTGCATTTATGGTACAGCAGGTTGGTACGAACCGGTCTGTAGAGCAGGTATTGGAGGATTTTGCCCGGCGAAGCGGATTGGAGGATGTGAAAAACTTTGCAGAGGTATTTTCTGTGGCAAAGCGGAGCAGCGGAAATGTGGGTGGGATCATGCGGCACACTGCAGAGGTAATCCGAGATAAAATGCAGGTGCGGGAGGAGATTCTTACCATGACGGCATCCAGACAGTTTGAACAGAGGATCATGAATATGATACCGTTTTTTATTGTGTTTTATGTGGAGAGTGCGTCTCCGGGATTTTTTGACCAGATGTATGATACCAATATGGGGCGGATATTGATGAGCGGATGTCTGGTTGTGTATCTGGTTTCCTATGTGCTTGCAAAGAAGATTTTGGATATTGAGATATGAGGGGCAGCAAAGGATGGCAGAAAACAGAAAAAACGAAAAGAAACGGGAGGGAAGGACATGGCTGGCTCCTGCAGCCAGTGTTCTGGGAGCGGTGGTTCTGTATGGACTGTTGGTATGGACTGCCCAGGAGCCGGAGGCAGTAACAGAAGACGGACGTATCGGCAGAGAGGGTTACGGCGGGGAGGAACAGGAGTATCAGGTTTGGGTGGAGGGGATAAACGATCAGGCTGTGCCTGTGACGGTTACAGTGGGTCCGCAGGTTTATACAAAGCAGGAGGCTGAGGCAGTGTTTGACCGAATTATGAACGATATAGAGAGGACAATTCGGGCAGATAATCCTACCCTAATGGAGGTACGAAATAATCTGGAGCTCCCTTCTCGGGGGGAGGAGGGCGTGAGCCTGCGCTGGTATTCATCAGAGCCGGAGGTAATCGATTCTTCCGGAAGGCTGGGAAAGGAGGTGGGGACAGAACAGCTTGTTATCTTGTATTTAGAGCTTTCTGCCGGGGAATACCGGCAGGATTATGAAATTCCTGTGCGTGTGCTTCCGCCAGACAGAAGCAAAGAAGAACAGAGACTTGCGGATTTTTTAAAGGAATTGAATCTGCAGAATGAAAGACAGAGGGAAGAACCTTGGCTGACTCTGCCGAAAAGCTTTGAAGGAAAGGAACTGCGCTACCATACAAGGGAACGATCGGGATATGAGCCGATTTTACTGCTGGGAGTGGTCATGGCTGTTCTGCTGGTATGGAAAGAAAAAAGCGGTGGAAAACAGGAGAGCCAGAAGCGGCAGAGGGAGCTTTTATTGGATTATGCAGATTTGCTTTCTAAGCTTGTGGTATTAACCTGTGCGGGTCTGACCATTCGCAATGCATGGGAAAGGATGGTGAAGGACTATGAATGGGCCGTGGAGCAGAAGAAGCAAAAGCCCAGGGCAGCTTATGAGGAAATGTGCCAGACCTATTATCAGATGCAGAGTGGCATGGCAGAAGGGGATGCTTATCGGGAATTTGGCAGAAGATGTAAGCTTCAGTCTTATTTGAAGCTGAGCGGCCTGCTGGAACAGAACCGAAGGTCAGGAACAAAGAATTTGAGAGCCATTATGGAAACAGAAATGGCAGATGCTTTGGAACAGCGAAAGAATCTGGCCCGCCGTTTAGGAGAAGAAGCCGGAACAAGGCTTTTAATGCCCTTGTTTTTAATGCTGGGAATTGTCATGGTCATGATTATGGTTCCCGCCATGATGACCATGGGATAAAAGAGAAGGAGAATACAAATATGAAAAAAAGAAGTATTTTTGAGGAAGGTGCAGCATTTTTCAGAGAAGAGGATGGTGTGGGAGTGATTGAAGTGGTGTTGATTTTAGTGGTATTGATCGGCCTGGTTATTATCTTTAAGCAGCAGATCAACAAGCTGCTTCAGGATATTTTTAAGCAGATCAACAGTCAGTCCAGGGAAGTGTATTAAAAAATCCGGGTATAAAGAGAATCTGATTTGTACTTTCAGGAAGGTGAGGAGGGCAGCGCAGATATGAAATGTGTAAAGGGACAGGTGACTATTTTTGTCAGTATGGTAATGATGTGTGTATTTGCGCTGTTTTTCTGCCTTGTAGAGTCAGCGCGGACGGCAGGAGCCCGGTGGTACCTGCAGACAGCCGTTTCGTCTGCCATGGATTCTGTGTTCAGTCAGTACCACCGCCAGCTTTGGGATTCCTATCGCCTGCTGTTTGCGGAATATGAGGAGCAAAAGGAGCTGGAAGCTGATTTTTCGGGATTTTTACAGCCATATCTACAGGTGGAGAATTGGTATCCCATGGAGTTGGAGACAGCGGCAGTGACGGAATGGCAGACGGCATTGGATGACAATGGAACGTATCTGGAGGAGGAAATTTTAGATTACATGAAATATGGCATCTGGGATATGGATTTTGATGCAGATACAATCAATGAATTGTGGGGCAATGCGAAAGAGGCTGACGCGGTCAAAAATGTGGCAGAGGTTTACCGGGGACATGCAAAGGGTGCGCTGAAGCTGGAAAAGGCATTGGAGGCTGTCAATGAAAGCCTGAAAAAGCAGGAAAACAAAAAACAAGAAGGCCTATCACGGCTTTACAGCTATGACGGTCCCGGGTTTCGAAGGCAGGCAGAAGAACTGATCCGGGAGTTAAAGCGTATGCCGGGGCTTGTGGATAAATATCAAAAGCAGGCAGATAAGCTGGAAAAGGAGCTGGAAAAGAGCCGGACAGTGTTTAACAGCAAAAAGGAAGACTGCAGCAGTCAGACAGATCGGCAGCTTGAGGAGGAGATCCGACAGTTTGAAGCTTATGTGGCGCAGGACGGAGAAAGGAGGAAAGAGATCGAGTTATTGAAAGACAGATCCTACAGTCAGGTCCTATTGGCAGAATCGGTGATTGAGGAGGCAAAGCAGGTGGAACGAATTATTGATCAGTGGGAGAGTGATGATGAGGATGAGGAAGGACCTGATTTAGGAGCGCTTTGGTCGCCGGTTATCCGCCATTTTCAATCATTAAAGATAACCTCCCTTTCATTTTCTCATGGAGTCAAGGACAAGAAGACAGAAGGGTGGCTGAATCAGGTGGAAAGGCTATATTGTTCAGGGCTGCTGGAGCTGGTTATGCCGAATGGAGTCCAGGTGTCTGCTGGAAGCCTGCAAACGCCGGAGCTTCCTTCCGAAGGCGGGATGGCTGCAAAGGGAGCAAGAGGAGTCTCTCTTATGGATCACCTGCTGATTAATGAATATTGCGGCAGATTTTTCCGGTATTTTCCAGGAGATTCGAGGGATGGTACAGCAGATGCAGAAAAGGGAGAAGGTGTATGGGAGACAGGGGTGGCAGGAGAGGGAGGATTGTCTTATGAAATAGAGTATTTGATCGGAGGCAAAGGGTTGGATGAAGAAAATCTGGTCTGTGTGGTGAATCGGCTTCTTGCAATCCGGGAAGGTCTGAATCTGATGCATATTATGTCTGACAGCAGGAAACGTCAGGAGGCTCAGAGCCTGGCAATGGCGATTACCGGTGTAGCTGGACTGTCGCCGTTGGTGCTGCTGACAACATTTTTTGTCATGTCAGTCTGGGCGCTGGGTGAGTCTTTGATGGATATCCGAGGATTGCTGGCAGGAAAACGGGTCATGATTTTTAAGTCAGCCCAGGACTGGACGTTAGAGCTGGAGGAGCTTTTGACAATAGGACGGGAAGGACAGGTCAGTACAGGCGGCAGTGCAAGAGGGCTTTCCTATTTGTCCTGGCTGAAAATATTGCTTTTTATGGATGAGATCGTGTGTCAGGAATATCGAATGATGGATATGATTCAGATGAATCTATGCCGGAAGCAAAGCAGCTTTCGCATGCGGCGCGGCATCTGCCAAGCCCGGGTCAGGTGCAGTCTGTCAGGAAAGCATGTGTTTTTTTCATTGGGGTTTATGGAGCATGCATTAAAGAATCCAGACCATGCTTATTGTATGGAGACGGAAGCAGAACGAAAATATTAGATCATTATTATAAATAAGAAACGGGGGTGGACAGGAATGCCTTTTTCCATGGCAGCTAATTCAAGAAATTCGTTTTATACTTTGCACTTTCGCAAAATATCCGGAAAAGCTACAAATAAAAAACTCGTGACTCTCCAAGTACGAATCCTGAACAATCCAGTATACCACATTCTTTATAGATACTATGGGAAAAAGGCATTCCTGTCTGTCCCCGGCTCCTTGACCCTGGAGGCTGTAATGTGCCTTACCTTGTTTATTTTTGCAGCAGTGTGTCTGATTCTTCCTATGAAAATCATGAATACGGAACGGAAGCTGCAGGCAGCTTTGGAGAAAGTTGGTGAAGACTGCAGTCAATATGCATATGTAAAGGATGCGTTGGAAAAAGGAAAGCTGTTTGCCGTGGCAGGAGCCGGGGATTTTGCAAAGGAATTTTGCGGGCATTTGGCATCCGGGGCAGCACAAGGATATGCTCAGGCTCAGATTTTGAATCATATGGATACGACTGCTGTCACAAAGCTGTCATTGGATGGATCTCAGGTAATGGAGGATCAGGAGACCATTGATTTTGCAGTGGAATATCATGTCCGTCTTCCTTTTCCTGTTTTGGGGCTTCCGGCTGTTGAGAGGCATATCCGATGCCGAAGGAGGGCATGGATTGGGAAGGAAGGAAAGGACTATGATGGGACAGGAGCAAAGCAGGAGGATTCGGATGATACGGTAGTTTATATAGGAAAAAACAGCACACGGTATCATAAAAGCAGGAATTGTCATTATCTGGCAAACAACTTGTCCGGAGTAGCCGTTAATCAGGTAAAGGAGCTGCGTAATAACAGTGGAGGCATATATTATCCCTGTGCCGTCTGTGGGAAAAGTGCAGGAGGTACAGTATATATTATGCCTAACGGCAGCAGCTATCACTCCAGAAAAAATTGTACGGCAATTATGGCTTATGCACATGCAGTAAGGTTATCAGAGGTAGAGCACCTGGGTGCATGCTCTTATTGCGGGAAATGAGCAGATGCTTTCTTGTAGAAGGAGCGCAAAGAAGAAAGACCGGAAAGGAGAATATAACAAGAAAGCTGTGAGAATAGTGGAATGGGATGGCAGGGGTATACGGATAACAATACAAGGATAGAGGAGTTAAGGGTATGAGAATGTGGGTCTTTTCGGGGTTTATGCTGACAGCAGCTATACAGGATTTTCGTAAAAAAGAAGTGGAGCTGTGGGTGTTTGCGCTGTTTGGAGCAGCGGCGTTTTTGATGAATGTTTATGTATGGATAGCAGCAGAGACAGCCCCTTTGTGGCAGGAGCATTTGCTGAGCTGCAGTTTGGGAGCAGGGATGCTGCTGCTGGGGAAGCTTTCACAGGGCGGAATAGGAGCAGGAGATGGATTATTTTTTCTGACAAGTGGTCTGATGCTGCGCTTTTGGGAGAATCTGACCATATTGTGTGCAGGTGTTTTTTTGGGCGGCATGTATGGACTGGCTGTGTTTGGGTGGAATCAGATGTATGGAAAACAGAATGTGTGTAAAATGACCATACCTTTTCTGCCTTTTGCGGCGGTTCCGGGAATCTGGATGGTCGTTTTAAGCTATAAAGGAGCTTGAGGAGATGAAAATAACAGGAAGATGAGGCGCTGTGGGGATAAATGTTTAAAGAATTGTGGATTGGGAAAGAGCATATTGTGGATAAAGCTCCGCGCCAGTTATACGGTAGAGGCAGCAGGAGTGATGGCAGTGGTGCTGTTTGCGATGATGGTGCTGTTAAATCAGGCATTTCATGTTCATGCCGAAACAGCAGGATGCTTTACTGTGCATGAGGAGGTGGAGAGGGAGCGGCATAAGATAGAAAATAAGGATGAGTCAGAGATTAGCCGTCAGGCCCAAGGAATACGGTGGAGCCTGGAGCTGACGGCATCGGTTTTTTCTCCGGAGGATGTGATAAGAATGTGGAGCCTGGCAGAGTGAAAGGCCGGAACCTGACATCATTTTTTCTGTCTGAATTTGCTTAAAATTGGGGGATTGCGGTAAGGCACAGGGCAAAGGGTGAAAGAAGAATGCTGCACCCATACCATTTTGTACCTGATCAAGGGGGACGTGCAATATTCATAGAATACAATGTGCTTTGAGGTGTGCGCAGGGTGGAGGAAATAATGAAAATCAGTTATCAAAGGGAATTTAAATATAATTATTTAATTATTGATCCAGAGGAGCTTCTTTGGCAGGGATATGAAAGCCAGATGCTGTCCAAAAATCAGATAGAGGGAATCCTGCGGTTTCAGCTTCGGCAGAAGGATGATGGAGTCCGATTTTATTATGAGATTACATCAAGACAGCCGGCAGCCAGAATTTTGGAAAGCAGAAGTGTTCGGGCAGATGAAATTCGAAGGCTTGTGATAGGGATTTTTGGAGTGCTGGAAAGAATGGATGTGTATTTATTGCGGGAGGGGAGTATCTTGCTGGAACCAGAATATGTGTATGTGGATCCGGATACCTTTCGGATCTGGCTATGTCTGGTTCCAGGGTTGAAAAGAGATTTTCCAGAAGCTTTCAGCCGGTTTTTAGAATATTTATTAGGCAGTGTGGACCATCAGGACAAAGAAAGTGTAGTACTGGCCTATGGACTGTATCAGGAAACCAGAAAGGAAAATTATGGACTGGAGGATATAAAACGTTTATTGCAGCAGGAAAAGGGAAGGAACAGTCAGGAAGCAGGCAATGTGACGGTGCAGAGAAATCTTGAGAGGGAGAACAGACAAAATGAAGAATATGGAACAGGAATCTGCGAGGACGGAAAAAATTGGCTGGACGTATGGCAAAATAAGGACAGAAAACGAGAAGTACAGCAAAAGACAGAATTACGTTCCTATGGCAGTAAAATACAGTTACAAGAAAAAGCGGCCAAACAAAAGTCTTTGTGGAAACGTTGGAAGAACCATATTTTTCATAAACCTGGTAAGGAGGAGATCAGCCCGGCGAGGGTGCCGAAGGAGATGATAATTCGAGAGGATCGTATTTCGTCATGGTTTCCTCCGGCAGAGGAATCAGGGAGTGATAAGGGGAATACGATTCTGATGGCAGATCAGGCGGCATTATATTCGTCAGCAAAGCCGGGGTACAACAAGGAGCATCAGGTGCAGACGGGACAGGGGACGGTGCTTTTGGCAGATTTTTCTTCTGAAACAGGTCAGAGAATGCTGCGGACATTGGGCTCAGACGGGGAGAATATTCCTTTGCCTTATTATCCCTTTATTATCGGCAAACAGGACAATCTGGTTGATTATAAGCTGGATCGAGAGACGGTCAGCCGTCTTCACGTGCGGATTGACCAGGTGGGAGAAGCTTATCGGATCAAGGATTTAAATTCTACCAACGGCACCTTTCTTCGAGGGCGCCTGCTGGAAAATAACGAGGAGGCGGAACTACATACTGGCGATGAGGTCTGTATTGCGCGGTACCGGTATCGGTTTGAATGAAATATTGACTTTTCATACCATTTCAAGTATCATGATGTGGGAGACAGCACATATTATCCAAATATGGATAATATATGAAGTCCTTATTTGGTTATATATAATAATCAACAGTATGATAGAATGACAGGTTTGTTTTGAAAATAATGGTAAAATAATCGATGAAGTTCGACAATAAATCTATCTGCAGAGCTATCATCGGAAATCGGAGATGGTAGAAATGGAATGGTATGGGAAGAAAAAAGCCTGGATAAACTGCGTTTTGATTATCTTAAATGTCGTGTACTTTTTATATTTGGAGATTGCAGGTTCTAGTGAAGACACATTATTTATGCTGCATCATGGAGCAATGTTTACTCCGCTGGTTATAGAGGAAGGAGAATACTATCGTCTGTTAACATCTGTTTTTATGCATTTCGGAATCCATCATATCACAAATAACATGATTATCCTTTTTATACTTGGGGATAACATGGAACGCGCATTGGGAAGTGTAAAATATTTAATATTTTATTTGCTTTGTGGAATTGGAGCAAATCTTGTATCAATGTTTGCAAGCATGCAGAGTCAGGTGCAGGCAGTGGGAGCCGGGGCATCGGGAGCAATTTTCGGAGTGATCGGGGGACTTTTCTATGCGGTGGCAGTTAACCGGGGGAAGCTGGAGGACCTGAGCACAAGACAGTTGGCTGTAATGATTGTATTTTCCCTTTATTTCGGGTTTACCAGTACAGGTATCGATAATGTAGCTCATGTGGCAGGACTGGTGATCGGGATCCTTTTAGCTATAATTTTTTATCGAAAGCCAAAAAAGGGACAGGAATGGGAATATTGGGAAATATAATAGAAGGAGGAAGTGCTTATGAGGGTCGATGATTGTATTTTCTGTAAAATTGCCAGGGGCGAGATCCCGTCTGCAACCATTTACGAGGATGGAGACTTTCGGGTAATTCTGGATCTGGGTCCAGCCTCAAAGGGACATGCGTTGATTCTGCCAAAAGAGCATTTTAAGGATCTATGCGAGGCAGATTCCGTGGTTGCAGCGAAAATTCTGCCATTGGCAGGCAGAGTAGGGCAGGCGATGAAGACAGAGCTTGGAGCAAGTGGTTTTAATGTAGTGCAAAACAACGGGGAAAGTGCTGGACAAACGGTGTTTCATTTACATGTACATGTGATTCCTCGTTATGAAGGGGGGCCGGCTATGGTAGGGTGGACTCCAGGGACTGTGGATGCAGAGGAACTGGATGAGACGGCAGAGAGAATCAGGAAAGGATTGTAATGAAAAGTAACCATGAGGATATCCGGATTGGGACAAAGGGATAAGAGTATACAATAGGAGAAGACTATGGATTCAGAAGATAAGCTGTTTCGGGATATTTATACTGCCTATATGCCGTGGCTGCGCGTTATTGCAGGAAATAAAAAGATTCCGTTAGACGAGGTTGATGATTTGATACAAGATACTTTTACAGCATATTACAGTCATTACCCGTTAGATTGGCCAAGCTACAGGATAAAAGCTACTTTAACGAAGATTATGAAGAACCGTTGTGTGGATTATTACCGGAAGCAGGGACGCAATCCGGTAACATATTATGATCCTCTGGTCATGCAGGAGACGGATTTGTTCGGCAGCAAAACGTATGGCCGTGACAGTTTAAGCATTTGCCTGGAACAACAGGAATATCAAGAGGTTATGAACATCATTCTGGGGATGAAGGAAGATTGGGTCAGTGTTGTGCTTTTATATTTGGTAGAGGGAAGACCCATGTCGGAGGTTGGCCGGATACTTGGTGTCAGTGCAGAAGCATGCAGAGCCAGATTGTGCAGGGCAAGAAAGTATTTGAAAAAGCATTACTATCCAGACGGAGAGGAGAAAGGAGATTCCAAAGGAAAGGGCGGTCCTTCTCCGGAAGACGGATTAACGGATCCAAAAGATCTTCCGGATGGGACGTGATAGGCTTTTCATGCAATATTAAGTTTCTCCATAGGAGGATATAAGATCCATAATTACAGAAACGGCATCATTCAGGGTACTTTTTTCCATGGAGGCGATATATTTGTGCCGATTTTGAAAAGTATCCTGAATGGTATCCAGAAGTCTGTTTTCTGTTAATTGTTCTTCTTCCAGCACCATCGAGAAGCCTTGTTTTTCAAAGGAACGGGCATTAAGGATCTGATCTCCGCGGCTGGCAGAAGCAGACAGAGGAATCAGGACATTTGGTTTTTGCAGCGCTAATATTTCGCAGATGGAATTGGCTCCTGCCCTGGAGACTACCAGATCTGCGGCAGCAAATAAGTGGCGCAGAGGGGCATCCACATATTCATACTGTACATATCCGTTTCGGCCAATCAGGTGTTCATCCAGATTGCCTCTGCCGCAGATATGTATGACCTGATAGGTTTCCAGCAGTTTTGGAAGGATTTCACGAATTGCATGGTTAACAGCAACCGAACCCAGACTGCCCCCAATAACCAGGATAATAGGACGGCTGGCAGATAATCCAGAGTAATTAAGCCCTGTGAGACGATCTCCCTTTAACAGCTCCTCTCGAATAGGAGAGCCTGTAAGAACTGCTTTATCTTTAGGAAGGTATGCCAGTGTTTCAGGAAAGTTACAGCAAATCTTGGCAGCCGAAGGGATACAGAGCTTGTTGGCTAAACCAGGGGTCATATCAGACTCATGAATGATGGTGGGGATTTTGTAGTGCTTGGCAGCTAAAACAACCGGCACAGACACAAAGCCTCCTTTGGAAAATACTACATCCGGGCGGTATTTCTTGATAAGACGCCTGGCTTCGGCACAGCCCTTGAGAACACGAAAAGGGTCAGAGAAATTCTTTAAATCAAAGTAACGGCGCAGCTTGCCAGAAGAAATACCAGCATATTCAATACCGGCATTTTCTATCAGCTTTCGCTCAATACCATTATAGGAACCGATATAAAGAATTTCATAATTGCGCTCCTTTAAAGAAGGCAGGAGAGCCAGGTTAGGAGTAACATGTCCGGCAGTTCCGCCGCCGGTCAATACAATTTTTTTCATAAAATGCCTCCATTTTGCATTTAGACTGTTTTTCGCATCAGAATAATCTATATATATAGTAACCATAACCGTCAAAAAGTCAACCCTAAATTCGATGAGAAACCGATGGCAGAATTGGAAGAACTATGAAGATTGAGAGGGAATCTCATGAAAAATTCACATGATGACGAGGTAAGTCGTGCAGAGTATCTGCTTCAAAAGATGATGGGAATGGATGATGCCAGTCTGCTGAAGGAAGCAGCAGAGGCAGAACGGCAATGGGAAATGGAAAAAAAGCTGCATCCAGAAGAAGCCGACCAGATAATGAAGAATGCAGAGACAGACTTAGAGCTTCTGATGGCACGATTGGATGCAGAAGGGAAAAAGCCTGTCACAAGAAAACAATTTGAACGAAACCGAAGACGAGATCGAAGAGAGGGAAGGGAATATAAAAAATATAAGAGATTGATATTAGCGGTAGTAGTGGGGGTTTTGGTGGTGGGGAGTATGAGTTCCGTGGCGAAAAGTGGGTATCGGTATACGACTAACCCGAAGCAGGGGAAGGGGAGTGCGTTGCTTCGGTATAATTCGAATATAGAATCGGTTAATGATGAATTGGATGTGGCATATGATTATATTTCAAAGAGTTTAGACATACCTGTACTTAAGATGGATTATATTCCAAAAGAAATGATATTTATTGAAGCTGAAGTTGAAAAAGGACATGCTGTAATTAGATTTGATTATCTGGGAAAATCTGTTTATTTGAAGGAAGATAGGTTTTCAGAAAAAAGAGCAATATCAATTTTAGAATCTGATAGAAAAGCTGAAATAAGAACATATAATGACTGGATAGAAAAAGAGATTTTTATTGAAGAAAATAAGTTGAAAAATGGAGATATAGAGTATAGTACAAGTATTGAAGATCAAGATGCATTTTATTATATTTCGGGAGTTATGAAAAGGGAGGAATTTATAAAGATAGTAGAAAATTTGAGTTATTATTAATTGCATTAAAGGGAGTTTAGGAGAAGAACTATGAAGATACATTTAAAAAGAAGTGTTACTGTTTGTTTAGCAATGATGTTGTTTTTAGTGTCAACATTTACTGCTTATGCGCAAACTGATAATTCCTCAGCAGGGATGATGGTGAAAGAATACTCTGGTGAAGATTATGCAAGGGTTGTAGCATCGCCTAGAGGTGAGCTGACATCTTCTGTTCAATTAGAATTAGTAGAAGAAGGATTTAGAACAGTGAGCATTTACTCGGAAGTGTTATGCCATGTGGAAGTGCGAAAAATAAAGATGTCAGTTTCTTTGCAAAAATCAACAAGTAGTGGTTGGACTGATGTTAACCGTAAAGTATTTACTTGGGAGAAAGAGGATTATCCAAATGAATATTTATCAATGGCAACTGTGTCTTATAACATTGGAGCACTGTCCGCGGGAACATATCGGCTAAAAGGGAGTTATTCTGTTTATGAATTAGATGGAACTTTACAGGAGTTTAGAACTGTTACAACACCAGGAATGGAAATTAGATAAATAAATCAACTTCTCATTTCTATAAATCTCATTAAATATATCTTCCATATTTGTACTAAATTAATCGAAACCATGTCTGTATGATTAAAAAAAGGTCAATCGCAGCAAGGTTATATGCTTGTGGATAATACAGTTACTGTATTGTTCACAAGCTTTTTATAATGATAATGAAATGAGGAATTCTGTTTTGATTTTAACGATAATTTTCTTGCATCTCTTGATTCATTGCATTGTTTTAAGCCATGGTTAGAAGTATTTTCAGCAACGAATACAAATCTGCCAGAAGATATTCCGGAAAGGTGGTGTTTTAGACCAGTTTCATTCTTTTTGGTATTCTTTTTATAAATTTCTTATAATAATCTTATCTGTTGGAGATTCCATAAGGAATGAAAGACAGGTATGTAAACGCCAAACGTAGAAGGCTATACAAAAAAAGAATCTTTTACAATTCAAAATGTAAAAGATCCTTTAAGTTAACAACATTGTGCAAACATAAAACTTATAAAAGCGACAGACGGGACTCGAACCCGCGACCCCGACCTTGGCAAGGTCGTACTCCACCAACTGAGCCACTGTCGCATATAAGCAGATGACGGGAATCGAACCCGCCTCCTCAGCTTGGGAAGCTGATATTCTACCAATGAACTACATCTGCGAACTTCTTTATTATACTACATGGTTTGAAAAATTTCAACTGGAATTTTGGCAAAATCATGAAAGAAAATATTAACAAATCAGGAAAAATATTATACAATAAGCTGAAGGTGCTGTATTGTATAGAGACAGCACCTTATAGGATAAGAAACACGATTGCAGACGAGGAGGAGAACAGATGAAAAGCCAGATTACAAGGGAAGACGCATTGGTATTATTGAAAAAATATAATCAGGAGCCATTTCATATTCTGCACGCCTTAACAGTAGAGGGAGTTATGCGGTGGTATGCAAGAGAACTGGGCTATGGAGAGGATGAGGAGTATTGGGGAATCGCAGGGCTGCTTCATGATATTGATTTTGAGCAGTATCCGGATCAGCATTGTGTAAAAGCCCCGGAATTGCTTCAGGCGGCGGGTGTGGGAGAGGACATGATTTATACTATCTGTTCTCATGGATATGGTATTTGCAGTGATGTGGAACCAGTTCATCAGATGGAGAAGGTATTGTTTGCAGCCGATGAGCTGACCGGGTTAATTGGCGCAGCCGCCAGAATGCGTCCGTCAAAAAGCTGTAAGGATATGGAAGTGTCCAGCTTGAAGAAAAAGTTCAAGGATAAAAAATTTGCGGCAGGCTGTTCTAGGGATATTATTCGACAGGGAGCAGAGGGATTAGGCTGGGAATTGGATGAGCTGTTTGCTAAGACAATTGAGGCGATGCGGTCCTGTGAGGATGAGGTTAATGCGGCGCTGTAAAGGCAAAACAGATTTTAAAATGGAATCAGGTCTCGCAGAACTTGAGAAATCAGGGGATGCGAGGCTTTTTTTACGTTTCGAAATTTGGAGGACACACAGGCAGAATTAGAGGAGGCAGGATGAAATTAGCGGTGCTGACAATGCGGCGATTTGATACAATATGGCAATTCGGTACGTAGCAATCATACAATCATAGATGGGATCATGATGCATCAGGACATCACATCGGGACAGCGTATTTTTTTACTATTTGTTAGCACTCGACTCTTGTAAGTACAAGGTGAAATTCGTGTTGGTTCGTCTTTGTTTGAAAGTGGCTTAAAATCAAGGAATTTTGCGGATTTTGGCATGTTGCCTGGTGGTTGATTTATCGTCTTTATTTGTCTTGTTTGAATAAAAATATGTCAGATTGTATGTCAATGGAAAAGACTATCAGCAGTTGCCGGTAGTCTTTTGGATTGTGATTTTCGAGACAATCATTCGTTCAAATTTTGCTTAAATTCACTCGTTGTGCTACTTCAATAGAGAAATCTTAAAAGGCTAAAAAAGCCCAAAAAGGCCCTGTCAATGTTTGATGGCTCATTTTTTAGAAAATGAGTTCTTTAATTCTTCCAATATCACAGGGTTCCCGAAAGATACTGTTAAAGGCCATGCATAGATTATGTCCTAAAATTTTGTTCTGCAGTCGGGTACATAATCCCCGAAAACTTTTTGCCAGGACTCTTTTGGCATTCGTCTGTTCCGTGAGCTGCGAAAATACGGTTTCTACCCTTCGACGGAAACGAAAGATCAGCTGCCTCACCTCCTTAGGCCAGTTTTCTTTATAATTAGAAGGTTTCAATGACATCAGGCAGACCCCTTGTTTCATCATGTCTTCCCAAAGAAGATTCCCGGTATAGCCTTTGTCCCCCAGGATGACCAAGCCGAGTTGGTTTTCCACCAGGTCACGGAGCCCTTCCCGGTCATCCACGGATGCCGGTGTAATCTCAAACGCCGTAATGTATCCTTCCAGTGTGATCAGGGCATGAACCTTGAAGCCAAAATAGGTCTCTTTTTTCGATGGGCACTTTCCATAATTGGCCCCATCCGCACGGAAGGAGTGGCAATAACGCGCCCGTCCAAACTTACAGACCGGAAGCGGGAAGCTATCGATTACAAAAAAACGGCTGTGTGGGATGGGAAAAACCTGGCTAATCTTCTGACGGAGCAGTTCGGTCACTTGCAAAAGGGCCCTTCTGGTCCGGTTGAACCGAGTACGACAGCACAGATTTGGAAAAAGATGCCGGTAGTTGCGTTTTACGAAGGAGTACCAGGCATTTTCGGAGTCTATACCAATGAGTTCGCTGCAAATGCTCAAGGTAATAATTTCAGAGTCAGACATTTTGGCGGCATCCGCGTTTCGCCTTTTTGAGACAGATGCGGGAACAAACTGTTGATATAAGTCATCAATCATTGTATAAACAAGTAAAATAAAGTCTTCAAAAGTTGCTATGAGAGTGGTATAATCACCTTGAAACTTCAGCATCATGTGCCTCCTTTCATAGTCTGTAGTGGTTTACAACTATAGGATAGCATATTTTGTTGAAGTTTTTCTATATTAACTAGCACAACAGGTTAAATTCTTCTAATATCATCTCTCTTTGACTATCTGTTTGAGCACTATCATATTTTTGTTGAAATTCATCACGGATAGCAGAAGTTTTCTTTTTCCATTTTTCATATTCACGTGTTTGTTCCGGGGCTCTCAATCCACTTTTTTTAGATGGATACCATTTATTCCTGTTTTTTAGTGAGTTTATATATGCTTTTTGAATCGGAGATTGTTTGGCTTTATATTTTTTTTGCGCCGCAATCTGCTGGCAGGTCATGTTGACTCCATTAGGCTTATTGGTACAATATTCTGCTGGTTGATTAGGATTAAACTTAAAATATTTTCTACAATGTTTACAACGTCTTAGTGTAATTCCAATTTGTGCCATTTTAAAAATTACACAGTTAAATGCTTCTTCAATGGATTTAAATTCGTATCCATTGAGGATATTCAGATGATTTTTAATGAATTCTTGTCTCTGCGGTTCTTTTTCAGCATAGTTGCAATCAATATATGAATCATTTTGATTTTCTGGATCAATTGGATGAAAAGGAATGGCAAATAATTCATATTTATCATGAAGTTTTTCGTATTCGCTTGGATGTATAACTACTACTTCCTTAAAAACTAGAGGATGATCATCCCAATAGTTTAGTCTACACATTGGAGAAAAATTATTTATAAAATTTTTATTGTCTATATCAAATACTTCATAGACTTTATCTCGCATCTTTTTTGCCAATACAAATAATCATAATCATTTTTATCTTGAATAGAATCTCTGCTAAATCTACATACAAAAAAGAAAGGCTCATATTCTGAATATTGCCAAACCAAATCAGCAACAAGCCCAGATATCCACCATATTTCACCATTATCAATGTCCCAAAGATGAAGATTTGGAAAAGCTTTCTTAATTTCCTGTTTAATTTCATTAGAATCCATTTCCTCAAATTTGCTTTCAGATTCTTGAATGAATAAGATTATTTTACGTCTTAGTAAATCGTATTCGGAGAAATCGGCATTAATGAAACTTAATAATGGGTGAAATAAATCAACAATCAAAGCATTGGAATCATCATTATATTGAATTATTTTTTGGTTTGTAATGTCAAAATAATAAAGATACATCTGTTTCCTCCTCTCAAAGAGAACTATATAAAATATAAAAAATAAATAGTTCTCAAAGGAGGTAAAATATGAATTTAGCTAAAAATCGTAATCAAGATGGCACGTTAATTACTTTAACACAGGCTTGCCAGGAATCTAATTTAGGGGCAATCTCAGTTAGGAGGATTGCGGAGGAAGCCGGAGCAGTACGGAAGATAGGAAGAAGCTACAGAATAAAAAAGAGCATATTTTTTGACTACATCGAAAAGGTATATGCTGAATGAGTGGTGATAAAATGGCAGATTTCTATATTCCCCCGCAGATGAAGAAACGTAATAATTTCATACTGTGGAAGTTAGAAACGGATGATAAAGGAAAACAGCGTAAAATCCCATATTCAGCATTATACAATGGCAAGGCAAGCACAACCAACGGCAGGACATGGACAACCTATGAAAACGCTTTGCAATGCTTTAAATCGGGCCAATACGGCGGTTTGGGCTTCGTTCTTGATAAAGATATTACATTCATTGATTTAGACCATTGCAGGGACGATAACGGGGTTTTAACGCCATTAGCAGAGAACATAATTGATAATTTCAAAGATACATTTATTGAAGTATCACAAAGCGGAAACGGGTTGCATATTTTTGCTTTGGGAACAGTGAAAAAAGCAGTAAAGACAAAAGAAATTGAATTATATTCCACAGGACGGTATGCGGCTTTAACAGGCAACGCTGTCAATCCTATAGATTTATCAGAAGCACAAGAGAGAATAGATATACTTTACAACTATTGTAACAGAGGAAAAAAGCAAACAGAGAATACAAGGAGGATTCCACAGTGTGTGATGTTGCTGTCGGAGCGTGAAATTATAGAGAAAGCCGAAAATGGCAGAAATGGACAAGTATTTTCGGACTTATTAAATGGAAATTGGAAATGTCTTGGAATCGGCGACGGTACACAATCCAGCGCAGATTTAAAGTTTGCAAATATGCTGGCTTTTTGGTGCGGATGCAGTGAGGGCATTATGCGTAATATTTTCAGAAGTTCGGGAATTTACAGGAATGAAAGAAAGATGAATCTGGCGATTAAGAAAGCCATTTCGGATTGCCATACCATATATCGGGGAGGTGGTGGAATGTGACAGAGGAAAATATTGTTGAGTGGCTGAAAATGAAAAATGCAATCAGAACTTATTCGCATGACGACATAGGCTCTGCAAGGTTATTGTCTGATATTTTCAATAAAACATGTAGATATAATGCTACGGCCAGTGAATGGTATGAATTTAATGGAAAGTATTAGGCGATTGATTTAGGCGGTTTGAAAGTGCGGAATATGACAAAGATTCTAGCGAAAGCACTTATCAAATATGCGGTATCGGAATCAGAGGATGATAATAAATATTTGAAATATGCGACAACATGGAATGAGCATCGAAAACGAAATACAATTATCCAGGATGCAAGGGATCTGAATTTTTTTAAGAATGAAGATTGCGATACTGACTTGTATATTTTAAATTGTCTGAATGGCGTTTTGGTATTGCGTCAAGACAGAGTTGAGTTTATCAAGCATGCCCCTGATTTGTTATTATCGCAGATTGCGAATGTGCGGTATGAGCCGGGCAAGTCATGTGAATGGTGGAAAAAATTTGTTGATGAAGTTATGGAGGGCAATCAAGAGAAAGTCCGTTATCTGCAAAAGCTATTTGACATTTGTCTTACTGGCGACACAAGGATTGAAAAAATGTGGTTTCTATTTGGAGGCACAACGAGAAATGGAAAAAGCACGATGATTGAAACAATATCTAATTTATTAGGAACTTATGCCGTATCAGTCCGAGCGGAAACATTGGCAATTAAAAATAATACAGACAGTCGGACAGCAAGCCCGGATATTGCAAAACTGGCAGGAAAACGGCTTGCAGTCGCATCAGAACCACAAAAAAGAATGGCACTGGATGTTGCATTGCTAAAGAGTATGACTGGACGAGATGCCATATCGGCAAGATTTTTACATCAATCAGAGTTCCAGTTTACGCCTTGCTTTAAACTGATTTGCAACACAAATTATCTTCCTGTTGTCAGTGATACCACTATTTTTAAGTCAGATCGGGTACAGGTTATTTCGTTTGACCGACATTTTGCAGAGAGTGAACAGGATAAAACGCTAAAGAATAAATTATCTACAGGTAATGCATTAAGTGGAATCTTAAACTGGTGTATTTCCGGATGGTTACTTTTTTGTAAAGAGGGGGTTGGATGAGCCGGAGAACATCCGGGCGGCTACAGTGGAATACGCTAATTCATCTGATAAAATGCAAAACTTTATCAATGACTGCCTTGTGGAGAAAAAAGGGTGCAATATTGCTATTATGGATTTATATGAAAAGTATGAGGAATGGTGCAATGACAACGGTTTTCATACAGAAAATAAGCGGAATTTTATTGATGATGTGAAGTCAAAGAACATTTACAAGGCATCTGGAACAGTGAACGGTAAAACGGTTCGCAACATTATTCGGGGATATGACTTTGTAGGTGAAGATTTCATTGAAATTGATGAATCGGAGCCGTTGCCATTTGATTAACGAGAGGTACAGTATATGGACTATTTCGAAGTATATCGTGAAATTTGGCAGTTTCATAAGCAGTATATTGATAGAATTTGCAATGAGGATGAATTTTGGGAAGCAGTGATTGCAGATGCGGACAAGCTGTACAAAAAGTATGATAATTCACGATTTGCAAAAGATTTGATACTTGCAGAACTGACGGAGTTTGAGCGAATCAGCAAAGAGGAAAAAACATAGTTTGTGCGTGTTGTGTATTTTCAATGGGTTGTATAAAAAAATAATTTCTTTAAAGCTTCCACAGTTTGTTTTGTGATAGTTACCCCCCCGTGGAAGTGGAAAAGTGTAGTGAGAATGATGTAATGGCTAAGCCACATACATACTTTCTTCGCACGAAAAAGGCATAAAATAATCAATTTTTAAGAAAGCGAGGTTTTAAGCATGAAAAATCAGCTGCAGCCGAAAGAATACAAGCGTTTCACGCCGGAGCCGATAGGAACGGATAACACGCTTGAAGCGGTATTGAACATGACTATTGAGAGCCTAAAAATGGGAAGACCGCCAGCGTACCCGGAAACGGAACAGGGGTTAGAAGAATTTAAGTGCACAACGATTGACTATTTCCAGTATGTCAAAGACACGAACGCAAACCCGGACATTGACAAAAAGTTAGTGCCTGACGTTGAAGCGTTATGTACTTTTCTGGAGATAACCAGAAATACGTTGCTGACCTATGAGAAGCGGAGGGGCGGCAGTTGGCAGGACTTTATAAAGCAGACGAAAAACGCAATAGCCGCTTGTAAAAAAGAGTTGGCTTTTCATCAACAGATACCGCCAGTAGTAGCAATGTTTGATTTGACGAACAATCACAGCTATGTGAACACAAGCGAATTTAAGATTGAAGCTATAAGCGACAAACAGCAAAGAGTATTGACAGCGGCAGAGTTGCCACGATTGGGAGAACCTAAAGAGGATGTAGAAAAGGACGCCGTACAGCTTCCAAAGTTGGGGGATATGGACAACAACAGTGATGCACTTTCCTATTTAGCGCACACAGAGCCTGACACAGCGACAGATTAAAAATGACAATTAGTGCATGATTTTATGTCAAAGAATATGTCAGAGTATATATTAGGATGTTTTAAATGCTTTGAAATCAAGAAAATATGATTGTTATTAGCACTAACTTATGCTAAATACATATCATTTTTGTTGAGTATTCGGATAAAGAGTATGGCAGATTTTCTTATGTTTTGCATGGTCGGATATCAAGTCCTAAACTATTTAAAAGATTGTTTGTCATAGATTTGTACCTTGAAAATTGAATAATGTGTGCGTTTAGATAAGGAAATATGGAGCGATTAGAGGGCATAGAAAGAGGATGTTATATATCAAGCAATATAAATATGCGGACAAGGATATTAAGAAGCTGACGGGCAGTATTGTTGTACTGGTAGATACCAGAGAGAAGCAGAACCGCCATATAACAGATTACCTTGATAAGAACAATATAGCCTATGAGCCTACCGCATTAAGCTATGGGGATTATTCCTTTTATATCCCGGCAGAGGTAGCAGGAGAAGATATATATTTCCATAGGGATATTGGACATAGAGAGGAAAGCAGGCCTTGAAGAATTGTCCGGCAATCTGGCACAGGAAAGAGAGAGGTTCGAGAGGGAATTTCTAAGAGCCGGGAACGATAGGGCGAAACTATATTTAATGGTTGAGGATATGGGCGGCTATTCTTCCATTATCGGGCATAGATACAATACACAGTTTGCCCCGGTTGCGTTCATGGCTTCATTGAAAGCATGGGAAGCACGTTTTAACTGCAATGTACAATTCATAGATAAACAGTACAGCGGATATTACATCATGGCAACATTCCAGTATTACGCTAGGGAAATGCTGAAATAAAGCATAGAGCAGGGGTTTTATGGTGCGAACGTATGTTCTTCATTGAGCTACAAGAACAAATTTTTAAAGAAAAAAGGTTTTTCAAAATTAAAAAAAATAAAAAAGGCTATTAAAGAAAGGTAATTTATTATGACATACATTTACGATTTAACAAATTTACTGCGAGATGTGCGGAGCCGCTATCAGGCAGAATACATTGACATAACGGAAAGGGAGAAAAATGAACTTGAGATACTGGACAGAGATTATAAAGCCGGTTCTCCCACATATACCGCCAAAAAGCAGGAGATCCGGCTTGCCTGTGATATGGCAATTATTAAGGCGAGGGAAATTACTGGGTGCAACGTGCAGTTGCGGCACTGGCAGAAGAAAACGGAATCCCGGTTACTGATTTACCGCTTGATTCTTCCTTAGATGTGAAGCTGAATGTACTTGACCAACTTAGCGGACAACTGGATTTACTGTTAGAGCATTTCAGCCTGACAGGACAAACAAGGGAAGCATCGGAAGCAAGGTTTCTGTATTTGAATGATGATGTATTAAACAATGTGGTGAATATTTACACTAACAGGGTTAAGGGCTTATCAGAAGCGGACGCCGCCGAAAGAGCATATTATAAAATCCGGGCAATGTCGGGGCAGATGTCAAAGGCGTGTGCAATCTCCAACAGCTTGCGGAATCTGAAAAAAGAAGATACAAAAAATATGTTGCTTTACCGGCTTGCCAAAGATAAAGACATAAGAAGTGAAGCCTATGAGGTTGCCGGAATTTCTGATGTGATGGCGGAATGGAAAGGCGGAAAGGCTGACCGCTACGCACGGGCAGTAACCATGATGAACGGCATTAAGACCGTACAGGACACAGAAAAAATAAAAGAAAAGTTAAGAGCATCTATTGACAGGGTTAATAATGGCTTGAAACCGGAAAGCGGCTTGAATAACTACAAAGAGCGTAATTTTACTTCTATCGTGGAGCATTTAGCAGAAAAGCGGATAGAAGCAGAGGAACGCTATAAGCGGCATTTAGCGGAGATTGAGGAAATGCACAGAAAAAGGCTTGAACGAAATTCACACAAGCCGGAAAAGTGAAAAGCATATTGCCCGATAGGGGAAAATGTGTTATATTGTCGATATGGGAAAACCATAGAGCCAAAGGCGGCTTTATCCCTCTTATTTTTCGGAGGGTTCAAGTAGCCCTCCAGACGAAAGAAAGGAGGGTGATGCAATGGTTACATACTCCGATCTGATTCAGACTGGAATATTCATTGTTGCCCTTGTGGGATTATGCTATACAATCTTCAAGGGAAAAAAGAAATAGCCGCCACTACTCGCAATAGTGACGGCTTGCCTATTTCAAAAGAATAGGTAGAAAATCATTCATTCGGGGGTAGAGCCGCTTCTATGGCTTTTCCCTTTTCTTATGTCTAATATAGCACATCTGGGGGCAGGAAGCAAGAAGTTTTTTGTTTCCTCAATCTTCTTTATCTGGCACATTGCTTTCTTTTTGGGTGTAACGTGGGATTTCAGTAAGTTCTTCTATTCGTTCAATGGCTATTGCTTTTCCTGTTTCATTTAATTGTTTGAATTTTTTTAATAATTCAATGTCTATTTGTTCCCAATCACCTATTTGTGATACGATCTTCTCATTTATAAAATTTTTTGCAAGTGGTAAATCAAGAGAATTTGTATTTTTATACGCCTTGTAAATTGGTGAATCGTCAAGCGGATTTTCTAATAAATCATTTACATTTACATTTAATGCATCAGCTATTTTCTGGATGGTTTTTAATTTGGGTGTTCTTTTTCCGCTTTCATATTGAGAAATATTCTGTTGAGAACATCCTAAAATATCTGCTAATTGCTGTAATGTCATGCTTTTTTGCTTACGTATATTACGCATATTATCACCTATATTCACTCTTCTTTACCTCCACGGATATAAGTATATCAAAAAGTTTTGAAAAAATAAATCAAAAGATTAAATTTTAGTATCGATATCAATCAAAAGATTGGTATAATATAAGCAAATCAATTATTTGATTGTAAACACTGGAATTGGAGGTAATGCTATGAAAATGAGGTTAGATACAAAGAAAATCTACCTTGCAATGGCTGAAAAGGGCTTGACGGCTACAGAGATAGACAAGCAAGGTGGCGTTAGTCAACAGGCGGTATCTAATACGCTGAATGGCAACAGGATAGGAAAAGTAAAAGTTGTTCCTGCTATCTGTGAGGCATTGGATTTATCTGCAAAAGAAATTGTAATTATTGAAGATTAGAAATTTGAAAATTGCTTTTCATCCCACTTTCTCATGGGATAGCATCTATTCTCTTATCTGGCTATCTGACAGCCGCACGAACCGTAAACAATGCCATCCGCCATATAAGGTGAGCCATAGAAAGGAAGTGTATGCAGACCAGAGAAAATAAAATGCCCTCACAGAGCGGCAACTCTGACAAGGGCAAGCAACCCGGACACATAGCAAAGCCGGATATAGAGAAGCATACCATATCCGGTGCAAGAAAAGAATGGTAATTTATGTACTTTGTCAAAAAAATAAAGAAAAAGCTGAAAGCAAAGAGAAATCATGTAGACGTTGCAGAGGTTCAATCACTGGCCGACAATCTCCGTGAAGATTTTCTTGAAAAGGAAGATATTTTGAAATTTTTGGGAAGTGAGAAATTTTTCAGTCTTGTTGATGTAGCGAAATATGCAGATTTTGGGGTATCTACAGCGATACAAGCCGCCTTTTGCATGGGATATGAAGCAGGAAAGGCAGGGCGGCATAGTGACGGAAAATAAACAGAAACTTATTGACCTCATAACGGCAATCGGCAGGGATGATATAATCAATTTCTTTTATACCTTTATTGCCACTGATTTATACAATGCACACTGCATACAATTAGCCAGTATGATGTAACAGCGGCTTTTGTGGAGGAATGGCAGGAAAGCAGAGCAGGAAAGAGCAGGAGCAAAAAGTAAAAGCAGAATATAAGGATAGCATGAAAAAGCTGATAAATGAAGTAGACAACAAAGAGGAGTTGAGCCAGTTAAAAAGTGCTTTAGATAACGCCCTGCAAGAGATAAGGGGGCGTGATGAAGCATGAGCAAAAATGATATTTTAGACCAGATTTTTACCGCTACTTGCAAATTGGAGTTAATGCAGACGGTTTTAGGGGTTTCAATCAATATGACAGAGAAAGAGGAAATTGTTTACAATCGAGATATTATTAGCGATTTTCTGCAATATTGCCCTGAATGGGATATGTCGTGCCCTTGAAATATTGAATAAAATCCAGGAAAACGGAGTGGAAAAGAATGAGTCATAAAAACGCAAGGCAGAGCAAGAAAGCCGAGGTTGTCCGCATTGTTCATAAAATAGACAACGCTGCTATTATCGAAAGCATATACAGCTTTATTATGGGTATGTTGTCGGTAGGGAAAGGCGGCAGAACATGACGGAAACGGAACTTTACAAGGCAAGGTTGATTAAAATGCTTGACAGGCTATCAGAAAAGGCATTAAAGCGTTTATATCAGCTTGCAGAATACCTTTATATCCACGCGGGGGGAGGCAGTAACAAATGAATGAAATCGAGGTAATAAGAGTAGAGCCGCTCGAACTTCCGGCATATAGCACAATCTGTAATTGCCACGAATACAGAATGAAACAGCAGGATGAGATGAACAGAGAGCCAAAGAAAAGGTACAAAGTGCGATTCCGTCAATCGAAAAAATGATAGAAGCAGGAATGATTGACGAATACATGATACATGAAGCGTACAAGGCAGGAAATGACAGAAAGGGGAAAACTTCTAAAAATATATGCGGCTTTTATACCGTATATCCATATTGTTTGGGGTATCTGGTGGGAAGTGGGGCATTGAATGAGAAATATTCCCCGGAGGACAGCGGAAACGTAGTTGATTATTACTACGGAATTTCTGAAATGTTGGAGCATATTGACATACAAGAAATGCCGAAGATATACGGATATTTGAAAGAAATGTATTTTGCAGAAGAAAGCGAGGTATAGGCTTATGGCAGACTTAAAGGCGTTATCTTGCGAAATGGCAAAGTTGAAAAGGCAGATTGAAACAGTGCTTTACATTTCCGGTTATCAAGAAAACGGCGATTTAAGCGGATTGTCTGACTACAGACAGATAAAGAGTGCTGACGATTGGCAGAAAGTAGAGGAATACGAGGGCATTATTACACAAGCGGTTCATTTATCGAATTTCTGAAAGTGGAGGAAATCTATAACAGCGATACTGGGCAGTATGAAGATACGCTGATATGGACTACTTCACGAGTGGAACATGACGGAACTGATTATTACATTGTTACCTATCGCAATGTAGAGTTGTCCGG
Organism: bacterium D16-56; assembly: GCA_003611875.1. Classification (GTDB taxonomy): domain Bacteria; phylum Bacillota; class Clostridia; order Lachnospirales; family Lachnospiraceae; genus Brotaphodocola. The sequence continues at coordinate 47,599 of RAYY01000017.1, read as the reverse complement.
CTTGAAAGTGAGGGTAAGGGGGTAAGCGGCAGGGGGAGCAATACAAAGATGTTGTTTCCCCTTTTTTGCATTATCTGAGAGAATAGAAGTTGTGTTATATGGCAGAGAAACGGAAAGACAGCAAAGGGCGAGTTTTGCGGAAAGGTGAGCATGAGCGCAAAGATGGAAGATACCATTATTTATATCTGGATGCTTCTGGAAAAAGATGATATGTGTATGCAAAAGATTTATTATCATTGCGTGAAATGGAAAAAGAGATAGAACGAGATTTACTGGACGGAATCAGTAATGCAAGCGGTAAAACCACGCTGAATCAGCTTTTTAAGATGCACATGGAATTAAAAAATGATTTGAGGGCAACCACAAGAGAGAATTACAACAGAATGTGGCACAACACTGTGGAAGCGTCTGCTATTGGAAAGAAAAAGATTTCCGATATAAAGCAAGTACACGTCAAGGCTTTTTATGCCGATTGCGTTAAGACAGGGTTGAAACGGAACACAATCAAACTGATTCACAACTTGATTTTTTCATCCTTTGAGGTACATATTCCGTTCATGTTCCGTTCCTTATAATCGCAATCGGAACTTGTTTGCGATGTGGGGAACTTACAGGCTTTACATGGAACGATATAGACATGAAAAACCGTACAATCAGTGTAAATCACCAACTGATCTATAAAAATTTTGGTGATGGATGCAAATTCCATGTCAGTGAGCCTAAGACGGATGCCGGGAAAAGAACCATACCTATGGCGGAAACGGTTCACAGGGCGTTTGTGGAACTAAGAAAGCAGAATCTGATATTAGGCAGACGGAGCGATGCAGAAGTGGACGGATACAGCAATTTTGTATTTGTCAGCGGTAACGGACAACCATTTGCGATAAATGCGGTCAATAGCTTTTTGCTGAATATGGAAAAGGCGTATAATAAAGTACATTCAGAAGAAGCAATACCGCATCTGTCAGCGCATATTTTAAGGCATACCGGGTGTACCTTGCTTGCATCCGCAGGAATGGATATAAAGGCATTGCAGAACGTCATGGGGCATTCTGACGCAAGCATCACAATGAATGTGTATAACCATAGCAGTTTTGAGAGAACCGAAAAGGAAGTACAGAGAATTGATAATGTAATCAATTTTTAAGTAAGAATCCACCGTCAGCAATATCGACGGTGGATTCTTGTATGTCAGAAGAAAAAATATGTCAATCGTATGTCAAAACGGGTAAAATAGAAATATATAAATACTGGAAACCACATAAAATCAGCATTTCATAAAAATTTCACACAATTTTAGCACTCGACTCTTGACAGTGCTAACAACATGTGTTATAGTCTGGCTAGAACAAAGATAACTGACAGAGTCCGGTGATTCCGGAGGAGGGTGCATATATGAATATAAGTAAATTTACACAAAAATCAATGGAAGCAGTCCAGAATTGTGAAAGGCTGGCATATGAGTATGGGAATCAGCAGATTGAGCAGGAGCATTTGTTTTACAGCCTATTGTCATTAGAGGACAGTTTGATTTTAAAGCTGCTGACGAAAATGGAAGTGGGGAAGGAGCTGATTTTAAACGAAGCGGAAAAGAAGCTTTCGGAGCTTCCAAAGGTCAGCGGCAGCGGTCAGGTTTATATTAGTGGTGACTTGAACAAGGTGTTGATCCATGCAGAGGATGAATCCCGTGCCATGGGGGATGAATATGTGTCGGTAGAGCATATTTTCCTGTCCATGCTAAAGCATGGGGACCGGATCATGAAGGAGTTGTTTCGACAGTATGGGATCAGCCGGGATAGTTTTTTGCAGGCGCTTTCTACTGTCAGGGGAAATCAGCGGGTAGTCAGCGACAATCCGGAGGCTACGTATGATACGCTTGAAAAGTATGGGTATGATCTGGTGGAAAGAGCCAGAGATCAAAAGCTGGATCCTGTGATTGGCAGAGACGGAGAGATTCGTAATGTGATTCAGATCCTATCACGGAAGACGAAAAATAATCCTGTGCTGATTGGAGAACCAGGGGTAGGAAAGACTGCGGTGGTAGAGGGGCTGGCTCAGCGGATCGTTCGGGGAGATGTGCCGGAGGGCTTGAAGGATCGAAAGCTTTTTGCGCTGGATATGGGAGCGCTGGTGGCGGGCGCTAAGTATAGAGGGGAATTTGAGGAGCGCCTGAAAGCAGTTTTGGAGGAAGTAAAGAAAAGTGACGGACAGATTATTTTGTTTATTGATGAATTGCATACAATTGTGGGAGCGGGAAAGACAGAAGGGTCTATGGATGCGGGAAATTTGCTGAAGCCTATGCTGGCAAGGGGAGAGCTGCATTGTATCGGTGCCACCACATTGGATGAGTATCGGAAATATATTGAGAAGGATGCGGCTTTGGAGCGGAGATTTCAGCCTGTGATGGTGGATCAGCCTACTGTGGAAGATACGATTTCCATTCTGCGGGGGATTAAGGATCGGTATGAGGTTTTCCATGGGGTAAAGATTACAGATTCTGCTCTGGTGGCGGCAGCGATGCTTTCCGACCGGTATATTACTGATCGTTTTCTGCCGGATAAAGCCATTGATCTGGTGGACGAGGCGTGTGCTTTGATTAAGACAGAGTTGGATTCCATGCCGTCAGAACTGGATGAGCTGGCCCGGAAGATCATGCAGATGGAGATTGAGGAGACAGCCCTCAAGAAAGAAACAGATCATTTAAGCAAGGAGCGGCTGGAGGATCTCCAGAGAAATCTGGCAGAGCTTCATGATGAATTTGCTAATCGAAAGGCGCAGTGGGAAAATGAGAAGGCATCTGTGGATAAGCTGTCCGCCCTGCGGGAGGAGATTGAACAGGTAGGACGGGATATTGCACAGGCTCAGCAGCAATATGATTTGAATAAAGCGGCAGAGCTGCAGTACGGCAGGCTCCCTCAGCTTCAGAAGGAATTGGAGGCAGAGGAGGAGCGGGTCAAGAATCAGGATTTAAGCCTGGTGCGGGAGAGCGTTAGTGATGAGGAGATTGCCCGGATCATTTCCCGGTGGACCGGCATTCCGGTCAGCAAGCTTAACGAGAGTGAACGCAGCAAGATTCTTCACCTGGACGGGATTCTGCATAAGAGGGTAGTAGGGCAGGATGAGGGCGTACAGAAGGTGACAGAGGCCATTCTTCGTTCTAAGGCGGGGATCAAGGACCCGACCAAACCGATTGGTTCTTTTCTCTTTTTAGGACCTACGGGCGTGGGAAAGACAGAGCTGGCAAAGGCTTTGGCAGAAGCATTATTTGATGATGAGAATAACATGGTTCGGATTGATATGAGCGAGTATATGGAGAAGCATTCGGTAGCGCGGCTGATCGGAGCGCCTCCAGGATATGTGGGATATGATGAGGGCGGCCAGCTTACAGAGGCTGTGCGGCGCAAGCCTTATTCTGTGGTGCTGTTTGACGAGGTGGAGAAGGCACATCCCGATGTGTTCAATGTTCTTCTGCAGGTGCTGGATGACGGGCGGATTACGGATTCTGCGGGGAAAACCGTGGATTTCAAGAATACGATTTTGATTATGACTTCAAATATAGGTTCTCAATATTTGCTGGATGGCATTGACGAGAATGGTTCGGTGCGGGAGGATGCAGAGCACATGGTATTAGGCGATCTGCGGAACCATTTCCGCCCGGAATTTTTGAACCGGCTGGACGAGACTATTTTGTTTAAACCGCTTACCAGGGATAATATTTGTCATATTGTGGATTTAATGGTGGCGGATGTAAATGAACGTCTGGAGGATAAGGAGCTTCGGGTGGAGCTGACAGAGGCAGCTAAGGAATTTATAACGGAGCATGGCTATGATCCGTCTTATGGAGCCCGCCCATTGCGGAGATACCTGCAGAAGCATGTGGAAACACTGGCAGCCAGGATTATTCTGCAGGGTGAAATTCATCAGGGGCAGTCTATTGTAGTTGATGTGGCGCAGGACGGAGGAAAGCTGATAGGGTTTGCCGAATAAAGAAAGACGGGGCTGACGCAAAAACAGGCAGTTTAACAAATATGGCTGATTTTAAAAGATATCATGCCATAAATTGCAGAAGACTGTTGTTTTGCGTCAGCCCCATCTGATTCTATTACAGTGCGGCATTCATGTTGAAGTAATCAGTGCTTGCTGTTTATGTCAGTGCAAGGTGGCCATACACTTCCTTAGCTGGGGAAAATTCTGTGGCGGCATCATTGACTGATAACAACGCGGCAATGCGTAAACCGTGATGATCACTCAAGTATCCATGCAATGCTGTGTCAGGCAGCCTGTCAGATTAAGCAGGCAATATCAATGCTCTTGTGAGATAACAATCGATGTGGATCACTGCTTCACGAATTGTTTATCAAATTCTGGATTAAAATAATAGAAGTTCTTTTCCTCCAGCTTCAGCTTTGTCTTTTCCAGCGCCTCCCCAAATCGCTGGAAATGGACGATCTCCCGTTCGCGCAAAAATTTCAGCGGGGTCAGCACGTCCGGGTCGTCAATGATTCTGATTAGATTTTCATATGTGGTACGTGCTTTCTGTTCTGCAGCCAGATCCTCGAAAAGGTCTGTAACTGCATCGCCCTTGGATTGAAATTCACAGGCGTTAAAGGGTACGCCGGCTGCTGCAGCAGGCCACACAGCAGAGGTGTGGTCAACATAATAGGCGTCAAAGCCGGCTGTTTTGGCGTCTTCCGGTTTCATATTTTTGGTTAGCTGGAAAATAATGGCGCAGACAATTTCCAGGTGTCCCAGCTCCTCGGTGCCAATATCAGTTAAAAGTCCGGCAACCTCTTTGCATGGCATGGTGTAGCGTTGGGAAAGATAACGCATGGAAGCAGCCATTTCTCCGTCCGGACCGCCGAACTGACTGATGATCAGGGAAGCGGTTTTGGGACAGGTCTTTTTGATGTTTACGGGAAATTGCAGTCGTTTTTCATAGGTCCACATATTATACACCTCCCCCATTATCCCAGGGCAATGGTCCGTCAGACCAGGTAAAATGCTTCTGTCCTGGATATTTGCAGTAAGTTCCGGTTTCGTTGTTGGTATCCGGACATACAAGATAAATGTTTAAAGGTTCAAATTCCCGGGCATAATTCTGCATAAGCTGATAACGCTGGTTTTTTGCTTGGGTAAAGGCATCCAGTGCCTCTTTGTCCAGAGGATGTGTGTCCAGATACAGGGTCAGATCATCAACCTGGAAGCCTGCCTGCTGGATTTCTTCCAGAAGCTGTGTGCGGTCAGCCACCAAAATCACCTCCTGTCTTAAAGAAGGGTTTGTCCAGGCTGGGGAATATGGTTCCCTGCCTTAAGGAGACTGATGGCTGGTAAGGTGTTTCCCAAAGCTGTATGGGAACCGTGGCCATACCGACTACAAGGCCCGCTTTGGGAACTGGGGCCGGGAGCTGCTCTTTGCATCCGCAGGAAGAAGGTGCGGGCTTGCAGATACAGGAACTCATCATGATGCACTCCTTTCTTTTTGAGGATATTTTTCCATTGTCGGAAATGAGAGAACACCAAAAATACTGTGTCTTGGGTTCTTTGTTAGTATGAACGGGAGAGAAAAATTTACGATGATAGATTGGTGTTAAAAAAGGGAAAGATGTACTGGAATCCCAATTGCCCAATAAGCTGGAATCGTGTATAATGGTGACAGGTCAGGAAGACAGGAGAGGACAGACATGAAGCATTCTCTTTATTATAAATTTATTTTAGGGTATTTGATTTTTGGATTTTTAGGGTTTGTGGTGATTGCCACTGGCTCATCCCGCCTGATGTATGATCATTTGCTGGAGGAAAAGACCTATCTTCTGTATGATGAGGCCAATCTGATTGCAGCATCCTACAGCAGCGTTTATCAGGGGAAAAGGCAGGATTTAAATGCAGCATACCCACAGCTTCAGGCTGTGGCAACCTTTCTCAATACAGAGATCTGGGTGGTGAACCGCCAGGGAATTATTGTAGTGGACAGTGATCAGTCTTCTCGTTCCGGTACGGTAATTGAGAATTTTGATCCGACGGCTGCAGGAAACCGACATTACAGCATAGGCAATTACTATGGTCAGTTTCCTTTTGATGTGGTAAGTGTATCGGCGCCGATTACAGGGAATTACAATACATATGGATATGTGCTGGTTCATCTTCCGATTTATCAGATTCAAAATGAAGCAAATGGGGCATTAAATATTGTGTACATCACTGCTCTTGTGATTTTTGTCCTGTCTCTCATTATTTTGCTGGTATTTACCAAGACGGTTTATTTTCCGCTGAAGAGGATCACCGAGGGAGCCAATGAGTATGCAGTGGGCAATCTGACCCATCAGATTGATTTGAAGACCCATGATGAGATGGGGTATTTGGCGGCAACGCTGAACTACATGTCAGGGGAACTGAATAAAATGGAAGAATATCAGAGAAAGTTTATTGCCAATGTATCCCATGATTTTCGTTCGCCCCTGACCTCGATTAAAGGGTATCTGGAAGCGATGATTGACGGAACGATTCCTCCGGAAATGTATGAAAAGTATCTGACTCGGATGATTGCAGAGACAGAGAGACTGAATAAGCTGACGCAGGGAATGCTTACTTTGAACAGTCTGGACAGCAAGGGATACTTGTCTCGGAGCAATTTTGACATGAATCGGGTGATTAAAGATACGGCAGCCTCTTTTGAAGGCACCTGTGATACAAGGGATATTAATTTTGACTTGACATTTTCCGACAATATTCAGATGGTGTATGCAGACTTGGGGAAGATTCAGCAGGTGCTTTACAACCTGATTGACAATGCAATTAAGTTCAGCCATAATAATTCTACTATTTTTATCCAGACATCTGTTCGATATGAGAAGATTTTTGTGTCTGTAAAGGATACAGGGATTGGGATTCCCAAGGAAAGTGTGAAAAAGATCTGGGAGCGGTTTTATAAGACAGACCTTTCTCGCGGGAAGGATAAGAAAGGGACCGGACTGGGGCTTTCTATTGTGAAGGAAATTATCCAGGCTCACGGAGAAAATATTGATGTAGTCAGCACAGAGGGAGTGGGAACAGAATTTATCTTTTCCTTGCCTCGGGCAGTCAATCCATAGAAGGATGATGAAGCCGCTGCAAGGTCATTTTGCTCTTGCAGCGGCTGCTGACAGCAGGTGATTTCTTTATCCAATCACTTTTACACTGACATGATGTCTATCTTTTCACCTCAAACTTGTATCCGATCCCCCACACCGTAGCCAGCGCCCAGTTAGCATGATCCTTGATCTTGGCCCGCAGTCTTTTAATATGAACATCTACAGTCCGTGTGTCTCCAATATATTCATATCCCCAGATATGGTCCAATAGCTGCTCTCTTGTAAAGACCTGATTAGGAGAGGACGCCAGAAAATACAAAAGCTCCAGCTCCTTTGGCGGCATTTCTACAGAATGTCCCCGATAGGTGACAGAATAATTGGTCAGGTTGACGATCAGGTCCGGATATTCCACAAAGTCTCCCTGCTGCTGTGGCTGAGGGGCAGCAGGGGAGGGGACGGCATGATAACGGCGCAAAACAGCCTTGACCCGAGCCACCAGTTCCTTGGAATCAAAGGGTTTGATAATATAATCATCAGCACCCAGCTCTAGTCCAAGAACCTTATCAAAAATCTCACCCTTGGCACTGAGCATGATAATGGGCACCTGGGAGGTGGCCCGCAGCTCACGGCAGACCTGATAGCCGTCAATGCCCGGGAGCATTAAATCCAGCAGGATAAGATTCGGTTTAAATTCTGAAAATACACGGAGTGCTGCTTCTCCGTCATGGACGGTAGTTGTCTCAAAGCATTCTTTAATTAAATAGAGGGAAATCAGCTCTGCAATATTTTCATCATCATCTACGATCAAAATCCGTTGTTTTTCGGCCATGGCATTTCGTACCTCCTTATATGTGCCTGTGAGTATACTTTAAAAGCATACGTATCTATCAAATCATTGGGAGATGCGCTAGGGAACTGTTCCTAAATAAATAATGGGGATATGTCGGCAACCGTCATTTCTATTCCTTAAACACAACAATCGTTACGCCGGCGTCTCCTTCGCCAAATTCTCCCAGATGAAATTCCTTTACTACTCGTACCCGTTTTAGATGCTTATGGATTCCGGCCCGCAGCGCTCCGGTGCCTTTGCCGTGAACTACCCTCACCTGTTGTAAATGGGCAATATAGGCGTCATCCAGATATTTGTCTAATTGCGGTATGGCCTCATCCACTGTCATGCCCAGAAGATTGATCTCCGGAGAGACCATGGAAGATTTGGACATCTTGATATTGCTGCTTCCGGAGCCTTTCCGGCGTGTGCCGGAGCCAGAGCCGGTTCTGGAAGCTTCCTGAATCAGTTCCAGGTCATTGATATTGACCTGAGAGCGGAGAATACCCATCTGGACAAAAAGGTTCCCCTTAGCGTCAGGCAAGGTGCTGACCGTTCCATTTAAATTCATGGAAAGAACCTTTACGCTGTCTCCCAGACGCAGGGACTTGGGAGCAGGGACTTTGTGGGGACGGTTTTCCTGCTTTAAGGACAGGCCGCTTTCTACCTTTTTCAGATTGTCCCGCAGCTTTGTGCGCTCTGCCTCCAGGGCGCGTGTATCAATGCCAGAGGAAGATGCAAGCTTGTTGATATTTTTGATCGTCCGGTCAGCCGTTTCCTTTGCTTCCCGAAGAATCCTCTGGGCTTCCTCATTGGCAGACCGGATCATTTTTTCCTTTCGTTCGTCAAAGCGTTCTTCTTTTTGCTCCAGCCGGGCTTTTAAGCGGCTGACCTCATCCTTGTAGGACTGGATCTCCTGTCGTTCTTTTTCAATGGTTACACGGCTTTCCTCCAGACGGCTGATAATGTCTTCAAATGCCTCGTCCTCTGATTCGATCCGGCTTTTGGCATCGTCGATAATATAGTCAGGCAGTCCCAGCTTTTGGGAGATGGCAAAGGCATTGCTCTTGCCGGGAATGCCGATCAGCAGCCGATAAGTAGGGCGGAGTGTCTGAACGTCAAACTCACAGCTTGCATTTTCCACGCCTTCTGTACTCAGGGCATAAATCTTTAGCTCGCTGTAGTGTGTGGTGGCCATGGTACGGCATTTCATATTGTGGAGAAAGCTTAGGATGGCCATGGCCAGGGCAGCTCCTTCTGTGGGATCCGTGCCTGCACCCAGTTCGTCAAACAGACACAGGGAATGGCTGTCTGCCTTTCCTAAAATATCTACAATATTCGTCATATGGGCAGAAAAGGTGCTGAGGCTTTGCTCAATACTCTGCTCATCTCCAATATCGGCAAATACCTCATCAAATACTGCCAGCTCAGAACCCTCAAAAGCCGGAATGTGAAGTCCTGCCTGCCCCATCAAGGTAAACAGCCCTACGGTCTTTAAGGAAACGGTCTTGCCGCCGGTGTTGGGGCCGGTAACAATGAGCAGGTCAAAGCTGTCTCCCAGCCACACGGTGATGGGTACTACCTTTTGAGGATCCAGAAGAGGATGTCTCCCGTCCTTGATGTGAATCCTGCCGTTTTGGTTGAATTTTGGCTGGCTGCATTTATAATGACGGGACAAGGCAGCTTTGGCGAAAATAAAATCCAGCCGTGTCAAAAGGTCCAGATTTACGGCAAGACTTTCTGTATAGGGGGCAAGCTGATTGCTTAAATCTGCAAGGATGGCTTCGATTTCCTTATGCTCCTGGATTTCCAGGGTGCGCAGCTCATTATTGAGCTGGATGATGGCCATAGGCTCTACAAAGAGAGTGGAACCGGTGGCAGATTGGTCGTGAACCATGCCAGATACCTGGTTCTTATACTCTGCTCTTACGGGAAGGCAGTATCGCCCGTCCCGCATAGTAATGACAGCATCCTGCAGGTAAGTACGGCTGGAATTTAAAATGCTGTTTAGCTGGGTGTGGATCCGGTCATTGATTCCCTTCATGGAGCGGCGTACCCGATGAAGCCCGGGACTGGCATCATCGCTGACCTCGTCTTCAGAAATAATGCAGCGCTTGATCTCATTGTTAATGGGAGTCAAAGGTTCAAGAGAGCGGAACATTTCATCTAAGGAATCGTCCTCGACCTCGTCGGATTCTTCATGGCGCCCATAGGCTTTGGCCCGGGCCGCTACGGTAAGGAGGCTGCTCATTGACAAAAGCTCTGGGATACCAAGGGAGCTGCCGATCTCCAGACGTTTCAGCGAATCCCGGACATCCCGCACACCGGCCAAGGACAGATTACCTTTCATGCGCACCCTGCTGGCAGCGTCCGTGGTTTCGGCCTGAGCCTGCATGATCTCACAATAGTCTGAAGAAGGCTGCAGGCTTAGACAGAGAGCTTTGCCAGGCATGGAGGCAGCATATTCTGATAATTGATCAATGATCTTTTTATATTCTAATGTAGCTAATGATTTTTGGTTCATGGATCTCCTTATTATAAATGATAGGCTGTTAGTTATCAGTATGGAGAGAGTATATCATATTTTTCTTTCTTGTGAAAGCCCTGGCTTTTCCGTAAATCCAAGTTTTTACGGTTCGCGGTTTTCCAACAGGCAGAAACCAAGTTTTTCTTGCACATTTTCATGAAGAACCTTATAATAAGAGTAAGCTATACTCACGGATATATCAGGGGGAAGGTTTTATGGCGTAACAGCATGGGTGTGCTGCCGTTTGCTGATTCCGGGCGGCTGGCAGCCGCAGCGCTACATAAGGAGGAGGTTCAAAATGCCAGGAGTAAATGAACCAAAAAAAGAACCTGAGAAGAAGCGTTTCATTACAGAAAAGATCATAAAGCAGCCGCTGACAAAAAAGCAGGTTGCCAGAAGATATGTAATGTTTCTATTAGGTGCTGTTTTGTTTGGAGCAACGGCAGGAGTCAGCTTTGCAGTCTCCCAGCCATGGGCAACCAGACATTTTGGCGAAGAATCTCCTGCAGAAACGATGATTTCCATTCCCAAGGATGAGGTGACAGATACTATCGCAGAACCAGAGACAGAATCAGAGGCTGCCTTGACAAAAGAATCAAGAGAGGAAAGTACATCCGATCATTTGGCAGAATCTCAAGCTTTGTCAGAAAGCGAGTCTGTTGAGAAGATGGTCCGCAATGCTATGGAAAATTACCAATACACGGTAGATGATCTGAATGCCTTGTTTTTCAGCCTGAGACAGCAGGTGCAGAAGGCATCCAAGGGAATCGTGGTGGTTCATTCTGTTCAGCAGGAGGTAGACTGGTTTGACAATCCGGTAGAGAGGACGGGTTCCTATGCGGGGGCAGTTATCGCTTCCACAGCTCAGGAGCTTTTGGTTCTGACACCTGAAGCTGCTGTGGAGCAGGCAGATTCCATCAAGGTGACATTTGCGGACGGCGTGGTGGTAAGCGGCCGTATGAAGCAGCAGGATACCATTTCTGGTATGGCCATTGTCAGTGTCAATGTGAGTGATGTGGACCCAGAGACCATAAAGGCAGTGGAACCCTTACCTTTGGGTAATTCCTATTTGGTTCGGGAGGGAGATTTGGTGGTGGCGCTGGGAAGTCCGGCAGGCATTGTCCGTTCTGTGGATTATGGTTTTGTATCTTACATTATGAAGAATGTACAGATGGTGGACCAAGTAACCCGTATCATTTATACCAGGATCAGCGCTGACCCAAAGAAAGGAACCTTTTTAGTGAATACCTCTGGTGAGCTGGTGGGCTGGGTCATGGAGCAGGGGGAGGGGGATTTTACCATGGCAGAGGTCATGGGCATCTCTGATTATAAAGGTATTTTAGAGAATCTGACCAATGGCCGTGCGGCGCCTTGTTTTGGAATCGAGGGCCAGGAAGTATCAGACATAATGGCGGAACGGGGGCTTCCCCACGGCATTTATGTACAAAATTCAGTGACAGACCGGCCGGCGTACAGCGCAGGTATTCAGAATGGGGATATTATTACCCATATAGATGACCGAGAGATTACGACCATGAAGGATTTTCAGAACACGGTGGATAACTTAGAGTACGGCAGGCTGATCCATGTGATTGTGCAGCGGAACGGAAGGGATCAGTATGCGGAGCTGGAATTTCAGGTGACGGTAGGGGCCAGATAACAGGAAATGCAGTGTAAAAGGCAGCAGTTCAGTCAGCCTGAATGAGCTTTCAGACACGCTCTGGTACAGTATTGCGTAAATTTCGGCAACGCTGTACTGGATCCGGCCGATGATTCAGGCCATTGAACGGTTACACAATATAAGGGAAAGAAAAGGGCGACAGGCATGAAGTATATTGACAGCTTACGGGAAGGGATGCGGATCTCAGAGGTTTATCTGTGCAAAAGCAAACAGATTGCAGTGACAAAGACAGGAAAAGAATACGGGCGGCTTATGCTCCAGGACAAGACAGGTATCGTGGATGCAAAAATCTGGAATCTAAATTCTCCGGGCGTAGGCACCTTTGAGGCAATGGATTATGTGCGCATCGACGGGGATGTAAGTGTATTTATGGGAGCAAACCAGTTAAATGTGGAACGGATCCGCAAGGCAGATGAGGGGGAATATCTTCCCGAAAATTATCTTCCGGTATCTGACAAAAATTTGGAGGAGATGTACAAAAATCTTCGGATATTGGTTTCCAGTATTAAAAATCCATATTTAAAAAGGCTGACAGAAAGCTATTTTGTGGAGGATCCGGCATTTATCAAAGCCTTTAAGTTTCACAGTGCAGCCAAAAGCGTTCATCATGGCTTTGTAGGCGGACTCCTAGAGCATACTTTAAGTGTAGCGAAAATGTGTGATTATTTTGCTGCTGCATACCCTATGCTGAATCGGGATCTGCTTCTGACAGCAGCAGTTTTCCACGATATCGGAAAGCTTCGTGAACTGTCGCCGTTTCCGGAGAATGATTATACTGATGACGGCCAGCTTTTGGGTCATATTATTATTGGGACAGAGATGATTGCAGACCGGATCTGCACCATTCCTGGTTTTCCTGAACGTCTGGCTGCAGAGCTGAAGCACTGTATTCTGGCCCATCATGGGGAGCTGGAGTATGGTTCGCCCAAGAAACCGGCAATTCTGGAGGCATTGGCGCTGAACTTTGCAGATAATGCTGATGCCAAGATGGAGACCATGATTGAGGCCCTGCGAGGCGGTGGAAATAATATGGGATGGCTGGGATACAGCCGGTTGCTGGAGACAAACATCCGCAGGACCACAGAGGAATAGTACGCAGGCATATTCTGGGTTAAACAAGGGCTGCCGCAAGATTTTAAAGCTTGGTATCTTAAAATTTTGCGGCAGCCCTTATTAGGAGGTACTCATATTTAGAGTATGGTTGTCTATCTATGTAAAGCGTTCCCGCCTGTATATTGGGAACAGGCAGAAGCGACGATTTGTTTGGCGAACCCGGCAACGGTTGCGCGCTGTGTGCCGCCGGGTTCTATATGTAAGGAATAACGAACCTTTATGTCCATTATTATGATGCGCCCCTTTAAGCGGTTTAAGTAGTCCGTTCTGCATCACATGTATAGAATACCAAAGAAATGTGTCCAAAGTTTGTGCGTTTTATAAAAGAAATCGAAATTATAAAAAGAAAATCTAACGTTTTTTGGAAGAAAATGACAGAATTTTTTTTGGTACAAAGTGGGTTTTTAGCGCAGGCTTCGGGATGGGAGTTTAGTGTCTGTTGGCGTTTTTGCTGGTGCATCCGCCGCCGGGCGCATGAAGGTTTACTGTTAGGATGGAGAAAGCAGGTCTATATGAAGTTTGAGAAAAACACAATATTTGAAGTTAAAATAGAGGATATCAGTGATGCCGGCGAGGGAATTGGCAAAAAAGATGGATTTATTTGGTTTGTCAAGGACACGGTCATCGGTGATCGGGTAGAAGCTAAGGTAATGAAGACCAAAAAATCCTATGGTTTTGCCCGGCTGGTTCGTGTGCTGGAGCCTTCCCCGCACAGAATCACACCTCCGTGCCCTGTGGCGAGAAGCTGCGGAGGCTGTCAGCTTCAGGCCATGGACTATGAGGAACAACTGCGGTTTAAAGAGGCTAAGGTTCTAAATAACCTGCGCAGGATCGGCGGTATAGACTGCCGCCAACGATTTGAATCCATTATCGGAATGGAGCATCCATGGCACTACCGAAACAAAGCCCAGTTTCCTTTCGGAAAGAATAAAGATGGAAAAATCATTTCAGGATTTTATGCCGGAAGAACCCACACAATCATCGAGAGCCAAAACTGCCTGATCGGTGTACCGGAAAATCAGGTTATTTTAACATGCATTCAGGATTATATGGCGGAGTATGGGATTTTCCCATATGATGAGACGAGCCATACTGGACTTGTGCGTCATGTGCTGATCCGAAAGGGATTTAGAACCAATCAGATTATGGTATGCCTGGTGATCAACGGAAGGGCAAAGGATCTAAGGAATGCAGAGGTATTAGTACAAAGGCTGATTGCCCTATTTGACGGAAATGAGGGAAATGGCAGAGAGAGAATCACATCTATTTCCTGCTGCATCAATCAGGAGAAGACAAATGTGATCATGGGCAGGGAAATTGTGAATTTATATGGTTCAAGGGGAATTACAGATTATATTGGAGAGGTACAGTACCATATTTCTCCTCTTTCCTTCTATCAGGTAAACCCAGTCCAGACAGCGCGTCTGTACGAGACGGTTTTGGAGTATGCAGGGCTTACCGGACAGGAGACGGTGTGGGATGTATATTGCGGAATCGGAACAATCTCTTTGTTCTTAGCAAAAAAGGCAAAAAAAGTGTGCGGGGTGGAGATCATTCCTCAGGCGGTTTTGGATGCCCGTGAAAATGCAGCGTTAAACGGAATCACAAATGTTGAATTTTATGAGGGAAAGGCAGAGGAGGTGCTTCCGGATCAATATGAGAAGAAGCGTATGGGGGCGGATGTGGTTGTTGTAGACCCACCCAGAAAGGGATGCGATCGTGTGTGTCTGGACACCATCATAAAGATGGCGCCTGAGCGGATCGTGTATGTAAGCTGTGACTCTGCGACACTGGCAAGGGATTTAAAGTATCTTGGAGAATGGGGGTATGAGGTGACAAGGGGGAGAACGGTAGATTTATTTTGCTGGTCAGTGCATACAGAGACGGTTGTAATGCTTTCCACAAAAAATACGACAGTGTAATCAACGTAAAAGTGGAGTTTGGCGAGGGTGAGGGCAAAGTGCCGCTTGATAATATCGCTAAAGAGTCGCAGCATACAAGCCGAAAGAACGAGTTATATACAAGATGATTAAGGAGTACATAGAAGCGAAGTATGAATTCAAGGTACATACCGCATATATCGCAGAGGTAAAAAGGGATTTAGGATTGCCGGGATTATGGGGAGGAATATGATGACAGAAAAGAAAAATAAGACAGCCATTCATAACTCGGCAGCTGAATATCTGATATATGTTGCAACTATTGGAAATAATGCGGATAGCATGGAAATGAGCTATGAGGATGAGAATATATGGCTGACGCAGAGAATGACAGATCTTCTTTATGACGTAATCAAGATCAGAAGACTGACTCCGATTCAGAATCAGCATGCTGACATCAAAGACCCGGCTCGTGATACAAAAGCGTCATATGTAGAAATCTTCTATCCATTGCAGAAAGTCTATTTGCGAATAGGTTTCTGTTGTAGTATAATAGGGCCAGCAATACATGGAACGTAAAAGGGGGAGCAAAATGCCATACATTACAATTGAAAGCGGAGCATTGTCCGATAAGCAAAAAGAGCTTCTGATAAAGAGATTAACAGAAGTATCCTCTGAAATTATGAAAGTGCCGCAGGAATTTTTCGTGACTACGATCAAAGAGCTGCCAGATAAAAACTTCGGCATTGGCGGTAAAACGATTGATAAGGTGAAGGATGAATATATGCAGTCACATAAATTATAGTCGGAAGGAATCAAGGATAATGGATAATTGGTTTACCATAGACAAATTGGATCATGAGACCTATATTATCAGTGAATATCGGCATTGGGAAGAAACACATTGTTATCTGCTGAATGGAAGTGAGAAAAGCCTGCTTATCGATACAGGATTGGGGATTGCAAACATATATGATGAAGTACAAAAACTCACGGACAGGCCGACAGCAGCGGCCGGCGCACCATTCATTGGATATACAGCCAGAGATCTTAACCCGCATGACAGAAGCTTTCCGACAGCTGAAGGCAGAAGGGAAGCTTTACCACGGCAGCGGCACATATGATTATGGAGATTGGGGGGGATGGCTGTGAAACCGATTTGCGGAGGGGGAAGAACAGGATTTTTAATGGAATAAATAAGGATTGAGGTGTAGTATGCAAATATCTAGCAGATTTACGATTGCGGTTCATGTTCTCATATGTATCGAAACATTTAAGAACGATTATAAAGTAACAAGTGATTTCCTTGCATCCAGTGTGAATGTAAACCCTGTTGTCATAAGACGCCTGCTGCAACAGCTAAAAAAGGCAGGAATCATCAATGTTAAGCGGGGAAGCGGAGGTGCAGATATTAAAAAAAGATTAGATGAGATTACATTATTAGACGTGTATAATGCAGTGGAATGTGTGGAAGATGGAAGGCTTTTCCATTTTCATGAAAGCCCGAATGAACGTTGTCCTGTTGGGAAAAATATTCATGCGCTTTTAGATGTAAGACTGGAAGAAATTCAGAAGGCAATGGAAAGGAAAATGAGGTCCGTATCCATACAAGATATTATGAATGATGCAGAAAAATTGCTGAAGACCCCCAATTCCCCGTAGTTCTTTCACCCAAGGAATTACGGGGAATTTTTTTAATAAATTTAGTTGTAACTATTGACATTACAATATGCAAATGGTATAATTTGAAGTATCAAAAGAAGTTACAACAAAACATTCGGAGGTAAAATTCATGGTAAACTTTAGTAAGATTAGTGTGGCGCAGGATGCAAGAACAGAACTTCATGACAAACTTTCTTTAACCGGAGCAGAAGTAAGTATTAATAATCTGCCGGCAGGGGCAAGTGTACCCTTTATTCACTCCCACAAGAACAATGAAGAAATCTATGTTGTCCTTGCCGGAAAAGGGAAAGCAGTGATTGATGGAGAAGATGTGGAGCTTGCGGCTGGGGACTGGATTCGCATTTCTCCTGCGGGCAAAAGACAGTTTTTCGCGGCAGCGGATTCTGCAATCAGTTTTGCGTGTATTCAGGTAAAAGAAAATTCTCTCGAGGGTTATACGATGGATGACGCAGTGGTTTAGAATTAAAGGGGATTTCCATTGTTGAAACGATAAAGGGACGCAGATGAATCATCTGCCCATACGGTTTTTCTATTTTGAAAACCACCCTGCGCGGATGGCTCCATGTACCAGCCTGGTACAGGAACTCCCCATATTCGACGGCATAATCCACCTGGTTGAATTTCGTTGCACGGTACAACGCTTGGTTTTCATCTTCTGCGAATTCACGGAGCTTTGCATTTTCCTTAAGCTGGATAATCTGGTTTAACTGGCTGAGTGTATCTTCCTCCATGCGGTTAAAAAATCGTGATAGGGTGGGTTGGGATGCCAAAGAGTCTTTCTCTAAAATAGCCGTCATCCCAGGTTCGTTTGTCAGTTCATCTGCATAATCATCCTCAAAGCAGGAACTAATCATCTGATAGACCACCTGCATCCGATTCGTATTATCTTTATGATAGATCGCCTCTGTCAAAATTTATTTTAATTTGGCTATTGCTTTCTAAGTTCATGGTGTTTAAAATATCCATAGAGAGACCTTCTTTCTGAGATATCTGTTTGGATTGGGCACCTACATTTTACCACAGATAGAGGTCTTTTCTATTCACTAAATAAGTGAAAAGCACTATTCGATTAAAATACAGTAACTATGCGGGATTCAGCAGTTTGCGCTGTTGTTCCGTGAATAATTCAGGATAAGTAAGATTTTGAAAATAATTTTGAAAAATATCACAATTTGGATTTTTTTGATTGGAGTTTTGCTTGTTTCTTTAATATTGATTGCATAGCATTAAATGTTGAAAAGTACATATAAATTTGCATATCAGCACAGTAGTAAAATCCCCCAATTCCTACTACGTTTTTACTACTTTTGACGGCATCAACTTGCCCTGTTCTGCCTCGATTTGCTTATTTCGTTGCATTTTTCATAATATCCAAGGAAAAAGCAAACTTCGCAAATCGCGCCAAAACACGGCATATCAAAGCATTTCAGGAGAGGCGGACTTGCAATTATTAAACCAGAATAAGGAGATTAACATAATGGATGAACTGAAAAAACATATTTATGATGAAGTATAGATCCCTTGCAGTATAATGAATCCGATAACAAATAGGAATTATGAGAGAAGCAATATAAAAAATTAAGGAGAAAAATCAAGTGAAAAGAGAACTTGGAATTGCAAGATGTGGATTAGCCTGTTGTTTATGTCATGAAAATATTACTTGTAATGGTTGTAACTCTGATGAGTGCAAAGATAAAGAATGGTGTGAAAATCGAAAATGTTCTATTGAAAAAGAAATGTCAAACTGTTTTTTATGTGAAAATGACTGCCATAAAGGGCTGTTATCAAAAATGAAGCCATACGGATTCACAGTATTTGCTAAAAGGTATGGGCTTGAAGCATTACTTGATTGCCTTGAAAGGAATGAGAAAAATGGAGTTATTTACCATCGGGAAGGATTGATTGGAGATTATGATCATTTTGATGATTTAGAAAAATTGATTGAGTTTATAAAAAGCGGCGTGTGATAATTCGTATTTGCCTGACTGGATAATCGAGCATCAAGGAGACGGCATACTATGCAGGAATATATAAAGAACAGGGTACATGAATTGTACTGGAATGATGATATAAACTGCGCAAGGGCAGCGATCATTTGTCTGAGTGAATTATTTGAAACCATAATCGAACCACAGGTGATTTGGTCTGCGGTTGGATTGCATGGTGCAGGCGGGTATAGGGCGCAATGTGGTTTGGTCGAAGGAACGCTTATGTTTATAGGGATTTATCTTAATGAACTGGGAAAAACAGAAACAGAAATTGTATCTGTCTGTTATGATTTTGCGTCTGCTTTTGACAGTACATTTGGTTCATTAAGATGTTTTGAATTACGCCCTACAGGTTTTTCAGAAAACGATCCGCCACATATGTGTGAAAATCTGACTTGTAAAGGAATTGAATTTTCATACCAGTATATTTTAAAAAAAGAAATATTACTTTACTGATCTAGGATTACGCAATGCCCGTCTTAATTTCTGTCAACTGGAAGAAACTCATGCCATGGAGAATATTATCTCCAATGAGTTAAAGATACGGGGCTTTAACGTGGATGTGGGAGTCATCACTTTGAATAAAACCAATGAGAGAGGTCACGGGATCCGCAGACAGTTGGAAATTGATTTCATTTGTAATAAAGGTTCTAGGCGTTATTATATCCAGTCAGCCTATGCAATTCCAGATCAAGCCAAGATGGAACAGGCGCAGCGTTCCCTGACGCTGACCGGCGATTTCTTCAAGAAGATCATCATCACGAAAGATGTGCCTGCTTCATATTACAATGACAATGGAGTGCTGATCCTGAGTGTTTATGATTTTCTGCTGGATGAGGGGAGTTTGGTTAACTCATCGATGGAAAAGAGCAAATGGAGTTGCTTATGATCAGATAAAAGAGTTTGCAAAAACAGCGATAGAACATTACAACGGTGTATTAAACACAATATATTTATATGGAGATTTCTTTATACTCATTGGATCCATAGATGGCAAGGGCGGATTTTGAAATCTGCGTCAGTTGTGCCGGTTCTTCCAGATCCAGCCCTTGGTTTTTGCGCAGTTCTCAAAGGCGTTCCTGTATGGGATATGCTCCCCGGCGATGTAGCGCAACGACTTCCGGCAGGGAAACGGAGGAACCCTGACCGCAACGAGCGTACCAAGCGGAGCGAAATGCCGCCAAGGATGGGGGCCGGAACGACAGCAGAGGGAACCGGCCAAATGAACACTGAAACGATACCAAAACACGACAATCTCACAGGCATAGTCTGCCCTGTCCGTAATACCAAGGGAGATTTCAGGGCGGCTCTACGGCTGTATTTTCCTTGAAAACCGCCCCGAAACGCTACACAAAAAACCACTGTCCGCCCATTCCGGCTGTTACTGCGGAAACGGGCGGTTTTTTATGAAGGAGGCACTATGCCGGGAATGTCAAAGAAGTTGAAGAAAGAATTTGCTTTCTTCCTGAACGACTGGGGGCGCAGAAACTACAACGGACTCTGCCCAATGGATTGTGAATTTATGATAGCCAGTACACCCCTGCCGCCCGGAAATCTTTCAGAAAGCCTATTCCATTTAGTAAGTTAAAGCTGTATAATAGAGCCAGCGATAAATCGAATTTGTGCGCTCAGACGAAGGGCGGGCAGTCTAGCAGGTGAGAGGACTGCCTGTGAAGTCAAAGAGCTTTTCATGCTTTACATTGTGATTATCCAGTTAAATGGTGAGAGCCTGATGTCTCATGTTTTTTCAAGTATGGCGGACAACGCCGAGACGGAGGATGCCAAATGGATATCAGGCAGTCGGATAGCTTCATAGTACCGAAGAAGCCGGGTAATTCCGGTGGAGGGAAGGGGGCTGCATAATAACGGTCTCTCTGAGGGCACATCAGCCGTACTCAGGGGCGGAGGTACTGATGAAAACGAAATTGGAGAGAATAGCAGACAAATCGGCTCATGAGCCGAAACCGGAATTCACATCCCGTGGTGTTCTCAGACCGGCACTTCAGATGGCGGATATCAGCGTAACATGGAATACCTATACCCATGTGAACTATGATGATGCGAAGGAAGAACTGCAGCGAGTAGCGAACTCTTAAAAAAGCTCGTTGGTAAATCCGCTTACTTTACCAACGTATTTGCCAATTTTGCAGGGGCAAATATGAGAAAGTATGAAACGATTTGAGAAAATGCTTTGGAAACATAGAATTTCGGAATAGTCCGAAAACCCAGCAAAATCAAGCATTTGAGAAGAAATACAGGATATATAAGGAGTTATAGAAAAATGATTAAAATACTTTTTATTTGCCACGGCAATATATGCAGAAGCCCAATGGCAGAATTTGTCCTAAAAGACATGGTAAAAAAAGCAGGCTTAGCCGATCAGTTTGAGATCGCTTCCGCGGCCACCAGCACAGAAGAAATTGGAAATCCTGTTCACCGAGGTACACGGGAAAAGCTGCGGCAGGTAGGAATCAGTGTTGTAGGAAAGACAGCAGTCCAGCTTAAGAAATCAGATTATGGCAAATATGATTATTTGATTGGAATGGATGAATGGAACATGCGCAATATGCTGCGGATGTTGGGCGGAGATCCGGAAGGAAAGCTTCATAAGCTGTTAGCGTTTGCAGGAAGCAGGCGGGATGTGGCAGATCCATGGTATACAGGAGATTTTGAGACCACTTATCAGGATGTGACAGCAGGATGTGAGGGGCTGATGGATATTTTAAGGGAGAAGGGATTGATTCCAGCAGAGAGGAGAAGCAGGTAGCATTGGAGGGAAAGAATATTTTATTGATCAATGATCTGCCGGGATATGGGAAGGTGGCTTTGGCAGCCATGGTGCCTATTTTGTCACGGATGGGGCATTATACGTTTCAGCTTCCCACAGCAGTAGTTTCCAATACTTTAGATTATGGAAAGTTCCGCATTCAGGAGCTGACCGATTATATGAGGGATACTCTTCTGGTGTGGAAAGAGCTGGGGTTTAAGGCAGATTGTGTCTGTACAGGCTTTATTGTGTCAGAGGAACAGGCAGAGCTGATAGGGACATATATTGAAGAACTGAAGGAAGGTCTGGAAAAGCCGCCGTTGGTTGTGGTGGATCCCATTATGGCAGATGGAGGAAAGCTGTACAATGGAATCGGGCGGGAGAGAGTGCTTGCCATGAAGAAGCTGGTGGCCTATGCGGATGTGATGGTTCCAAATATAACGGAGGCATCTTTTCTTACAGGGCTCCGCCCAGGGCAGGAGTATGGCACCCAGGCGGAGCTTCGGGAATTAACAGATGGCCTGAGGGCGATATCAGGCAAATCTGTAGTGATTACCAGTGCAGTAGAAAAGGTAGCAGAGGAAGGGGAACAGGGGACAGGGAAAAAAATACATTTGGTATATGGATATGATCATATTCGGCAGGAGTATTTTCGGGTGCCATATGATTACCTTCCGGTGCGGGTAGCAGGAAGCGGGGATATTTTTTCTGCTATGGTAACGGGAGAGCTGCTGGCAGGAAAGCCGCTTGCGGAGGCGGTTCAGAGGGCAGTCAAGGCTTTGTCCGAATTGATTTTGCAGAGCCAGGGACATTTAAAGGAGTATAAGGGGATTCTTTTGGAGCAGTATTGGGAAACACTGTCACATACAGGAGACGGTTAATGCTGCCGGGCGGCTTTTACAAACTCAGAAAAGATCCTTTTTGCCGTCTCATCCTGTTCCCACAGATACTCAGGATGCCACTGTACACCTAGAAAGAACGTAGGATATCCCTGCATTTCCACACACTCGGTCAAGCCATGGGGGGCAAGCCCTGAGGCCGTAAGGCCGGGCGCCAGACGGCGGATTGCCTGATGATGCATACTGTTGACTTGAATCGCAGGAATGCCTGCAATCCGAGATAAAAGGGTATCTGGGACTATTGTAACGGTGTGGGAGGGGATTTCGTAAGAAAAGGGCTGTGTGTGGGCAACCGGAAAGTCCTCAGAAAACTGACTGGGGAGGTCTTGGTAAATGTCTCCGCCCAGGCATATATTGATTAGCTGGATGCCGCGGCATATGCCGAGAACCGGTTTTTTGGCTTGAATGACAAGCTTAAGCAGTTCCAGCTCCAGTCGATCCCGCTTGGGAGATACATTGCCGCAGTGAAGCTGGGTTTCTTCTCCAAAATGAAAGGGATGGAGATCCGGGCCTCCGGTAAAGAGAAAGCCATCAAACATCGCAGTAAAGCGTTCCAGTTCTTCCTGCTCCAAATCCAGGGGAAGGATAATCGGGGTTCCGCCGACTGTGCGGATAGCCTTTAAGTAGGCCGGACGCATGTAGGGTTCGTCTTTTTCCGTATTGTGGTAAGGGGTAAGGGCTATCAGGGGTTTTTGTGATGATTTTTTTGATGACATAAAGGTCCTCCTTATTATGGCAGAGAAATCGACAGAAACGTTAGTATGGCCGGAATATGCGGACATGGCAGGCAGGGCTTTCGTAAAGAAATGCCTCTTCCACTTATCGTGGAAGAGGCATCTATGTAGCTGTCTGAAAAATAATCAACCCTCGCTGATAGCGCCAGTCGGGCAAACACCTGCGCAGGTTCCGCACTCGATGCAGGTATCAGCATCAATCACATACTGTCCGTCTCCCTGAGAAATTGCACTTACCGGGCATTCCGGCTCACAGGTTCCGCAGCTTACACATGCGTCAGAAATAACATATGCCATGATCATGTCCTCCTTGAATATTCTATAGTATTTCTTGCTCCTGACATCATTCTATACCATTTGAGAAAAATATTCAAGTGGAAATCACTGTACAATTGGATAAAAAAGAATACAAAACAAAATTGCCGCTGGAACAGAGCGGCAAAGGGGATAATTAATGGGATGACAGAGGGGCTGGATCTGGGATGCCGGCTCTTTGGTCGCGGATACCGGCAAGAATAATCTGGCGGGCGGCCAGGGCTTTGTCCTTGCTCAGAGGCTTGACCTTTTCTAAAGGGTAGGGAATACCCAGGTTTTTATATTTCACTTTACCCATGTCATGATAGGGCAGCACATCCAGGGCTTTTACATTGTGAAGAGTCCCGATAAAGCGTCCCAGTTTGTACAAAAGATCCTGCTTATAGGTAATGCCTGGAACTACTACATGACGTATCCATACAGAGACGGATCTTTTGTCCAGATACCGGGCAAAGGCAAGAACAAAGTCCAGCTTTTGCCCGGTCAGCTCTATGTGAGCCCTTGGGTCAATGTGTTTAATGTCCAGAAGAACCAGATCTGTCACAGCAGTCAGACGATCGAACTGCCGGACAAGCTCCGGCGATTCAGGACGAAAAAGAATGCCGGAGGTATCCAGACAGGTGTGAATCCCGCGTGATTTTGCCGCTTCAAAAAGCTCAGTTACAAAGGTGATCTGTACCAGAGGGTCTCCGCCGGTAACGGTAATGCCGCCTTTTTCATAAAAGACATGATTTTTTTCATACTGAGCCAGAATCTCATCTACGGACATTTCGGTGCCGCCGTTTATTTTCCAGGTGTCCGGATTATGACAGTAAAGACACCGCATAGGGCAGCCTTGCAAAAATACGACCAGGCGGACACCCGGGCCGTCTACAGTGCCGAAGCTTTCGATAGAGTGGATTCGTCCTGTCATTTGCTAACCTCCGGTTTATATGATTGATGTTTACTTTATTTTAACCCATAGCGCCATGGAAGGTGCGGGAAATGACTTCATCCTGCTGTTCCTTGGTAAGCTTATTGAAGTTTACCGCATAGCCGGATACACGGACTGTAAGCTGAGGGTACTTTTCAGGATGAGCCTGGGCATCCAGCAGGGTTTCTTTGGAAAAAACATTTACATTCAGATGGTGTCCGCCTTTTTCTGTATATCCATCCAGCAGAGATACCAGATTATCAACCTGAGCTTCATTTGCATGAGTCATATGAACGTCCTCCTAATATAAATTCTATTTACTTACGATCTAACCCAACCATTAGATTGGGGATAGAACAAGATTTGTTATAGCCGCATTCCAGCTCCATACTTCCATCTGGATTCAAATCCAGGTCCAGGTCGCCCATAAAGAGCTGATCTTCTTTTCCCAGAGCACCCGGAATGATGGAGAAGGTGTTGGAAATACCGTCCTGTGCGTCTGTAAAGGGCAGCTTTGCCACAGAGGCAAGGGAGGAAATGGCTCCGCGGGAATCCCGTGTATGCATGGGATTAGCTCCTGGTGCAAATGCCTGGCCGGCTTTCCTTCCGTCTGGAGTGGATCCGGTAGCTTTACCATACACTACATTGGAGGTAATGGTCAAGATGGAGGTTGTTGGAATTCCGTCGCGATAGCAATGGTTCTGCTTAATATAGTTCATGAAAGAGTGGACGATTTCCACTGCAATCTGATCTACCCGGTCATCGTCATTTCCATATTTGGGAAAATCTCCCTCTATCTCATAATCCACAACGATTCCGTTTTCATCCCGAACCGTGCGCACCTTGGCATATTTGATAGCAGACAGTGAATCTGCCACTACAGAAAGACCGGCCACACCTGTGGCAAACCAACGAGTTACGTTCATATCGTGAAGCGCCATCTGCAGCCGCTCATAGCTGTATTTATCATGCATATAGTGGATAATGTTCAGACTGTTTACATAGACGCCGGCCAGCCATTTCATCATATCGTGATAGCGTTCCATAACCTGATCATAATCCAAATATTCGGAGGTAATAGGTCGGAATTTAGGTCCAACCTGTTTTTTGCTGATTTCATCCACGCCGCCGTTAATGGCATACAGAAGGCACTTGGCCAGGTTGGCCCGGGCGCCGAAGAACTGCATTTCTTTTCCGATCCGCATAGAAGATACACAGCAGGCAATGGCGTAGTCATCGCCATGGGATTCCCGCATCAGGTCATCATTCTCATACTGAATGGAAGATGATTCAATGGAGGTGCGGGCGCAGAATCGTTTAAAGTTTTCAGGAAGCCGCACAGACCAAAGGACAGTCAGGTTAGGTTCCGGGGCAGTGCCGAGATTTGTCAGGGTGTGAAGAAAACGGAAAGACATTTTTGTCACCAGATGCCGTCCGTCAATACCTACACCGCCAATAGATTCTGTGACCCAGGTAGGATCACCGGAAAAAAGTGCATTGTATTCCGGAGTGCGGGCAAACTTTACCAGGCGCAGCTTCATGACGAAATGATCTACAAATTCCTGGATCTGTTTTTCCGTAAAGATGCCGTTTTTTAAGTCCCGCTCTGCATAAATGTCCAGGAATGTGGAGGTGCGTCCTAAGGACATGGCAGCCCCGTTTTGTTCTTTGACTGCGGCAAGATAAGCAAAATAGGTCCACTGAATCGCCTCTTGTACATTGGCAGCAGGCCGTGAAATATCAAAGCCGTAGATCCTGCCCAGCTCTTTCAGCTCCTTTAGGGCGCGGATCTGTTCAGACAGCTCCTCCCGGATCCGGATAATGTGGGAATACATGGTGCTGCGGGTAGTCATTTTCTGTTCTTCCTTGTCCCCGATCAGACGGTCCACCCCATATAGTGCCACACGCCGGTAATCTCCGATGATTCGTCCGCGCCCATAAGCATCCGGTAGCCCGGTGATAATATGGCTGGAACGGCAGGCACGCATTTCCGGTGTATAGGCATCAAAAACTCCCGCATTGTGGGTCTTTCTGTGGGTAGTGAAAAATTCGCTGATTTCCGGGTCTACCTTATAACCATTATCAGCACAGGCTTTTTCTGCCATTCGAATGCCGCCGTAAGGCTGCAGGGAACGTTTGAAAGGTTTGTCGGTCTGAAAGCCGACTATGGTTTCTTTTTCTTTGTCCAGGTAGCCGGGGCCATGGGAGGTAATGGTGGAAATGATTTTCGTATCCATATCCAGTACACCTCCGGCAGCTTGTTCCTGGCGGGACAATTCCATAACCTGCTCCCACAGCTTTTTCGTGCTTTCTGAGGCGCCTGCAAGGAATGACTCGTCGCCGTCATAGGGGGTATAGTTTTTCTGGATAAAGCTGCGGACATTAATCTCCCGCTCCCATTCGCCAGGTTGAAAGAATCTCCATTCTTGTTTCATAATTGCTGCCTCCTCACACAGTAATGATGGTTTACAGGAATTGTTTTCAGTTGCTTTGCTGTATCGAAGATTATAGAAGCGGGGCAATTAATCGTCAAGGAGGGAAAAAAGAGAGGGTTTACAAATAAGTGGATTTTTTATGGCTTGCCAACCAGTAAAAAATATATTATAGTAGACCTGAACCCAGTTTCAGAATTGGTTTTATTTACAATGGGAAATTCTGGGGCGTATGTTTAAGAAAAGTATACAAAAAGGAGGAACTTTCAATGCAGATCAGTAAGGATATGTTGATTGGAGATCTGGTTCAGACTCATGAGCTGATTGCACCTATGCTGATGCGCGCCGGCATGCACTGCCTTGGCTGTCCGTCCGCTCAGGGTGAGACGCTGGAGGAAGCCTGCATGGTCCATGGGATTGACTGTGATACACTGGTATCGGGAATCAACGAGGTGCTGGCAGAAAGAGCGTAAAGGCCATTTCGAAAAAAGGAAGACCAGCAGCCTGGAATCACCAGAGGAACTGTAGGAAGCAGTTTTCAGACATGTTCTAGTGAAAATAGAGAGAGTGTCCATGCAATATGGGACATTCTCTCTGTTTTTGGCTGTTTGGATGAAATCTGTGATTTTACACCAGTGTTAATTTTTGTAAGGCCTGCTCCCGAATGATAACCTCGTAGTGTTCCTGATAGTAGGCTTCCGTGGCAGTCTGCTGGCGGATCTTCTCTCCGTATTCAGCAAGGATATTGCACACACGGCTGAATACCAGCGGCTCCGTATCAGCGCTGGAAAGAACCAGATAATATTGGG
Source organism: bacterium D16-56 (assembly GCA_003611875.1). Taxonomy (GTDB): domain Bacteria; phylum Bacillota; class Clostridia; order Lachnospirales; family Lachnospiraceae; genus Brotaphodocola. The sequence continues at coordinate 19,962 of RAYY01000017.1, read as the reverse complement.
AAGAATCTGGTTTCTTGTATAAGGTATTGGCTCCCTGGTAGACATGTCCCACAATTTTGGATACTGCTGTTACCTGGTCTAAATCCTCGAAACGGTAGATCCGAATCTGGACAGCAGGGGCTTTTTCATCGTCCTCAACCTGAGGAGTAGCCGGTGCAGACGTGCCGTTCTGAGAAAGACCTGGCATGTTCTGCTTTAACAGCTCGATCAGCCCGTCGGCGCCTTCCAGAAATTCACTGGTTATACCGCCGAAAATACTGTCAGAATCATCTTCAGCCATCTGAGAGAATTTGGAAAAGCGGGTGTCCAGCTCCTCCGGGTCTTCTATTTTTGTGATGACCAGCATTACGCTTTCGTTGGAAAGAGGAATGGCTTCTACCATAAGCGGAATATCCTCCGCGTCAAAGCCCACTTCGTTGGAGGCCTTCTGAATCATCTCGCGAAACAGATTACGGGCTTTTTCACTTCCGTATGCCAGTTCGCCCAGATTCAGATTGCGGACACTCAGATCAAAGCTGCTTAAGGTGCATCGTATCTGGTTTTCGTTAATCCGTTCTATCTTCATTAAGATCACTCCCTTGCTTGCATTGTGAAGCATCCGGTAAATAAAATAACAGGACATTTACCAGATTATCATCAGTAGAAACTAAAAATAAACCCAATTACCTAATTTAATTATAGTATATCATATAGGGAAAAGGCAATTCTTATGTGAAAAAATTCAGGAAAATTTAAGGTTTTAATATATGGTACGCCTGGAGGCAAGGAAAGGTTTCATAGATTCCTTGAGTTTTTGGTAAGATTATGATATAGTTTGTTTACTTATGATTTCGAGGAGGGATTGGCTCATGTGTCAGGAACAGAATTGTAAATGTAAAAAGCCCTATTATATTACCACTGCCATTGCCTATACATCCGGTAAGCCCCATATCGGCAATACTTATGAGATTGTGCTGGCAGACAGTATCGCCCGGTTTAAAAGGGAGCAGGGGTATGATGTGCGGTTTCAGACCGGAACAGACGAACACGGTCAGAAGATTGAGCTGAAGGCAAAGGAGGCCGGAGTGGCTCCCCAGGAATTTGTGGACAAGGTAGCAGCTCAGATTCAGGGTATTTGGGATTTGATGAACACATCCTACGATAAGTTTATCCGGACCACGGATCCGGATCACCAGGTTCAGGTGCAGAAGATTTTCAAAAAGCTGTATGATCAGGGAGATATTTATAAAGGATATTATGAGGGACTTTACTGTACTCCCTGTGAATCCTTTTTCACGGAATCTCAGCTAGTAGACGGAAAGTGTCCGGACTGCGGGCGGGAGGTACAGCCGGCGAAGGAGGAGGCATATTTCTTCAAAATGAGCAAATATGCAGACCGTCTGATCGAACATATTCATACACACCCGGAGTTCATTCAGCCGGTGGCCAGAAAAAATGAAATGATGAATAACTTCCTTCTGCCTGGCCTGCAGGATCTGTGTGTGTCAAGAACCTCTTTTACCTGGAGTATTCCGGTAAGCTTTGATCCAAGACATGTGACTTATGTATGGCTGGATGCGCTGACCAACTACATTACCGGGCTGGGCTATGACTGCGAGGGGAACCATGGAGATCTGTTCGGAAAATATTGGCCTGCGGATCTGCACCTAATCGGAAAAGATATTATCCGGTTCCATACGATTTACTGGCCCATTTTCCTTATGGCTTTAGATATTCCTTTGCCTAAGCAGGTATTTGGTCATCCCTGGCTGCTTCAGGGAGACGGCAAGATGAGCAAGTCCAAGGGAAATGTCCTTTATGCAGATACCTTGGTTGACTTTTTCGGCGTGGATGCAGTGCGTTATTTTGTGCTTCATGAGATGCCCTTTGACAATGACGGGGTAATCTCCTGGGAGCTGATGGTAGAGCGGCTCAACTCGGATTTGGCCAATATTCTGGGAAACCTGGTGAATCGGACCGTATCCATGTCTAACAAGTATTTTGGCGGTGAAGTGCGCAATGGCGGAGTAGAGACAGAAGTAGACCAGGAACTGAAGAACGTAGTGCTGGAGGCAGTAAAGAAGACCGACGTCAAGATGAATGAGCTTCGGGTAGCAGATGCCATTGGGGAGATCTTTAATATATTCCGCCGCTGCAATAAATACATCGACGAGACCATGCCCTGGGCTCTGGCAAAGGACGATGCCCAGAAGGACAGGCTGGCTACGGTACTCTATAATCTGGTGGAAGCCATTGTTATCGGCGGCTCTTTGCTGGAGTCCTTTATGCCGGACACTTCAGCCAGAATTCTGTCTCAGTTAAATGCTTCCAAGAGGCAGCTGGACCAGATGGGTGTATTTGGGAAATATCCGTCAGGTAGTAAGGTGACAGAGAAGCCGGAGATTTTGTTTGCCCGCATGGATATCAAAGAGGTCCTGAAAAAGGTAGAGGCAATGTACGCTGCAGAAGGGAGCGAGGATACAGAAGGAGCTTCCAAGGAAAGCGGTTTAAAGGAAAAAGCTGCTGCCGGGCAGGAGGCAGAACCGGCTGACGACAAGAAGGGAAGCACGGAAGGTGAAATGGATATAGAGGCCAAGCCGGAGATCACTTATGATGATTTTGCCAAGCTGCAGTTTCAGGTAGGCGAGATCATTGCCTGTGAGGAAGTGAAAAAGTCCAGAAAGCTTCTTTGCTCCCAGGTAAAGATCGGAAGTCAGGTACGCCAGATTGTCAGCGGAATCAAGGCTTATTACAAGCCGGAGGAGATGATAGGCAAGAAGGTCATGGTGGTGGTGAATCTAAAGCCGGCCAAGTTAGCGGGAATTATGTCAGAGGGAATGCTGCTCTGCGCAGAGGATAGGGAGGGAAATCTGAGCTTGATGGTGCCGGAGAAGGCGATGCCGTCAGGCGCGGAGATTTGCTGAGCTTGAATGCTGACAGGATATCTCCTTTGCGGCGGAAGGCAATGCTGCCAGGTGCCAAATTCTGCTGAAAAGAATATGGCAGTATCTGCCTCTTAAAAAGGTCTCGCGGCTTTAAGCGCCAGAGACCTTTTAAGAACCGGCTTCCGGATCTATTATCCATATTACAGAAAATGTCCCGCAAACAGGATTTGATAGAGAATACAAAGCAGCAGGATATGTGCCGGATAAAATCCATAATACAGATATTTTCCGGCGCTGCTTCCTTTCTTGCCGCTGTAGGCATAGATCAGCAGAAAGGCTGCTGCGATTCCCAGGAGGAAGGAAATCCTTCCAAGGTGGCAGGATTTCCAGAGGAATCCTAAGATACACTGCTTTTTCCGGTCTTTTCTGGATAAGTAGAGGAGTACGGCAAGTATGACCCCAATATATCCATAATCGGTTCTCATCAGTTCTGCTATGATACTTCCGATGGCTGCGGCAGCCAGCCAGAGGAGGATCCGGATGCTTTCATTGGCTTTTTCAGCCTTAGAACACATAAATTCTGCGGTTTTTATGGTCAGCAGTCCGATAAGGAGTGTAAAGAATACATTTTGGTCTTCCCATATGGATGACTGATCGACACACATCCAGTCAAAGGGAAGCTCTGACAGAACTGCAAAAATTCCCAGCCGGATGCCATACCGCGTCCAGCTTTTGGTATGGACGATGCCTTCTGTCAGAAGGAATACATAGATGGGAAAAGCAATCCGCCCAATACTGCGCATGATGTAGTAAAGCTGTATCCACATGTGGTATGCAGGAGTTCCTGGCGAAACCGTATTCAGAACTCCATAGCCGATCAGCAGAAATGCCGTGTGGTCAATCAGCATACTGATACATGCAATCCATTTTAAGGTGCTGCCGCTTAAACGCTGGCAGCTGCTTTTTGCTTCATTCATAGGGTCATCTCTCAATCTGCATTTAAAGGCTTTTTTATATAATAAAGAAAATATTTGGGTCTTGCAACAAAAAAATCAGGGAAATAATGGAGAAAGCATGAAAATATTTGATACACATGCCCACTATGATGATAATGCCTTTGATTCGGACCGGGACGAAGTGCTACGCAGCCTGGACGAGAATGGGATAGAGGCTGTTGTGAACGTGGGAGCAAGCATTCAGACGACAAAGAACACCCTGGAGCTTATCCGGAAATACCCCTTTGTGTACGGAGCTGCCGGGGTGCATCCCAATGAAACCGGAGAGCTGGACGATGGTTTGACAGACTGGCTGGCACATGTGGCCAGGGAGGAAAAGATCGTTGCCATTGGCGAGATCGGGCTGGATTACTATTGGAAGGAACCAGAACAAAAAGTGCAGAAATTTTGGTTTGCCCGTCAGATTGCCTTAGCGCGGGAGGTGGGGCTGCCAGTGATCATCCACAGCAGGGATGCGGCAAAGGATACTTTAGATATAATAAAGGCTGAGAAGGCCAGTGAGTTAGGAGGGGTGATCCACTGCTTCTCCTATGGGGTAGAGCTGGCAAGAGAATATCTGAATATGGGCTTTTACTTAGGGATCGGAGGTGTGGTGACTTTTTCCAACGGGAAAAAGCTGAAGGAGGTAGTGGAATATATGCCTATGGATCAGATGGTATTGGAGACAGACTGCCCTTATTTGTCCCCAGTGCCGAACCGGGGAAAACGCAATTCTTCCCTGAACCTTCCTTATGTAGTGGAAGCAGTCAGCCAGATAAAGGGGATTTCAAAGGCAGATGTGATTGCCGTCACAAATAAAAATGCCAAAAGACTGTACCGGCTGCCATGATAAATCGGCATGAATGTTTGAAAGCTTGTATAGGAAAGAATTTTAAACGCTGTGTAAAAAGAACCCGGCAGGACATGGAACAAACATGTCTTGCCGGGAAATCTTATTTTGTCAAAACAGAAACACCTGTATCCTGAACAGCGCCGCCGAGGGAATCGCCTTCCAGTGCTTTTACAGCAGCCTTCACGCCTTCCTTACCCATAACATCCGGATTCTGAGCCATGGTGCAGAGCAGGTATCCGTCGTTGATCAGGTTCATAATTGCGTCAGATTTATCAAAGCCGACACCGACGATCTTAGAGCTGCCAGAAGCCTTGATGGCATTACCGGTACCAGTGGTGGAGCCTTCATTACAGCCAAAGATTCCCACAACACCCTGAGTAATATAATTCTCGGCAATGGTCTGAGACTTAGCGGCATCACCTTCACCGTACTGAGTCTCCATCAGCTCATATCCCTTGCCCTCAAATGCAGAGCGGAAACCATTTTCTCTCTTAACAGTAGAATCTGTAGCAGCATTTACGTTTACAATGCCGATCTTGCCGGAGGTAACGCCTGCAGCCTCCAGAGCTTTGATCATTTCTTCTCCGGCGGTCTTGCCGGCAGCTTCATTGTCAGTGGAGAAGGTTGCCTCTGCGTCCACATTAGCCGGAGAGTCTACATAGACAATCTTAACGCCAGAGGAAGAAGCTTCCTTCAAAGCAGAGGAGATAGCATCCGGACCGTTAGCAGCTACAATGATAGCCTGATAGCCGCCGGCAACCGCATTGAATCATTTCCAGAGCTTCCACTCCGTTTTCAGCAGTGGTAGCTACCTGCATGCCAAGATCTTCCCAGCATACCAGTTTTTCGATGAGCTGACAGATTTTTTGCTCGTCATCTGCAATCAGTACTTTTAACATGAAACGTTTCCTTTCTGTAATAATGTATCACATAATCGTGCAAACTGTTCTAAGCTCAGGGTTTCTCCACGCACAGCAGGGGGCAGGCCCAGATTGGCAATGGCAGCAGCAATCTGTTCCTTTTCAAAGGAAAGCTCAGCAGAATGGGAGAGTCCGTTTAACAAAGTTTTTCTGCGCTGGCTGAAAGAGGCGCGGATAAGCCGGAACATCAGCGCCGGGTCTTGTACCTGTACGGGCGGTTCGGCATAGCGGGTAAGACGAATGACCGCAGAACCGACCTTGGGACGGGGAAGAAAACAGTTAGGAGGCACATTGGCTACCAGATAGGGGCTGGCATAATACTGGACAGCCAGGGATAAGGCGCCATAATCCTTAGAGCCAGGGCCGGTCTGCATCCGGTCAGCTACCTCCTTCTGAACCATTACCGTAATGTTTTGCACAGGTACATTTTTCTCAAACAGTCCCATAATAATAGGGGTGGTAATGTAATAGGGCAGGTTTGCCACTACCTTAATGGAACGTCCCTGGTTGTATTTACGGGCAAGGCCGGCAATATCAACCTTCAGAATGTCATTGTGAATCAAAATTACGTTTTTATAAGCCTGAAGCGTGTCTTTAAGAATCGGTATCAGGTTGGAATCGATCTCAACCGCCGCCACACATCCGGCTGCTTCTGCAAGGTATTGGGTCATGGTGCCGATACCGGGACCGATTTCTACAACCATATCCTCCTTGGTGATCTCTGCCGCAGCAATGATCTTGTCCAATACCCGTGTGTCGATCAGAAAGTTCTGTCCAAATTTTTTCTGAAACACAAAGTCGTATTTTTTGATGATCTCGATTGTATTTTTGGGGTTGCCTAATCTGGATTCCATAAAAGAGATACCTGTCGGCGGCGCCGCCTTTCTATTTTAAATATTCAGTCATGTATTGTCAGTTCCATTATATTATTTAAAAAGAGGTTTTTCAATGGGTTTATTTGTTCATAACTTTTTTGTCATAGTTAAAACAGGTAGATGCATAGAATGGTTACTAAAGGAGTGATAGCATGTCTAATTATCGCAGGTTAATCTCATATATTTATGCATACGAGGGAGGAATCAAAGGGAAAAATATTGGATTTGCCAAAATAGAGGTACGGAACGGACAATGTAGGATTCATGTCAACGTGAAAAAAATTTTTCTGGGCAGCAGTGATATCGGGGTATACCTGCTTTCTCCCAACCGGGAAATTTTGCTGGGGCGTATTTTTATCCGCAATGGGGCAGGAGAGTTTCGGGTAAATGTCAGTGCCGGGAATGTGGAAGGCAGCGGATGCACCATGGAGCAATGCTATGGTCTGACGATTCATGAGACAGAAAACACATGGCGTACTTACACGACGATATGGGAGGATGCAGTGACCCAGGCGGCGGAGGTGGAGCTGGCAGATGTTACCTCAGATAAAGTGGGTACACAGGCAAGGCAGGAGCTACGGCCTTCTGTATCGGAAGAAATAAAAAGAGAATTGGAGCAGGAAGACGCCCGGCGGGATGAAGTTACACCATGGAAGGAGACAGAACAAGAACCAGGAGCTGCGTGGAAGGAGAAAGGGCCAGATAATACACAGTATCAGATGAGTACAGGGATGGCGTTTCGGGAGAGTGCAGAGGATGGTTTTGTACCGGCGCAGGAGGAGAGGCAGGAAGGAAGACTAGGAGAGGATGCAGAGGAACAGGTCGGAGGAAGTGCAGGAGAGCGCACCGAAGGCAGAGCAGAGGGGCAGATCGACAAAAGTGGGGCAGGACAGACGGAAGGAAGCCCAGGAGAACAGGCCGGGGAAAATACCGGAGGAACAGGGCAGCAGATTGAAGAAGAAGTGAAAGAACAGGCCAAGGAAGGCGCGGCAGACCCGGCAGAGGGAGCAGCAGGGGAGCAAATCGAAGAAAAAATAAAGGGACAGACGGGAGAAGGTACAGGAGAACCGATCAGTGGAAGTACAGGAACGACGGAGGGAAGCGCGGGAGAACAGGCCAGGGATGGTACAGGAGATACAGAAGATCAAATCAGGGGAAGCACAGAAGAAAAAAGTGCAGGAGATACAGAAGAAAGTATAGAAGGGACAGGACCGCAGGTCGGGGAAACTTGGAGGCAGGCAGGGCAGTCTCAGACCGGTATGGCCATGGCAGAGAGGCTTTTGGCTTCCAGAAGACCGGCTGACGGGAAGTCTCCGGGAGAGCGGCTTTTAGAGCAGCTGATGATAGAGCGGCCTCAAACAAATCCTTCTGGTGAGGAAAATGCAGGACAGAACCGGGAACGTGTTCAGGAGAGGATGCTGAAATTTGCAAAGGTTCTGATGCAGGGAAAAAGTCCTGGCACAGAAAACACCTCTCATCAGGGAACACTCCTTGAAGCTGTAAGGACCGGACCAAGGCCAATATCCGTAATAGAAACAACACCACGCTCTCTGCCTGAACCAGGAGACCCGGCTAGATTAAAGGAGCTGGATCGTCAGGAGCGGGAGGAGGCTATTCAGGGTACCATCTGGAGTCGGCTTCAGCGCCGTTATCCCAAGGTATTGGCATTTGATTATGTACATGATAGTGAAATACTGACAATCAAGCCTCAGGATATCGGCATCCTGCCCCGGGAAAACTGGGTGTATGGCAATAATAGTTTTCTGCTGCACGGATATTATAACTACCGCCATTTGATTCTGGCAAGACTGGAAATTCCCGGAGGAGAACCTCGCTATCTTTTGGGAGTGCCGGGACATTATTTCAGCAATGAAAAAAATCTGGCGTCCATGTTTGGCTTTCCGAATTTTGTACTGGCTAAGAAACAGCCGGAGGAGGATGGACGATTTGGCTATTGGTATACGGATCTTCGCCTGTAAGGGGCTTTTCAATTGAAAGATTTTTGTGTATACTAAATACTCGGAGATAATACCCATATTTGTTTGTGTTCGGTAAAGCGGGGGCATGGAGGTTTACTGTAAAAGTCCCGCCGCCGATTAGGCGGCATAAATTCAGGGATGCCAAATGCGCCCGCCAGACTTTCATGATTGGTGACGCGTCCGCAGCCGGGCGCATGGAGGTTTACTGTGAAACATGCATAGAACGGAGGAGAAAATGGCTAAAATGACGCCGGAAGAAAAATACATGAAGGAAGCCATCCGTCAGGCAAAAAAAGCAGAAGCGTTGGGGGAAGTACCTATTGGCTGTGTAATCGAATATGATGGAAAGATCATTGGTCGGGGATATAACCGCCGGATGGCAGACAGAACGGTTCTGGCTCATGCAGAGATCCTGGCAATAAGAAAGGCATGCCGGAAAATGGGAGACTGGAGATTGGAGGGGTGCACCATGTACATAACGTTAGAGCCCTGTCCCATGTGTGCAGGAGCGATTGTCCAGGCCAGGATCTCCCGGGTTGTGATCGGCAGCACGAACCCCAAGGCCGGTTGTGCCGGGTCTGTGCTGAATCTGCTTCAGGAGCCAGGATTTAATCACCAGGTAGAAACCTGGACAGGAGTCCTGCAGGAAGAGTGTTCTGCCATGCTTTCACAATTTTTTAGAGAGCTGCGCAGGAAAAAATCAAAAAAGAAAGAGTCAGAGTTAGCATAGATCTCCTGAAAGAGGCGTTTGCGGTATGCGGCAAGGCGGAAGGTACATCTGACGGAAAGCAGTTTTAAGTATGCTCCAGCTTCCGATACAGCCGGTGAACCAACAGTGTAGAAGCAATTGTGAAAAAGATTTCCAGCGCACTGCTGATGATTCCTGCAAGGAACAGCAGCAATAAGGAAAATAATCCGATACCGGTAAGCCCTATGGGGTAAAGCCGGTATTTCTCATGGTCATTTTTATAAAGGGTCCACACGATCAGCCCGAGACAGACCAGCAGGCATAGTGCAGAGGTAAAAGAGAACACAATATGCAGCCCGGATTTTAAAGGCATTTTTTGAGGCAGATAAGGCGTGATAAGTGCACAGGTAAGAAGAATTAAGGAAAGTGGAATCAGCCAGGCACATCGGGGACGTACCGGCATTCTGGAGACAATAATCTGCAGAGACCAAAAAAAGTAAATACCCACGATCAGTCCCCATAACACAAATTCTCCTTCCCTTCCGATAACATTTCCAATTACAGAAAAATTGGTAGTAAACCAGTTATTTCCCTGTACAAAAAGGATTGTATAAGCCGGAATTAAGATGTAAGCCGTAAACCAGAGAAGCATAGGATACCTCCAGTGTTCAAAATTCCTGTTTTTTGCAATATAAGTCTCTTTATAAAATGAGAAAGGTTTGCTATATTTATAATAGCTTTCCGGCAGGATCCTTTTTGGAGCGATGCTGCCAGGGGCACAAATTCAAAAATTGGGGGATATTTTATTATGTCACAGAAAACGAAACGTATACTGATGGCTTTTTTTGGTGTGATTGTCACAGGCTTTTGTGTGGGGACCTTTCAGAAAGCAAACCTGGGTACGGATCCATTTACCTGCTTTGTCACAGGCATTGCCAACATTTTCGGCTCAACCTATAGTACCTTTTATGTGATTGTCACAGGGGCACTGCTTATAGGGGTATTTTTAGTTGAGCGTCATTATATCGGGATCGCCACAGTAATCAATCTGTTCGGTACCGGTATTTCCGCTGACTTTATGCGTGGCTTGTGGGACATGCTGATTCCCAATCCGGGCATGGGAGGGCGCGTTGTTTTGATGCTGATTGGAGTTTTGGGAAGCTGCTTTTCTGCCTCTGTATATTTTACGGCCGATGTAGGTGTGTCTGCCTATGATGCAGTATCCTTGATTGCGGCAAATAAGTACAAGCTTCTTCCATTTAAGGTGTGCCGGGTGCTCAGTGATCTTGTCTGTGTGACAGTAGGGCTGGTCTTTCATGCTATGGTGGGGGTGGGGACTGTGATTACGGCGTTGTTTATGGGACCAGTGATTCAATGGTTCAATACCCATGTGTCAGAGCCGTTTTTATATGGAAAAGAAGGAAAACCGGTGGAAGATCAGTCTTGACAAAATACTTCTTGTGGGCTATACTGAAAAAGCATTTTCCAGGAAAGTGTTTTCTTTTATGCGTCATAAAGCTTCCGTGCAGCCGGGGAGATAGCGGTGCCCTGTACCTGCAATCCGCTCCAGCAGGGGTGATATCCCGCCCCGGATGCTGGTTTTGCGGGGCTGCCCCTGGTAAGCAGCGTTGACGTCCGGGTCTTGCGCAACAGAGCCTCATGAACCGTGTCAGGGCAGGAATGCAGCAGCACTAAGTGAGATCCTTTGTGTGCCGCGAGGCAGCCTGGGCCGAGCCGGCTGCCAGGGTAACGCCTGTGAGCCTCATACAAAGCGGGATGCACGGATTTAATGAAAATGATACAGGATACACAACCTATAACAGAGACCGTATTCATCGGCAGTATGCCCTTAATTTGAATATGGTCTCTGTTATATTTTTGTGAGGGGAAGGTGCAAATTTTCCCTTGCCCCCATTTCCATGTTGTATTATAATATCAGAATGGGTGAAGTCTGATATTATACACCCATAATATCCTCATACAAAGAAAGGATGTGTTTTTCATGAGAGTAGGAATGTTAACCAGCGGCGGAGACTGCCAGGCATTAAACGCAACCATGCGTGGTGTTGCCAAGTCGCTCTATAAAATGTACGATGATGTGGAGATTATCGGATTCGAAGACGGCTACAAGGGATTGATCTATGCAGACTATCATATGCTAAAGTCTTCTGATTTTTCTGGTATCCTGACAAAGGGCGGAACTATTCTCGGCACATCCCGGCAGCCCTTTAAGCTGATGCGTGTTCCGGATGAATTTGGATTAGATAAAGTGGAGGCCATGAAGCACACCTATAAGAAGCTGCGCCTGGAGTGCCTGGTGGTTTTAGGGGGCAATGGGAGCCAGAAGACGGCAAATCTGCTGAGAGAGGAAGGCCTGAATATTGTTTCGCTGCCAAAGACCATTGATAATGACCTTTGGGGTACGGATATGACCTTTGGATTCCAGAGCGCGGTGGAGGTTGCCACGGCAGCCATTGACTGTATTCACACGACCGCAGCATCCCACGGCAGGGTATTTATCGTAGAGGTTATGGGACACAAGGTAGGATGGCTGACTCTTCACTCAGGGCTTGCAGGAGGTGCAGACATAATTTTGCTTCCGGAGATTCCCTATGATGTAGATGTTGTGGTGAATGCTCTTAAGGAACGGAACCGGCAGGGCAAAAGATTTTCCATTTTGGCAGTGGCTGAGGGTGCTATTTCCAAGGAAGATGCGGCGCTGAGCAAAAAGGAACTGAAGGAAAAGAAAAAGGGACAGATGGTATACCCGTCTGTGGCATATGAGATTGGGGCCATGATTACAGAGCGCACCGGGCAGGAGGTCCGAGTCACTGTGCCGGGACATACCCAGCGCGGAGGCGAGCCATGTCCTTATGACCGTGTGCTTTCCACCCGTTTAGGGGCAGAGGCAGCCAATTTAATAAGAGATAAAAAATATGGCTATATGGTAGCGGTAAAAGGTGATGAGATTGTGCCGGTACCGTTGCAGGAGGTAGCAGGAAAACTAAAGACTGTAGATCCGACCTGTTCGATCATCAGAGAAGCAAAGATGGTCGGCATCAGCTTTGGGGACGAGTAGACAGGGAAGACCAAAGGGAGTAAAAATCCATGTCATATACCGCACTGTACCGCAAATGGCGGCCGGCTGCATTTGCAGATGTAAAGGGGCAGGACCATATTGTGCAGACATTGAAAAATCAAATTGAGGCTGAGCGCATTGGCCATGCGTATCTGTTCTGCGGAACAAGGGGTACCGGCAAGACCAGTATTGCTAAAATTTTTGCGCGGGCAGTTAACTGCGAACATCCTGTGGATGGCAGTCCATGCAATGAATGTGAGCTCTGCAGGGGAATTGCCCAGGGAAGCTCCATGAATGTGGTGGAGATTGACGCGGCATCTAATAATGGTGTGGAAAATATCCGGGAAATCCGGGAACAGGTACAGTATCCGCCTACAGAGGGAAAGTACCGGGTGTATATTATTGACGAAGTGCATATGCTTTCTACAGGTGCTTTTAACGCACTTTTAAAGACCTTGGAAGAACCGCCGTCCTATGTGATTTTTATCCTGGCAACCACAGAGGTTAACAAAATACCTATTACCGTGCTGTCACGTTGTCAGAGATATGACTTTAAGAGAATTTCAGCCGAGACACTGGGCGCTCGGCTGAGGGAGCTTACAAAGGCTGAGGGCATTGAGGCTGAGGAGCGGGCCCTGGCCTATGTGGCAAAGGCAGCGGACGGTTCTATGAGAGACGCATTAAGCCTGTTGGATCAGTGTGTGGCGTTTCATTATGGGGACTGTCTTACTTATGACAATGTGCTGGAGGTGTTAGGTGCTGTTGACTCTTCTATATTCAGTGAGCTGCTCAGGGCTGTCTTTGCAAAAGAGACTAGCTTTTGTATTCGAAAGCTGGAGGAAATGGTGGTTCAGGGACGAGAGCTGGGCCAGTTTGTCACGGATTTTATCTGGTATCTGCGGAATCTGCTGATTTTAAAGACTGCGGAGGATGCAGAAAACATGCTGGATATGTCAGAGGATAACCTGCGACAGCTTCGGGAAGAGGCAAAGATGATTGATGAAGATACCCTGATGCGATTTATCCGTGTTTTCTCTGACTTGTCCAGCCAGCTTCGGTACGCATCCCAGAAGCGGGTATTGATCGAGATGGCTCTGATCCGGCTGACAAAGCCTCAGATGGAACAGAATCTGGATTCGGTTTTGCAAAGGCTTGGAGAACTGGAGGAACGGATAGAGGAAGGGAATGCTGCTGTATCCCCGGAAGTGATTCAGAGCCTGGCAGTACAGCTTGGACAGACGGTCCCCGGCGCTTTGCCGTCTTCTCCGGCCGGTGCCGGCAGTGCCGAAACATCAGTGGGCTTCGGAGCGGGAAATCAGCCGGCAGGTAAGACGGCACCGAAGGTGGCGATTCCCAAGGCACAGCTTGAGGATCTGAATCTGATCCGCCGGGATTGGGGAAAGATTGTGCGCGAATTGGGAGGAGCTATCCGTCCGGCCTTTCGGGAGACGATCGTGGAGCCGGGCGGTGAGAGCTGCCTGTGCGTGGTGTTTTCCAGTGAGGACAGTTATGCCATTGGAAGCCGTCCCACAGTGATTGGGGCGTTGGAGGATTATGTGCAGGAGCATTATGGGAAAGAATTGTATTTTAAAGTTCGAAAAAGAGAGACAGGCGAACAAATGAACCAAATTTATGTCAGCGATGAGGAGCTGAAAAATGCGGTTCATATGGAGATTGAAGTAGAGGATTAATTTAAAATAAAGCAGGGACAAGAAAAAGGAGGGCATCATGGCAAAACGTGGCGGATTTCCTGGCGGAATGCCGGGAAATATGAATAATCTGATGAAACAGGCCCAAAGAATGCAGAGACAAATGGAGGAAGCAAAGCAGGAGCTGGAGGAAAAGCGGTACACTGCATCTGCAGGCGGAGGGGCTGTGTCTGTAACTGTTTCCGGCAAAAAAGAGGTGGTGTCCGTGCAGCTTTCCGAGGAAGTGGTGGATCCGGATGATATGGAAATGCTGCAGGATCTGATTGTGGCTGCCACCAACGAAGCACTGCGTGCAGCAGAGGAGGATTCTGCGGCTGCTATGGCAAAGCTTAGCGGCGGTCTTGGAGGTTTAGGCGGAGGGTTCCCGTTCTAAGATGGATTATTATAGTAGTCAGATAACAAAATTAATTGAAGAATTATCAAAATTGCCAGGCGTAGGGAGTAAATCTGCGCAGCGCCTGGCATTTCACATTATTAATATGCCGCAGGAGCAGGTAGAGCGCTTGGCAGGGGCTATGACCAGTGCAAAAGCTAATATCTGCTACTGCAAGGAATGTTTTACGTTAACAGATCAGGAAATATGTCCGATCTGCGGCAGTAAGAGACGAGATCATGGAATGATTATGGTTGTGGAAAATACCAGGGATCTGGCGGCGTATGAAAAAACCGGTAAGTACGAGGGTGTTTACCATGTACTTCATGGAGCTATTTCTCCCATGCTGGGAATCGGTCCCGGCGACATTCGCTTAAAGGAGCTGATGCAGCGGCTTCAGGGGGAAGTGCGGGAGGTTATCATTGCTACCAACTCCAGCTTAGAAGGAGAAACGACCGCTATGTATATCAGTAAGCTGGTAAAGCCCACGGGGATCCGGGTCAGTCGGATTGCCAGCGGCGTACCGGTAGGCGGCGACCTGGAATATATAGATGAAGTGACTTTGCTGCGGGCCTTGGAGGGACGTGTAGAGTTGTGATATGGTTTAGTTCGCATTTTCCGCAATGTTGAAACGTAGCACTCAGACAGCATGAATGGTTAGGTGCAGGTTATTGAACATCGTCTGTGGCGATGAACTGCCCTTTGCTGTCACATGTTTGCATGGTCAGCGTGGTGGGCAGACCTGTCTGAGCGATTACGGCATAACGGTATTTTGCGGGAATCAATGAAAAATGAAAGGATGCGAAAGAATGGATAAATACGAGTTTAATCTCAAGGTCGATCAAATACGAAAAATGGTAAACAGGGGCGATTATGCAACTGCAAAAAAGATTGCAGATAACATAGACTGGAGCCGGGTTCCCAATGCTAACCTGCTTTCCATGGTTTCTCAGGTATATGAGAAAAACAAAGATTACGGGAATGCCAAGGCAATTCTGCTGATGGCATTTGAACGTGCCCCTATTGGCAAGCGCCTTCTCTATAAGCTGACAGAACTGGCACTAAAGGAGGGCAGTACGCAGGAGGCAGAGGATTATTATCGGGAATTTTGTGATTTGGCTGGAGACGACCCCCGCCAATATTTGCTTCGATATATGGTTTTAAAGGAGAAAAAGGCTCCTGTAGAACAGCAGATTCACTCCTTAGAGAGCTATACGGCAGAGGAACTAGATGAGAAATGGCTGTATGAGTTGGCGCTTTTGTATCATGAAAGTGGTGATGCGGCTCACTGCATCAGCACCTGTGACCGCATTACACTGATGTTTGGCCTTGGAAAATATGTGGATAAAGCGATTGAATTAAAGCTTCAGCATGCTCCTTTAAGCAAATATCAGATGGATTTGGTGGATAATCGGGAGAAATACGAGGAAAAACTGCGGCGGGTAGAGCTTTCCTTTGATGAGGAAAATGACGAGGAGGAAGAATACGTCCAGGAACCAACTCAGGAACCAGCTCAGGAACTAACCCAAGAACCGATCCAGGAACCGGTTCGAGCGCCGGTGAGGCTGAAAGCACCTGCGGCGCCCGAACCGGAGAGCTTTGAGAAGCTGCCGACAGCAGAGGAAAAGAAAAGACCTCCATTAGAAGTGGTCCGCCAGACCTCGTATGCAGATGATGATTTGGTGGCAGAGGTCCAGCAGGCAGAAGCAGAGGAGCATCTGGCCAGGGAATTATCCCGCATTGACCCAGAACCTTATGAAGATGACGAGATGGGAAAGACCCGGGTGATCGGAGATATCCGGCGTGCAGGAGGGGAGCTTCGGCAGCAAAGCCCAGTACAGCCGGCATTCAGGAAACCCGTACAGGAGGATGCTGCTCCAGCCTATCAGGAGGCCGATGCACCCCAAGGACAGACCTCAAGAGCAAACAGACGGGCGATTCATTTGATGATTGAAGCACGGACTCCAGAAAAAGGAATCGATATTGCTGTGGAAGCTCTGCGCCAGGTACGGCAATTTACTGGCATCAAGAATCCTGTGGCTAAAATCACCGGGTCAGGCTTAAACAGACGCGGAGTTTTAGCAAGTGCGGAAAAGCTGGCAGGCAAGGATTTGATGGTAGAGGAAGCCGGGGACCTGGATCCAGGCACCATTGGAGAGCTGGAACGCCTGATGAGCCGAGACAATACAGGCATGAGAGTGGTGCTGATTGATAATCCCAAACAAATTGAGATGCTGGAAAGGAGACATTCATCCTTAGCTGAATGGTTTGAATTTATCAGAGAGGAGGATGTGGTGGAGGTGCCGGTAGAGGTATACCCGGAGGAGGCATATTCAGAAGAAACCTACCCGGAGCCAGCCTATCCGGAGGAATCAGCGCCATATGACCCATATGCTATGGCCGAAAATCCTGCAGCCCAGACGGCAGCGCCGGATTATAATGGATATGGGACTTTGGAAAGAGATGAGCCGATGGAGACATCCATGTACGAGGGCTACCATGTACCTGAGGAAAGCATGCCGCAGACTACTTCTTCACTGTATACAGGCTATGATGCGCCTGAGGATGAATTGGCAAACGAATCTGTATATGGTATGGATCAAATAGAGGAGGAACCACAGGAGATCGACGACCGTCCTGTCAGGCGGGTAGTTCCAGTGCGGGATCAGGCAATGCGGGCTCCAGACGGTGAGGATATTTATGTAGATCCCGAACGTTCAGAGGATGAGATGGATATTGATGAATTTGCACAGTACGCATGTCAGTATGCTTCTGATATTGACTGCAGCATTACAGGAAAAAGCATGCTGGCATTATACGAACGAATTGAAATCATGGAGGAGGATGGTCTTCGTCTGACGAAGGAGAATGCAGAAGCATTGATTGAGGAAGCGGCAGACAGGGCAGAAAAACCCTCTTTGGGAAAAGCCATCAAAGGGATTTTCACGTCCAAATACAACAAAGACGGGTTGTTAATTTTAAAAGAAGAACATTTTATCTAAGAAAGAATATTACTTGCATGAAAAATATACGATTAATTGCCCTGGATTTAGACGGAACGCTTTTAGACAGCAAAAAATGTCTGAGTCCAAGAAACGAAGAAGCTCTGATGGAATGTATGCGGCATGGTATAGAGATCGTACCCTGTACCGGGCGGATCTGGCAGGGAGTTCCAGACTTTATCCGGGATTTGCCAGGGATCCATTATGCCATTACCGTTAACGGAGCAGTGGTGGAGGATGTACAGAAGCGTCTGGTGCTGGATGAGCGGAAAATGAGCTGGAAGCAGGCAGCAGAGCTTTTGAAGCTGGGTGCAGGTTTTCGGACCATGTATGACGTTTATGTGGAGGGAAAAGGGCTGGGGGAAGCCAGATTTATGGACCATATGGAGGAATATGGGATTTCCCCATCGCTTCAAACGATGATTCGATCAACCCGCAAGATAGTTCCGGATGTCATAGAGGAAATAACAAGGCAGGCAATGCCGGTAGAAAAGATCAACTATTTTTTTGGTGATCCGCAGGAACGGCTTCGTGTACGGAATGTCCTGTTGGAACGAGGGGATGTCGTAGTCAGCGCCTCCTTTGCGAATAATTTGGAGATCAATGCGCCGGGAGCCGCAAAAGGAGAAGCGCTAGAACGCCTGGCTGGGCATTTGGGGATTGAAATGTCACAGACCATGGGGTTCGGTGATGGGGAAAATGATATAACCCTGATACGCAAGGCTGGTATCGGTGTTGCTATGGGAAATGCTGAGGAATGCCTAAAAGCAGAGGCGGATTATATTACTGTCACAAATGATGAGGACGGGGTGGCTGCTGCATTGGAAAAGCTGCTGTGGAAGTCTGAATCGCTATGAAGGATTTTTTGTTGTTTGCCAACCAGCACATGTTTGAAAATGTTTTCTCCCAAAATGTTTTTGCCTAAATGCTTTTTGTTATTTAAGTGTTACATTTTAGGTGTTGCATTTTGAATATCATCGGAATCCTAATGGGAGGATTTGTGCCTGGTGAAGGAGGAGAATAGGCTGTGTTGAGTGAATAAGAACCAAATATAAGCGCCAAATGCATCTTGGACTTTGGGGATATACCAGTATATCACGAAGATGGGCTTGCAAGTGACAGGAATGATTTTCAAATATGTTCTGGTGTGGGAATGTTGAATTAATTAAAATAGCTTTATGGAGATTAGTAGAGCATGGTTTAAATTTCGGTGAATCAATTACTTGATATCCGTGTTAGATGTGTGTTTGCGAAGTGATGGCATAGTGAACCTACGACTAGTACAGCATTGCTTAAATTTCGGTGAATAAATTGTGTGATATCGGTGTCAGCTGTGCGTCTGCGAAGCGACGGCGTAGTGGTGCCTGCGTCTAGCTTCGCAGGTGTGCAGATGGCGCTGACAGCGGGTGATTTATTCACCGGAATTTAGGCAAGGCTGTACTAGCTTCGCAGATGTGCTTAGCGCTGACAGCAGGTGAGAGATTCGTCAAAATTTAGGCAACGCTGTGTTAGGGTGAAATAATGTTTCGCCCATATTTGTTTGTGCTTTAAAATATGCACAGAAATGGAGGAAATGATGGGACACTGGCTGTCAATTTCAGCCGGAATTTTTTTGCTTGCAATGGTGCTGTATGGGCATTATCGGGGCTTTCTGCGTATGTCCGTTAATCTGCTTGCATTAATATTAAGTATTGGCATTGTTCGAATGACAGCACCCTATATCACCACATATATTAGAGAAAACACACAGCTTCATCATACAATTGAAAATGCTTTGGCAGATGCTGCAGGATTTTCCGAAGGTTCTGATGAAATATGGCAGCCTTCCTACCAAAGAACGGCCATTGAGCAGTTAAAGCTTCCAAGACAGATGGAAGATATTCTTCTGGAAAATAATAATAGTGAGATTTATCGTCTTTTAGGGGTAGACACCTTTTTGGAATATGTGGGGATGTACCTGACAAACATGATTTTAAATATGGTAGGAGGCATGATTCTCTTTATCGTGGTAAATTTGGCAATCCGTATTATAATACGCTGGTTGGATTTGATTGCCAGACTTCCGATTTTGTCTGGTATTAACCAGCTGGCAGGAGCGTTGTTAGGTGGAATACAGGGATTGATATTTCTATGGACTGGATGTGTGTTGGCAGACCTTTGTTCACAGACAGGATGGGCCATGGCAGTATTGGGAGAGATTCAGCAAAGCGTATGGCTGACTTTTTTATATCAGAACAATTTAATCAACTGGATTTTTATAAACCTTCTTCGAAGTCTGAGATAAGAATCATTTTGAATTGATGTAATTACATCTGCTATTTACAGAATTGCATCAATTCATTCTTTTCGGAACCTTCAGATGGATTTTTATACCACTAAATATAGATGAAATTCAGAAAAAACGCCATATTTAGTACCTTCAAGAAAATCAAAAAAATTGTTTAAAAAAATCACACAAATCTCTTGACATTATTCTCAAGTCATGGTATATTTAAGCTCCACCAAGGAAATGGTGGTTCGGAAAAAACGAGATAAAAACTTCCGAAAAAAAATAAAAAAAGTTGTTGACAAACTTCGCAAGATATGATAAGATAAACGAGTTGCTGCTGAAGAAGCCAACAACGA
>RAYY01000180.1 GCA_003611875.1 bacterium D16-56 | reverse complement strand
ACGGGGTATGCGCAGGTGTATGGGAAGTATAATACATCAGCATATGACAAGCTGAAGCTGGATTTGATGTATATCCAGAATTATTCTTTGATGATGGATGTGGGGATTATCTTTAAGACGGTGAAGGTGTTGTTTATGAAGGAGAGTACGGAAGGGTTTGTGGAGGAGTTTTCTGCTGCAATGGAGAATGGGGCGATACTGCAGGAGACAGGGCAAAAAAAGAAATTCTTCTGAGGTTAGAAATTTAAGATTTTGGGGTAAATTAGAGCGGATTAATTATAGAAGAATTGTTTGAACTGTGAATATTGTTATTATGATTTGCTTCCTGAAAGTACAAAGGTGTTTAGGGATAAATTTACAGAATACACAATTCTATAAACTAATAATTTTATTAATCAAAGGAGCAAAATAACTTTGCAAACAATTTGGATTATTGACCATTATTCATCAGAGCCAAAATATGGTGGGATTTCTCGCCAATATGATTTTGCGAGAGAATTGGGAATGAGAGGTTATCGTGTTGTTGTTATTTCCTCCAGTTTTTCCCATTTTACACACCGCTATATTTCAAAGAAGAATATAAAAATCAGTCAATTGGTGAAAAATATTCATTATGTGTATATAAAAACAAGTAGTTACGTAAGCGTCAAATAAGATAGTGGATAGAAAAATAACCACCAACCCTCTATAATAAAAGGGCAGTGGTCATC
>RAYY01000179.1 GCA_003611875.1 bacterium D16-56 | reverse complement strand
AAATATGGAATTGGCTACCAATCTTATTCAGAACCTTTTGAGTCCAGCACGCCAGCCGGGAAAATGCAGTTCCAGATGATGGCGTTGGTTGGCGAATTTGAACGAAATACCATTCCCCAGAATGTTAAAATGGGTATGAGAGCAAAAGCCATGTCCGGGGAATGGTGCGGTGGGATTCCACCATTTGGATATTGCTGGGTGACAATGGAGGGTACGGAAAACCATGGAAGAAGAAAGTCAAGAAGAGGTTGTGGGCAGGGTAAACCGGGAGCATAAAATCTTAAAGGAAAACGCCATAAAAGAACGGGGAGTCCAGGAAAAGAAGCTGGAAAAAATCAAGGTTCGCCAGCAGAGAAACCATGAACTCTACGAAGACAGCGAGATTTCCAGGGAGGAATTTTTAATACACAGGGAGGAATTAAACCGGCAGCTATGTGAACTTCGTGAAAAACAGACGGAAACGTCCGTTACATCTTTTGATTTCAGAGATTATAATCGACCAGCACCGGAACATTGATTTCATTAAATTGAAGCTATCAGATGAGCTGATTCATTTTCTGCAGGGCTATGGCGGCACACCTCCAGACGGTGCGCCGTCTGTTTTTATGTTCCGGGAACTGGAGATTAAGACCATGGATTTGGAGCTTGTGCTATCATAAATAAATTTAATCAGAAAGAAGGATGAAAAGGTGATGAAAAACAATTTGAACCGGTATATTGCG
>RAYY01000178.1 GCA_003611875.1 bacterium D16-56 | reverse complement strand
GAAAATGGAAGGGAAATTTTATTATTTTCTTAGAATAATCCGTGATTTGACAGCAGAAGTTAGGATTGTCGCACTACAGAAAATATGATACAATTTCAATAGATAAGAACAAGATTTAGATTATGGGGGAACAGCCGATGAATGAATTTCTAATGAAACCCAAAATTGATTTTGCCTTTAAGGAACTGATGATGGATAAAAAAGTACGATTAGGTTTTCTGTCTACTATCTTGAAGCTGAATCGGGAGGAGATCAAAGAGACGGAAATCTTAAATACTAATCTTCGAAAAGTCCATGAGGATGAAAAACAGGGAATTTTGGATGTGCGGATTCTGATGAACAGCAATACGGAAATCGACATTGAAATCCAATTGGCGCCTTTAAGAGTATGGGCGGACCGGTCGTTGTTTTATCTGGCAAAAATGTATACGGAACAAATTAGAAAAGGCCAGGATTATACAGTATTTAAGAAATGTGTGGGGATAAGTATATTAGATTTCGAACTGTTTCAAGAGGATCCGGAATTTTATTCCTGTTTTCATATCCGTGAGGATACCCGCCATATTCTTTACACAGACAAACTGGAATTTCATGTAATAGAACTGCCCAAGGTCCCGAGAGTTCTCAAAGAAGACAGTGAAGACTTATTATTATGGGCAAAATTTATCAATGCAGAGAGGGAGGAGGAATTTGTAATGTTAGCAGAGAGAAATCCAGATATCGGGAGTGCATATCGTCAGCTTCAGGTAATTAGCCAGGATAAGGAAAAGAGACTGGAATATGAGGCAAGGGAAAAGGCGCTTCG
>RAYY01000177.1 GCA_003611875.1 bacterium D16-56 | reverse complement strand
CAACAGAACCGGACAGGGCATTCTGGCGGGAACTTGCCAAGTGCAATCAGGAAGAATTTGAAAAAAGCGGGACGAATGGAAAATGTATTGAGGCAAGAGAGCTGATGATTGCCCTGCCGGAGAGTTTTATCAGCTATGACCATGATTATCTGCTAAAAAAATGGTTGATAAGTTTAAGGAAAAGTACGGTGTGGAATGTTTTGCCGCGCTCCACCACAATAAACGGAAAACAAACCTGCATATCCATATGATATTTGCGGAGAGGAAGCGGTTAGACCAGCCGGAAGAAAAGACTGCCACCCGCAATATGTTCTATGACGAGCAGGGGCGTCATGTGCGGACAAAGAAGGAGATACTTGACAGTGACGGGAATATCCGCAAAGGCTGTAAAATCATCAAAAAAGGCGAAGTGTACGAGCGTAAGATTTTTACCATAAAGGACAGCCGTTTCAAGCAGGAATCCTTTCTGGACGAGGCGAAAGTATTTTATACGGATCTGATCAACCAGATGGTGATTGACGATAAGGACAGGCTCAGCATATTTGATAAAAACGGTCCGTACCTTGCCACAAAGAAAGTCGGTAAAAATAATCCCAAAGCGGAGGCGATAAAAGCAGACAATGAAATCCGCATGGAATGGAACAGGGCTGTTGACCGTGCTATTGTAAGCGGCGTATCCGAAACGGAGGTTGTGGAACTGAAAAAGACAGAAATCACGGAAAAGGTAAAGGAATCTGTGGAGCAGAACGGTAACAAGCCGGAGCTGTTCGGGGAGATTGTCAGGGCGGCGATTTTATTATTAGAGTGTCTGATTATAAAAGCTAT
>RAYY01000176.1 GCA_003611875.1 bacterium D16-56 | reverse complement strand
TTGAAGGAAAAACTTATAACACGGAAACAGCCTTGCTCCTGGGAGACTGGCAGAACCTTTGGAAAGGTGATTATCATTATTGCAGGGAAGAACTGTACCGCACGAAAAAGGGAACCTATTTCCTTTATGGAGAGGGTGGAGCCTTGAGCTGCTATGCAAGATATATTGGTGGTTCGGCTACTGGCGGCGCCGATTTCCAGGTTCTGTCAGACAGAGAGGCAAAGGAATGGGCAGAGAAAAAGCTGTCTGCGGAGGAATACTGTAAGATATTTGGTGAACCAGAGGAAGGGTAGAAATTTCTATTGGCTCGCCCTATCGCAAAATTGCTCCTGGCTTCGCTTATCGGGAAATGAATTTCCCTATTGACTTCACCCTGACAAAATGCTACTATGGAATTGTAATAAAAAGGGCGGCGATGTAGCTGCCGCCCACGAGATTAACGATTGCTTACGCAATCGCCACTCGACCCATCAGACGCCGGCAAGCTAGCTGATGGGTCTTTTTCTGTCTCTGCCTTATCCCGCTTTATGTAAGGTTTACACTTCTGGACTAATGAAATCAGCCCGTTAAGGCCGCCCACAATGCCCGCAAAGATACTCACAACACGGCTCAGGACTTCTAAGAAGAACATAGACCACATCCTCCTTTCTCTGGTGTTTGCACACCTGCGGCACGAACCTAAACTGCTTTAAGTCCGTCCCGAAGGTGCGCATTCTCCAAATAGGGAGTGCTGCCCGCTTTTCTCTGATGTAAGGCTATTATAAGGGATTTAGGAAAAGAATGGAATACCTAAAAGAATGAAATTTGTCGAAAATAAAAACCCACCGGAA
>RAYY01000175.1 GCA_003611875.1 bacterium D16-56 | reverse complement strand
CGGTTTTAACTCCGCCAGGACATACACGCCTGCACCGATGGGCTGGCTTGTTTTGAAGTAGCCAACATTCTGCCCGCCGTATTCCAGCCTGCTCTGCGTCTCCGGATCGTCCATCTTGCTGTCCGCCCGCGTGGTCCACACAGTCATCTGCCCAGTCCGGTCGCCAAAACCGTCATACAGGCTGATCCTTTCGGACTCGATGCAGACC
This sequence comes from bacterium D16-56, assembly GCA_003611875.1. Classification (GTDB taxonomy): domain Bacteria; phylum Bacillota; class Clostridia; order Lachnospirales; family Lachnospiraceae; genus Brotaphodocola. Next base: position 638 of record RAYY01000175.1, on the reverse strand, counting down.
AGCGTTCCCTTCGGCACGATGCCGCTGTACAGCTCTCTAGGAGCCGCCATGGATTCACCCAGCGCCGTCCGTCTCTTGTACGGTGTCAGCTCCTTAGCCTTCATGGCTTCCAGGAATTCCTTTGTGCCGGTGATCATGGTATCCTGCAGATAGAACTTCGCGTCCCCGGGCTTGAACTGGAAGAGGAATTTCGCCCTCTCGTCCGGATCCTCAATAAGCCCCGCGTCCTCCTCGATCTCCAAAAAGGAGTTATACCGGGAGGCTGCGTACAGCCCAAAGATGGCGTCGTCATGGAGGATATACTCCCCGGTCTCCGAATCCGTCTTGTTGACCCTCAGCATTGTGGTATAGAAGGTATTCCGCTCATTCACGTCCGCGTACCCGGAAAACGCGGCTGCGTCATACACATGACTGTCTGCCGGCGCCGTCATAGTCCAGGGCACCAGCGCCGCCGAGTACTTTCCATGATAAGCGGTCAGATCCCCGGTGGTTGACTTCACCCCGTTGCGCCATGCCATGCCTGATGCGTTATTCTCATCCACGGCCCCGTCCTTAAAGAGTACCTGGTCGGCGGTGCCGTCATCCTCGGATATGGAGGCATAGAAGAACCGCTTCCTTAGGGACTCCCCGTCATAGGC
>RAYY01000174.1 GCA_003611875.1 bacterium D16-56 | reverse complement strand
AGCCAGTTCGACATCGTTGCCCTGCTCAAGGAAAGGCCCAGGGCCTCCCATTCCTTTTCCTGGCGGTATAATGGAATGCCCAGCTCAAACTTCTGATGGATGAGCCATGCGGTCGTGGAAGCAGACGCCAGGGAATGCATGACCGGGAAATACGGCACCGGGGACTTCTCCATATAAGGTGTTCCGTTTTTGCGGCATGCCCTGCATTCACAGGTTTCCCGGTAATGGTCGATCACCTTGAGGCTGGCAGGGATGAACTGTACCTCGGTACGGACAAACTCCTCCCCGGCTTTTACCATGGTGCCTCCGCACCTTTCACAGATCTGTTCTCTCTCATCAATCGTGTGGAGCACTTTGCTGCGGGGAATGTCTTTGATCAGTTTTTCTCGCTGGCCGGTATATTTTCTTTTGCGCAGATGCTTTTCGACCGCCACCAGATCCGGCTCCTGCGCCTTCGGACCGGCGCAGGTTTCCATCTCATTAAAAAGAGACATCTGTCCCTCTATTTCAAGGGCAGACGTCTTCTCTGATTTTGTCCCATAAAGTTTACGGGTAAGGAAATCAACCTGCTCCTTCAGGAGCCGGATCTGCTGTTCCAGTTCTTTGATCTGCTTTTTGTACTCCTGTCCTATATCCGGCATGGGCTGAAAACCTTCCTGTTCTGATGTGCCCATTATACCATAAAACAGCAGGATTTTCCAGTATTTATAAGGAATTTTCCGGTTTCCCGGGCTTTGGGGGCTCCCATTTGCGAACCGCTCTGGGCTGCTCTGGGTTCAGTCCCTCCAGCAGCCAGCGGAGCTGCTGATGGGAGATTAATCTGGCTTCTTCGCCTGTGCGCGGCCACTGGAGGCGGCCGTTTTCG
>RAYY01000173.1 GCA_003611875.1 bacterium D16-56 | reverse complement strand
GAACGTCAGGGAATTTTTTAAATGGGGGGCTGGCAGATTTGAAACTTATCTTCTTTTGTGCTATACTTAAATTGGATTTTTATACGAATTGAGGTGAAACCTATTTTAAAGATAGCTTTAGTGGATGATGAACAGGAATACCTGGACGGGATGGGAAAGCTCTGCAGCAGTTTCGGCAGAAGCGCCGGATACCCTGTGGAGGCAGTCCCCTTCTGCAGCGCAGGGGATTTTCTTGAGGCGTTTAGCGGCGGCAGCTTTGACCTTGTGTTCATGGATATCTATATGGAAGGCATGGACGGGGTCGCCGCCGCACTGGAAATGCGTAAGTCTGACAGCGGCTGCCTCCTTGTGTTCCTGACCTCCAGCACGGATTTCATGCCGGACGCCTTCTCCTGCCACGCCTTTGAATATGTCACCAAGCCTTTTTCTGAAAAGCGCATCTTTGACGTACTGGCGGACGCCGTGAAAGTGCTGCCGCAGGAACAGAAATACATAGAACTTGCCGCGGACAGGAAAACCGTGCGCGTGTTCCTGAGTGACATTGCTTCCGCAGCCACGGACGCACATTACATAATGGTCACACTTGCAGACGGCAGGGGGCTGCGGTGCCGCATGACCATACCGGAATTCATGGAAAAAACAGGCGGCGACGCCCGCTTCATCCCCATCAATAAAGGTATTGCCGTGAATGCCGAATTCATCCTTGAATTTAAAAACGGATGCTGCGTCATGGAAAGCGGAGCCAGGTTCCCGGTCCGTGTGCGTGACAGTGCCAGGGTAGAGCAGATGGCAAGCGATTACCATTTTGAGAAAATACGCAGCAGACAGCGGCACAGGAAGGGGGAATGAACATGGATATGCACAGGCTTCTGTCAGCACTCCTGCAGCTGCTGGTCCT
>RAYY01000172.1 GCA_003611875.1 bacterium D16-56 | reverse complement strand
TTTTGGCTGAAAATCCTTTTAAATAAGGCATTTCTGTCAAGATTTCCGATAAAAATAATTTTCCTATAACCCAGTCATTTTCATCGCTTTCTCTTTCACTAGTCTCATTTACCCAGCCATACAGCATGATACCATCTGCATCAAAGGCATATCTCTTGCCGTCGATGGTACGGAAACGGGTAACATTGCTGTCGGGAGCCTTGTAGGCTTTACCATTGGACTGCATATAGTAGTAGTGATACTCAGCGGGGTCATTATCCTCATCCTGGTCTTCATTGACTACTTTTACCCAGCTATTGCGAACCATCACACCATTGGCATCTACATAGTAAATATCATTGTCATCTTCGATAATCTTTTCGGTAGCCATAGCGCCACCTTCTTCGCTGTCCAGCCAGTACCAGTTATCCCCAGACTTTTTCCAGGTATCCTCCACTCTGTTGCCATCGTTATCATAGAAATACCAGGTTCCATCCTCCTCAACCCAGCCGGTAGCTGCGAAAGAGGTCATGGAAGCGCCGATGGCAAGCAGGGCTGCTGCAGATGCAACGGCAACTACTTTTGTCTGCTTTCTCATAATGAATGCACTCTCCTTTTCCTTTTTGAAATTCCTTCTAATACTTACTTTTGCATTACGATGGTATTATACTTCCTATAAGGGGAATTATTGGGAAGGAGGGAGGATGGGGCAAGTGAAGATAATTATTGTCGAATGATGGCAGATGTGCTACGATCTGAATACGAAAAAGTCAGAGAGTAAAAGGCGGCTTTTCATCCAGATATCATGCCCTGTGGGTTGTGGGTACGAAAGAAAGGAGGGCGATGCGGATGATTACATATGCTGATTTATTTCAGTTTTGTATCTTTATCGTTGCCCTTGTTGGTCTGTGTTATCAGAT
>RAYY01000171.1 GCA_003611875.1 bacterium D16-56 | reverse complement strand
TGCTCATGCCGGCAGTCCAATTTTTCCGTAATACAGCCGCTTTCCCCATCGCAGATATGGGGGCAGTTTTCCGGCTCCCGTTCCTCTGCATTTGCCGGGGTAGCCTCGTTGTCCGATACGCTGTCCTCTGTTTCCTCTGGGTAACATTCCGGCGTATGCTCGTGGACGCACTCGGTCACTTCAATATAGCAATCTTCTGTGTGTTCGTGGCCGCATGGCGTTCCCGGCGTTTCTTCCGTGTAGCCGCAATCGTCCGTATGCGCGGTGTGGTGTTCGCACAGCCCGGTTTCCGGCTGTCCTCTGTCTGCCACCGCATGAACCGGAGTTCCTGACATGGTGACAATCATCACCGCAGACAGCAGGAACGCCAACGGCCTCCTTAACTTGTTTCTCATAAAATGCCCTCCTGATATTTTGAAAAATGTATGGTTCCCAATTCCCTGTGCTTACAGGCAGTCTATTTCCATTCCCCGCCAGCAGGCGGGCATCCTCTGCCACGAATCAGTTTTTCCTGCCATGAGTTTCCTTACCGTCTCCCTGAACCGGGATTCCGCAAGCGGGCGGACGATAAAGTCAAAAATGTGCGTCCGTATCGCAACCCCCGCAAAATAGGGGTCATCCGTAATCCATATCACCAGCGCATCGCCAAACCGCTCCCGGTAAGCGCAGACAAGCTCCATCCCCTGCGCGCCATCCACGCCTACCACCACAATGTCGTACTTATGTTTCAGGTGGTAATGCCCGTCCATGCTGCCCTGCGACACACGCATTCCTGGTGACTCATCCGCAAGTATCCCTGAAAGCATCCCATATTCCTGCCTGCTCTTCGTAAAAACAACGGCATCCATTCCCGTTCCCTCCTTTTCCCTCCTGTGAAAACGCAAAAAGACCGCCGGGGAGCGCGGCATCCTGCACGGCATGATAAGCCTGCAGGAAATGCCCGCCCC
>RAYY01000016.1 GCA_003611875.1 bacterium D16-56 | reverse complement strand
GTTCAACACAATTGGGGCAATATCACCTGCCCCTATGTTTTTCTTTCCTTTTCTGCTGTTTCAGTTCAAACCGCCGCTGTTTCTCCGCTTCCCGTTGTTCCCGGCTCACAGTCTTGCGTTCAGTTTTCAACTGCTCCTGCTGTAATTTCAAAGCCTGTTGTGATTTTGTTCCTATCCCGGTATTTTGTACCTGTTTCCGCACCTCACGCTGTACCCGTTTAGGATTGCGACCTACGTCTTTTACATCAGTTGCCACAGCCGGACTAAATCGCAGCCGATAGTAATTTTTCAGAACGAAATCATATATTTCATAGTCTTTTGGTTCTGCCCCAAACGTAACCTTACACACGGATAATTTTCCCTCTGATACACGTTCAAACACTCCCACCCAAAAGGGTTCTTCAAAAAACACTGTCAGCTTTCCCGAAACTTTGTCCATGACAATTCCTCCTTAAAATAATTGTAATGAACAAAGAACGGACGACCCTAAGGAGGGAGGGCTACTTACACCCAAATGGTGCGACTGGACTACCTACCAGTTCTACAAGTTTGACTTGCGTTGTGTTTTTATCTTTGCTCCTATATATTACCACATAACCGCCTATTTTTCCATAAAAATGTGGCAATCCGCTTGATATTGCAAACTGCCACATTACTATTTTCCTTATCTGCATTATCTTACATGGTGCTAGCACCATGTTCAAATCATCACTAAGGAAAAAACTTCTATCTTTTTTACAGACAGGAAGTTATAGAAAACTGTATTTCCGCACAAAGGTTGCCAATTATTCCAAATCCTCAATTCGACCTGATTGAATCGCTGCGATGTTTTTCTTAATCCTGTTTTCAGACCATTCCCACCAACGGAGTTTCAATAATTCAGAAATCACATCGTCCGAAAACCGTTTTCGTATCGGTTTTGCAGGAATACCTCCGACAACCGTATAAGGCAGTACATCTTTTGTAACAACTGCTCGTGTACCAATAATCGCTCCATCACCAATCGTTACACCAGATAGAATAACTGCTTCAAAGCCAATCCAAACATCATTGCCGATTACAATATCGCCTTTGTTATCCCATGCGCTTGTAATCTCCTTTATGTCTAACCCCCATTCCTCAAAAAATATTGGAAATGGATATGTTGAAAGTGAAGACATTGTATGATTTGCACTGGTAAACAGAAACTTTGCTCCACAGGCAATAGAACAGAACTTACCAATTTGTAACTGATCTCCATTGACAGGATAATGATACAATACATTATTCTTTTCAAATTCCCGAGGGTCATGCACAAAATCATTGTACATTGTATAATCGCCAATTTTAATTCTGTCACTGATAATCACGTTTTTCAAATAAACTGTTTGAGTATCATCTGTCCGGGGATAAATTTTATTCTCCGATATAGTCATTTTAAATCCTCCATGTTCTGATAGTTATTTTGCGACTATATCGGTTACTACAATGCAGCGTTTCACTTTTTTACCTCCCAACCTAAATTTACAGATTTGATTATACCACTCCCTTTCTACATTTACCACAAAAATATAGGGCACAGCAACCGCCACGCCCCATATTTTTTATCGCTCCAATGCTCTCTCTATCTGCTGTTTCTGCCCTTTCAAATCGTTCTGTTTCTCATAAAGACTGTTACGCTCTTTGCAAACTTCTTTCATACGCTCCAACTGCGCCCGTACTCCCTCCCTGCAATCCGGCTCTATCTTCTTATATTCCCCGGTCAGATTGCGGATTGTATTATTGTTCTCCTTTATCTGCTCAGACAGGCATACCCAGTCTATCAGATTCTGCACTTCCTTGTCCGTTTCATAAAGGTCTGTTTCTGTCACGATTTTAGCGCACAGCCACACCATAACTTTCTTTTCCATATCCGTCATATGAAATCAATCCTCTCTTTCCTATCGGCTCATATCAAAGGCACGTTTCGGGCGTTTCTTTGCCCTTTCTGCCTGCTCTAATGCTTTTGACTGCTCTACTATTGACTGTACCTGTTCTTTGCCCAAATGACGCTCCAAACGCCCAAAATCAACTGCTTTTTCCTGCAATCGGTCTATGGTGTCACTCTGCTCCATGACCTTATTCGTCAAGCGGCTAATCTGTTTCTGCTGTCCGTCCACTTTGGCGGTCAGCTTCTTTCCCTGCTCCATAAGCTGTACGCATTTGATAGTCAGATTTTTAATAACCTCTTTCAACTTCTCTACAAGCGGTAAAGCCATTTTATCCCGATAATTCTTTGCGCTCATCAATGCGCCCGGTTCTGCCAACTGCCATTTTACATCTTCATCATAGGCGTGTATATTGCGCTCCATGACTTCCTTTGACTGCACCATTTTGTTGATTTCCTGTTGTAACTTTTTCTGCTGTTTCTCCAGCTTTTCATTTTCGGATAACAGATTTTCTTTATCTCCTGCCAGTAGTTCCGTCTGCCCTTTGAGCAGATAATTGGCAGCGGAAAGTTCTGATACTTCCTGCCGGATTGCTTCGCCCTCTTTCCGTATCTGTTCCGTTTCCTGTCCGGCCGTTATTTGCTGATGAAGAATAGAAGATAATTCCTCTTTACTGCCGGAAATTGTCTGCTCCAGTTCGGCAACTTCTTTTGCACGCTCCTTTTTCTCAAAATCCAAAACGGATAAATGTTTCTCATGCGTTCCCTTTTTCTCCCACTCAATATCATGCTTTAGCATAATCTCCGCAAGCTGTTCTTTCTCTGCCGCTACCCACTGGTTACGCTCCGTTTCGCTCCTTGTGCCGCCTTTGAAGCCGAGTTCTGCCAGTGCCTTTTTTAATGACACCCTTGTTTCAAGCCCTCTCTTGCTTCCAGTCGTATAAGGTATAAAATCTATATGCAGATGCGGCGTGGCTTCGTCCATATGGAGATAGGCAGAGAACACCCTCAATGTGGGATTACGCCGCTTAAAGTCCTGCATATATTCATCAAGTATTTTCGCCGCAAGCTGTCCGTCCTTTGTTTTTGCCCCCATATCGTCCTTGTTGCCTATCTGCAAAATAATCTCATGGAATGGCTTCTCCTGTTTGCCGGAACAGATTTTCTCATAATAATCATCAATTATGCGGTCACTTCTGGTCTGCTTCTCATTGTATCGGGCAAGTGCTTCATCAAATAATTCATGGTATACGTCCTTGATATTTTCATTGCAGTATTCCACATTCAGACAACTACGCTCTGGGTCAGTGTTCTTTGCGTGGAATTTTCTGCTGTTGTGATTGACAGAGCCTTTCCCTGTCATAACACTGATGGTCCGTTTCAATCAATTTCCCTTTCTCCCTGTCGGGTAATGAGCGCCGGATACGGCGCATAGCCTTTGTTACTTTCTGCGAAAGTAACGCAAAAGCACTTTTGTCAGCTACGCCAACAAAAATGCAACCCGCAAGCGGGTTTTGCGCCCTGCCGGGGGGCAAGCTGTCCGTTGGACAGCATACCGTCCTAACGGACGGGGCGGCCTTTCGCCGCCTTGATACCGCCGCTTTCCGGCTTTTTCCAACAACGCAACATTGCAATGTCTATAATTTTTGCAACCTTGCAATCTTCAAGAACGTAATTCCAAGACTGCAAAATTCTAATACTCTGCATTGTTGCGCTGTTACTTTGCCTGTCCGTCACTGTCTGATTTTATCCAGTTCCCAATACCATGTGTTGTTTATCCGCTTCGCCCGGACACCTAACTCTTTCTTCGCATTTTCCAGTGTCCGCTTCGATATGCCTTGTTCGTCCGCTAGATTAAAAATCTCATTGCTCTGCATGGCATTGTTTGTTTCTGCCAGTTCCCGAAGCAGACGCTTCGCCTGTTCCATTTTATTTGCTTTTGGGGCAATGCCGCCTAACACTTCATCAGCGGTAATCTCATAATCCCCTAGCCATTGAAAACCGTCCTCCGACAGTGCAAACGCTTTTGGGTGTCCGAACGCCGCAAGGTTATTTTTAATCTGCACCACAGCCCTTATATTTTCTTCCCCCTCAACCCTGCCGACTAAGAGGACGCTTCTAGCGACTGCAAAGAAATCAATCGAGCCCATTCCCCTATATGCCGCTTTATTTCCTGCCGCTTTGTTCATGTGCCCGACAAGGACAATCGCACACTGGTATTTCTCTGCCAGTGCCGCTAATTTCTTCGTCATATCCCTTGCTTCGTTTGCCCGGTTCATATCCATACCGCCGCCCAAATAGGCTTGTATTGGGTCTAAAATCAGCAGCTTTGCGCCTGTCTTTATAACGGCTTCTTCCAGCCGTACATCTATCATAGAAAGTGATTTTATCCTTTCATCAATAACCGAGATTTTTTCACAGTCTGCCTTTGCCTGTTCTAACCGGGGCTTGACCGTATCAGCAAGACCGTCCTCCGCACTCTGATAGATTACATTCAAAGGTTCTGTCAGTTTCATTTCACTGTCTAATCCCTCTCCCTTTGACAGCTTCGCCGCTATATTCAGTATAAATGTTGTTTTTCCATCCCCCGGATCGCCTTGTACGATTGTCAGCTTGCCATAAGGGATAAACGGAAACCACAGCCAAGAAACTTCCTGCGACTGTATTTCTGACAATTTAATCAACTGTAATTCTGTTTTTGTTTCTTCCATAATGCCCTCCATTTCTGAAAAATCGTTGTCACTGGAAGAAACCTCTGCTATACTGATATTGTGAGATTGATAACAGAGGTTTTCCAGTTATCACAGCCCTAACAGTTGCCGCTGTCGGGGCTTTTTTCTTCTCCGTTGGTGTTTCCCTGCCACAGATATTTTGCTCCGTCCAACATCCAAAGAATTGCCTTTAACATATCCTCATAAGATGTCTGTAATTCTTTGATTTCTTCGGTAGCAACCTCCGGCTTTCCGCCTTTTATCTGCCCTGCCAGTTCTTCCATACGGTTCTGCATTTCCTGTAATTTTTCCACAATCTGATACACCGTTTCTTTCTTCCCTACCACACATACATAATTGTAAATACAGGAACGAACAAAATAATCTTTCTTTTTCATGCCGCTTACAAAAATCCTTGCTTCGATTTCTTCCCGTTCTCTGGGAGAAATGCGAAAACTGATTGTTGGATATTTGTGTGTGCCGCTCATTCTTTTGTACCCTCCTTAAACTCTGCGTTCAACAACTCTGCCATTTGTATCTGTTCTGTCGGGAACATATGGGCGTATCGAAACGTAATATCCACGCTTTCATGCCCTACCCTGTTCCCGATTGATACCGCCGAAAATCCCATGCTGATTAACAACGAAACATGAGAATGTCTCAAATCGTGGATTCTAATGCGCTTTACCCCTGCTTTCCCCGCCCCTTTCGTCATTTCATGGTGCAGGAAACTTTTTGTCAGATGAAAGATACGGTCAGTCGGGAGAAGTCCGTACAGCCTGCCGAGATACTCTTTTAATTCCTCACATAAAAAGTCCGGCATACTGACATTGCGCTTGCTTTTCGGTGTCTTTGGGTCTGTTACCACATCTTTTCCCTCTAACCGCTGATAAGATTTTGTTATCCGAATGACCTTGTTATCAAAATCTATATCCTGCGGTGTGAGTGCTAAAAGTTCGCCAACACGCAAGCCACACCAGTATAAAATTTGAAATGCTTGATAGGAATATGGCTTATCCTTTACTGCTTCAATGAATTTCAGATATTCTTCTTTCGTCCAAAAAAGCATTTCTTCCGCTTTCCCTTTCCCAAGCGGCCCGGCTTTGACAACAGGATTGCTCTTTAATTCGTAGAACCGTACCGCATGATTAAATAATGCGCTTAATTCAGATTGTAGAGTTTTCAGATAAGTCGGCGCATAAGGCTTTCCTTTTTCATCACGATAGGAAATCTGCTCATTCTGCCACTGAATAATATCTTTTGCACGAATATCACACATTTTCTTATTCTCAAAGTACGGTAATAATTTTGTGCGTAAGATATGCTCCTTTGTCAGCCAAGTATTGTGCTTCAGCTTCGGCTTCATATCCCTTGTGTATGCCTGCACAAATTCCCCAAAAGTCATATCCAAGTCAGCCGCTTCTTTCATACGGAAATGGTGTTCCCACTCCGTAGCTTCTCTTTTGGTTTTGAAACCTCTCTTGACTTTTCGGCAGTTCTTCCCCGTCCAGTCATAATAATGGAACGATACATACCATGTTCCACGCTGTTCATCTTTATATGCCGCCATAATCCGCCCTCCTTAGTTCGCCGCTTGTGCCATGCCGTAGAATTTTTCTTCATAATATTTTCTGCTGACACGTCCGGCGATTGTGATAAAACCTTTTTCTTCCAGTTCCTCATTCATCTGTCGTACTAATTTGTAAGCAAATGGTTTGGAAACGCCTAACTCCTGCGCTACCTCCCCGGCAGTTACAAATAGTTCATTCTTCATTCAATATCCTCCTTTTGTTTAGCGTTTTTGTTAAGCTCTGTATTTGAATTATACTTAACATTTCTGTTATTGTCAATAGCTTATTTGTTAAACTTATCTTTTTTATTAAATTTAGCATTTCTGATAAGTTTTTGTTGCTGTATTATCTTAATTATGCTAGAATATATGGAGAATACAGAATTGAGAGGTCAGCTATGGACGTAACGATACGAAAAATACAAAAACAGGAATATCCGTTACTGGATAATTTTCTATATGAAGCAATCTTTATTCCAGAGGGTATCGAACCTCCACCCAAAAGTATTATTTCATCTCCCGAATTACAGATTTATGTTAAGCATTTCGGGGAATCCAAAGATGATTGGGGATTAGTGGCAGAGGTTGGCGGTAAGATTGTTGGGGCTGTTTGGGTTCGCATTATGAACGATTACGGACATATAGATGATGAAACGCCCTCTTTGGCAATCTCTCTTTATAAAAAATACCGGGGTTTTGGCATTGGAACGGCTATGATGAAAGAAATTCTTACCCTGCTTAAATCACATGGGTACAGTCGGGTTTCTCTTTCTGTTCAGAAAGCCAATTATGCGACAAAGATGTATTTAAAGATTGGTTTTGAGATTGTAAAGGAGAATGAGGAAGAATATATTATGGTGTACTACCTATAACAAATTTATAAATAAATTGGAGAAAGGACATTCCATTTATGAGAATCCGACCGTATATATCAAGCAAAGATTACGAATATGTATCAAAATGGATTGATGACGAAAGAACTCATGCTTTTTGGTGTGCAAATCTTTTGCCATACCCCATGACACAAAAATCTTTCCATGATTTATTAGAGAAAAATGCAATGGACTGGACAGACAGTGCTTATGTAGCAACTGAAAACAGCGGACAGGCAGTAGGCTTCTTCTGTTATTCTGTCAATACAGCAGACAATATTGGTTTTCTTAAATTTGTTATTGTTGATAAAAACAAACGTGGAAAAGGTTACGGAAAAGAAATGCTGAATCTGGCTCTGCAATTCGCTTTTCAGATAACCGGCGCAAAAGTGGTTCAACTAAATGTTTTCAGTAAAAACGTATTAGCAAAGCAATGTTATGAAAAAGTCGGCTTTGTTGAAAGAAAGATTGATAAAGATGTATTTGCATATAAAGACGAGTTGTGGAGCAGATGTAACATGATAATTTCAAAACAATCACTCTAATTTTCAGAAAGGATACATGACTATGGTATTAGGAGAACGGATAAAGAGAATACGCACGTTCCGGGGCTTGACACAGCGTGAACTAGGCTTGAAATTGGGATATGAGGAACGCAATGCTGATGTTCGTATCGCACAGTATGAATCCGGCTATCGTGTTCCCAAAAACAACACTTTAATGGAAATGGCAAAGATACTGAATGTCAATTATATCCATTTTATCGGTGTTACTCCTGGTTGCGCCGAGGATATTATGCTCACATTCCTTTGGCTTGACGAGGACGACCGCAGTACGATCCATTTATTCCAGCTTGTCCGCAATCCCGGTAAATGCAACGCTTCTGATGATAAATCAGTGCGTTATTATGATAATGATGATTGGCCTGCTCATGCCCCGGTGGGTATGTGGCTAGAGTATGGATTAGTCAATGATTTCATGCGGGAGTGGTGTTTGAGGAAAGAGCAGTTAAAAAGCGGAGAGATTTCAGAGGACGAGTATTTTGAGTGGAAAATCAACTGGCCTGCTACGAGTAGCAGTGTTGATGAAAAAGGAAATGATAAGAAAAATAATAGTTACAAGTGGAAAAACAGAAAGGGAGATTAAACACTATGACATTTAAAGAATTTGCACACAAACAAGCTACATTGCTCATTGAAAAACCCACACAACAAAATGTAATTCAAGTTGTATCTACCATACTAAATTGCAAAGTAGATGGACAACCTATTACATCTTCACAGATCAGCCAGATTCTTCGCTATTTAGAAGATGAAATTGGTGATTTACGTATAATTTTAGAATCTTTTGATAATACTGCAACACTATCCCTTATGGGAGAAGTCCGAAAACTGATAGCGCAAGCTCAAGAAACAAAAAAACAATAAAGGAGTATTTTTATGAATATCGTTTCACTTATCATCTCAATTTGTTCTTTTATTATATCGGCAATCAATCTTTATATGTATATAAAATTAACTAGCCGATATAATGATATGGTATCAACCCAAACTTTAACTGCCCAAGGAGCATTTGAAACCCAAATTAGAAGTCTAATTTCAGATGCTACTAAGGAATTAACTCATTACTCAGTTGAATTACAAAGGAGTCCAGATAATACCATTCTTCAACAAGCATATTATACAGCAGAAGAGCAATATCGAAACGCTTATGAAGAAGCATGTGGTAAATATATTGATAATAAAATCGACAAAATACGCTTTGAAAAATTGTATAAACAAGAAATATACAAATTAGTAAATGATGAAAATCAAAAACAGTTTTACGCAACTAACCAATCTACATATGCTAGCACTATTTCGGTTTATAAGGAATGGTTCAGCCAAGCTTGATATTTAGGTATCAAAAAGGTATCACGCCCCATATCAAAAGCCGGAAAGTCCGCTGTTTATGCGGCTTCCCGGCTTTGCGTTTACTATTCGAACTCAATCGTTGCCGGCGGCTTCGGACTCATATCATAACAAACCCTGCAAACATTCCCCACCTCTGCCAAAATCCTCTCTGTAATTCTCTCCAGCACATCCCAATCCACCCTTTCGATGGTCGCACTCATAGCGTCCACGGTGTTAATTGCCCGGATAATCACCATATAATCAAAACATCTGGCATTATTCTTCACCCCAACCGACTTAAAATCCGGCACCACGGTAAAATACTGCCACACCTTCTTATCAAGCCCAGCCCTTGCAAACTCCTCTCTGAGAATCGCATCTGACTCCCGCACTGCTTCCAGCCGATCCCTGGTAATCGCTCCCAGGCATCTCACACCCAGCCCAGGCCCCGGAAACGGCTGACGGTACACCATATTCTCCGGCAGGCCCAGCTCCACGCCGCAGGCCCGCACCTCATCCTTAAAAAGCTGCTTTAACGGCTCCACCAGTTCAAACTTCAGATCCTCCGGCAGCCCGCCCACATTGTGATGGGACTTTACCATCTTTGCTGTCTTGGTTCCGCTTTCAATAATGTCCGGATAGATGGTTCCCTGACCCAGGAAATCAATACCCTCCAGTTTTCTCGCCTCCTCCTCAAACACCCGGATAAACTCACTGCCAATGATCTTCCTTTTCTGCTCTGGATCCGCCACGCCTTCCAGCTTTCCAAGAAAACGCTCCACTGCATCTACATAGATCAAATTGGCGTGAAGCTGGTTTTTAAATACCTCTACCACGCTCTCAGACTCATTTTTTCTCATAAGACCATGGTTTACATGAACACATATAAGCTGCTGGCCGATTGCCTTAATCAAAAGAGCCGCTACCACAGAAGAATCCACGCCTCCGGAAAGAGCCAAAAGTACCTTCTTATCCCCCACCTGTTTTCTGACTGCTTCCACCTGATCCTCAATAAAATTCTTCATGTTCCAATTTGCCTGGGCTTTACAAGTATCAAATACAAATTGTTTCAGCTCATCCTCATCAGGAAGCTCTTCCAGACGCCTTTCACATCTAGCTGTAGGATGATCTATGGAAAGTATTGGGCATCCCCAGTCATAAATGGCAGAATCTACATCCACCGGCACACCGTCCACCACCCGGTTTTTTCCTCCATTCAGTATGATTCCTTTTACATTCTGCATTTGGTTTAACTGCTCCACACTGATATCGTGGGGATGGATTTCACTGTACACGCCCAAATCCCGAATCTGACGGGCAACTACCGTATTTTCTGTACTGCCAAGATCCAGAACAACAATCATATCCTGCTTCATGATGGATTCTCCTTTGTCTCCTAAATTTGTAAACATCCTTCAAAATTTTCTCTTTTATTATATCGAATCCTGAGGAATTTTCAATAAGGAAAACTCAAAATTCTCCGCACAATACCGTTTTCCTTCATCCCCGGCCCAGATAAATCAGAACTAGTACATCGTTTTGCAACTATCTATTCCCGCATTCCTCTCATATGCCCACAGCGACAAGCAATACCACACTGCCAGAATCACAAACACCACCAGCACACTGATCAGATTCACCCCAATAAGGTTGGTAAACATCATCTTTCCCAGCGCTCCCACCGAAAAAAGAGAGGAGATTCCCATAACCAGAAAAGACACCCCATATGCTGCCAACAGCTCCATTGCCGCTGCCCGCCTCAGCACCTTTTTATCTGTCCCTATTTTCTGCAGAATTCGATAACGCTCCTTTTCCTCAAAGGCGTCATTATACACCTTCATAAACAGAATACTTCCGCTGGCCAGGATAAACACCAGGAACATAAAAATACAGATAGAGTAAAGAACCTTGATCCAGTCGATTTCATTGCTCTCCGGGTCAATGGCAACACGGGCCGTGTGATTTTCTTCGGTATTCTGCACCAGCACATCCAGATTTTCACGGATCTTTGCAAAACATTTCTGATCCCCAATCCGGTAGTTGTAGGCCATAAGCTCCTCTCCCAGGGAACGAAGCTTTTCATACTCCTTGTCATTCAGCACATAAAAGCTCATATATTCCTGAAGATATCCCAAATAAGGAACATCAGAATCGCCGGTCTGCTGATAGGCTTTTCCATTGATTTCTATTTTCACATTGTCCTGTTCCGTAATCAGCGAGAGAAGATACAAGTGGGATATTTTAAATATCTCATCCTCTCCAGGTTCTGAAAAATTCAGCTCCATCCCTGTGTCCAGGGCAAGCTGCCGTAAATGAGAATAAGAAGTAAAAGCATATTTGCTGTAGTTTTCCCTTGCCTTTACCAAAGATTGATCCAGACTCAGAATGGGTATCCTGGAGCTTACTGCAATCGGACTTTCCTTCTCGATCAGATCCCTGGCCTGTTGATCCAAATCATTCCGGCTGCTTAAAAGCTGGAAGGTATAAGTATTTTCAAACTGTACAATATTCTCGTATCGGCCTTTCATGGCAAATCCCATGGCAAGGGCTGTGACCGAACACAGCATCAGCACAGAAACCATGGCATAGGTTCGATAATTTTTCTTCATCCGAAAGATTACGCTGTTGATCCATAATGTGTGCCCACCTCCGTAAAGAAAGGACTTTCTTCCTGCCAGGATCTGAAAAATCAAAGGAATCATGCCGCCAAAAAGCAGATAAACTCCCACTGTTACCAAAATCACGGCCGCAAATACATTTCCTATTACGCTGACGCTCCCTTCCTTCATAGCCAGCCCATATCCATAGGCCAGAATCCCGATGCCCAGCACTGCCTTTATCAGCAGTATCTGGTATTTCTGTCTGACATATTCATTTTGCTTTGCAGCAGAGATCATTCCCAGCACGCTGCTGCGTACAATGTTCACATACCCCTTCCCTGCAAATACCATATAGATCGCCAGATAAACCGCCCCGGTCACAAGAACAGGCCTTAGGGCAGGCCGGAATCGAATCTCCACCGTCAGATCCGAAATGGCCAGCAGAATCATTTGAAACAGCCCGGAAACCAGCATTCCCAGAACCAATCCCATTCCCAAGGCAGAAAACCCGATCAGCGTAATCTCAATCAGATACAGCCTTCCGATTTTCTGGTTGGAAAGTCCCATGAAAACATAGATTCCGATCTCCTTCTTTCTGCGGGTCAAGAAAACATTGGTAGAATACCAGATGAAAAACACCATAAAGCAGCCCAGAACAAAGGATGTTGTCTGAATCAACAGCTTGACATATTCCCAGTTTCTGGTTCCCAGCACCTCAAAAGCGTCTGAATACAAAATATTCTGAAAATCCAGAAAGACTAAAACAGTGAATGCCAGAGACATCACCAGGGACAAATAATTTTTAAAACCGCTTTTAAAATTCAAGATGGCCAGCCTTATCATTCCCATGAAAAATCACCTCCCATGGAAGTCTGCACATCAATAATCCGATCATAAAATTCCTTCCGGTCCGCCCCTCTGCTGATCCGACACAAAATCTGTCCATCGCTCAACATATACACATCACGGGCGTAAGACGCACAAAACGGATCATGAGTCACCATCAAGATCGTTGCCTGGCCATCCTCATGTACCCTTTTCAGACATTCCAACAGTTCTCTCCCTGCTTTGGAATCCAAAGCCCCGGTAGGCTCATCTGCAAAAATGATCTCCGGCTCTGTAATCAATGCCCGGCAGGCAGCTCCTCTCTGCTTCTGTCCGCCGGAAAGCTGATAAGGATACTTCTGCAAATGCTCCTTCAGCCCAAACATTTCTGCAAACTCCTGTGCCCTCCGGATACACTCCCTGCCGGAAACCCCGCCCAAGGACAAGGGCAAAGCAATATTGTCCTGAAGCGTCATGGTATCCAGCAGATTATACTCCTGAAATATAAAGCCAATCTTATCCCGCCTCAATCCGGACAGAGCCTTATTGGACATTTTGGCAATGTCCTGTCCATCCAGCATTACCGTTCCCTGGGTCGGTTTGTCAATGGTTGATAAAATATTTAAGAGCGTGGTCTTTCCTGAGCCTGACGGCCCCATCACTGCAATAAAATCATTTTTCAGAATTGTCAGGTCAATCCCTTTCAGCACCTTGGTCTGAAACCCTTTGACGCCGTAATCCTTTACCAGCTTCCTGATCTCTGCAACCTTATTATTCTTCATCTCTGTCTTCTCCTTCGGAACTGCTCATTAATAGCCTGTGTTCGTCCATAACTTATAAATCGTGCCCAGGATATTCCGTACTGACGTCCCCGGTATCAATTCCTGCTTTGCAACAATTTTACAAGAAATATTATAAGGCAGACCAAAGAAAAAATCCTTACATTCACATTACAAAACCCTTCCCCACATTACATTCCCCCATCCGTCCTGCAGCCCACGCTCACCTTCCAAAATAATCATTCTCCTTAAAAACAATCCAAAACCTGCTGTACCTGCCATACTCACTCTCCACCCCGATCTCATGTCCCATCCTTTTCATGATCTTCTCTGCCATATAAAGCCCCATCCCGGTAGACCGATGCTTCCCGTTATGATAATTCTGCCCGGTAAACCCCTTCTCAAAAATCCTGGAAATGTCACTTTCCTGAATCCCCGTCCCGTTGTCCTCCACAAAGATCCTTATGACCACCCCTTTCCTCTCTGCCCAAATGGAAAGAACCGGATCATCTCCTGCATACTTGACCGCATTGCTGATCAGCTGGTCCAGCACATACACCAGCCAGGACGGATCCGTATAAACCATTTCCTCCCCCACATCCACCTTCATCCCAAAGCCCTTTTGAATCAAAAAGAACTGCTGATTATGGATGGAGGTCCGAACACACTCCTTTAAAGACACCCTGCGCACCTGCAGATCAAACAGCGCCCCCTGAAGCCTGCATCCCAAAAGCAGGGTTCCTACCTGCTGGCTCATTCTCTCAAGCTGTTCTTTCATATCTCTTCGGAGCCTGTAATCGGCAATCCGCTCTCCCATCAAAAGCCCTGCAGACAGAGGAAGCTTCATCTCATGACACCATTTTGCCACATAATCCTGCAGCTCACAGCTTTCCTGGAAACGCGCCTCCAGCTGTTCCTCCAAAATCCTCACATCATGCTCTGCCAGCTCCCGGTTGTCAAAATCAGGACAGATCCGGCAAATCAGTCCCTTTTGACCCAGCAGCTCTGCCATATTCTTCTGCTGCCTGGCAAATCCGCAAAAATCCACTGCCCCTAACAGCAGGAAAAAGACCAGCACAAGCACGTCCAGATACAGCAAATATTCCAGCCTCCCGCCCTGAATCAAAAAAATAAAATAGAGGTTAAATGCAGCCGAAACCCCCATACCAAGTGCTGCATACCCCCATTTTCTTTTTCCATAAGCCCGAAAACGCTCCCAAATCAGACTCATCCTTTTATCCACTTCCATTCTTCTATGATGGTTTTGTTCCATAGCTAAAGCAGCACTGTTATGGAATCCAATACCCCTGCCCCTTTTTTGTCTGAATCACCTCCCTGCCGCAGGCAGCCTTCAGCTTTCCCCTGAGACGGCAGACCACTGTAGTCAAGGTTCCGTCAGACACATATTCCTCGGTATTCCACAGCTCCATCATCAGCTCCTCTCTGGCCGCCACATCCGGCCTGATGGCTGCCAGCCTTTGAAACACCTGACGTTCCAGCTTTGTCAGCTCAATCTCCTTTCCATGAAAGTAAAGCGCCTGCTGCTCCAGGGAAAAATACAGCCCCTCCCCCAAAAAGATCCGCTCCCTGACCTTATATTCATAAGCCCTCCGCAGAATCGCCTGAATCTTTGCCTTCAAAAGCTCCAGCCGGAAAGGCTTTTCCACATAATCATCCCCGCCCTGAGCCATTGCCATGATCTTGTCTTGGTCGTCGCTGCGGCTGCTGATATAGAGAATAGGCACATCGGATACCTGCCGAATCTTCCCGCACCAGTAAAACCCATCATAAAAAGGCAGATTAATGTCCATCAATACCAGCTGAGGCATCTGTTGGGAAAATTCCTCCCCGATCCTGTCAAAATGCCGGGCCTCCACGGTCTCGTATCCCCACCGCCTTAAAAAAGAACCAATCTCCCCTGCCAGCGCTTCATCGTCCTCCACCAGCATGATTTTCATCTTCTCCTCCATTGTCGGTCTGCCCCATCCTTTCCTCTAATCAAGCTGATTCTTCACGGTAAATACGGCTAGCTGTGTCCGATCCTTCAGCTTTAGCTTGTCCAACAGCCGGGAAATATGGTTTCTCACGGTTCCCTCTGCCAAAAACAGCTCTGCCGCAATCTCCTTGTTATCCATTCCCCTGGCCACACACCGCATAATGTCCCGCTCCCTGTCTGTAATTCCCTCTACCTTATCCGGCTTGCCCTTTGCCGAAGCCATCTGCCGCCTCATCCCCTCAAACACACTATCGCCAAACACCCGGATTCCGGCAGCCACTGCCTTCACGGACTGAATCAGCCGATGGTCCTCCATCTCCTTTAAAACATAACCATCCGCTCCGCTGTCCACTGCCGCCTGCACGGTCCTGGCGTCGTCAAAGGTGGTCAGCACCAGAATCCTCACCTTGGGAAAATCCTCCTTGATCCGGCTGATTCCCCAGCTTCCGTCATACTCCGGCATCCGCATATCCATCAAAACCACATCCGGACTCTGATCCCTGCACAGCTCCCAGGCTTCCCTGCCGTTGGCTGCAAGCCCTGCTACCTCAATCTCCCCGGTCCGTACCAGAATCGCTTCCAGCCCCTTGCGCAAAATCTGAATGTCGTCTGCAATCACCACACGAATCATCCTGTCCCTCTCCTTTCCCTGTATTCCCGTCTCACGGCTCCTGCTGTGCAGGAAGCCAGATATAAATCTGAAATCCCTCGCCCAGGGAGGATAAAATCCTTATCTGTCCTTTGGCTTCTGCCACCCGTTCTCTCATTCCTCGGATCCCGTTGCTCTCTACAATGCCCGGACACCCTTGCCCGTCGTCAAAAATATACACCCCAAGGCTGTCCTCCTCAAATTTCAGAATCACATCCATATGGCCGGCATGGGCATATTTCAGGCAATTGGTGATGGCCTCCCGCAGGCACTCATAAACCACTGCCGATAAATGAGAATACCTGGGGCCATCCTCCCCCTGGACATTGACCTCCATGGTCAGCTCCTTTACACGCTGTGCAAGCTGATGGACTCCCTGCGTAACCAGCTCCCCGCCAAACCCCTGACGAAGCTGGTTAATGGAAATGCGCAGCTCCCGGATTCCCTCCACTGCCAGCTCCTGAGCCTGGGCCAGATATTCCTCCATCCGGTTCTCATCACGGCTCGCCCCTCCTGTTTCTGCTTTCCCTGCCCCTTCGTCCCCTTTGCGCCGGGACATTCTTTCACCTTCAGGCCAGATCAAACCCTTGTCCTGTTTTTTCGGTTGACCTTCGCCTTCTGGCCATGCTCCTTCCTCTTTCCCGCTTACCTGCTGCCGCGCTTTCTCAAGTCCGGCCGCCACCTCCTGTCCCTTCTCCCACTCCACCCGTGCCAGCCGGATCAGAGACTGGATAACAGTCAGGGTATGTCCTGCCGTATCATGCACCTTTTGGGCAATTCGGTTCCGCTCCTGCTCAATGGCAAGCTTCTGGGCAGATACTGCCAGCTCCCTGCTTTGCCGCAGCCGCTCATAATATTCTCCCACATCCGTCAAAAGGAAAATTCCCGCTGCCGCCGCCCCGGTTTTATCCCGCTGAATATACTGCTTCAGCCGGATTTTCTCTCCCTTATCCAGACTGAGCACCCGATCCTCCAAAAGCTGTTCCTTTTCCATCTCCACCACGATCCCCTGGCTGGCAAGCCTTCCTCTCGCCCCTTCAAAATCATCCCCTTCACAGATTCCCAGCCACGCTTTTGCCGCCTCGTTGCAGTAAACAAACGTTCCCCGCTTATTATACACCGCCACCCCCTCTGCAATGGAGGACAGGATCTGCTCAAAGGCCAGGCCCCGCACGTCAAGAAAATCATAGCGCAGCACAGCCAGCACCATAAGAAAGCCAGACAATGCAAATGCCAGCGGCGTCAGATCAAAAGAGGTCCCTGCCCACCCTGACAAATACAAAACATTAAAGCCTAAGGGAACGGCCGCTGACAAAAGGATCACTGCCAGATGAACCGCTGCCACCTGCTTTTTCCAAAACTCCCGAAGCACAGCCCCCATGCCGCCTGCGACACAGAGATAGGTATAGCTCATATGGACATAAAACATCCAGCCATACACAACCGATTCCACCTCAAACTGCCGGTAAAACAGATGATGGCGCTCATTGGTCAAAAACACGGCATAATGCAGCAGCGCCAGCCCAAACAAAACCATCCACAACGGTTTTGCCAGCCTTTTTTTACAATACAAAAAAGAAAACGCCAGCCAGGACGGCCCGATAAAGCTGATTCCCACATAGGAAATACTATAAGCCAGGTATTTCATCCCCTTTGTCATGGGAAGCCCCAAAAAGAGCTGCGGAATACACCAGATAATCACCAAAAGCTGACATACTGCCAGAGCCGCAGCCGCCCCGCTTCGCTCTGCCTTGAAGATAAGCCAGCCGCAGCTATAAGCAGAAAGCCCGATTGTAAGCAGATATAAAACAACAAGCAAAACCGAAACCATGGCTTACCTCTCAATCTCAAACCTTCCTCGTGGCCGCTCCCTTTTTAATTTGCTGAAAAATACATAATAGACCACAAACAAAACCGTAGTCACCACCCATGTCAAGGGATAGCTGAACATAATCGTGTAAATATCCCTGCGTAACGGCACTGCTGCCAGCACCCACACAACGCGCAGCGCACAGACTCCTCCGCAGCAAAGCAGCATGGGGATCCAGCAGTCTCCCACCCCCCGCAGGGCGCCGGACAGAATCTCGATTGACACATAGGTCACATACACAGGAGACAGATACCGCATCATGGCCACTCCAATGGAAACCACACCCTGATCTGAGGTAAACAGCTCAAATCCATAGATTCCCCAGTTATAAATAATTACAGACATCATGACAGAGGACAGAATGGTCATCATCATACAGGTGCGGACGCCGCTTCTCACCCGCTCCATTCGCCCTGCTCCGAAATTCTGTCCCACAAAGGTAGTCGCCGCAATGCCGAAGGCGCTGACGATCATCCAGAAAACACTGTCCAGCTTACTGTACGCAGCCCAGGCTGCCACAGAATCGGTTCCCAGGGAATTGATGGCAGACTGGATGATCACATTGGAAATACCGTACATGACAGACTGAAGCCCGGAAGGGAACCCGATCCGGATCATCCGCTGAAGCATCCGGCCATCCATCCTTACCCGGCTCCACTCCAGGCGGTGCATATCCCTTGTCCTCATTAAAGCTATGATCACCATACCTGCACTCAGTGCCTGGCACAGGATGGTGGCCAGGGCGGCTCCCAATACCCCCAGTCCGCAGAACACGACAAACAGCACATCCAGCAAAATATTAATCAGACAGCTGATGATGAGAAAATACAAAGGCTTCTTGGAATCTCCCACAGCCCTGAGAACGGCTGCCCCGGAATTGTACACCAGATTTCCTGTCATTCCGCCAAAATAAACCCGAAGATAAAGCACCGACATCTCCATTACCTCTGCCGGCGTTCCCATGGCCTCCAGCATCCAGGGAGACAACACAATTCCAAGCACGGTCATTGCCAGTCCTGCCAAAATGCTGAAGGCCAGAAAGGTATGGACCCCATATCCCACCATATCCCCTCTTTTTGCACCGTAATACTGAGAAACCAGCACTGCCGCTCCAGAAGAAAGCCCTACAAAAAAGCCTACCACCATCTGTGTAAGCATTCCTGTAGAGCCTGCCACTGCAGACAGCGCTTCCTTTCCCACAAAGCGTCCTACAATCATCGCATCCGCCGCATTATAAAGCTGCTGGAAAAAGGTTCCAAACAAAATCGGAAAAAAGAACAATAAAATCTGCTTCCAGATTATGCCTTCTGTAATCTGGTTTTCCTGTGCTGCCGCCTTATGCTCCATAGCCCTCTGTAACCTTTCTTTTCTTATGTTTCTACGCCGATTGTATCATGCGGCACAGAAAATAGCAAGATTATCCCAGCATCACATCTAAAAGCATCATGGTGGCAAACCCAGTGACGATTCCCATGGTAGCAAAATAAGGCTGTGCCTTCTGATTTCTCTGACACTCAGGAATCAGCTCATGGACAGCCACCAGGATCATGGCCCCTGCCGCAAAGGACAGGGCATAAGGCAGCATGGCTTCCACATAGACCACCAAAAGCGCCCCGATCACCCCGGCAATGGGCTCCACGATCCCAGAGGCCTGCCCCAGGAAAAAGCTCTTTTTCCTGGAATACCCCTCTCTCCTGAGCGGAATGGATACAGCCGCTCCCTCGGGAAAATTCTGAAGCCCGATTCCCACCGCAATGGTAATGGCTCCCATCAAGCTCTCCGCCATATAGCCGCTTCTTGGCAGCGCTCCAAAGGCGACTCCCACTGCAAGCCCCTCTGGTATATTGTGAAGAGTAATGGAAAGAACCAGCATAATGATCCGGTTCAGCCTGTCATTTGACCCGTCTGTTGTCCGATTCACCCTTCCCCTGGCATAGGAGACGATTTTATCTGACCCCCACATAAATACTGCGCCGGAAAGAAAGCCAAGAGTAGCCACCAGATAAGCCGGCATAACTGAGATTTCCTCCGCCCGCTCAATCGCCGGCTGCAGCAGGGACCAAAAGCTTGCGGCAATCATAACCCCGGAAGCAAAGCCAAGCATCAGATTCAGCCATTTTGGATCCGGCGACCGGAAAAATACCACGGTTGCCGCTCCCAAGGCTGTTATAGACCAGGTTCCCAGTGTGGCAATCAATGCCATTATCACCATATCATTCATATTGCACCTCCCTGTAATCCAGTATATCGGATTACAGGAAAATACGTGTTTGTACCAAAAAATTCGCTGATCATAAAGTCATGGGAAACCGCATCCTCCCCTGTCCGCATGGACGCAGACGCTCATCCCCACAGCAGGCCCTTGTAAAAAAACTGCTGAAATGCTATAATTTACTTTATTATTTTACTTCTAACGAAACGAGGAAGCTTCTATGTCATTTATCAGCATATTTGATGTCCTGGGCCCCAACATGGTAGGGCCTTCCAGCTCCCACACGGCAGGAGCCTGCTCCATTGCCCTTATTGCCCGGAAAATGCTGGGGGAACCGGTGCGCCAGGTAGAATTTACGCTCTACGGCTCCTTTGCCAAGACCTACCAGGGACATGGCACGGACCGGGCGCTTTTAGGCGGAATCATGGGTTTTTCCACGGACGATGAGCGGATCCCGCAGGCTTATACCCTGGCAGAGCAGCAGGGAATCCTCTTTGACTTTTTCTACAACCACACGGAAACAGAGCTCCATCCCAACACGGTGGATATTCATCTCACGGACATTCACGGCCATTCCTTTTCCCTCCGAGGGGAATCCATCGGCGGCGGCAAAATCCGAATCGCCAGGATCAACGGAATCGCCGTGGATTTTTCCGGAGATTACAATACCCTGATCGTGGTTCACAAGGATCGGATCGGCATAGCGGCCCACATTACCCGCTGTCTCAGCGAGGGTAAGATCAATATTGCCTTTATGCGGCTGTTCCGGGAGGCAAAGGGTGAAATTGCATACAGCATCGTAGAATTTGACGGAACCCTTTCTCAGGATGTGCAGAAGAAAATCAAAGATAAACAGGATGTAGAACAGGTTATGGTAATCCGGATTCAGGAGGAACAATAATGGACTTTAAAAATGCAGCCGAGCTGCTGACGCTTTGCGAACAGCATCAATGCCCGATTTCCGAAATTATGATACGCAGAGAATGTGATCTGGCAGAAACCACCAGAGAAGCCTTGGATCTGAGGATGAAAAAAGCCCTTGCAATCATGAAAAAATCCTCCGCAGAACCCCTTGTAAAGCCGCGCCGCTCCATGGGCGGACTCTTGGGCGGCGAAGCCCGCCTGGTAGAACAGCACCGGCAGGAAGGAAAATCCATCTGCGGAAACGTGCTCTCCAAGGCCATTGCCTATGCCATGGGTGTGCTGGAGGTCAGCAGCTCTATGGGGCTGATCGTGGCCGCGCCTACTGCCGGCTCCTCCGGAGTCGTACCAGGTGTTCTGCTGGCTCTCTGGGAGGAATCTGAGGCTTCCGAGGAAAAGCTGATCCGGGCATTGTACAATTCCAGCGCCGTGGGCTATCTTGCCATGCGCAACGCCACGGTTGCCGGCGCAGTAGGCGGATGTCAGGCAGAGGTTGGCGTAGCGTCTGCCATGGCTGCCTCGGCTGCCGTGGAGCTTATGGACGGCACACCGAAGCAGTGCCTGGACTCTGCATCCACAGCGATGATGAACCTGTTAGGGCTGGTATGCGATCCGGTAGGCGGCTTGGTAGAATATCCCTGCCAGAACCGGAACGCTATCGGTGTTGCCAATGCCCTGACAGCAGCAGAACTGGCCCTAAGCGGGGTGAATCAGCTCATTCCCTTTGATGAAATGCTGGCCGCCATGTATCATGTAGGCAGACGCCTTGCTCCCGAGCTGCGCGAAACTGCCATGGGCGGCTGTGCCGCCACTCCCACAGGCTGTGCTGCCTGTAAAAGATAAAAGGATCACGCTCTCTTTTGCCTTACGCTGAGGGAGCGTGATCCTTTTTCTCCAAGTTGCCAAACAAAATCTCTTTATCCTCTCCAGATCCCGCCCACATACCTTTCATACCTGTCCCCAGGCATCATTTTCCGATACAAATTCTCAAGCTCCCCTGCCCCGTCCACCCTTTCTTCTGCCAGAGGCATGTACAAAATCTCATACTCCACCCCAAACAATAAGGAGCGTACCTGGGTCCGCACACATCCGTTGTCCAGATAAAACCGGATCCGTCTCTCCCTCAAGAATCGTTCCTCCTGATCCTGCCCGCTCTCCAGGCTTTCACATTCCAGCAAAATCCCTTTTTCCCCCTTGTAAAAATCTCGTATCCTGTCCAGGCATTTTCCCCCATAGCCCATGCCTCGCCAGGGCTCACAGACAGCCAGATAATCCAGCAGCAAAATCCCCCGCTGCCAATCTGTCACAAAAAATCCGTATGCCATCAGCCTGGTATCCTCAAAAAGCCCCAGGCAGTCATATATTCCTGCCTCCAGCATCTGACGGATCGCCGACAATGGCTTGAGCTCACTTTCAGGGAAATCCTTCCGCATACAGATCTCATAAACCTGTGTGATTTCCTCTGATTCCAATTGTCTCAGACACAGCTCTCTGTTTTCCTGACCCTCCCCATTTGCTCCTTCTATTTTCCTTTCCATCACACAATTTGTTTCCTTTCCTGAATTTCCTTGTTCTTTTTCCGAAAAAATGCTATACTATTCCATTATGAATAAAATGATCAAAACCCTCTTTTCACAGCTTCACACGCTGACAGACCAGGACTCTGACCGCATTCTGTTTAGCTGCGGGGTCTTCCTGTCTGCTGCCGAGCTGTACAAACAATTCTTTTTATTTTATGTGATTTATCATCAAAGCTATGACTGGTGGTTTTTCCCTTTCCAGCTCTGCAGCCTTCCTATGTATTTCTGCCTGCTGCTGCCCTTTTTACCGTCAGGCCGCATCAAAACCACCCTCTGCACCTTTATGCAGGACTATGGTTTGTTAGGCGGCATTGCTGCACTGATCGTGCCGGAGGGCTTTCGCCATATCCATTGGACCCTGACCCTTCATGGATATGTATGGCACATTCTTCTGATCCTGATCAGCCTGTTCCTTTTGTTCACCGGCCGCTCCGATGTAAGCCGCAGAAGCTTTACAGACACGGTTCCTCTTTTTGCTGCCTGCTGCTGCATTGCCACTGCCGTCAATGTACTGACGCCTGGACGGGGAAGCGCTGACATGTTTTACATTTCCCCCTACACCCCCGGCACCCAGCCTGTTTTCCGTGAACTGGCCCTGTACCTGGGAATCCTTCCGGCCAACCTCCTTTATCTGCTGACCATCCTGACAGGCAGCGCCATTCTCCACATCCTGCTGGGCCATATTCAAAAAAGCGCAGAAAAAGACCCATCAGCCCGCCTGTCAGACACCTGATGGGTCAAAAACATTGCTGAAAGCATTCCCCAAGTCTTGTTATTCTATCCTGTCAATCACCTCTGCCGCCTTCTGGGCCCTCTCGATAATATAGACAAATTCCGGCTGAATCTGTGTATGCTCCGGAAGCCGAAAGCTCTTTCCGTCCAGAAATGCATTGGACATCTGGTAAAGACAGGAATCCCCATCTATATGCTTCATGGCCAGCTCCTCACCCTGCCGCCGCATCTCCTCCGTATTCCGCTCCCGCCCCAAGGCCAGCTCCGTCAGAATGCCTAACATGACAGCGAAATGCTCCTCGTCCCACGCCGACAAATACATACACTTGCACAGCCCTTTGCCAAAAAACGGGTAATCCGAATAACAATCCATCAGCTCTTTAAACCGCGTCTTGTGTCCTGAATCCTCAAACAGCTTTTTCTCATCCAAAGCCTGTATACACGAATCTCTAAATCCCATACTCTGATCCCCCTTCTTCTACCATTCCCTATAAAAGTCTGCCTTGTCAATTCAGACAACTCCTAACCGATCCAACCTTTCCGCCCACAGCCTTGCCTAAATTCCCACGCGTTCTTATCTCTCTGCCCGCCTTCGTACAATCCCATAACACACCATATGCGCCAAAAACGTAATGGTCCACGATACCGGGTAAGAAATATACAAGGTCTGCAGGGTATGACTCATGGCAAATATGGTATAAATCCAGATCACCCTGAATACACAGGCCCCTGTCAATGCTACAAACATCGGTAGCAACGAACATCCCATGCCCCGCAGTCCCCCTACCATAACCTCCATGATCCCGCAGAGGAAATAAGGACCGCTGATGATCCGAAGCCGGTTCATGCCATAATGAATCACCTGAGGATTTGATTGATAAATTCTCAAAAGCTCCGGGCCCATGAGCACAGCCCCGCCTCCCATGACAAGTCCCACCACAATCACCATTCCCTGACAATACCAAAGGATTCTTGTCATCCTCTCGTAATTCCTGGCTCCGAAATTCTGGCTGGTAAAGCTTAGAGCCGTCTGATACACGGCGTTCATCGCCGTATACACAAACCCCTCAATATTGGAAGCCGCCGTATTGCCTGCCATGGCCACAGATCCAAAGGAATTGACCGACGACTGAATCAGCACATTGGAGATAGAAAAAATAGCTCCCTGAAACCCTGCCGGAAGTCCGATCCTGGCAATGGCGAAAAGCTTGGTTTTCACCGGCTTTAAGCGGTCAAGCCGCAGGCCATAAGGCGCATCTGAAGTCACCAGACACCGCAGGATCAGCGCCGCGGAAATACATTGGGAGATCACCGTGGCAAGCGCCACCCCTGCCACTCCCATATGAAGGAAAATCACAAAAATCAAATTCAGAATCACATTGATAATTCCTGCTGTCAGCAAAAACCACAAAGGTCTTTTGGTATCTCCCACTGCCCGAAGGATCGCGCTGCCGAAATTATACGTCAGGGTAGCCGGCATTCCTATAAAAAAGATCTTCATATAAAGAGCCGCCAAAGGAAGAACATCCTTTGGAGTCCCCATAAGAGTCAGGAGAGGATCCGCAAGCAGAACTCCTGCTGCCACCAAAAACAAGCCGCCTCCTATGGCCAGCACCATAGCCGTATGAACGGTTTCCTCCAGATCCTTCATCCGACTGGCGCCGAAATATTGAGCCGCCAGCACATTGGCGCCTACCGAAAGCCCGATAAACACATTGACCAGCAGATTGATGAGGGAGCTGGTTGAGCCCACTGCTGCCAGGGACTCGTGCCCTGCATAATTCCCCACCACCACAATATCTGCCGCATTAAACAATAGCTGAAGAATCCCGGACAGCATCAGCGGAACTGCAAACATCACCAGCTTTGAAAAAAGAGGCCCGCTGCACATATCCATCTCATAAGCCTTTCCGGCTTTTCTCCCTGTGTCCATTGTCCTGTTCCTTTTTGCCTTTCTAATGAGATGTATCCACAATCACAACATCCGAGATGCCCTTCCTGGCCTGCTCCACCACGGCAGCCGCCAGCTTCTCAAAGGAGCTGTGGGAGGAGGAAGCCCCTGTTATTGCGTCAATCTGTCCGTTTCCCTGTCCCTCCAGAAGCTGGCTGGCATAGTATCGGGTGTATTCATTGGGATAGGTGCCATTGGAATGAAGCATGGTCTGCATATAAGCATTATCCCAGCTTTTAATAAACCCACTTGGATTCTCAGCATTATACTCCACAGAGACAATGCTTCCCCCCTTTACCATGATGGTCACATATTCCTTCCAGCCATGACTGAACTCCAGCGCCTGGGCCGTATAATAGCCATCCTGAAGATCCTGCTTGCCGCTGCAGGCTGTCAGCAGCACTGTCAGCAAAAAAAGAATCAGGCTCATTTTTGCCGCTTGTTTCATCTTGTCTGCTCCTCCCTCAAGATAAATTTCTTAACCTGCTTCTGAAGCCCTTCTGCTTCTTCTGACAACCGTCCGCTGGAATGCCTGGTGCCTTCGGCATTCTGTAAATTCCGGTCCGCAATCGAAGAAATCGCATCGATCCGCTCCTCCATAATCGCCAGTGCGCTCTCCTGTCCCTGCACTGCTGCAACCAGCTTATCGGATATGGCGCTGATCTGGGTGGAAACCACTGAGATTTCATCAATGGAGTGGGCCGTGTCTGCTGTCAGCTCCACACCGGTCTGAATGATCATCCGGGTCTTATTTACCACATCCGTAGCGCTCTGGGCTGCCTGCGCACTTCTGGACGCCAGCTGCTTGACCTCATTGGCCACCACGGCAAAGCCCTTGCCTGCAGTGCCGGCCCGGGCCGCCTCCACAGAAGCATTGATGGAAAGAAGCCCCGTCTGGAACGCAATATCCTCAATGGCCTTGGCAATCTGTGTGATCTCCTGGGCATTGGCGCTGATATTATCCATCGCTTGGGAAAGAGCTGTCATCTGCGTATTGGCCTCCTCGACCCGCTGGGTAATCTCCTCGGTCTTCAGCCGGGTCTGCCCGCTGCTTTCTGTCACACTGGCCAGCTGCTCCTTCACATGGGACACCTCAGATACCAGCTCCTCGGTAGACTCATTCTGCTCTAAAGAAGCCTGATGAAGCTGTGTAGACTGGCCATTCAGTTCCTCTGCCATACCGGAAAGCCTGGCAGCAGCAGCACGAAATCCTGACAGAGTTTCATTCATGGAATGGATGATCGTGCCTAAGCTGGCCCGGATCAAGGCGAAATCCCCCTGATAATCCACATGGGGTTCTACCTTCAGATTGCCTTTTGCAACCTGAGTCAGCACCTGCTGGATGTCCGATATGTACCGGTTTACACTTCCCAACGTAGCCTCCAGGGTTCGCGTCAGCACCTCCAGCTCATCCCCTGAGCTGACCGGAACCACCTCTGTATGCAGATCTCCATCCGACAGCGCCACCATCCGTCCCGTCACACTGGTAACTGGATGGGCAATGGATCCTGCCAGACGGCGAACCAGCATAATAGATACAGCCAGCACTGCCATAGTACATAAAATTGCCGCCGCCATGGCTGCATTGATCAAATGATTATAATCCGACTTGGGCACCTGAATCACCAGATACCACTGGGTCCCCCGAATCGGGGAAAAAGCCACCAGCATCTGCTTTCCGTCTTCAGAAAACTCGGTTCCGCCGGTTTCTCCTGTAGTCACATGGCTTAATGCCTGCTCATGGCCGCTTTCAATCTGATACAGCGTCTTTTTGTTAAGGGCCAATGACTGATCCGGATGGCCGGTAATGACTCCCTCCTGGTTCACCATATAAGCCATACCGTTCTTGCCCAGGTTAATACTGCTGATCACGTCATTGAGAGTATCATATTTATAGACACCTACCACATACAGAGAAGTCTGCCCATTCTCCTTCACCGGCATACCCATGGTAATGCCCAGCTTATCCTGGAATATGGTGGAGGTATGGGTAGTCAGGTTATCCGTTTCCTTAAGAAGCCCAAAAAAACCGCTGTCCAGATTTCCCGGCGCATTGCCGATTCCCTGAATCAGCCGCCCGTCCAGGTCATACAAAGCTATGGTATACAGCTCATAGATCTCCGCAGCCTCTGTCAAAACCTCATTTCGATTCTGCTCAAGCTCTCCTGCATTAAGCCGGGCGCCTTCCTCCCCGGTTATCCGGCTATCGCCGGCTATCGTCATCATCCGGTCCGCCAGCATATGAATATTGGCCTCCACGGTCTTTGACGACTGCCTGGCCATAGGCTGTAGGCTGTCCAAAAGAATACTGTTGGCCAGCGACTGCATGGATATCACCATAATGATACAAGATACCACAACCACTGCCAGGACATTCAGAGCCGCACTTCTGAGAATCCTTCCGCTAAGGCTCTTCCTCATCTCCCGCCTGGCACGGGAATCACTCTTCCTTTCCTTCACAACCATATCTCCTTTAATAAAAATCTCCTCGAGAGACATAATAAAAGCCCACCCAATCCCCCTGAAAATCTGACCTAACCGGCCAGATCGGAAGATGACAGACTCTTTAGAATAGTATACCATATTCTGTAAAAAAAAGGAAGCCCCTATGCCAAATCACTCATTATATATATCGATAGATCACCAAAGCCGCCGCCACGCCAAAAATACTTGCCATGGTAATCTTAATGGACAATCCGAAGGTGATGACTAACACCCCCAGATTCAGAACCAGCGGCTCATCCAACCCAAAGGACTGCCCGAAATTCAGCCAGGAAAGCCAGGCATTTCCCTCTGCCAGACTTCCCAAAAATCCGCCCAAAACAATCCCTGCCAGCAAAAGCACCAATAAAATCCAGAAACTCTTATCTCTCATTTCAATCCCCTTCCAGCCTTTTCAAGCTTTCTCCTATTATGCCCGAATATTCCTGATGCCTTTTCCCAAAGTATTTCTTATTCTCACCCCAACGGAAAATGGCAGAACACCTGTCTCTCCCCTGCCATCCTTCCCTCCGGCGCCTTCTGACGGCAGATATCTTCGGCATAAGGACACCTGGTGTGAAACCGGCAGCCTGACGGCGGATTCACCGGCGAGGGGATCTCCCCTGTCAGAAGCTCCTTTTCCTGGCTGCGCAGCTTTGGGTCCGCCTTGGGTATGGCATTTAAAAGAAACCGGGTATAGGGATGAAGCGGCTGTTCATACAGACTGTCTGTATCTCCGATCTCACAGATCATTCCGAGAAACATCACGCACACCCGATCCGCAATAAACTTAACCACGCTTAAATCATGAGAAATAAACAAGTAAGTCAGCCCATACCGTTCCTGCAGATCCTTTAAAA
This sequence comes from bacterium D16-56, assembly GCA_003611875.1. Taxonomy (GTDB): domain Bacteria; phylum Bacillota; class Clostridia; order Lachnospirales; family Lachnospiraceae; genus Brotaphodocola. Next base: position 69,214 of record RAYY01000016.1, on the reverse strand, counting down.
GATTCAGCACCTGAGACTGAATGGACACATCCAGAGCTGACACCGGCTCGTCGCAGATAATCAGCTTAGGATTCAGGGCAATGGCCCGGGCAATGCCGATCCGCTGGCGCTGCCCGCCGGAAAACTGGTGCGGATACCGGTTATAAAATTCCTGGGCAATGCCCACCTCCCCCATCAGCTCCCTCACCTTGGCCTCCAGCTCTCCCTTATCCTTCATTCCGTAAGTAATCAGCGGCTCTCCGATAATTTCCTTTACACTCATCCTGGGATTTAAGGACGCATAAGGATCCTGGAAAATAATCTGCATCTGCCGCCTTAATCGGGCAAAATCGGCTTCCCCCATGCCCACAATATTCTCCCCCTCATAATGGATTTCTCCTGCCGTAGGCTCTAAAAGCCGGATCAAAACCCGTCCCAGGGTGCTTTTTCCACAGCCGGACTCTCCTACCAGGGCAAGGGTTTCCCCTTGATAGATCTCCAAATTTACATTGGTAACTGCGTGAACCACCTGTGGGTTTTTCCTGGTTCCCCCTGCCGGAAACTCCTTTACCAGATTCCTTGCATGAAGAAGCACCTGCCGCTTTTCTTCGACTCTTCTTGCATCCACCCCCATTTTCTCTGTCTGCGCCCTGCCTTCCCCCATTTTCTTTTCCTGTCCTCCGTCCTCAGCCTTTTTATCCTTCATCATCCCGTCACTCATACAAACACCCCTTCCCTCTCATATGCAAAACAGCGGACTCCATGGCCGTCCTCTGTTTCATACAGCTTTGGCCTTTCTGAAAAGCACCGCTCCCTGGCCTGGCCACACCGGGTACAAAAACTGCAGCCCTTGGGCAGATGCAGCAGATTCGGCACCACGCCCTCAATGGTATAAAGCCGCTTTGCCTTCTCATCCAGCTTGGGAATGGACCGCAAAAGCCCCTGAGTATAGGGGTGGCTGGTTCTCTCAAACAACGCAAAGGTCTCTGCCTGCTCCATCACCTTTCCTGCATACATTACATAGACATAATCACAGACCTCTGCCACCACCCCCATATTGTGGGTAATGAGAATAATGGACGTGCCCTGTTCCCTGCACAGCCTTTGCATCAGCCGCAGTATCTGAGCTTCAATGGTCACATCCAATGCAGTGGTAGGCTCGTCGGCAATCATCACCTTAGGGCGGCACACCATGGCCATGCCGATCATCACCCTCTGGCGCAGTCCTCCGGAAAGCTGATGGGGATAGCTGTAATACCGCTTTTCCGGCTCGGAAATGCCTACTGCCCGGAAAATGTCCAGCACACGCTCCCTGGCCTCCTTCTTTGAAACCTTCTGGTGCAGCAGAATGGCCTCCCTGACCTGCTTTCCCACCGGGTATACTGGATTTAAGGAAGTCATAGGCTCCTGAAAGATCATGGAAATCTCATTTCCCCGCACCTTGGAAAGCTCTTTGGGTTTTAAATGGGTAATATCCCGTCCGTCTAAGAAAATGGTTCCCCCCACCACCTTTCCTGGATACCGCAGAAGTCCCATGACCGACATAAAGGTCATGCTCTTTCCACAGCCGGATTCTCCCACGATTCCGATGATCTTCCCTGCCGGAACCTGGATGCTGACCCCATCCACGGCCGGAACCTGGCCCTTTGCCGTAAAAAAATGGGATCGAAGATCTCTAATTTCCAAAACAATCGATTCGCTCATCCTTTTCCCTGCCTTCCTCCTACTGCTCTTTCAGGTACGGATCCAGCACGTCCCGCAGACCGTCGCCCAAAAAGTTAAATGCCATCACCACGATCATAATTGCCGCACTGGGGGCAATGGACAGCCACGGCTCTGAAAACAAATACTTTTTCCCTCGTACTGCCATCAGCCCCCAGCTTGCTGACGGCGGCTGGGCGCCGATTCCCAAAAAGCTTAGAGATGCCTCCGACAGAATGGCTGACGGAATATTCAAGGTAAACAGCACAATCAAGGAGGGCAGACAATTGGGCAGAATGTGCCGGAACATAATGGTCCATTTCTTCACTCCGATGGACCTGGCCGCCTCTACAAATTCCTTTTCCTTCAGGGATAAGGTCTGGGACCGGACAATTCTGGCTGTCCCTGCCCAGTTTACCAGACTTAAAGCAATAAAAATATTGATCAGCCCGCCTCCCATGGTATACATAACCACCATTGCCAGCAATAGCGATGGGAACGCCAGCATCACATCCGCCAGGCGCATAATGATAAAATCCACCTTTCCTCCGTAAAACCCGGCGCAAAGCCCCAGTACCGTCCCGATCGCCATGGAAATCAGGGTCGGCACCAAACCAATGGTCAGGGATATCCTTGCCCCATAGATGATCCGGCTCAGCACATCCCTTCCCAGCTCGTCGGTACCCAGCAGATGTGCCGCACTGGGGTCCTGGAGCCGGTCAGTCAGGCTCTGTGCCAAATGATCATAGGGCGCCACCACGGGGGCAAACACCGCTGCCAAGAAAATCAGAAACAAGATCACTGCCGAAAATGCCGCCAGCTTATTCTGACGCACCATGGTTTTCAGCTTATCCTCCCAGCTGTCTGACTCTCCTAATTGTGCCGAAAGCTCCAAATCCTCACGGATGTGCTCTTTGTCCCTTTGCCCGTCCATAGCCTCACTGCCAACAACTTGATTCTTATCCTCTGTCATGGTTTTCTCCATTCTACGCACCCTCCCGGATTCTGGGATCCAGCACATTATAAAGCAGGTCGGCAATCAGATTTCCGATAATAATCAAAATGGTAGTAAACACCACCGTCCCCTGCAAAAGCGGCATATCCCGGGTTTCAATGCCATTAACCGCCAGCCTGCCGATTCCCGGTACGCCGAACACGCTCTCTGTCAGTACTGCCCCGGAAAGCATACTGGAAAACTGCAGCGCCATCATTGTGACCACCGGCAGCATGGCATTCTTTAAAGCATGCCGGATAATCACGCCCTTTTCCCGCAGTCCCTTTGCCCGGGCTGTCCGGATGAAATCATTCTGCATCACCTCCACCAGATTGGAACGGGTCATCCGCGCAATGCTTCCTGCTGAGTTCCAGCCCAGGGCAATGGCCGGCAGCACCATGGCCTTCCAGGAATCATACCCTGACACAGGAAACCATTTCAGCTTAAAGGCAAACACATACTGAAGAATCAAGGCTGTCATAAAAACCGGCATGGACACCCCCATCAGGGCGCATCCCATGAACATCCGATCCAGCAGCTTATTCTGACGGACGGCAGCCACGATTCCCGCCACGATCCCAATCAGCCACGCCACAGCGGCTGCCATCAGCGACAGCTTTACCGTATTGGGAAATGCATCCAGGATTATCTGGGTCACATTCCGGTTCAGCCGGTAAGAGGTGCCGAAATCCCCTCTCAATGCATTGAATACATACTTAAAAAACTGGACGATCATGGGCTGATCCAGCCCCATCTCCCGGCTGATCTTCTCAATCACCGCAGGATTCACATGCTCTCCCATCATGGTCGTAACCGGATCCCCCGGCACGATCCGCAGCATGATAAATATGGCTAGCACCACACCGATCAACACCGGGATTGAAATCACAATACGCTTTAGTACTTTGTTCAACACGAAAAATAATCTCCCCTCTCCATTTTTGTGCTACGGATAAACGATCTGACAAAAAAGCCGCAAAACAGATTTCTCCATTCTGCGGCATTCCTTATGATTTACCGTTTTCTTCACCCGGCCCTTTTCACCAGCAGAATCTATTCACTAAGCGAAACTCCATAGTACATCCGGTCGCTGACTCCGCTCCACACCGGCTTAAAGTTCTGCACCCGCTCGCTTACTGCCCACAGATGCATCCGGGAATACATGGGTACCCAGGCCGCATCCTCATGAATCAGCTTTTCCTCCAGGGCCTGATACTCTGCCAGTCTCTCATCCTCATTTACAATGCCCCTTGCTTTGCTGACACGGCTCATCACTGCCGTATCCGGATAATTGATGGAACGGATCCTGGTCTTTTCTTCATTCCCAAAGAAGGTATAGATAAAGTTCTCCGGGTCGTTAAAATCTGCCGTCCAGGTAGACATAAAGGAACCCAGCTCCCCTGCCTTTCTGGTCTCCAGCCAGGTAGATTCATCATAATTCTTAATCTCTGCTTGGATCCCCACAGCGGCAAGCTGCTCCTTGATGATCTCTAAAGCCATGGTCACAGTATCCGAAGCGGAAGCATCTGCCGCCAGCTCCATGGTAAAGCCGGAACCATAGCCAGCCTCCTCAAGAAGGGCCTTTGCCCCCTCCGGGTCATAGCTGATCTTGCTCTTTCCGTCATGAAATCCGATCAGGCCAAAGGGATAGATCCCATGCTCCACCTGTCCTCTCCCGCCATACAAAGCATCCAATATAGCCTGACGGTCAATAGCCATCTGCACTGCCCGGCGGACCTTAACCTCCTGGAACGGTTCTATATTAAAGTTCATGGTAAAGTATGTGATTCCCACCCTGGGTCCCTGTACGATCTGATCCGGATAGGTCTCTAAAAAGCGGTCTGCCGCATCGGTGACAAAATCCAGATCCAAAAGGTCCAATTCCCCATTCTCAAACATCATGGTCTGGGTCTCTGTATCCGGAATAATCTTGATGACCACCCCCGGCAGCTGGGGAGCGCCCCTCCAGTAGTCCTCGTTCCGCTCCAGCACCAGCTGATCATTAAACGTCCAGCCAACGAACTTAAAAGGTCCTGTACCCACTGTCACAGCCGGATCCATTCCGAACTGGTCTCCCGCCGCCTCGGTAGCCTCACTGTCATAAATGGAAAGCCCCGGCGCTGTCAGACAGGATAAAAACGCTGCAAACGGCTCCTTCAGCGTAACCTTGACAGTATAATCATCCACTACCTCTACGCCTTCCAGAGTATCGGCGCTGCCCTCAATCAGCTCCGCAGCTCCCTTAACCTGGTCCAAAAGCTCTGTATTCACACCGCCCTCCACGGTCAGAAGCCGGTTAAAGGTGTAAGACACATCCTCCGCCGTAAAATCATTGCCATTCTGGAACTTGACCCCCTGCCGCAGATGGAAGGTATATTCCAGACCGTCTCCCGAAATATCCCAGTTTTCTGCCAAACTGGGCACAATCTTGGAAGCGCCCTGATCATCCACCTCAATCTCAACCAGACGATCATAAATATTCGTAGGAACCGTGTAATCCTTTGAGGTCTTCTGCACGTCTGCCGTCTGAATATCCGCATTGAGCACATCCATCATAAATCCCGCTGTATCCGTGCCGGAAGCCGTCCCGGCGCTGCCTGATGTCTCTCCGGCTCCTGACGCCGAGGCAGAGCTTTCACCGCCTGCTTCATTCCCCTGCGAAGCGCCGCCCCCGCAGCCTGTCAGCGCCAGCCCGAATGCCAGTGTGCCGGCCAGAATCAAACTTAATTTTCTTTTCATAATCTTTCCTCCTCATTTTAAGGTAATGCCCCTCATATAAGCTGGTACAGCCTTGCTTAAATTCCTGATTATTTAAAAAAACGGTGCAATTCCACCCAGGGTTTTGCACCATCGCGCACATTTGTAGTCTATAGCCGGAGCGTAGCCTTAATGTCCAAATAATACCACATCAATATTTAATTTTCAACTGTTTTTTTATACCAAACCGCCGATCTGCCGTTTCAAATCCCCTCCGGCCACAGGAGACCTGGCTGCCGCCATTACACGCATTCTTCCCAATAATCCATTTTTCTCTGACAGAGGAAAGGATAAAGACACCTTCTTTCCTATCCATTTACAGCTCCTCACAACATAAGTATAACAAACCACAGAAAAAGTGTAAAGATCTTCTGCCTCATTCCAGGCTCTGCCCATACCACTCCAGGCACCTTTCATGCCACTCCCTCCAGGCGTCCTCTGCTTCCGTCAGCGCCCTTTCATACACCTCCATCCCCTTCCTGCAAATCCCCTGATTCGGTTCCTTCCCTCCGTCCTCCTCTCTGTCCGGATGCACTCCCTCCTTCTCTGCTCCCTGTTTTGTCTTCAGCTCCAAAGCCTCTCCGCCCTGTCTTCCCCCATTCCTCCTTTCTTCCCTCAAGCCATCCTCATCCCCTGCTTCTCTCCAGAACTCCTCCGATTCCTGCCACTGCCGCAAAAGCTCCCTGGCCTGCCTGACCCTCTCCTCATATTCCTCCCCCGCCTTCACCATCTTCTCTCTTGCCGGCTTCATGCGCCAGTCCTCATAGATTTCCTCCTCTGAAGCCTCACGCAGCCTATGACGCTCCCCTCGGGGCACACTCCTCAGCGACGCAATCAGCGCCTGGTCCTCCGCTGACATCCGGCAGGATATCTCCCTGCCTTCTTTCCCTTCTTCCGGTGTCAAGACTTTCCTGTCTTTTCCTGCTCCCTGCCTGTATTTTTTTATCCGCTCCAGGTAATGTTCATATCCAAAAGGATGATAATACGCCCTCCCGTCCTCAAAGATCAAAATGGATTCTGCCACCTGTCGGATAAAATACCGGTCATGAGACACAAAGAGAATCGTCCCCTCATACGCCCGAAAAGCCGATTCCAGAGTCTCCTTGGCAGGAATATCCATATGATTGGTAGGCTCGTCCAGAATCAGGAAATTATGGCCTGCCTGCAGCAGCTCTGCCAGAACCAGACGGGCTCTTTCCCCGCCGGATAAGTCATTGACCCGTTTCGCCGCCTCCCTTCCTCCAAACAGATAGGATCCAAGGATTTTCCTTGCTTCTTTTTGGGTCAGTACAGGGAAATGCTCCGTAAAATGCTCCAGCACACTTTTTTCGGAATGGATATTGGCGGAATTTTGGTCAAAATACCCTGCTGTCACATGGTGTCCCAGACTCATTTTTCCTCCCAGCGCCGGAAGGATTCCTGCCACAGTCTTTAAAAAGGTACTTTTTCCCGCTCCGTTGGCTCCCAGAATCCCGATCTTCTGCCCCCGGCGAATTCGAAGGGAAAGCTCCAGAATCGTCCTGTCATATCCCAGCTTCAAATGCTCTGCCTCAAACACCAGCCGTCCCCCTGCCATCTTGGGAGTTATGTTCCCCATAATCAGACCAGGCTCCTGCCGTGACGGCGGCTTTGCCTGTTCCATTCTTTCAATCTGCTTTTTCTTTGCCCGCACAAAGGAAGCCTTCGTGGGCTTATGCTGAAACCGCCGGATCACCTCCTGAAGACGGGCGATCTCCTTTTGCTGCTGCTCCCATGCCTTCTGCTCTATGGCCATACGCTTTCTCTTTTCCCGGCGGTATTCACTGTAATTTCCCGGATACCGGATGGCCTTGCCTTCCTCTAACTCCCACACGGTCTTTGCCGTCCGGTCAAGAAAAAAACGGTCATGGGACACCATTACCACTGCATGTTCATATTGCTGGAGATATTCCTCCAGCCACTCTGTCATTTCCATATCCAAATGATTGGTAGGTTCATCTAACAGCAAAAGATCCGGCTTCTGCAGAAGCAGGCCAATAAGACCGATCCTGGTCTGCTCCCCGCCGGAAAATTCCTTCAGCCGCCTTTTCTTATCCTTCAGGTGAAACCCAAAGCCTGTAAATAATACATGGTATTGACGTTCATACTCAAACCGTTCCCGCTCAAAGCCGTCCCCTCCCGGACATCCTCTTAAAAGCTCCTCCTCCACAGTCCTTTCCCCATCCTCAAACACCTGCTGCCCCAGCATCCCCACCGTAATCCTGCGGGATGTCTGAAGCCCCGGCCCGTCCCGCTTATCATCCCGGTCCAGCCTTAGCTCTCCGGAAAGAAGGCGCAGAAACGTAGTCTTTCCTGCCCCGTTTCTTCCTACCACTGCAATCTTTTCATTTCCCCTGATCTCAAAATCGAAATGGGTCAAAACCTGCTTACTTCCTGCCGAAACACTTCCGTCCCGAATCTGAAGCAGCATCTTACCACCTCCTAATACATAGGTACTTTCCTATTTTTTCAGAACTGAGAATAAATAAACGCCCCCATATCATACCCTTTCCCATACCACCCAAATATAAGAATCAAAAACAAAATTACAAAACACATTCCTGTCCGCGCCTTATCACGCTTAATGATCTTTTCTTCCCCGCGATTCTCCCGCCAAAGCGACAGGAAAAATAAAACAGCAAGACCAATCATCAGCACCGCAAAATCAGCAGTCCCGATTCCCGAATAAAATACCCCTTCTCCATATTCTGAGTGCTGTCCTTTCTGCACCATTCCTGCAAGCACCTGCCAGGCCATGGTCAGAGAATCCGACCGAAACAGCACAAATCCCACCGAGACCAGAACGAACGTTCTGAATCTTCTGACCCACAGAAAGAAAGCCCTGTCTGTCCTCACCCCTGCCGTCCTGCAATCCCTCAAAAGAAACAGGGAATTCCCAATACCGCTGCCCGGCTGACCGGCTCAAACTCATAGGCTCTGCCCGTGATCTCACAAAAGGCTTCGATTGTATAAAAGGACAGATTTGCATATTTAAAATAAGCCAGCAGCCCAATCTGAAAGGCTGCTGTCAGAATCATGACCGCCCTCCTCCCTCTCCATGCCCTTTCAAGCAAAAACGCGGCGGCAAATCCCGCCGCCGTGCTGATCATCCAAACCCATATACTCTCGATTCCGCCTGCCATTGCCTTTGCCTCCGGATATGCCTTTTCACGGCAGCCGGAAGATCCCCTGCCTTTACCCCTTCCTCTGTGCTGACTGCACTGGTCTTTAGCGTAATCTCCCTTACTACCTCCCTCTTACCGTCCTTTGTGGTGACAAGCTCCAGGTCCTGATAAAGATACGCCTTATCCCTGCCGCCGTCATCAGCACAATTGGTCAGGGTCTTCATCTCCTTCTCATTACCCAGAACATTTTTGGCAGCATCCGCACTCATCCCTATCTCCAGCTACTGCTCCTTTTTTGCTGCAGCCGCCTTTCATAAGCTTCAGCCAGCTTTGACTGTCCCCGGAAATCCGTAAAACCATACTGCTCCTTCAGCTTTTCCCCAGCCATACAGACAGCTTTTCCGCTCCATAGACATTTAGATGCAGCCCCTCATCATAGGTATCCAGGGAAAGATCCAGTCCTATTTCTTCCATATTGATAATCCGGGAAATCACACCCTGAGCAAATGTCCTGGCTGCCTGTTCCTCCTCAGACACCTGTACCGGATTCCCTTCCACTACCTCTCCGTTCTCATTGATCTTATATTCCACCCCGTCAATTTCTGTCTCCTGATCGCTGAGCATAGCCCCATCCGCACCCAGTCGATAGAATTTCCCGTCCTTCTCTTTTGTCCTTTATGATTCTTTCATCCACTCTTTCTGCCGCTGTTTTCCAAATGATAGGAAAATGTCCCGAAATAACGGGCATATGCCGGCAAAGCTTTGGCTCTGCTTGTCCAGGTTACGATTCACGGGGCAGGCCGCAGCCAAAGGCGCCCCTATAATATGCCCCGTGAACGGCAGCCTTCCCACGGCTGCGGCTTGCTTCTTTACTTCCTGGTGAAAGACATCCTTCCATCATCGGTCGGCCACTCTATCACGCCAGGCGCAAGGAAAAAGATCGCGTCCTTTTCTTCTTCTGAAATCAGCTCAAAGAACATTACTCCCCTGTAATCCGGCCCTGCATAAGTATAGGTGAGTGTAATGTCAAAACGCGGATAAGTAACCGAAATAGCATTTGCAGAACCATCATAGACCACAGATATGGAATCCATGACAATGCTTCCGTCTGCCTCATAGAAAGGAACCTCATACACACCGCTGTAATCATCCTGATATTGGGAAGCCTCTGTACCGGCAGCTGCAGCAGGAGCCTCTGATGTCTTTGTCTGAACAACTCCATCCACGATCCATGCCCCGCTGGCATCTACCGTATATCCATCAGGGGTAGCTGCATTCTGCAGATTATAGCCCTTTTCGTTAAAGAAATAGCACTCTGCCACACCGTCCCCGTTCCCGTCAATCCACTGCCAGGTGCTCACCGGATAGCTTCCGTTATCCTCCTGCCACCACCAGCCATTATCATCCTTCTTCCACTCTGCTCCAAAAGCAGTGCCTCCCACAGCCAAAGCCATGGAAGCAGCCATCAGGGTCGTCAAAGCCTTCTTTTTCATTACACTTTTCTCCTTTACTCTGTAATTGCCAATAATTTCCGTTCTTTATTATACCAACTATTTCATTATCTGACAAGTACCCCTCAACCGAGCAAATTTTCAATATTTTTTTCAGCGCTTACCGATGCATCTCCTTCTTTATTTTCCGAAAATTCTCCTGGCCTCTGTCATATTTTCCATAATCTCCACCCCAAACGGACATCTGCTCTCACAGGCCCCGCAGCGAATACACTCTCCTGCATGATGAGGAAGCACCTCATAATGCTCCCTCACGGTCTCCGGAATCTGTCCCTGTGCTTTGGCCAGATTCAAAAACTTTGTCACAGCTGCCACATCGATCGCCTTGGGGCAAGGTGCGCAATGGCTGCAATACATACAATGCCCCTGCCAGCTAATCTTCGGAAAGGAAGCAAATTCCGCGGCGTAATCCTTTTCCTCTGCGGACGCCTCCTCATAAGCAAGGCTGCGCTTTAACTGCTCCACCGAATGAGCGCCTGCCAGAACCGTTGCCACCGCCGGACGGGTCAAGGCATAATGAATACACTGACATACCGTCAATGCCTTTTTTGCCGGAGACAGCTTTTCATCCAAAAGATCACCGCCGCCAAATGCTTTCATCACCGTAATGCCCACTCCCCGCCACTGGCATTCCTCATACAGCTCCTGACGCTCCGGGTCCATATTCACCAGAGAGCTGCTGTAATTATCCTCCTTCCACAGCTCCTCCACATTCTCCCCTGCCGGCTGCAGGTCATAGCAGGGATTAACACTGAACATAAGCACCTGAATAACACCGCTTCTCACTGCTGCAAGAGCCACCTGCGGATTATGGCTGCTTAGGCCAATATGGCGGATCCTCCCAGACGCCTTCAGCTCCCGCACATACTGCAGCACCGGCCCGTTCACGATCTCATCCCAATCCTTCAGCGAGTCTACATAATGAATCATTCCCACATCAATATAATCTGTCTGAAGAAGGGACAGCATTTCTTCAAATCCCTCCGTCACCTCCTCAATCTTCCGGCTCCGTTTATACTGGCCGCCCTGCCAAACAGAACAAATGTGAGACTGGATATAAAATTTCTCCCGCCTGCCCTTCAGAGCATTTCCTACGCTGGCACGTATCTCCGGATTGGAGGTGTAAAGATCAAAATAATTGATACCATTTTCCTCTGCCACGTCAAAAAACAGCTTTGCATTTTCGCAGTTGTTTTCCCCAAACCCCTCGCAGCCCATGCCGATCTCACTTACCTTTAATCCGGTGTTTCCCAAATCACGATATTTCACTTTCTGTATTTCCCCTTTCTCTCCTTTTTTTGCACAACTTTTCTTTATATAGCTGCGGAAAACCCACATTTTCAAATAGCCATATTTATTATATAGGTTAAACCGCACTTCAGGTCAAGTCCAATACTCCACAGCAGATCCACGTCCAAACGGTTGCCATGCGCCCGGCTGCGGACGCGCCACCAATCATGAAAGTCTGGCGGGCGCATTTGACATCCCTGATTTTAAATCGCCTCCGGCGATAGGACTTTCACTGTAAACATTTAAAATAGATGGAAGGACAGCATCAAAGCAATAACAAAGGACCGGGTTTAGAAAATCACCTCTAAATCCAGCCCTTGTCAGCTAAAACACCAATTTTTTCTACTGTCACTGACAGCCATCATCCAGGCAAAACCATTCACTCCACCTTGGGCAATTCCCCCAGTGCCTTTGCCAGATCCTCATCCGACGGAATATAATCCTGCATCTCCCCGTCGTTAAACCTCTGATATGCCACCATATCAAAATACCCGGTTCCGGTCAGGCCAAAGACAATATTCTTTGCTTCCCCGGTCTCCTTACACTTAATGGCCTCATCCATGGCAACCTTGATGGCATGGCTGCTTTCCGGAGCCGGAAGAATTCCCTCCACCCTGGCAAAGGTCTGAGCTGCCTTAAACACCTCGGTCTGCTCCACGCTTCTGGCCTTGATAAGCCCCTGGTCATACAGCTCGGATACCACAGAGCTCATGCCATGATACCGCAGTCCGCCTGCATGATTGGCCGAGGGAATAAATCCGCTGCCTAAGGTATACATCTTTGCCAGGGGACATACCTTTCCGGTATCACAGAAATCATAGGCATACACGCCTCTCGTCATGCTGGGACAAGAGGCCGGCTCCACGGCAATCATCTCATAATCCGCCTCTCCCCGCAGCATCTGTCCTGCAAAGGGTGAGATCAGGCCGCCTAGGTTTGAACCGCCTCCGGCACAGCCAATGATCATATCCGCCTTAATTCCATATTTATCAAGAGCTGCCTTGGCCTCAAGACCGATAACCGACTGATGCAGCAGTACCTGGGACAGCACGGAGCCTAACACATAGCGATAGCCCTCCTGGCTCACAGCCGCCTCCACAGCCTCTGAGATAGCGCACCCTAAGCTTCCTGTAGTTCCCGGAAACTGGGCGTTCATCTTCCGGCCTACCTCTGTATTCATGGACGGGGACGGAGTCACCTTGGCCCCATACGTCCGCATTACCTCCCGGCGGAAGGGCTTCTGCTCATAAGAGCATTTCACCATATATACCTGACAGTCCAAGTCCAGATAAGCACATGCCATGGAGAGAGCTGTTCCCCACTGCCCTGCGCCGGTTTCCGTGGTTACTCCCTTCAGACCCTGCTTTTTTGCATAATAAGCCTGAGCAATGGCCGAATTAAGCTTATGGCTGCCAGAGGTATTATTTCCCTCAAACTTGTAATAAATATGAGCCGGGGTATCCAGCTTTTTCTCCAGGCAATAAGCCCGAACCAATGGGGACGGACGATACATCCGATAAAAATCCCGAATCTCCTGGGGAATATCAAAATATGGGGTTGTGTCATCCAGCTCCTGCTTTGCCAGTTCCTCACAGAAGATTCCGGAAAGCTCCTCTATGGTTACTGGCTTTAAGGTTCCCGGATTCAGAATGGGCGCAGGCTTTTTTTTCATGTCCGCACGAACATTATACCATTGCTTCGGCATCTCCTGTTCTTCCAGATAAATTTTGTAAGGGATGTTCTGTTCCATACTTTTTTCCTTTCTCCAAAAATGGTTTTATTCCCAATTAGCTGCAAACTCAGGAGTTTACTTAAAAAAGCGGCATCACGAAAATAAAAAAACTCTCATCCTATATCGAACCATAGGACAGGAGCTTTCACTTCTGCGGTGCCACCTAAATTCATTCTTACGAATGCACTCATACCCTGTACTGACATACAGGTTCTGCTGTAACGTGCAGTCACGTCTCGCCTACTCGAAAGTCTCCTTCCTTTCAGTTCGCCCTCTCGGGTCCATTCCCTGTTCTTCCTATGGCTGCAATTCCACCATCTGCAGCTCTCTGGGCATATTTCAAACAGCTACTCGTCCCGGTCAATGGTTTGTAACTAATTGACTTGCAGATAGGATATAATAAATTGCGGAAAATGTCAAGAGGGTATTGAAAAAAGATGCCGCAGGACAGGGTCTAACCATCTTAAAGCTTTCCCTGTCCTGCAGCACTTCCAGTCACCTAAACCGCCGCCCCATAAATCAAATTCGGCAAAAACAGTACCATCTTGGGGAAGAACACACACATTGCCACTGTTATCAGAATTGCGACAAACAGCGGAATCGAATATCGCGTGGTCTCCTCCACCGAGCAGCCCATAATATTGGAACACGTATAAAGGGCCACCCCCACCGGCGGGGTGGAGCACCCCATGGTGACAATCGTCATCATAATAATTCCGAAATGTACCGGATCGATCCCGTACTGGGTAATAATCGGAATCAGAATCGGGGTGACGATCAGCGTGATTACCGTAGTCTCCATAAACATGCCGAAAACCGTAAGCATAATCAGAATCAGCATCAGCAAAATATACTTATTGCTTGTTAAGCTGACCAGCATGGTTGTCAATGTCTTGGGAAGCTGGTCAAACACAACGCCATAGCTGAAGATTCCTGAAAATGCCAGGATCATGGTAATCACAGAAAGATCCTTTACACTGTCAATTACACACTTTTTAAACTTCTCTAAAGTCAGCTCCTTATAGATAAAAGCCCCTACCACCAGAGCATAGAATACTGCAAATGCCCCGGACTCGGACGGAGTCATCACCCCAAAACGAATCAGGACAATCAGAAGTATAGGGAACAGCAGCGCCCAAATACTCTCAATACATGCTTTTAAAATCACGCCGGGCGGTGAAGGCTTCTCATGATCCGGCTTATATCCATGATGGCGCGCAGACCATGCCGTGGCCGCCATCATCAGGATACACATAATAATCCCCGGAAGAAAACCAGCCACAAACAGACGTCCGATGGACACCTCTCCCACCGTACCGTAAAGGATCAGGCCCATGGACGGCGGAATTGTAGCCACGATCAGTCCTGACAGACAGTTTACTGCTGCTGCCCAGCCCGGCGCATATCCCCGCTTTGTCATTTCCGGGCCCAAAATCCGGCACTCCATGGCCGCATCCGCCACCGCAGAACCAGACACACCGCCCATCAAAGTAGACAGCACAACCGATACCTGGCCGATGGAACCGTACATATGGCCTGTCATAACATTGGCCAGCTTTACCAAGCGCGAGGTAATACCGGTATTGTTCATCAGATTGCCTGCAAAGATGAACAGCGGAATCGCCAGCATGGTAAAGGACTGGGTGGTGGACAGAGACTTCTGAACCAGGATTGTCCAGGGAATCTCCGGGCGCATCAGAAAGAAGGCAAATCCCGATACCGCAATGGCAAACGCCACCGGCATACCTAAAAACAGGAGTACCAGAAAGAATCCTATTGCACTTAACATTATTCAGCCCCCCATTCCTTTACAGGTTTTTTGAAATCTCCTGCCGTCTTTCCAATCGCACTGAAAAACATCAGCAATGAGCCGACGGGAACAGCCAGTGTACACCAGGCATAGCTTAACTTCAGTGTATTAAAGGTTCTGTTCCAGCTTTGGGATACCAGAAGGAATCCATATACAATCAGAATCAGCAGAAACAAAAGCATAAGTGCGTCAAAAATCATTGTCAGAATCTTCTGCACCGGCTTTGGGAACTTATTCACCAGCATATCAATCCGGATCAGCCCTCCGCCTTTAATGATAATGTCAGAGCCGATAAATGTCAGCCATGCAAATGCCAGCAAAGACACATCCTGCGCCCAGTTCACCGGCATTCCGATCGTTCTGGCCACTGCGGACCAGAACACCAAAACAGCAATCATACATAACATAATACCGGCAAGGACTTCTTCACTCTTCAAAATCAAATCCGATATTTTCTTCATCTGAAAGCTTCCTTTCCCTGCAGCAGTTCCAAACAAGAACCGCAGTCTTTCCGCATCAAGCTCCTCAAGGACCCTTAATTTGTCTTACCGATCTCTTTGTAAAGCTGCTCTCTCAATTCTGCATATCCCAGCTTCTCATAAACCGGATCTACCAGTGCCTTAAAGGGAGCAACATCCGGTTCCACGATGGTCATGCCTGCTTCTGCCATCTTCTTCTCAGCATCCTCTACCTCAGCCATAACATCTGCAGCCGTTGTCTTGCCTATCTCCACGGAAGTCTCAACCAGCAAGGTCTGCAGATCTTCCGGCAGGCTGTCAAACCACTTCTGGCCGCAGATCAGTCCCTGCATAAGCTGGAAATGATGGGTCTTTGACTGATATTCGCAAACCTCATAGATTCTGGACGGATAGCTGGAAGTATTCTGCACCTCGCAGCCTTCTAAGGCTTTGGACTGGATTCCGTTGTAAACCTCGCCCCAGGACATGGAGATCGGAGTGCCGCCCATAGCCTGGATCGTCTCGGTACATACTTCCTGTCCGATAGTACGAATCCGCAGTCCCTTCAAATCCTCCGGAGTATTGATCGGCTTATTGGTCATAAACTCACGGGGACCATCATAGAACGTAAAGGACAGAATCTTGATGCCATGATCACTGGAAAGGGTGTCACACCAGCCATTAAAGGTATCGGTCTGGGTTACCTTATAGCATTCTTCATAATTATCTGCAAAATATCCCATCATCAAAATCGAAAAATCCTTTACATACTGTCCCATACGAGAAGCGTCTGTGTTCACGGCCACATTGGCTCCCTGTATGGCCTGCTCCAACACGTCCTCATCGCTTCCTAACTGTCCTGCCGGAAATACCGTCACCTTCAGCCTGCCGTTGGACTTTTCATTCAAGGTGTCTGCCAGTTTCTGATAATTCCTGGTAATAAGCGCCTGCTCTGTCTGTGAGGTAGAGATCTTCAGCTCATAGACCTTGTCTGTATCTGCTGCTTCTGCTCCTCCCTCAGCTTTTGCATCCTGTGCGGGAGCCGGCTGTGCGTTCCCCATTCCCGGCATACCGCTGCATGCACTTAAAACTGCCATTGCCGCCGTCAAAATTCCTGCTGTCAATGCTCTTTTTCTCATGTTCTTTCCCCTTTTCTTAGTAATTTTGCCTAACAACCTAATATAGCTAAACGTTTACATTATTAATATAAACGATTACATAAAAGAAATCAAGTAATTTTTATATTTATTTTATTTTTATTTTATTTCTCTGTAAGAAATCCGTTTTAAAGTCTGCCTCCCTGCTTAATCATTTATCTTACGGGTGTAAATTTACTTTGACATCAGCCTCTCTAACTGATAAAATGATTCCATATATCAATATCACAAAATTTTCATCATTTTCACATACTACCCTCAGTGGACAATACTTAGAACAAAAGGAGTATCCGGTCATGGTGACGATCAAGGATGTTGCAAAAAAATGCGGCTTTTCTGTGTGTACCGTATCCCGCGCCCTCTCCGGGAAAGGCTACTTAAAAGAGGAAACCCGCAAAAAAATCATGGAGGCTGTGGAGGAACTCAATTACCGCCCCAACACCCTGGCCGTCAATTTAAAGACTGGTCGCCGTCAGACCCTGGCGCTGATTTTGCCCTCCCTGACCAATATTTTTTATACCAAATTAGAACAATACATGGAGTCCTTTGCTTCCGAGAAAGGGTACCTACTATACTTAAGCAATACGGAATACAGCCTGGAAAAAGAAAAACAGGTATTGGAGAATCTGATCGGTATGGATATTGCCGGAGTCATTATTTTCACCACCAGCGGAGAGCATGAACATATCAAAAGCCTCTCCAAGTTCGGAATCCCCTATGTTTACATGAATCGCTGTTTTGAGGACGATATGGAACATTGCCTGCGGCTGAACAACAAAAAAGCCGCCTATGAGGCGGTCAATTATATGATCCGTCTTGGACATCAAAAAATCGGCGGCGTATTCCAGAGTTTTTCCAATGGCACTCATCGTGAACGCTATGAAGGTATGATGGATGCCTTCAATGCCTGCGGACTGTCTTACCGCCCTGACTTTTTTCTGTTTGATGTTACCCCGGAGGATATGGGTTCCACTCCCAATCAGATCTTGAATCTGCTTCAGCAGCCAGAACGGCCGGAAGCCATCTTTGCCTGTAATGACATGATGGCCTTTAATATCTACCGAGCCGCTTATATTTTGGGCCTGCGTATTCCGGACCATCTGTCAGTATTCGGATTTGACGACTGTATCATGGCAAGCTTTGTGACGCCGCCCCTGTCCACGGTTTCTGTGCCTGCAAAGCAGATGTCTTCCATTGCCGTGGACTTTATCCATCACCATATTCAGACCAAAACCATAAAGGAGCTTCCTTCTGTGAACGCCTCCTTAGTGATCCGCAATTCCGTAAAAAACTTAACCATATCGTAACAACGCAGACAGCGAAGAATCTGACATGAATTTTGGATGCCAAGCTTGCTTATAAGCCAAAATTCATGTCAGATTCTTCGCCGTCTGAACGGTTATACACCCTTACCGTTCCATATCCTCTCCCGGATAAACCAATGCAAGCTCCACGGTTCCTTCCGGGACAATCCGATACCCCTTTACTGCAGCAGCTATCACAAAGCTGTCTCCCCGCTCCACTCGGATTGCCTCATATCCTTTTTCTGCTTTTTTATCTTCCTCAGACAGATCGTCTCTGCTCAAACCATCCTCTGTCTCACCCTCTGGCTGTTCATGGATGTGGATGCTGCATTTTCCGCTGCACACCACACCTAAAGTAAACCGTCTGTTATGGCAGATTTCGTCCTCACTCCAAACCTTTAATGTCTCCACGAAAAAGCAGGGGGTCAAGGTCTCGTCCACCAGCCTCCATCGCTCATGGGATACTGTCTTTTCCACAGTCTGAGGCTCAATCCGGCATTTTCTAATGATCTCCTCCCTGGAATATTCCTGATAATCAAACACATCCAGGCAGAAATCCAGATCTCTGCCCATATAGCGAGCCTCCTCTGGCACCACAACTCCTTCCCGCTCAAATTCACAGCGCACCACCAGATCCGACGGCTCCATGATCTCCAGCATGGTAATGCCCTCGCCGATTGCATGGGGCATTCCGCCCGGTATGTACCAAACCTCCCCGGGCTTTACCGGAATCTTTTCAAAGCATGCATCCATTTTCTCCTTGTCCTGATTCTCTACAATCCGTTTCCATTCCTCCCGCCCCGGCGTGTGCTGAAAGCCCAGACGGATATAAGGGTCAATTCCCTCCCGCACATTCAGTATATAATAACATTCCAGCTTTCCATACGGTTTTCCCATAACTTCATTGGCAAACCGGGTGGACGGATGAGCCTGAACATGCAGACGCATAGCAGAATCCAAAATCTTCAAAAGAAAGCTAAGCTGCCATGAGCCGTCTTTACGAATACTGTTTCCCAAATAGAATCTGCGGTTCTGATCCACCAGATCCCGCAGGCAAAGCGCCCCCTCCTCTGTGTCCACCATGGCCAGCCCTTCCTTTTCAATCGGATCCATTCCCGGATTCACGGCCTCTACCATAGATCCGATCCATTCCTCCGGCTGGTCATTATCCCGGCACACTGCCTCTCCATGCATCTGGTCAATCCCCGCGCCTCCCAAATAATTGCGGCGTACACGGTTTCTTGGCAGATTGATCAATCCCTTTTTCACCATCCTTTTCCTCCTTCTGCTTTTTCATAATGCACTCTCGGACTCTCTCCATACTATCTTCCCCCAAAGTTTCTTCACTTCATGCTGCGGACCTGCCCGATCAGATCCAGAAATTGTGCACCATATTTTTGATACACCGGTTCCACGGCATCACTCCACGCCTCCGGATCCTCTAACTCTAAGATTTCCACACCTGCCCGCTCAAGGGCCTGATATGCCTTTTGATCCGCTTTTTCAATTTCCGCCCGGTTATAATCCTGGGTCAGACGGGCCGCCTTAAGTATCACCTGCTGTTCTTCTTCCTTCAGGGCATTCCAGGTAATCTCGCTGATTAGAATCACCCCCGGCGCATAAGTATGGCCGTCCTTTACATAATAGGGAGCCACCTCATAAAATTTATTATAGTAATAGCTTACCGGCGGATTCTCCGCGCCGTCCACACTTCCTGACTGAAGGGCTGTATACAGCTCCACATAGGCAATGGGAACCGCCTGTGCCCCTAATGCGGCTACCGTATCTTCCATAAGCCCGGAAAGCTGCATCCTGATTTTCAGGTTCTTCATATCCTCAATCCGGGTGACAGGCTGTTCTGTCGTAAAAAAATTCCGCGCTCCCTCATCCAGATAAGCAATTCCTTTCATTCCCTTTGCGCTTACCTGGATATCATCCAGAATCTCCTGCCCCAGCTCGCTTTCACACACCTTCCAAAAATGTTCCCGATCCCTGAAAATATAAGGCAGCGCCAATGCGGAAACCATGGGATTCCCGCAGTCTGCCAAGGAAGCGCTGTTGCCCCGGTACAAATCCAAAGATCCCATCTGCATGGCGCGGTAACACTGTTTGTCATCCCCCATCTGTCCGGACGGATAGATTTCCACCACAATCCGTCCCTGGCTCAGCCGCTCCACCTCATCAGCAAAGTACTGGGCGGAATCCGTCATAATATGCCCTTCCGGATTCACCTCTCCATAGCAGAGAACCAGATCCGGTTCAGCCTTTCTGCTCTCTTTGTTCCCACTCCCTGACGGGCTGCATCCGGTAAGAGAACTGCCTGACAGAAGAATGCTCACTCCCCAAAAGGCAAGCAGCGTCCGGATTCCTGTTCCCTTTTGTCCTTCTCCATCCTTTTTCATTGCTTCCAGACCTCAATGGTTGAAAAATACTCCATGTGATACTTTAAATTATCACCGTTAAAATTAAGCTGGCCCAATTTTTTAAACAGGGCGTCTGCCTGGGAGGCCCTTACCCGCACTCCTGGATTCTGGTTGATCCCGCGCAGAATCGTCATCAGGCTGCGCCCAAAATTCAGCTTCACCGATACATCCTGATACATTAACCGCTGCTCCAGCTCCTCTACTAGCCTTACGAAGCTGTCATATGCCGCCTCCCTCTCCTGCCGCGCCAAAAACCGGCTGATCTCCTCCTCCAAACCGCAAATCCGCTTCATCCCCTCCGTCATTTCCAAAAAGGCTCCTCTTGTCCCTTCCCCGGAATACTCACTGATATAGGAAGCCGCTTCGTCATAAGCGCCTGCAATAAATTCTGCACATCTGCACGTTCCGCTGACGCCACAGGCTACCGGAATCTGACTTTCCCCGGCCAGATAATCCCTCGCCCGGCGGATGCAGCCAGTCAGCTCCGTAAAGGCATCTTCCATAACCCCGTACAGACAAATCGCCATCTGATCCATCCAGATACTGTTGATTGCCTTTACTCCTTTCATATGGAAATAGTTCTTAAGCACCTCCTGGGAAAAGGTTCCCATGGACACCAGCGCCGGACTGGAGATCAGAACTACCTTCATCCACCCCTCACCGATCCCCTGCAGCTTTAGCTCCTCTTTCTGATCTTTTGCTGATTTTCTCTGAAAAAACAGGTTCCAGATCAGATCCTTTTCCCAATCCCGATAAAAATCAAATCCTGTTTTCTGGTCTGTCTGATGAGAGTAGGACACAAGAGCCAGTGAGTCCTCCCGCTCTCTTGCCCTTGCAATCACCTTATCCAGCGTTACCTGAAGCTCTGAATCCAAGTATGGCTTCAGCAGGTAATCTGTCACCCCCAGCTTTAAAGCCTGTTTTGCATACGCAAAATCACTGTACGCAGAAATAATAATCATCTGGATATCCGGATACTTCTTCCGGATTTCTTCTGCTGCATTCAGCCCGTCCATACGTGGCATTTTAATGTCTAAAAGTACAATATGAGGCTTGTAATCTTCCAGTTTTTCCATCAGCTCCACACCGTCTGCTGCCTTATAAACTATCTCAAGAAGACTCGGATAGCTCTCTTTAATGATTTTTTCCAAATATTCACGTTCATATTGCTCATCATCCGCCAATATAAGCCGCAGCATACTCTCATCCTCCTGTCAACCGTCAATTTTGTAAAGCTTCAGAATTATTTTTGTGATTCCATCCGTGCGCTCAATCCTCAGCACATCCTTTTGCCGGTAAAAAAATTCCAGTCTCTCTCTCACGTTGTTTAAACCAATCGAAGTCTTTGAAGATGCCGGGTGCGCCTTGCTTTCCGGCTCCCTCTCTCCGGCCGGAAACCCAACTCCGTTATCTGCCACAACCACCTCCATATGATCCGGCTTCTCCGTAATCAGAATATCTACCTTACCCCCGCTGACCCGGTCTTTTAGTCCATGCTGAATACTGTTCTCCACCAAAGGCTGCAGCGTAAGGGGAGGTATCATAAAAGGATCATCCGAAAATGATTTCCGCACGTCCAGGCAAAACCGGATCCTGCCCTTTAAATGCAGCTTTTGAATATACAGATAAGCCTGCAAAAGCTCGATTTCCTCATCCAGAGGAATGGCTTTTGTCTTGATCTCTATACTGCTGCGCAGGATCTGAGAAATAGACTTTACCAGCTGAATGGCTGTATCCTGCTCTCCCATCTGAACGCTGCGGATCACCAGGCTTAAGGTATTAAACAGGAAGTGAGGATTCATCTGCATCTGCAGCTCCCGGATCTTGGCCTCTGCTAAGCGTTCCTTCATTTGGTATGTCTCGTTTAGTTCTGTGATCATATTGCGGATGGTATGCTTCATCTGATCAAATGTGCCGGAAACCTGGTTCAATTCCTCAAAAGCCGTTTCCTCAATATCCTGCACCTGAAAATTCTTGTTTGCGATCTCCCTGGCTGCACAGGTAAGACGGCTGATGGACTTTAACATATTCCGGCTCACGCAGTAATTCACCGACAAAGTAAAAATACACCCTGCAATCAAAACCAGGTTCATCAGAATGTTGATCACCTTCAGCTGCCTGCTGTAATCCTCAAAGGCTGTGTTTAAATACTCCAGATAGCGGCTCACCAACTGATTTAAACACCGTTCAATCTCCAGATCCACCTCATCCAAAATACTCACATCTCCCGGGCTGTACAGACTGTCCGGCCGAATATAGGAATCAGCCAAAGCCTGATGATGCATTACCACCTGACAGACGATCCGATACATCATTTTACACTGCCGATCACTCTTCATCTTTCCCGAAAGCTCCGAAAGATGTGTATTGAGACGTTCACAATTTTCGTAATATTTTTCCAAAACCGTGTATTCACGGCTTTTCATATATAACTTAAAACTGTTTTTTCGATCATTATTCATCACAGAAAGCTCATTTACCTGCCGGTAATCCTGCAGCAGCCCATTGTATCTGCTGGATGCTCCTGCATTCACTAAAACATTTGCCAAAATAAATACGCAGGTAAAGGTTATCAGCACAAAATAGCTGCGGCGTATTGCACTGCGAATGGATTTCATACACATATTTTCCCCCGGAGATTCTCTGTCAAAACTATTCTACACTATTTCCGGCAATTTTTAAAGCACATATATATACGTTTACACAAAATCTTGAAAATCAAAAAAGCCGCCTATCTCTTTCAGATAAACGGCTCGTATTCAATCTGTTTTCCTCATCACTAACGGATACAATTCTCTATAAACTCATCTGTTGTGGCAAACTCCCGGCCAGGTCCTCCTAAAAAGATCACCATACGCATATCCTTATCTGTGAAATTAGTATAAAAATCAATGGAAACCTTTTCCTGCTTTACTGTTCCCTGATATAGATAATAGTTCCAGGCGCCTGTCGAAAACGTCTTCGTTGAGGAGGAAACCAATGTTATCATATCCGAATATTCTGACATAATCCCCGTTACTGCCAGATCGCTTATCTCCTTCAGATATTGCTCGCCCAGGACAGACTTTACATAGGAAATATCCTCCTCCTGCATGGAAATAATCAGAATACCCTGAACAGAATCCTTGTTTTCAGAGAGTTCAATGGTTCCGTCTTCATCATTCCGGACACAATCATACCCATTGGGAACGATTACCTTAGTGCCAGGCAATACTTCCTCTGTGGCCTTTTCCTGCACCACTCCGTCTACCGTCCAGGCTCCGCTTTCATCAACCGTATAGCCGTCCGGCGTTGTAGCTGAGGTCAGGCAATATCCCTGAGAGTTGAAATAATAACTTCTGCCTCCTACCCAATACCATCCATCAGACAGATAGCTTCCGTCTGTATTCTGGTAAAACCAGCCTTTAGCATCCTGCTTCCACTCCCCTGCAAAGCTGCAAAAAGAAGCTGACAAGGCCAAACCTGCCGCCAATGCCATAGTTACGATGTTTCTTCTCCTCATGATACATACCCTCCTGACTGTTTTAAGTATTTCTTCTCATACCATGTCCACAAATCTCCTGCTGCGCCTTTGGCTTGTATTCACCAGGTGTACAGGCATTGCTCCCGCTAAGCTCGTGAAATACCTTGCTAAGTATTCTTATTATACCATACATTTCATAAATAAAAACCCCCTTTTTTTCATTTTAAAGCCTTATAATCTTCATCCGTATAATCCTTCTTTGGATCCCAGTTAGAAAACTCAAATACCCCATAATCCATTCCAACTGCTTCACTGGCCCTTTTCCACTCCTCTGTAGATGCATCTGCCAGCTTCTTTAACTCATTTTTATAATCCGCAATACTCTGCGCCATGACTCCCTGAACAATTGCCCCTAAACTTGGCTGCACATCCTTTACCTCTGCATAAAAATCATAAGCCTTCTCATCCCTGGTTGTGGCAGTGGGAACAATCTTTGTGGTCTCATTGGCAATAGTATAATACTGCTTCATAATCTCATTAGTCATATATTTCTCATTAATGACAGGAATCACCGACACAAAGGTTCCATCCTCCACACACCCGGACTGATAGCCGAATTCCTCGCTGTACAGAGCCATCAGATATTCTGCTGCCTCCTTGGGATGCTTCGATTGGCTATAAAGCCCCATCCATGGAGACAACTCCCCCTGCTGCACATAGGTATCCTTCATCCCATCCGGAACAGGAACTGCCATAACCCCATAATTTAAATCTGGATAGCTCTCCCCCCACTGGGCAATACACCACATTCCCTGACAGAGAAATCCTGCCTGTCCCTGGGCAAACATCTCTCTTGCCTCCGGAGCGCTGATATTGACTGTATCCGGATGAATGCTTCCGTCCTGTACAAGCTGGGAAAACAGTCCCATAGCCTTTATCATGGCCTCACTGTCATAGGGCGCTCTTCCCCCATCCGTCAAAACCTTAGTGGTGGCAGCTATCTTTCCTCCTGCGGCAGCCGCTAAGGAGCGGGCCATAACGTCCAGACGGTTAATCTGCTTTCCTCCGTCAATCAGACCGTATACGCTTCCCTTTCCATACTCTGTTATCTTTTTGCAGGCTTCGGCAAATTCCGAATATGTCTCCGGCGTTTTCTCCACCCCTGCCTGTTTTAACACATCTTTATTGTAGAAAAACAGACATTGAATCGTAGGCATAACTTCTGTGATTGTATACCAGTCCTCTCCTTTGTGAGTAACCCCTTCCCCAAAAGACATGGGATCAAATGTTTTCGCAAAATCCTCTGTCACATAGGGATTCAGCGGCTGAAACCAGTTTTCCTCCAAAGCGGTATTTAATGTCATGCCCACTGGAATGGGGAACAGATCCGGCCCTTCTCCTGACTTTATCATGGTCACAATGGTATTTTTAAACTGATCTACCGTCAGCATGGTATACTCAATATTAATGTCAGGATGAGCCTCCATATATTTTTTATGAAATTCTTCCCGGCGCTGAACCGACCCGTCGCTCCAATCCACTACCCGAATGGTAACTTTCCCGTCAGGACCGCTTTCTGCCGCCCCGGCCCCTGCCTTTGCCTCTCCTGCGCCCAAAACCTGATTCCCGGCCGGTTCTCCCTCAGAACGTATGCCCGGCATGGCACATCCTCCCAATACAGACACTGCCATGATTCCTGCCAATACTGCTGCCGTTAAACCTTTCCGCTTCATAAATATCCTCCTGCTTGCATGTCATTTATTTCTGTATTCTCTCCGTTTTTCGTCTCAAATCTCTTTCATCCTCAGCTCTTTACAGCCCCTGCAATTCCCTCCACAAAATACTTCTGAAGAAAAATAAACAAAAGAATCACCGGCACCACCGCAATGGTTCCTCCTGCCGCAATCCCTGTCCAGTCAACCGTATTTTCCCCCTTAAAAGCATACAAGCCTACGGCAAGGGTTCTGGAAGCCGGATTGTTCAAGGTCAAAACAAGGGGAAGCATAAATGCATTCCATGTCCAGATCGTTTCCATAATCACCACTGTAGTGGCAATTGGCTTGGAAAGCGGCATCATAATACTGAAAAATATCCGAAAGTAATTGCATCCGTCTACCCTGGCCGCCTCCTCCAGCTCCTTGGGCACGGACTGAAAAAAGCTGGTAAACAAAAGGAGAAAAATCACGTGCGCCCCTCCTGCCTGGGCCAATACCAGTCCTGTCTTCGTTCCCACCAGATTCATACTCTTTACCACCTCATAAGTGGGAATAATAGTGCTTACCAAAGGGATGGCAATGCTTCCTAAAAAGATTCCCATAATCGCCTTTTTCCCCACAAAATGATACCGTCCCATGGCATATCCTGCCTGCATGGTCATAATCAGCACAATAATCACTGCAAAGACTGTAACAATCACTGTGTTAATAAAATAAACGCTGAAATTAGCCTTTTCCCATATCCGCAGAACATTGTCCAGTGTCGCTTCCCGAGGCCAAAGCCCCAGACGATTGCGGAAAAATTCCGGCTGGCTTTTAAAAGACGCTGACACCATCCATAAAAACGGATAAATCCAAATAATCCCCAACAAAGCCAACAGACCATGAGTACACAGTGCCTTTATCCTTCTAACAGTTCTTTCCTGATTCATTCTTACACCTCCATAGCCTTTATTCATGCATCCTGCCAAGACGGCTCTTGACCATATTCATAACTGTTCCTGCACCAATCACCACTGCACCGAAGAACAATGCCGCCGCACTGGCATACCCTAATCTTGGCATTCCGATCTCACTGGAAAATGCACTTCGATAGACATAAGTGGCAATCACATCTGTGGCATAAAACGGCCCTCCCTCTGTCATGGTCTTCACAATGTCAAAGACCTTTAAAGAGTTAATTGCGCAGAGAATTGCAATAATCCCTCCAACCGGCGTAATCAGGGGCAGAACAATGTGAAAAAAGGTCTGTCTCCGGTTAGCCCCGTCCACAGTCGCTGCCTCATACACATCCTTTGATACGCCCTGCAGTCCTGCCAGCCAGTATATCATATAGGTCCCGCAGTCCTTCCACAGAGAAATCAACACCAGAGTGGGCATTGCATATTTGGCATTTCCCAGGAAATTAATGGGTGCATCAATCAAATGTAGAGTCATCAGCACATGGTTTACCGGCCCCTGAACTCCAAGAATAAAAATCATAATAATTCCTACTACAGAAGCAGTCGTTACTACAGGAATAAAATACATGGTCCGATAAGCAGATCTGCCTTTCATCTTCTCATCATTCAGCATATAGGCCAGAAAGAGAGAGACAGCCAGCTCTAACGGCACAATCATCAGCGTATATCGAAAGCTGTTGACAAATGCATTCCAAAACAACTCGTCATGAAGCAGTTCCCGATAATTCTTCAGCCCCACAAACACAGCATTGCTGGTCAGTCCTGACCAATCTAACAATGAGTACTGGATACTGCACAAAATCGGATATCCCTGAAACAGAATGTAAAAGATTACTGCCGGCGCCATAAAGAGCCAGCACCATCCGTTTAATACAAGCCACTCTTTTCTCCTGTTTCTCTTTGTGATTGCCAATACCTCCTGATTCATCATAAGCCATCTCCTTTCCTGATCTGCTTATCTTTCCTTATTTCTTTCTCCTGACAGCACTTTCCATGGGAAGTCCTGTATCATAATCCAACTGACGCGGCTCCCATCCGTCTTCCTCCTTCTGTCTTGTAAACCCTTCATTATCCCAATTTTCCGCCATATCCTTTCTCCATGGCCGTACCTTCCACTGATAACCCCGATACAGATCCCGGGTTTTATTCATATGATCAAGAAGTTTGTCGTGAAGCTGGTTGCGAATTTCTCCATATTCTTTGTCCTCAATCCGGTTGCAGAGTTCATACGGATCCTTTTTCCCATCATACAGCTCATCTTTATCCAGCAAATGCACCACCAGCTTATATTGATCCGTAATAATTGCCCTCATGATCTGAAGGCCGCCAAACCCATCATGATCCACTTCATATCGGGTAAACTCTGTATACACTTCATCATTAATTCTTACTGATGGATCCCGGATCTGAGTCAGCATACTTTTTCCTTCCAGATTTTTCGGAATAGGAAGACCGAAATATTCCAGAATCGTAGGCGCTAAGTCAATATGAGAAGCCGGAAAATCCACTACACTTCCCACAGCCCCGCCCCGAATGATCAAAGGTACATTAGCCACTTCCCGGTATGCCGCGGCATTTTTAGAAAACATTTTGTGAGAACCCAGCATATCTCCATGATCCGAAGTATAAATCACCAGGGCGTCCGGAAATTGTCTTTCAACTTTTTCCAGCACCCGTCCAATCTCATAGTCCACAAAGGAGTTGCATCCAAGAAAAAGTGACAACTCCTTTGACGGCCCCCGAAGCTTCTCCGGGTCACTGTTTCGGTTCTCTCCTGCCCAAAGCTGCTGCATCTTAGGCTTGTCTCCTAAATCATCATGAAATCCCGGATGATCTTCAAAAGAAAATCCATCATACATGCTGCGGTACGGTTCCGGACAAAGGGATGGGCCATGAGGCTCATCATAAGACACTGTTAAAAAGAAATCCTGATCCTGGTACTGTTCCAAAAACCGCAGTGCCCGGTCAGAACAACGGTGGGCATAGGTAAATCCCTGGTCAAAATCCGGCTCATAAGCAGTTGTCGGATTTCTGGATCGAATCCGGTCTTTTGGACTCAATTCTTCCAGATAGCATTTCATATCATACCAATACTCAGGTTCCCACCCCTCCGGGCAAATCCCAAAACCAAAATAGTCCCCTCCATCCAAATGCCATTTTCCAATATACCCACATGGAATCTGATGTCGGTTCAAATGCTGTCCAATCGTCTTTGCATTTGCTCCCATGGCAACACTGTTGCTTACCATTCCGTTGGTGTGAGGAAAAGTGCCGGTAAAGATTGCACTCCTTGCCGGGCCGCAGACCGGCTGACAAGTGTACGCATTTTCATACCGGATACCGCCGGCTGCCAGACGATCCAGGTTCGGCGTGTACATGTCAGAATTGCCGTAGCATCCTAACATATCCTTCCTGGTAGTGTCTGTCATCAATAGAATCACTTGTTTTTTCATCTCTCTCCCTTCTAATATTTTACCAATTTCTGCTATTTGGTCTTCCGTTCAATTTTTCCGGTTTTGATGATTTTTATTGATTTACAAGAATTATTATAGTAAAATTAATTAAGAAAACCATATCATATCACGTTATTCATATGGATAATTCTGTTTTTTAAGAAGGGAGGATAAATTGTGATTGATGTATCCGGACATCTCAGAGCCACTCGGAGGGCCATTGGCTTTGAGGACACAGAACATGCTGTGATCGTAAACTGCTGCGGCTGGCAGCGGTTTATCAGCCGTGACTATAGCCAGCAGCGGATAAAAGGACGATTGGACTATCAGATTATTTATGTGTTTAAGGGAGTGGGACATTATCAGCTTGACGGATCCTGGATTTCTGTCAATGCCGGAAATATACTTCTTTTTCGCCCCGGTGATCCCCAGGTTTATTCATACCATTCCCAGGAAAAGCCAGAGATCTACTGGATTCATTTTACAGGTTCCAAAATTCAGAGCCTTTTAGATTATTATCAGATCGAAAACAGCTACATAGGGGAGTCCCTTTCCCTGAAAAATCTATTTCAGGAGATCATTTTAGAGCTGCAGCTAA
Organism: bacterium D16-56; assembly: GCA_003611875.1. Taxonomy (GTDB): domain Bacteria; phylum Bacillota; class Clostridia; order Lachnospirales; family Lachnospiraceae; genus Brotaphodocola. The sequence continues at coordinate 39,764 of RAYY01000016.1, read as the reverse complement.
AAAAGCCGTTTTATGAGGAGCTGACCATCAGCAGCTTGTACAAAATACTGGCTTTAATTCGCCGCACCCGCTTACAGCAGCTTTCTCCCTCAGAGAATAATTTTTCTATCGAGCGCCTGGTTATGCAGCTCAACCAGCGCTATATGGATACCTGGACCATTGCCTCCATGGCTAAGTACTGCAATTTCAGCGAAGATTATTTTTCCCATATGTTCCGCAAACGGATGGGGGTGTCTCCTGCCCGCTTCCTTACAGATCTGCGGATTGAAAAAGCAAAGGAGCTTCTACTGACAGACAGCATGAATATTTCTGCCATCGCGTCCCTGACAGGCTTTAAGGATCCCTTGTACTTCAGTCGGGTATTCAAAAAGAGAACAGGTGTTCCGCCGAAGAAATTTCAGCAGAGCACACTGCTCTCTCAAAATCCTTTTTAAAGAATCGCTTCGAACATGCAGACAGCTTGCGCTTTCCCCTTAATATCCATAAAAGATCTGTGCCATAGGAGAACTTTTGTCCAGAATCAACGTGTTGTTCCCATTCTTCAAAGCGGTCTTCGCCGCATCCAAAGACCGGACAAAATTATAGAAATCCGCCTTGCTGGCATCATTATATGCATTGGACAAGATCTGCATATACTGGGCCTCACCCTCTGCTTTTATCTTCTCTGCTTCCGCCAAGGCTCCGGATTTCATCACGGACACCTCTTTTGTCGTATCATTTTTGATCTTCTGAGCCGATGAATTGCCCTGGGCCGTAAAAGAAGCCGCTATATTATTCCTCTCTGAGATCATTCGGTCATAGACTGCCTGCTTGTTGTCATCCGGCATATCCAGAGACTTGGTTTCCACTGCCAAAACCTGTATCCCATATCCATCCAGAGAATTACCGATATGTCCGTGGATGTCCAAAGCCAGCTTTCCATTCCGGTTCTCAATGATCTCCGCCTGATCCATATTGGAGATCACGGACTTCATGGATGAAAACACAGAGGCAGAGATCCGGGACTGCGCCTGAGCCACCTGTCCGTTTAAATGCCGTGTAAACAATGTTGGATCCGATATCCGCCACAGCACAAAAGCATCTGCAATCATGCTTTTCTTATCCTTGGTAATCACATCAGACCTGGGAATATCATAGATCTGCAGCTCTTTTGGGAGAGACGCGCTTGTCTGGATAAAGGGGATTTTAAAAGAAACCCCTGGTACATCCACCACCCGGACGATCTCTCCAAACTGGCGGATTAGTTTATATTCATTGGGATAGGTAACTACCATGGAAGAACCAAGTACTACCAATACCAGCGCTAACAGCAGCATAACGGTTGCCTTACCTGCCTTCTTCATTATAAAACCTCGCTTCCTTCCTGTACTCTTTCTCTTAAAGCCTGCATTTGCAGCTATCATGGCTCCTGCAGTCATGAAAATGCCTGCCTGTCAGCCGTTTTCATACATCTTTTTCTTCTGCTGTTCTCACCGGGCTGCCTCGCTTTCCCTGTCAGAAAAAGTCTGTCCGTTTTCTTCTGAAGAAGGCAGCGCCCCCTGTGCTCCTTCTGAACCGGCATTCTGTTCCAAACCATGATTATTGGCCGCAGATCCTTGTGACGGCGACATAAAATTATCTAAAGGCAGCAGCTTCTGAGTACCGCTCTCATCTACAAGATAAACCTTCATCCCAGGCAGCAGCTCCTCCATGGTTTCATAAAACATCCTTTGTTTGGTGATCAGAGGATACTTGCTGTACTCTGCATACATCTGCTCAAACCGGGACACCTGTCCCTGGGCCTCATTGATTCTGGCCTCTTTTTCCGCTTCTGCATTCTTGATAATCTGGTCACACTCTGCCTCTGCCTGAGGAATCTTCTCATTTCGATCTTTGTTGGCATTGTTGATGGCTGTCTCTTTTCCCTGTTTGGCATTTTCCACATTCTTAAAGGCATTCATCACTTCTGTGGTAGGAGGAAAAGCATCCTGTATGGTAATATTGACCACAGACAGTCCGATATCCTCCTCAATCATCCGGTTCGTCAGCTTTTCCTTGATCTCAGACTGGATGGTGGTCTTTCCTGTGGTAATCACATCGTCTACATTATAGATCCCCACCGTATCCCGGATATAAGACTGAGCCAGCATCTTTAAAGTCGCCTCCGGCTCTGCTGACGCATAGAGATACTTTACCGGATCATTCACCATGTACTCCAAATAGAAATCTGTATTTACAAAGTTAAAATCCTTGGTGATCATCACGGACTCCTCATCAATAGATACAGACTCTCCAGAGTCCAAAGTGTAGCCAATGGGCATCCCCATGATTCCCTTGGACACTTTTTTCACATGCTGCACAAAAGGAATCTTAAAATGCAGCCCTGCCTGGGAAACCGCCTCCGCACTGCCAAAAGTGGTCACTACCGCATAATTTTCCTCGTCCAGCATATAATAGCTGTTCATCCCTGCAAATACCAGAATCATCACAGCCAGCGCTATGCCGATCCCTTTAAACGGCCGAAACCGTCTGACCGGATTTCCATTGGAATCAAACCGCTCCGGCTCCTTGTTCTGTTTGTCTCCCTCATCACTGTCCCTTTTACTGCCCTCAAAAGGGGACTTACCGGATCCGTTTCCTCCGGACATTGCCTTCCACAAATCTTCGTATGGATTTCTGTTCCCATTCATAAATTTTCTCCTGCACATTCTGGCCCTGTAAAAATATTGTTAAAATTCAGATAATGTGTCTATTTTACTCTCAAAAACATTTTTATGCAAGATGTATGAAACATTTTATGAAAACTTAATATTTCTGGCAAAAATGCCCTTTCAACCCAAACAGCCTGTCTGAAAGCAATCCTCTGCTCCCAGACAGGCTGTCAAAAATTCTTTATTTTATATTTCCTTTTGTGCGGTGGTGGAAAAGATACCGTTCCAATTCACTCATGTAAATCCCCGCGTTTTGTCTAAATCCGGCATTCTGCAGATTCGAAGCCCAGTTTTCATAATATTGTTTAAAATCCATGCTTGTGTTTACATCCTGATGGCTGCCAAGCGCCATAAGTGGTATTCCACTGCTTTCCTTTACACTTTTGTCGCCTTGCCGGGCCAAATGGACTCGTAATGCCGTCATTTCTGCAGGGGTGGCGTTCTCTGCATCCACATCATTTAAATGGATTCTTTTGGTAAATGTTTTTCCGTGAATATCTTTTCCCTCCACATACATTACCGGGTCGTCCTTTGTGGAACTCTCATCATACTTCATGTGAAGCTCCTGTCCTGAAACGGGGCTAAATTCACTATGTAAATAGCCCATTTTCAACGTACCATGATAATTTCCACCAGGAGCAGAGGATGACCTTTCCGTTACCAGGCTTTCTCCAAAAGCATTCCCTATATTATTTCTGGAAGTACAGCCAATGGGATATTTTGCTGCAGAATAATTTGCACTTTGTAAACCTAATACATTCATTTTTTCTCCTTACTCTTTTTCATCTATGCCTTTAATTGCTCCAATATGTCTAAGTACTTTCTGTAATCCTGAAAATGCTGGGATTTGTTTACGTCTACATCAGTAGCTGCCTTAGAATACTCATATAAATTTTTATAGGAATCCATTCCTCCTGCTTTTAACATGGTTCCCAGTCCGCCCAAATTTCCGAAGGCATTGTTTTTCCGGTCAAAAACATCATCGCATTTTGTCAAAACACCTTCTGTCTTGGTTGGATTGATCTTACTTTCATCTAACGGCGTAATGCCTAAATAAATAGCAGTAGCTCTTCCTTTGGAAATAATACCGGCTTCCACCAGTTCACCCATCAGCGCAATAGAATCTTTTTTTGACATATTTGCAGAATTATATTTCTTTTTCAGATTTTCTAATTCCTCATCAGACAGTTTATCTTTTTTTGCGCCTTCCACCCATTTTTCTGCCTGTTTCTGAAAATCAGAAGGGTGGTATGCTACTTCTTTTTTTGTGACGGCATACACAGGAAATCCATTCACCATCTGTATTGTCATAATCGTATTACTCCTTATGTTTCAATATATGGTCCCTCTGTCGGTCAGAACCATTTATGCTCTCCTAAATATAAGTCCAAGCATATATTTTTTGTTAATTCGTTTCACTTTTAATAAATATCTGCACCGTTTCTATTCATGCTCTCACCTCCCTATCCTTTCTTGATTTTATATTTTTAAGAAATAATCAGAATCATAGTAAAACTTTTTCACCTCCTTAAAGATCGATCCTATAATCTGCTTATTTCGTAAAAATTGAAATTTCGGTATTTTTACAATAACTCTGTTTGGCAATTTTGTCAATAAATTCCATTAGAAACTCCAAACAGCCTGCCCGAAAGCGTCTCCCGCTTCCCGACAGGCTGTAAAATCATCTCTTAATGATGGAACAGACGAATCCCTGTAAAGGCCATAGCCATTCCATATTTATTACAGGTCTCAATCACATGATCATCCCGTACAGACCCGCCTGGCTGGGCAATGTATTGCACGCCGCTTTTATATGCCCTCTCAATATTGTCTCCGAAAGGAAAGAACGCATCTGACCCCAATGACACCTCGCTCATCTGATCCAGCCAGGCTCTTTTTTCCTCTCTGGTAAACACAGGCGGTTTTTCCTTAAAAATCTTTTCCCAGGCCCCGTCTGCCAACACATCCATATATTCCTCTCCAATATAGACGTCAATCGCGTTATCCCGATCCGCCCTGCGGATCCCGTCCACAAACTTCAGTCCCAACACTTGGGGCGCCTGACGGAGAAACCAGTTATCCGCCTTCTGCCCTGCTAACCGGGTACAGTGTACCCGTGACTGCTGTCCTGCGCCGATGCCAATGGCCTGACCGTCCTTCGCATAGCAGACCGAGTTAGACTGGGTGTATTTTAAGGTAATCAGGGAAATCACCAGATCCCTTTTTGCTGAATCCGGAATCTCTTTGTTTTCCGTAACCACCTGAGAGATCAGATCATAATTAATGTCCAGATCATTTCTTCCCTGTTCAAAGGTAATCCCAAACACCTGCTTTTTCTCAATTTTCTCCGGCTCATAGGTCTCGTCCATCTGAATCACACAGTAATTGCCGTTCTTTTTTGATTGTAAGATCTGAAGCGCTTCCGGCTCATACCCAGGCGCAATCACTCCGTCCGAGACTTCCCGCTTAATCAGCTTTGCCGTATCCGTATCACAAACGTCAGACAAAGAGATAAAATCTCCAAAAGAAGACATCCTGTCAGCCCCTCTTGCCCGGGCATAAGCGCTTGCCAACGGCGATAAATCTCCCATATCATCTACCCAGTAGATCTTTGCCAAGGTCTCGCTTAAGGGAAGCCCTACTGCTGCCCCTGCAGGCGACACATGCTTAAAAGAAGCTGCTGCAGGCAATCCTGTGGCCTTCTTAAGCTCCCGCACAAGCTGCCATCCGTTGAAAGCATCCAACAGGTTAATGTATCCGGGCTTTCCTGATAAAACCTGAATCGGCAGCTCTCCATCCCCTTCTGCAAAGATCTTTGCCGGTTTCTGGTTAGGGTTGCACCCATATTTTAATTCCATTTCCTTCATTTTGTTTTCCATCCTTTCCTTAAGTAATTCATGAATTTTTATTCACAATCCTGGTCTCATACCTTCCGGAAGCAATCTCAATATACCGGACAAACAAGGATACTTTATTCTCCTCGTTTAAGCTTTCCCACAAAAGCTTTGTAAAAGCATCTATCTCATCCATCATGCCTGCCGGCTTTGGTTCCCCCTCAAAGCTGGGCAGCGGATTGCCGTCGCTCTTATAAGTATGAATAAAATGTCCTTCCCCTGCCAAGGGATTCTCATAGGCAAAGGTATACCGGCAGCAGGAAGCCGGATCTCCGTGATTACTCTTCAGAATCGACATAGCATAATTGAACTTTCCGTTTTCTATATGCATGATTCCCGAAATTCTCGGCGTATAGTTAGGGCCGTCCGGCTCAAATTCCCGGCTGCGGAGACTCTGCTCAAAGGTAAGCTGCCTATCCATCCCTTCATAAATGGTATCTGTCTGATCCCCGTTGGTAACAATGGTCTTATTTCCCAAAACCCGCACCGGCGCATAGATAATCAAACTTGGATCCTGAAGCTTTGCCGGGTCAAATGCCTGGGTTCGGATCCCCTCTCCGTCTTCTACAAATACCCGGTTCCTGCTGTTCTCGCTTCGCCCCATGATAAAATAGGCTGACACTGCCTTCGTCCCGTCAGGCGTCTTGCCAATCACAATCCCCCGTCCCGGATAAGTATTTCCCTTAAGCTCCTGTTCCAAAGATATTCTGTTCATTTCTCATCCTCCTTTTATTCATTCCGTATCGCCGCTAACGGACTCAGCTTCATTGCCCGAAGCGCCGGGAAAAACCCTGCCACCATTCCCACTAAAATGGCAAACCCCACTGCCGTCAAAGAAAGCCATGCCGGTATCCTGGAAATATCTCCTGCCTGCCCCACCATCATCTCTCCAATGGTCTGAAACCGGTTCATGGCAATGGAAATCCCATAGCTGAACCCGAGTCCCACAATCCCTCCCATCAGCCCGATACATCCGGACTCAATCAAAAACATATTGCGGATAACCCCCATATCACATCCCAACACCTTGATGACCCCGATCTCCTTGGTTCTTTCATAGATGGACATCATCATAGTATTGGCAATGCCAATAGCCGCCACAAACAGGGATATAGCTCCGATCCCTCCTAAAACAGCCTGGATCATCATAGACTGTTTCTGGGTCTGCTCCATCCACTCCGAGCTGCTGTAAGCCCGAAATCCCATCTCCAAAAGCTGCTCCTGCACCTCCTGCACATGTTCCATCTTGTCCACATTTACCACGCAAGAGCTGTAAATCAAATAGGGATACGCCTTTCCTTTCTTATTCGTAGGCTGTCCCGGAATCGGATTTTTCCGGAAAATCCGACGAAGCTGAGCTTTTAACACATCTATATCCGCATATACGGAATAAGCATAGTTTCCGCCGCTGGTTACATCCCCCTCTACCACCCCTGCCGTCTCAATCAGATACTTTTTAGGGGCCTTGGCTGTACTGTCCCCTGAGGACTGATAGTACTGGTTTGTGTCAAAAATCACAAACATAGGACGTCCCATAAAGTCTACATCCGGCAGCTTTCCTGGCTCCCAAAAACCTCCGCCCCGCCCATTGTCAAACCACTGGATCACCGAATTGCCGTAAATCAGCTTTAGTTCCTTATCTTCCCGCTCCGGCAGGCTTCCCTGCCCCAAAGGGATCTGTTCTAAATATTCCCGCGGCGCCCCGGTCAGGGTTGTGCCCGTGGAATACTTACCCTGCATAAAGATCACGTCTGTCTCCAAAAGAGGATACACGCTTTCCACATACTTCATTCGTCCTATCTGTCCAATGATATCGTCTGTCAGAAAATTAGGCTCTGCCCCGTCTCCTCCCCCATAATAATCGCCCCGCACCTCAATGGCTGTCAGGCTCCCATAAGACTCGATCAGCTCCTTATTCAGCTCCCGAAGCCCGATTCCAAGAGACATCATGACCACAATAGAAGCTGTGCCGATAATGACACCAAGGACCGTCAGGGCGGTCCTCAGCTTTCTTCTTCTCAAATTATTCATGCTCATGACAAGCAGGTCAACAAATCTCATTCTTCCTCGTCCTCATCTGACTCCATCTCTGTCTTTGCCCTGCGATGCTTCACGGCCATGATCACAATTACGATCACCAGAATCAGAATCACTGCCAAGGCCCCGGGCAAAAGCCTCTGCTGATTCATTTCCAGAAATGCCGCCAGCCCCCCTTTCTCCTGCTCCTCCGGCATCTCCTCAAACATGCCTGCGTCAATATTCTCCATGGAAGACATGTCCTCTAAAACATACAGCGTCATTTCCTTTTCTTCTGTATAAACAGCACCTGCCTCATCCTCATAGGAGATCAGCACCTTTACTTTACCCTCATCCTCTGTGGGCGCAGCACCTGTCACCATACAGTCCACATTTCCCGTTTCCCCTGGCTTAATGTTGCCCACATAGGTGTCCGTTGCCTGGATGGAAGCTGCCTCAAAAGACACGGTAACATTGTAAAGCATAACCTTTCCTGTGTTGTTGATGCCAAACATTACGTTGGCCTCACTGCCTGCAGGAATGGATTCCGGCATAATCTCAAAGGTTCCTGTGCTGAGCCTGGCAATCTGATTCACCGGAATATCCAGCTTTAGTTCTTCCTCTGCATTCTTATATTCCGGACTGTCAAACTTGGCCTTGATCGTCACGCCATAAGAACGCTGATCCACCCCCGGCCGTGACAACAGCCTGTACCGCAGTTCCGTAACCCCTCCCGGGGCAAGGGAATTCAACGCCACAGAAGAAGATCCTGCCTCTGTGGTAAATACCGCGCTGTCAGAGACCTTCTCCGATTCCATGGAAAACAGCAGATTGGTGGCCGTAATATTGCTGGATGCATTCTTGATCTTTAAGATCAGCTCAAATTCCTCCCCGGCAATAATCGTATCGGGATTCGTAGAAAACCCGTCAATAATGATTCTTGCCCGGGTTCTGTCATGCTCATTAAACTCTCCTCGTTCGTCTTCTTTATCCTTATTGTGAATGCGCACAAAAAAAGAGGTCTCAAAGGTCTGCAGCTCCTCTCCGGTAGAACTGTTGGAGTAATAAATCTTCATGGATATAGGATAATACCCGCTGTAGGCATCCTCCCGTATGGCAAAGCTGTATCCCAGCTCTACGGTCTCATCCACAGCAATCTTTTCAAACATCCGATCATAATTGACATCATTGATCTCAAAAGGAAACTTGTCCGTATCCGCGTCTGCTACGATGGATGCCTTTACATTGTATACGGTAGCCGGGCTGTTGTTCCGCAGATTAATGGCAAAATTCATTACATGGGGATAGGTTCCGTCCGGTGTGCTCTGTTCTTCTCCCAAAACAAAGTCATAGGTCTTTTTTTCGTCATCATCGTCGCTGTCCGTACCGGTGGATTTGGTGATCCATACACGAAGATCGGCCCGTCCCACCTGATTTCCGTCCTTCTCCATGATTACCACCGGCACCCGGTAATACCCTTCCGTCAAATCCCGCCGGACCCGGCCTGTAAGAGAAGCCGTCTTCTGATCCCCGCTCATCTTGCCGATGGATTTCGGATTTTCGGTTGTGGGCAGGGATTTGGTCACTTCAAAGGGAAATGCATATCCGTATTGACGGTCCTCCTCATCCTCATCCCAGATCTCACCGCCGCTGACATCAAAGCCCGCGTACAATTCCTCGGTGTAGGTTCCGGAATTACGCTGAAGCTTAAAGGAAATGGTCAGGTTTCTGCCTGTCCTTCCATGGGGAATCTTCTCTGCATACACATCCAGCTCTGCCGCCAAAGCCGTAAGCTGTCCTGGAAATGGGATGGACGCCTGTATCAGCACTGCTGCCAGAACCATCAGCAGCAGCCGCCTGAGGGCATGTAGCCTTCTCTTTCTGTCCGGGTTATTCTTTTGTAGAAATTCCCCCTGTTCTGCCTGTCTCCAAACTGCTTTCCACTCCATTACTGATGCTCCTTTTGTCTCAATCTCCTGCTGCCGTGCGCCCCGCCGCGCTTTTCGATGCTCTGGATGTGTTTTGACCTAAGTCACGGTTTCCTCTGCTCCTCAATCTTGAAGATCTTCCCGTCCACAATATGAAACTGCCTGTCCGCATACGTGGCAAGGTGGTTGTCATGAGTAACCATTACCAAAGTCTGATTCTGTTCCTGCACGATCCGCCTCATAAGCGCAAGCACCTCCATGGTCGTCTTAGAATCCAGATTCCCCGTAGGCTCATCTGCAAAGATAATCTTAGGCTTAACCACCAGCGCCCGGGCAATGCCCACCCGCTGCTGCTGTCCGCCGGACATCTCATTAGCCATATGCTTCATCTGCTTCTCCAGCCCTACCAGCTTTAGGTACTTCTTTGCCTTCTCATTCCGGATTTTTCTCGGAACTCCCCGGAAGGACAGAGGCAGAGCCACATTCTCCACTGCGTTTAAGGTCTGAAGAAGATTGTAGGACTGAAAAATAAATCCCACATTGTCCCGCCTAAAACCCACAAGCTGATTCTCATTCATCCTCTCCATGTGCTTTCCGGCAATCACGATCTCACCCTTAGACGGCTTCTCCAGCCCTGCCAGCATATTCAAAAGCGTGGACTTCCCTGACCCGGACGGACCCACAATCGCACAGAATTCTCCCTTATACATGGTGAAATCCACGCCGTTCAAAGCATAGACCTTATTGGCGCCCACCTTGTAAATCTTATATAAATTCTTCACCCGGATAATCGGAACCCGCTCCCTGCTTTCGACAGCACACTCCTCTTTGGTCTGAACCTGCTGATCTTCCATCATGAATCCGCTTCTCTCTCAAAATCTGTGTTTCTCCTCAATCTCCTCTCCATTATACACTATTTTTCAAACAGATAAAGTGTTATTTTCTTAAATATTCTTTACAGGCTTTTGTCCGCAAACATTCCCAAAGTCTCTGAGCCTTTATCCTTCCTTTTCATCCAGTATCTCAATCACATACCGCACACTTTCATAATCCCTCTTAAACACAGGAAGATTCACCCCTCCATACATGAGCCCGCTTCCCTGACAGATCAGTTCCTTTTCCTCTGGGCAAAACGCTCCTGCTTCCTGACCCTTATCCTCTCGGGCAGACTCTGTCAGACGCTCCTGCCTGACCCGATACCACCGATTCTCCTTCAGCCCCTTTAACCGCACCCGCAAAAAAATCGGATTGGACCTTGCATGAAGACAAACCGCACTGACCACTGCTGTCTGCTGATCCCTGCTGACAGACTGCCATGCCGCAAACTCCCCATTCTCCCCCACAGGCGTCAGCCGATAATAGTCCCCATATAAAATCAGCTCCTGATACTGTTTATACCATCGAATCTGTTCCTTTATCCTCTCCCGGTCTTCCTGGTCCAGCCTTCTCACATCCAGCTCATAGCCAAACACCCCTGCCATAGCCACTGCTGCCCTGGTCTCAAGAGGCGTTCTTCTCCCGGTCTGCAGGTTGGGGCTCACCGACACATGGGCGCCCATCGCGCTGACCGGATATCCGAAGGAGGTTCCATACTGAATGGAGATCCGCTCAATGGCATCTGTATTGTCACTACACCAGATCTGAGGCATATAATAAAGGATTCCCGCGTCAAAACGGCCTCCTCCCCCAGAGCATCCTTCCCACAAAATATCAGGAAAAGCGCTGACAAACCGCTCCATCAGATCATACAATCCCAGCACATACCGATGAGATACCTCTCCCTGCCTCAAGGCCGGACAGGCTGCAGACCACACATCGGAAAGATTCCGGTTCATATCCCATTTTACATAATCCACCTCTGCCTCTTTTAAGATTCCCCCAATACTGTCAAACAGGTAATCCCTCACCTCCCTGCGGCTTATATCCAGCACCAGCTGTCCTCTCTCCCGGTTAGGCGTCCTGCCCGGCGCCCTTAAGCACCAGTCCGGATGAGCCCGGTAAAGATCACTGTCCTCATTGATCATTTCCGGCTCAATCCAGATTCCGAACATCATGTCCATGTCATGAATCTTTTTTGCCAGTCCTGCCACACCCTCCGGAAGCTTTCTCGCATTGGGAGTCCAATCGCCTAAGCCGCACCGGTCATGGTCCCGTCCTCCGAACCACCCGTCATCCATGACAAACAGCTCTGTCCCCAGCTCCTTGGCGCTGGCAGCCAAAGAAACCAGGTCCTCCTCCGTAATATGAAATTCCATTGCCTCCCAGTTATTCAGCAAAACCGGCCGCCTGGTATTTCTATATTTGCCACGAATCAGATGCTCCTGGCAGAGCCGGTGGAAATTCCTGGATAATTCCCCATACCCACTGGAGGTAAAGGAAAAAATCACCTCCGGGGCAGTAAAGCTTTCTCCCTTCTCCAGTCTCCACCGAAATCCCTCTGGGTGAATCCCCATTACAAAACGAGTCTGATTAATCTGATCCACCTCTGCCTCAGCCAGAAAGCTGCCGCTGTAAACCAAGGACATGCCATAGCACTCCCCCCATTCTTCCCCGGCTCCCTTCTCACACAAAATCACAAACGGATTTTCCTGATGACTGGAGGTTCCCCGCATACTTTCTGCCGTGATCTTCCCGTGGCGGCACATTCCTCTCTCAAGACTTCTTTCCATGGTATGGCGCCCATAAAAGGTGATCATTTCCAAATCATCCCTCTGCAAGTCCAGGCAGGCCGAAAGCGCCCGCTCCAGCCAGACTCCCTCCCCTTTATTCCGAATCACACAGGCTCTGGTAATCACATCATACTCCTCAAGAACCCCATAAAGCAGCACTGTCTCCACCAGAGAAGCCTTATCCCTCAGCACAATCTGAAGGGTCTCTGCTTCCTCCTCCCCTGCCCACACGGCAGGAAGCCCTGAAAGCCCGTACTTTCCTTTTCGAATCTCATAGGAATCAAACAAAAGCTCTGCCGCCCGGCTTCCGTCCCCATGCTCCACACTGAGGCAGGACGTCCTGTAGTCCCCTGTCCCATAGGCAGAATACTCCTGAGGATAGGTGTCCAGAGAATATTCCCGATCCTCCCCTGCCTCATAAGGAGCCCCGCAAAACCCCCGATTGATCCCCCTGACTAAATAGTCTAAGGCTCCCTCCTGGATTCTCCTTCCATAATACAAATGCCAAAGATGCCCATACCTGCCAACCTGCATCTGCCAGGTACTGTTTTTCGTCTGCAGGGTGAACACCTTTTTCTTTTCGTCAAATAAAATGGCCATATTTTTTCCCTCCTGAACCTACTTTATTTTTTCTAAGGATCTGTTCATAAATAACCGCTGAATAATGCGCAGGATTTTTCTTTGAATTTGTGAACGGTTTACAACCTTTCATAATTTCCCAAAACAGGAACCTGTGCAAAGCCCGATTATGAAAAACTGAATTTTTCCAAAAACAAAGCCGCCTGCAAAAAAACGCCGCAAAGTCCCTGCCCGGAAAGCAGACAAATGCATTCTGGCTGCTTCCCGGACAGGGGCTTCTCTCCGCTGACCCCGGTCCTAAATTCTTTCTTATACTCAAGAGCATATGGCTTTGTCAAATGATTAGGAGCCGTCCTGCTGCAAAGCAGCATGGATCAAAAAAAATCTTATTCCTGTGCAAGCTGATCATTCATATACCCTGCAATATCCTTACAAACCTCCTCCATAGTCATTTCTCCGGTATATGCTTTTACCATGGTCTCCTGGGAATAATCCTCCCATACCTTGGTATTCTTCGTGTAAGGACGGATCACCATGTTCTCCGCCATATCCAGAAATGCCTGCAGGTTAAAATCCGGCGCACAGGCCACCCAGGTATCAGAGGTTCCCTTAAATGCAGACATGGTCACTCCCAGCTCGGCCTGCTTTTTCTGTGCCTCCTCACTTCCCAGATACTCCAAAAGCTTCCATGCCTCCTCGGTATGGCTGCCGTCTGCCGCAGCCGCCCATCCCAGGCCGTTGTAAATAGAAATCCTGGTTCCGTCCTCTGCCTTGGGCAAGACCGCCACATCACAATTTGCCGCTGTATACTCGTTCTCTCTGAAAGCAGCCACCATCCAGGAGCCCTGCATCACCATAGCTGCCTTTCCGGATCCAAGCAGCACATCCGAGGAGGTTTCCGCCATCACCTGCTGCGACGGCATGGACTCTTTTACCAGATTGTCATACCACCAATTCATTGCTTTGATCGTCTCCGGCGAATCCCAGCAGGATTTTGTCTTATCCTCACTGAGTACGCTTCCTCCCATGCTGTAGATCAGATTATAATAACCATCCTGATTGTAGCTTGCCGGTGAGGCAAAGCCATACTGGCTCCCATCCTCCTTGGTCAGTTTTTTCGCTGCCTCTGCCATGGTCTGCCAGGTCCACGTCTCATCCGGATAAGCCATCCCGGCCTCGTCAAACATAGTCTTATTGTACCACAGACCAATGGTATCATAGTCCTTGGGAATCCCATATATCCTTCCATTGAACTGATACAGCCCTGCAATATCCTCATAATAATGATCCATCTCAATTACATCGCTGGCAGCAACCTTATCCGTCAAATCCAAAAGCATATCATTGCTCATAAACTTTTGGCTGTAATTAGAGTGCATCCAGAACACATCCGGCAATGTGCCTCCCTGCGCCCCAGCCTCAAGAAGAGTCCAGTACTGATCCCAGGGAACCATCTGGATTTCCACTGCAATTCCTGTTTTTTCCGTAAAATCTCCCACAATCTCTTTCAGACCCGGAAGCTGGTTATTATCCCAAATCGATACCGTTAACGCTTCGCCTGCTGCCTTTCCCTCCTCTGTACCTTTTCCGCACGCCCCAAGAGAAACCGCCAGAGCGCCTGCTGTGATCATTGTGAGACACTGTTTCCATCTTCTCATAATCCTACATCTCTCCTTTTTGTCATTTTCCATACCCTATGGCACCAAGTGCCTCCGCTCCGAAAGAGCATGCATTAAGGGGTACCCTTTAGGGTATAACCGCTTTTCGCAGAACACACAAGACACAACGTTATATTCCCTCCCATGACTGGCTTCCCTTTCCTTTTTCTTCATACCAAAAAGCCGCATCCAAAATCCACATGCTTTCTCCATGCCAGCCATAACGAATCTGCTTTTTAAGCCGTACTGTGTCCTGTCTTGTCAGAGGGTTCTGATCTTACGTAAAATCAAGGTCTGCAGCCGCTTTCTTTTCCGTTCAATTGAATAATCCCTTCCTCTTTTCAGGATCAATCATACCACTGCTTGACAATGTTGTACATATGGTGGTATGATCTCCTATATACCAAAATGTGTTTTTTCTCCTGCAGCCACACAACTAGACACATTAAGATATATAACTGTAAAAGTCCCGCCGCCGAAGGAGCGCTTCCATGGAGAATTATTTGTTTCTCAGCAATGATTATTTTGACATTACCATATACCAATACGGCCGAGAGCAATGCAAACCCTACCACACCTTTGGCCCTGCCATGCGCAGCCATTATCTGATCCACTGCATTCTCTCCGGCAAGGGGACCTACCAGACTGTCTGCCAGGAACGTGCCTGTCTCTATGAGCTTCATAAGGATCAGGCTTTTCTCATTGAGCCAAATCAGATCGTCCACTACAGCGCTGATGACACAGAACCATGGGAATACATGTGGATCGAATTTGACGGACTGAAGGCCAGAGAATTTTTAAGCCATGCAGGACTAACCCAAGCGCATCCTGTTTTTACTGCCTCCTCCCAGGAGGGCTGCACACAGGTTTTTTCTCCTCTGCTGCACATGTTAGCCAATCCTGATATGCTGCCCGCCCAGATCGTGGGCTACACCTACCTTTTTTTCGGTGCCCTTATGGAACATTCCAAGGCAGCCAGGCCTCTTCCCAAAAATGACATCAAACAATTCTACATCCAGTCAACTGCCGACTATATTGAAAATCACTATATGGAAAACATTTCCATAGAAGACATTGCCGCCCACTTAGGCTTAAACCGCAGCTACTTCAGCAAATTATTTAAAAAAATGACCCAGAAAAGTCCCCAGGAATTTCTCATCGCTTATCGGATCCACAAAGCATGCGAATACCTGCGTTCCACCAGTATGACCATCGGGGATATTGCCAGCCAGGTAGGCTATCCCAATCAGTTTCATTTTACCCGCGCTTTTAAAAGCATCATGAAGCTCCCTCCTAATGAATGGAGGAAGCAAAACCATACTTAAAGCTTTTGCAGCAATTCTCACAAGACCTTATGCCTGCCATGCAGACATTGTCATAACAACACAGAAACCAAAAAGGAGATTTTTATGAAAAAAATTACAGTCATAGACGGCCAGGGCGGCAAGATGGGCAGAGCCATCGTAGAACAATTAAAGAAGCAATTTCCCCAACAGGAGATCCTTGCCGTGGGTACCAATAATACAGCCACCACCGCCATGCTGAAAGCCGGTGCCGACTATGGCGCCACCGGAGAGAATCCGGTAATCGTGGCAGCAAGGGACTCTGACCTGATTATCGGCCCTGTAGGCATTGTCATCGCAGACTCTCTTCACGGCGAAGTGACCCCTGTCATGGCCGCAGCCGTAGGGCAAAGTCAGGCCAGACAGCTCCTGATTCCCGTCAATCGGTGCAATCACCAGATCATCGGCTGCAGCAATCTTTCCCTTGGCGAACTGATCTCCTCAGTGATCGAGGAAGTCCGCAAATGTCTGTAAAACCCAAGTCTGACCCTCTGTAAACACATTTTAGGGGCTGCTGCAAAACAGCTTTGCATCAGCCCCAATGAATCTCCCATCAATCGAATAAAACCATATTAAAACCGAAACTTATCCTCAAAATACGCCTTCAGTTCGGCAATCGGCACCCTGACCTGATCCATGGTATCCCGGTCACGGACTGTCACTGCATGATCATTCTCTGAATCAAAATCATAGGTCACACAGAATGGTGTGCCGATCTCATCCTGCCTGCGGTACCGTTTCCCAATATTTCCCCGGTCGTCATACTCGCAGTTATAATATCTGCTCAGCTCTCCATAGATCTTTTCCGCACCCTCTGAAAGCTTCTTAGACAGGGGAAGCACTCCGATCTTCACCGGAGCCAGGGCAGGATGGAAATGGAGCACAGTCCGCACATCCCCTTCTCCGATTTCCTCCTCATCATAGGCAGCACAGAGAAATGCCAGCGTCACCCGGTCTGCGCCCAGAGAAGGCTCAATCACATAAGGAATATACCGCTCTTTGCTCTCATCATCAAAATAGGACAAATCCTCGCCGGAGGTCTCCTGATGACGGCTTAAATCATAGTTGGTCCGGTCTGCAATTCCCCACAGCTCACCCCAGCCAAAGGGGAACAAAAACTCAATATCCGTAGTAGCCTTACTGTAAAAGCTCAGCTCCTCTGGCTCATGGTCCCTGGCCCTCATCTCCTCATCCTTCATTCCCAAAGCCTTCAGCCAGTCAATGCAGAACTGCTTCCAGTAGGCAAACCACTCCAGATCCGTATCCGGCTTACAGAAAAACTCCAGCTCCATCTGCTCAAACTCTCTGGTACGGAACGTAAAGTTTCCGGGAGTAATCTCGTTGCGGAACGACTTTCCTATCTGGGCGATCCCAAAAGGCACCTTCTTTCGAGAGGTCCTCTGTACATTTTTAAAATTCACAAAAATGCCCTGCGCTGTCTCCGGGCGCAGATACACCGTATTCTTGGCGTCCTCTGTCACCCCCTGAAACGTCTTAAACATCAGATTAAACTGCCGGATATCCGTAAAATCATGCTTGCCGCAGCTTGGGCAGCAAATCTGATTCTCGTCAATATACTTCTTCATCTCCTCTTGGGACCAGGCGTCCACGGAACCCTCCGTCTGAATGCCATGCTCCTCCATATAATTCTCAATAAGCTGATCTGCACGAAAACGCTCCTTACAGGACTTACAATCCATCAACGGGTCTGAAAAGCTCCCTAAATGTCCGGATGCCACCCAGGTCTGGGAATTCATCAATATGGCACAGTCCACCCCTACATTATAGGGACTTTCCTGTACAAACTTCTGCCACCAGGCTTTCTTAACATTATTCTTCAGCTCCACCCCTAAGTTTCCATAATCCCATGTATTGGCAAGGCCGCCGTAAATCTCAGAGCCAGGATACACAAACCCTCTGCTCTTTGCTAATGCCACAATCTTATCCAATGTCTTTTCCATGTTGATCATCCTTTCTTATTGAAATATGATATAATTCATTCCATCCCCTGTCACGGCTGTATGCTCATCCCGGATCACCGTGTCCCCGGCCGACACATACATAACCTTGCCCTCCAAAAAGAAGACCCCGGCGCCCTCCACGGCTACTGCCTTGTATTTGTCCTCCTTGGTCACGTCTCCTAGCTCTGCAGTACCTCCGTCCATGGCCGTAAAGCTTCCGGTATAATTTCCCAAAGCCAGCACATCCGCTGCTTTTCCCACAGAAAGAGCAGTCACCGAGTGGGTGTCATCTCCTGTAGCCTGGGCAAACCTCACAAAATGGTCCGGTGTCCCATAATCAAACACCAGGCGGCCGGTCTGTCCTTCCAAGGTACAGGACTTTAAAGCCACAGGAAGCTTTATCTTTTTGTCCTGATTCTCTGAGGCTGCCTCTGCCCCATTGGCTGCATTGTAATCCCGGACCCACTCCTTTGCTTCCGCCGCCATCTCCTCCTGGCTGTACAGCTCATTGGCCTCCGCTGAGGTAAAGACCATGGCGCTCTGCACCTCCATATCCTTTGTCACATAGATACTGTTCTCACTGGCCGCCCATTTGCCTGCCCCGCCTGTCCCGCCGCAGGAAACCATCAAAAATCCAACAGCTCCTAATACAAGAAGACCTGCGAATTTCCGCTTTTTCATAATATCCTCCAATCCATTGCTTAACCGCTCAAAACCGCGCAAACACCGCCGCTTTGGTTCAGTGTTCCTATTATATCCTCAAATCCCCAGATTTTCAATACCTTCCCGGGCAACTTGCCATAAGTTTTTAGACAGCCTAAGCTGATTCTTCTCCAAAAAGGCTGAGCTTGTGGAAAGCTCTTGTACATTCCACATACACAATTTTCTGTCGTCTTCACTGGAATAACGGCGGGAATCCACAGCATCCCCTTCCCCATCCTCTTTAAAATATTAATCTCAGCTTATTTACAAGGTACCTTGATATTTTCCATGTGATCTGTTATACTCCATTTATAAGGTACCTTGCAAATAAGGAGGAATTTCTATGCTTCAGTACTGTCCGCTATGTGAAGAAAACTGCCTTTTCACAAATACAAAATGTCAGCTTGGCCAACAATATGAGTCTCTAAGCCAATCACACCACGAGACCCAGGAAAACAAATTATTCGCCCTGTTTTATAAGCTGAGCCACATCTTCATCCATCGAAACGGCCAAAATCAGGGAAAAAACAGGATTCTGGCAATTCTGCGCCATCACGGAGACATGACACAGCGGGAGCTTTTAGATCACACAGACATCCGTTCCGCCTCCTTAAGCGAACTTTTAGTCAAAATAGAAGCAAATGGACATATTTCCCGAGAACGCAGTGCTGACAACGCCCGCAATATCCAAATCCGTTTAACACCCAAGGGAAAATCAGAAGCCATCCAGATTCATCAGAAGAATCTCCAGCTTTCTGACGATCTTTTCTCCTGCCTGAGCCCAACGGAACAAACACAGTTAGAACAGATCCTGATAAAGCTGTTGATCACCTGGAAGAAAAATACATCTGTTTCGTGAACTTAAACTGCCGCACATTCATAAAAAGGAGAGCAAACCATGATTATTGACTGTCATTCCCACCACATCAGCCCACCCTACAACACCCAGACGACCTGAAAATAGCCGAAGCTCCTGATACAGCGCTGCATAAATTCTTCAGGAGCTTCGGCCTTAAAAGAACATTTGTCCTGCAAAGGTCAGTTTATTTCCCGTCCTGCAGCGAAATCGGGAAGCCTTTTAACGGTTGGTCTCCATCAGCTTTCCCAGCGCCGCCTGATCGCCTACCAGCGTCACATCACGATGGAACTGCAGAATCGAAGCAGGAACTTCAGGTGTCACCGGCCCTGTAAAGGCCCTTGCCACAATATCCGCTTTCCCTTCCCCTGACACAATAATCAGGATCTTTTTCGCCTGCATAATATTCCCGATTCCCATGGTATACGCCTGACGAGGTACATCCTCCTCCTTCTCAAAAAAACGCTTATTTGCCTCAATGGTGCTGTCCGTCAAATCCACACAATGGGTTTCCTTTTCAAAAGCTGCCGCCGGCTCATTAAACCCGATATGGCCATTATAGCCCAACCCCAAAAGCTGAAGATCCACGGGTCCTTCCCGGCGAATGATCTCATTATAATCCGCACACACCTTGTTTGAATCCGTTCCCAGTCCGTCCGGTACAAAGGTGCGGCTCTTATCAATATTTACATGGTTAAACAAATGGGTGTCCATAAAATAACGATAGCTCTGATCATTTTCCCCGGATAGTCCCTTATACTCATCCAAATTCACAGAAGTTACCTTGGAAAAATCCAGCTCTCCGGCCTGATACCGCCGGATCAGCTCCTTATAAGCTCCCTCCGGTGAGGATCCTGTTGCCAGCCCTAAAACACAGTCCGGCTTTAAGATTATCTGAGCGGCAAGGATCCCTGCCGCTCTGCGGCTCATAGCTTCATAATCCTTTTCACAATAAATGTTCATTTCATAATCTCCTTCATATTTTTAGAAAATTATACCATTTCCCCTTGCATATTTCAATCATGTTTGTTCCCTTTTCCAAATTTGTCCGTCCCGCTTCCTTTAAGGTGTCAAGTCCCTTTACCTTTGTACTGCTGTCCTTTCGTGTGACCACAACCACCTGGTTATTGACTGCATTGGCCCGTGTGCCTTCCTTCACAAGGCATTGCTAAAATTCTTTTTCTCATTTTGTTCCACACTCTTCTTCCGTTCCTCTCAGTACTCCCAGGCCGTGTGCCAGTGACGGCAGAATATATTCCAGGCCTTCCCTGACTGCCTTGGGGCTTCCCGGAAGATTTACGATCAGCGTTTTCCCCCGTATTCCCGAAACTGCCCGGCTTAACATAGCCCTGTCTGTAATCGTCAGGGAATGTACCCGGATTGCGTCTGCAATTCCCATAGCCATCCTGTCGCAGACCGCCTTTGTGGCCTCCGGCGTTACGTCACGCTCGGAAAATCCTGTGCCGCCTGTAGTAAAAATAACATTTACCTGACGCTGGTCAGACAAGCGAATCAGTTCCTTTCTCAGCCTTTCCTCTCCGTCCGGGAGAAGAAGGCTTTCTATCATCTCATAGCCTGCCTCTGCCAGCATTGCACAGGCCGCCGGTCCGCTTTTATCCTCCCGTTCCCCTCTGCAGCCTTTATCACTAAGAGTAATCACTGCCGCAGTAAACGGCTTTTCTGTGTCAAAAGCAAGCTTCCTGATCTGATCTCCGGGACGGATCTCCCCGCCCTTTATTACCTTTGCAAATACACCCTCCCGGGGCATAATACAATCCCCTGCTGCCTTATAAATGGCACAATGAGTGTGGCATTCCTTTCCGATCTGGGTAAGCTCCAGGACTGCCTCCCCGATTTCAAACTGAGTGCCGACAAGAATTCTTCTAAGATCAAAGCCTTCCACGATCAGGTTTTCTCCGAAGGCACCGAAATCCACCTGTGCTCCCCTTGCCTTAAATTCTTCCGTTTTTTCCAGTGCAAGAAGGCTTACCTGACGGTGCCATTTCCCGGCATGGGCATCTCCCTCAATACCCCAGTCCTCCTTAAGCACTGCACAGGGAACCTCTGTTTTCCGGGTGCCTTTTTTCTCGCTGATGCAGATCGCGGTTATTCTTCCTGTATTGTTTTCCTTATTGTTTTCTTTATTCTTTTCCACTTCCTTCTATCCTCCAATCTGTACCATCTGCCTTCCTTCCGTAATTTGATCCTTTGCCTCAAAGCAATGCCTTTCCGGCTTCTGTCCGACTGCCTGCCTAATCATGCTTTTTAATGCCTCCTTTTTTTTCTCCCAGTCCTCATATATCGGGCCTCGAAGCATTTCCTTCACATTTACAGCGGTTTCATAACAGAGGCAGGGCTTCAATTCTCCCTTGGCCGTCAGGCGGATACGGTTGCAGCTTTCGCAGAACTGCCCATGCACCGCACTGATAAACCCAATGCTTCCGGCAAATCCGGGAATCCGGCAATACGCTGCTGGTCCGTTTCCATGAAACGTATGATCCGGCTTTATCCCAGGGTATTTTTTCCTCAGATTCAAAAGCACTGTTTTTCCGGAAACTCCTTCATACCTTTTTCCAAGACCTATGGGCATCATCTCAATAAAGCGGACATCTATTGGCATATCCTTTGCAAGCTCCGCAAGAGACATCCATTCCCTGTCATTGACCCCCTTCTGGAGCACACTGTTTATCTTTACCCTCAGTCCCTTTTCTGCCGCTCTGTTGATGCCGGCTCTCACTGCCGAAAGCCCATCAAAGCCTGTAATCTGCCTGTAAACCTTCTCGTCTCGTGTATCCAGGCTAACGTTTACTGCATCCAGGCCGTTTTCTATAAGCCTGTCCAGATATCGGTCAAGAAGGATGCCGTTTGTGGTAAGAGTCACCTGCCGGACACCGGGAAGCCTTTTTATCATCCCCACAAGCTGCGGACAGCCGGGCCGGACTAAAGGCTCACCTCCGGTAATCTTAAATTTCCGGATTCCAAGCTCCGTGGCAGCCTGACAAATCCAGACAATCTCCTCAAAAGTCAGAATCTCCTCAGACGGCGCCAGCTGGATTCCCCTTTTGGGCATACAGTAGCTGCATCTTAAATTACACCGATCCGTGACGGAAATACGGATATAATCGATTTCCCTCCCAAAGCTATCCTTCATAATCCTTCCATCCTTCCTGCAGTATCCTGTCCACGATCCTGCCTGTCTCCTCAAATCTGGCCGTATCCTCCCTGTAGTCTTCCGGATTCCTGTCCGTCACAATCAAAAATCTTCCTTCCGGGTTCGAAACAGGGTCAAGGGAAATCCCCTCTCGTATTACTTCTATCTTCGGAAAGCTTGTCTCCTTCATTCCTTCAATGAAAATAACATCTGCCTCCGGGAACATCCCGATCAGCTCCCTTTCCCGCTCCCCGGTTCCTGTTTTGTGTATAAATATCCGGGAATCGGAAAAAACTGCCGTCCCGTATGCCCCGGCCTCCTTGAGCAGAAAGCTGTCGGTTCCCGGGATATCACAGGAAAAATCGTGTCCGTCATGCTTGATCACGGCAGCCAACTTTCCCCGTGCCGTAAGCTCTTTTACAAGCTCTGCAAGCAACGTTGTTTTTCCGGAATTTTTCACGCCGCAGACCGCCACAATTTTCTGTCCTGTTTTTTCCACAGATTTCCCTCCCATCCTGCCTTCTATACTTTCAAAGTAAAACGATCCATACCTTGTCTCCCTTTTTAAGCGCCTGCGTCCCTGCCGGGATTTCCATCAGGCAGTTACAGCCGCACATGGAGCTTAAAATTCCCGACGCATTCGAGCCTTCCGGAATCTTTACCCTCCCGTCCTCGTAAAATGCTCGGACATACCTGGTCACGCCGCTTCGTTTTGGAAACTCACTCTCCGCCACGGCCGGAAGCCTTGTAAGCTCCAGCTCCTTCCTTCCTGTCATCTTTGCCAGAACAGGCCGCACTAAAAGCTCAAGGTTTGCAGCCGCACCAAAGGGATTTCCAGACAGACATATGAGAAGCTTTCCTTCAGCCTGTGCACACAAAGTCGGCATTCCCGGTTTTATGGCAATTTTCCAGAAGATCCTTTCACAAACCAATCGCTTTAACGCATCATGCATAATATCCTTTTTTCCGACCGACACTCCGCCGGTTGTAAGAATCATATCCGCTTCCCTGACCGCTTCCCGGATCCACGCTGCCGCTTCCTCCGGACTGTCCCCTGTCCGCCCCTTCCGGACAACTTCTACCCCAAGGGCAGTCAGTCTGATAACCAAGGTATACAAGTTAGAATCATAGATTTTCCCCGGTTTCAGCTCCTCCCCCGGAAGTGCAAGCTCATCTCCCGTGGTAAGAACCGCTGCCCGTACTCTGCGGAAAACCCGCACCCTCTCTGATCCAAGGCTTGCCAGTGTCCCCAGCTCTATTGCTCCAAGCCTTGTGCCCTTTCCCAATATTTTTGACCCTGCCTTATAATCCTCCCCGGCAAAGCAATAATTTTCATAGGGTCCTGCTTCTTCATAAATCTCCACCTGCTCCTGGCCGTAGTCCGTATCCTCCTGCCTGATAACACAGTCCGCTCCCTCCGGTATGGGAGCGCCTGTCATAATCCTTACGGCAGTTCCCTCCTCCACCTTCCTGCTGCCCACATGCCCGGCATCCACCTCATCAATCACCATAAGCGCCACCGGACGTTTCTTTGACGCCCCCTTAATATCCCTGCTTCTTGCCGCATACCCGTCAAGAGGCGAACGGGGAAAGGGCGGCTGGTCATGCTGTGCAAAAATATCCCCTGCCAGTGTTCTTCCCACGCCCTCCCACAATAGAATTTCCTCGGTTTCTTCGATTTTCTCTGTCCTCGCCAGAAGCAGATTCTGCGCCTGCTCTAATGTCAGCTCACTCATGTTTTCCTCCACACTGGGCGCGCTTTGCCAGCCCTTCATATTCTTCTGCTGTATTGATATTCTGAAGCATTTTCTCCCATATTTTCTGCCCTGTCAAATCCACATACAAAATATTCAGCCGCTTCAGCACGTCTTGAACCCGGTAATTTCCCTTTCTGATTTGCTCCTCAAATATCCCCGCTGTACCTGTTTGATAGACCGCTGCCAACGGATGGATCCTTCCGCCCAGAACCGGCACCGCGCCGTCACAGTCAATCCCCTCGCCTTTCGTTTTTGAAAGCCTGTCCATTAAAAAGCAAAACAGCCTCGCTTTCAAAAAGGGCATATCACATGCCGCCACTGCCAGCCACTGGCTTTCACAGGACTCAAGTCCTGCATGGATTCCCCCCATCGGACCGCAGCCAGGATAAATGTCCATAACGATCGGACAGCCGCCGTAATCCTCCCTTACCTCGCTCCCATAGGATATCCTTACACACACGATTTCCCTTCGCAATTCATTTATAAGCCTTTGCGTAAATGTCTCCCCATTGTATGTAAGAATCCCTTTGTGGATACCCCCCATCCTCCTGCTCCTGCCGCCTGCAAGAATCAGCCCTTCTGCCTGCATAAATTCCTCCTACTGAATATAAAAAAGAGCAGAGAGACACAAAGTCTCCCTACTGCTTTCACCTTTTCCATACAATACGGCTGCTTCGTGTTCTTTTTTTCAATCAAATCCCCCGCTGCAAGCAGCAGGGTCTTTGTTCCTCGCAGCAATCACCTGACGGGCACACAAGAATGCCCACTTGGCTTACTGCCTGCAGGAATAAGGAAGGCTCAGGCGTTTCCGCATAAACCCCGGGGATAAAAGCACACCTCTATCCCGGCTCAGTATCATATCTATTCCTTATGGCACGAAGTGCCCCCGCTCCGCAGGAGCATGCGTTAAGGGGTGCCCTTGGGGTATATGACTTAGATACTTTCGCTCAAAGAACCGATATTCTATTATTTTTTCTCCACTTTAAGTGCCATCATCAAGAAATTCAAAAGCACAAATCCCACGATCATTGTCGTCAGATAAACCTGAATGCCACCAAGCTGGGATACCGCAGCCCCCAAAGCCTCTTTCCCTGTTCCTGCAAGATAACCGCTCATCTTATTTGTCGCCACGATTCCGATACACATGGGGAATGTCATTCCCGCAAAGCCGGGCGCAAAGGAAAAGGAAAAAAATTTGGGCAGCTTAATGACCACAAATGCCAGAGAAGCCAATACACAAACATACAAGAGATATACCAATACCTGATTCGGCGTCTCCGAAAGATTCAGATAGCTCACCAGGCACAGGCTGCAGGGCGCCAGAAGGACAGCCATGGTATGGTACACCGGCGGCTTTACCTCCACGGAAATAAGCCTTCTAAGCATAAAAGGCAATATCACAAAATAAACCCCGATCCCATAATACAGAACACACATAAGAAGCGGCCGGATCCCCATAGCGCCCCCTACCACACTGCTTACCATAATTCCGTTATAGGTCACAAACCAACTGGGGACAAAGGTATCGATATCTCTTTTCACCACCACATTTCTATAGGTAAACACCAGAATATGTACGGCATGGATAAAAACCGCAGTAATCAGCATTCCCTTACCCAGCGCCGGCACGTAATCAAAATAATAGCTTCCAAGAAGCATAAGCACCATGGTAAATCCTGCATAGAGGCTGCAGGGGACAACCGTCTCATATTCCTTTTTACAGACCTTCGGATATTTCACAATTTTTACAATATATAACAAAATAATTACCGCAGCCGCCCACATGGTCAAATGGCGAATCCAAGGATATCCCATGCCGGAATATACATTCCCAAGGGTCAGCGCCCCTACAAAGGTAGGGAGAACCGGTACAGGCATTCTCTCTAGTCTCTCCATATCCTCACTCCTTATCTTCATTCGTCATAATAAAATTCAAAATTGTCCTTCATGTGGAAAAAATCAGAATAATCAATATCAAACACCGGCTTTTTCACTTTGGAAATATCAATTTTTCTCGCTATGAGCTGCTGCAGGATACCACCATATGCCAGATCCCCCTGTAATACCGCGCCAATAATCCTTCCCCTCTTATGAATTATTTTCTTATAAGACTCCTTCGTTTCCATAATCTCTGTCTCTGCATCCGGATCCTCTATGTTCACATCCCCCAGAGACATACTCGGAATCCCAAGGAAATTCATTGTGGCTTTACTTGCAAAGAAATCAGTCATAGCCCTTTTCTCTCCTGCCATACTGCCTGCCGCAATAATCCCCTCCTTCACAGCCACCGGCCAGATGGGACTGGTTCCCGACACGTCGCCTGCGCCGTAAATATGGTCGTCACTGGTCTTTCCCGTCTCATCATAGACAAGTCCAAAACGGTTAAGCTCTATTCCGGTGTCATTAAGAAATTCCACATTGGGACGTATGCCGGCAGTCACCACCACAAAATCACAAGGAAGCCTCCTTCCATCGGTCAGAACAACCTCCGTGATCTGATTATTCTCATCCAGAACCGCTTCAGCGATACCCACGCCGTAATACTGGCTGACCCCCCGCTTTCCAAATGCCTCCTGGTAAATTCTTGCCCCGCGTTCATCCAGCTGCTTAGACAGAAGCCACCCGGCCATTTCCACCAGCGTTACGGAGACTCCCAGCTCCAAGAAGCCGCTGACGCAGTCAAGTCCCACAAGCCCTGCACCTATCACCACAATATGCTTTGCCGTTCTTGCTGCTTCCTTTAGAACCTCCATATCCTCGATATTGCGGAAGCCCACAACATTTCCTGCCTCCTTTAGATTTTTCACTGGCGGAATGAAGGTATGAGAGCCGGTGGCAATAAGAAGCTTATCATAAGAAACACCTTCTCCTCCGTCTAAAAGAACCTTCTTTTCCTCTCTTTTTAATCCCACACAGGTTCTTCCCTTCATCCACAAAACACGGTAAAGCTTTTCAAAGTCCTTTTCCGCAAAGCAGAGCCTTTCCCTGTCCCGTTCCCCTCCGAGATAGTGGTGGAGAATGCAGCGGGAATAGATCTCCTTATCCTTGGAAATCAGCACGATCTCCGCCTCCTTATCCAGCCGCCTAAGCTCTCTTACCCCATTCATGCCTGCTGCCGAGGAGCCTAATACTACATATCTCATCCACTACACCTCCTCTACTGTAATTGCCTTCATCGGACACTTTTCCACGCACATGGGCTTTGCACTTCCATCCTCACTCCGGTGTACACACATATTACACTTCATTATTTCTGTTTTTTTCACACTGTCATGCTTTAAAATCCCGTAGGGACAGGACATAATACACATATAGCAGCTTGCACACTGTTCCCGGTCATACTCTACATATCCGGTCACAGGGTTCTTTTTCATGGCGCCGGTCATACAGGTGTATACACATTCCGGCCTTTCGCAGTGACGGCAGAAGATTGGCGCCGGGCGCGTCTCACTGTCAATGGTCACTCGGTTCCTGGCATCTCCGCTCTGATTTTCGTGGCTTACCACACACGCCGTCACACAGGTAAGGCACCCGATGCACCGCTCACGGTCTATTTTAATCCGATACATAATTCCCCTCCTAAAATCGATTCCTGTGATGATATCCTATGATTCAGCGAAAGCTGAACCGCCCTGCTTACTTATATCTTCTCGAACCGAACCGGAGTTGCTTTATAGGACGGTTCTTTGGAATAGGTATCATACAACGACGGTGTCAGCTTATTGCACTCTACATAATGAATGGGCGCAAACAGCTCGCCATAGCTTACATTTTCCGTAAGCTTTACCAGAAATACTGCCTCCTGCCCGTTTACGGAAAATACCCGAATATGCTCATTTTCCGCAATTTTGTTCTCATGGGCAAGCCTCGGATTCATATAAAGATACGCCTTCTTTACCGAAACATCCTCCACAAATTTCACTTCCTTTGTACGGCTCTGGGTATGCCACTGTCCCACGCTTCCGCGTCCGGTATTAAATACATAGGGATATTCCTCACTTACCGGAAGTGGATTTTCCTTTACATCTTCAAACATAAACTGTGCCTTTTTCGATGGAGTAAAGAATTTCCCGTCCCCATAGAGGCGGCGCTGTTCTTCTTTGTTTTCCTCCTCCTTCCCTTCCGGATAAGGCCACTGGATTCCATGAGAATTTTCCAGCGCCTCCCAAGTAATTCCCGTAATATCGCAGGGCATATTCCTGGAACACTCCCTCATCAGGTTGAAACAGTCTCTCGGTGTCTCCCATCCCTTTATGGCATCTCCCATGCCAAGCGCCTTTCCCACTCCCAGGATTGCCTCATAATCCGATATTTCATGCTCACCCCGGGCAAGCGCCGGACGCATGGCTGAAAGCCTGCGCTCCAGATTGATGTAGGTTCCCTCCTTCTTGATCCCCGGAACCACCGGGAAAAATACAGTGCAGTCCTCCGCACTTTCTATGGTGTCATAAATGTCCTGCACCACAAAAAGCTCCAGCTTCTTCGTCGCCTCGGCAAAGGTTTCATTATTCACCCAGCTATGCCTTGGATTTGTACACAGGATCCAGAGTCCCTTAATCTCTCCGGCATTGATTCCCTCGATAATCTGGTTGTATGTTTTTGTAGGCTTCTCTGCCAGCATGCTTTCCGGGACATTTAATACCTGTGCGATCCTCTTTCTTCTTGCAGGATTTGTAAAATCACCGCCGCCGAAAAACACAGCCGTGTTGCTGTAAGCCCGAGAACCCATGGCATTGCACTGTCCGGTAATCGAATTAGCTCCGGTTCCCGGCTTTCCTATATTGCCGGTCATAAGCGCCAGGTTAATGATCGCCTGAGCCGTGCGAACCGCCTCATATCCCTGGTTTACCCCCATTGTCCACCAGAAGGATACCCGTTTTCCACTATGTATCAGCTCCACCAGCTCCAGAATCTGCTCTTTAGAAAGCCCTGTGCCTTCTGCTCCCCGCTCTAAGGTGTAAGGCTTTACAAAGTCCTGAAACTCCTGGAATTTTTCTGTGTGGTCTTCTATAAACCTATGATCCAGATAATCCTTTTCTATTAACTGGCCTGCCACGGTATATAGAAGCAGCAGATCGCTCCGCCATTTTAATCCATACCAGTAATCTGCGTTCATGGCAGTCTCAGATTTTCTTGGGTCAATCACAATAATCTTATGCCCTTCCACCTGGTTGCTTTGCACCCTGCCCCACAGGATCGGATGTGCCACCACAGGGTTGGCCCCGATAAAAATAATCCTGTCCGACAGCTCCAGATCTTTCAGGGTAAAGCCCGGTGCGTCAAAGCCATAGCTCTGTTTGTGAGCCACGACTGCCGTTGCCATGCAGAGCCTTGTATTTCCGTCTACGTTTGCCTTCAGAAAATTTCTCATCACATGCCCGAAAAGGGCAAATTCCTCTAAGGTAAGCTGCCCTGTGCTGATGCCTGCCACACTTTCACGTCCATATTTTTCCTGCAGCTCTTTTAACTTATCCGCCACATACGAAAAGCCTTCCTCCCAGGAAACCTCCTGAAAGCTTCCGTCTGCTCTGCGAATCTTTGGGAGGCTGTTTGGCTTTACGGTCTTCTGCTGCTTATCAAGCGACAGCCCCTTGATACAGCAGAATCCGTCATTTACCGGATAGCCCTTTGTCGGTACTGTTTTTACGATCTGATTATCCTCCACATAAAAATCCAGATTACAATCCAAGGCACAGTAATTACAGGTTGATTGTATCTTTTTCATCGCTCCTCCTATCTGTCAAAAGTAATCCCATCCCAGTAGACACATTTTTCATGACATCTTCCACGCTGTGCATGCATCACAGCACAATTTTCACCCGTCCCTCCATTCTGTGCCTGCGTCACAGCACAACCCCTTATTTCTGACACAGGCCCCCACTGTCAAGATTATCCAAAGATAAGGCAGCAGTTCCTTTCTTCTATGTATATACTGCGAAAGTCTCGAATCCTTGCTGTAGGTCTGTGCAGGGTCTGCCCCAGCGAAACAAGGGTACTGGCTGCGCTGACCGTATAATGCGCCAGCCAAGCTTTCATGATTGGTGATGCGTCCTCAGCCGGGTACACCACTGGTTTATTGATAATATTTTACCAATAAACGCAAAAAAATTCCGTGATGTAAGTCACGGAATCTTCTGGAAATTACGGATATTTTTTTATTTCCCCTGTCCTGTAAAATATGGATATTTTCTGCGGATTTAAAATAATGATCCGCTTCCCCCTCATCTGAATCAGGCTGTAATCCACAAGGGTCCGGCAAAGCCTTGACGCAGTCTCTCTCGGCGCCCCCAGCATATCCGCAAGAAGTGTAACGGAAAGGTTGATATTGATTTCTATTCCCTCTGGTACGCTGACGCCGAAATCTCTGGCAAGCTTCCAGAGCTTTGCCGCAAGCTTGCGCTCCATGTAGATGCTTCCCATCGTATTTTTAAGCTGATGTCCAAGCCTCCAAACCTTCCGCTCCTGCGCCGCAAGCACTGCCCGAGTCAAGGCAAAATCCTGTTCCATGCAGCGTACAAAGCTTCCGGCAGGAATAATAAAAATACGGCTTTTCTCGATGGTTTCACAATATGTAGCAGAATTGTGCTCATTCAGCACATGCTCGTTAAGCAATGCGCCATGACCGAAAATGAATAATATTTTCCGCTTTCCGGTGTGGGTCAGATTATAAACAATAGACTTTCCCTCTATCTGTATGTAAATATTTTCTAATGGCTCTTTTGCACGGATAATCAGGCTGCCTCTGGGAAATTCCTGTATCTTACCATACTGTCTGAGCTTTTGCAGCGAATCAGGCGCCGCTTCCTTGAAAAGTGGTAATCTATGTATCATTTGTGCCTGAATATCAACGACCTCCCTTCAAACTCTCCTGTCTTTCATATGTCCCGCTTTTTCCACCGCTTTTTCTCTTCAGACAAATCTGGTGGAGCGCCATATCCTTGTCAATCGCTTTGCACATATCATAGATCGTTAAAAGGGCCACAGACACACCGGTAAGAGCCTCCATTTCCACTCCGGTTCTTCCCGCAGTCTTTACTGTACACACGGCCTCAATCTCACAGCTTTCCTCCAGCATCTGAAAATCCACAGATGCCTTTGTCAACGGCAGTACATGACATAGTGGAATCAGGTTTGAAGTCTGTTTTACCGCCATAATCCCTGCCACCCTGGCAGCTCCCAGTACGTCCCCCTTGGCGGCCGTACCCTTTTTTACTGTCTCATAGACCTCCCTGCTTACCTGAATCCTGCCGCTTGCAGATGCCTCCCGTTCTGTAATGTGCTTTTCCGTCACATCCACCATAACGGCATTTCCCTCCTGGTCAAAATGTGTCAATCCCATCTAGCAGTTCCCTCCCTTCCCAAATCCACAGTTTGGAAATGTACATATCGAGCAGGACAGGCAAAGCCCTCCCTCTCCCAGAATAGAAATATCCTTTTCCTTAAGCTTTTCTCCTGCCATAATCCGCGGAAGCACCAGATCAAAAATCGTTCTTTTTGCATACATGACACAGCCCGGAAGCCCCATAATCGGAATATCATCTTCATAATATGCTAAAAGGAACATGGCGCCAGGAAGCACCGGCGCTCCATAGGTTACGATCCTGGCCCCTGTATTTTTAATCGCCAGCGGCGTGCGGTCATCCGGATCCACACTCATCCCGCCTGTACAAAGAATCAGATCTGCCCCACGCTCCAGTAATCTCCGAATACAGGCAGTAATCCTTTCATGATTATCATCACTTACCTCATGCCCAATGATTTCCACATCGTATTCTGCCAGCTTTTCTTCAATAACCGGAGTAAAAGTATCCTGAAGCCTTCCATAGTACACCTCATTTCCGGTTACCACAATCCCTGCTTTCTTCTGTAAAAAGGGCATAAGCTGAAGAATCGGTCTGCCCTTGCATACTTCTTTTGCCCGTGCCATTTTCTCCTTCTCGATCAAAAGAGGAATGATTCTTGTCCCTGCAATTTTCTCTCCCGCCTTCACCGGAAAATTGCCGTGCCGGGAGGCAATCATCATCTCCCCCAGACCATTGACACGGTTTAAGCGATCCTTGTCCACCTTTAGCAAACCGTCGCATTCTGCAATGACTTCTATTTTCCCCTCCTTCACCTTTGAAGGCCGCATATGTTCATTTTCACAGAGAGAATAGAGAATAACCGCCGCCTCATTCTCATGAATCATATGCTCATTATTCTCCCACACATATAAATGGTCCTTTCCCACACTTAACAATACCGGAATATCTTCCTCTGTGATAATGTGCCCTTTGCAAAATACTGCATCCTTTGTCACTCCCTTAATAATCTGGGTAACATCATGGCAAAGCACATGTCCGACAGCATCCTTTGTTCTGATCTCTCTCATTATTCTTCCGCCTTTTCTCTAATTACTTTAAAAGTCCCATGGCCGGAGGCGCTTCTAATCAAGTATTTATTCAAGAATTGGGATTTCACCTTTTATTATCATGTTATCTGCTTTCTTTCATGTAGTCTTTGATTTACCTTTCTGACAGCCAATCTTCCTTTGTCATCAGGCTCACATGCCCCGTCCTCTTCTCGTGCATCAAAGGAACATCCACATCCTCAGACCTCCACTGATACTGGAATCCGCATTTCTCCTGAACTCGTTTGGACTTTGTATTACCCTCATAATATCCGATCCAGACCTTCTGCATTCCGCAATCCTCAAAGGCATGACGGAGCATTTCCTTCACAGCTTCAGGCATGATACCCTGACCCCAAAACGGCTTTCCGAGCCAGTAGCCAAGTTCACACTCATCGTCCCGGTCAGTCATATCCGTATGTCCGTTCAGCTTCAGTTCTATGGCGCCGATAGCTTTCCCATCTTCTTTCATGCAAATGGCATAAGCTTCTTTGCCGTTAAAGATATTTTTTATCACATCTCTGCTCTCATCTATGCTCTGATGAGGCGGCCATCCGGCAATCGGACCCACATCAGGATCACTGGCATATCTGTATAAATCCTCTGCATCACTGTCCTCCCAGCGGCGCAGAATCAGGCGTTCTGTTTTCATTTTCTTCTTCACCTCAAATACAAGTACGGTTTCTTCTTCATTCAGATGATATATCTCCGGCTCATATGACAACCGGCAATACCCAGCCATATCACAGGAAACTTCTTGATAAAATCTAACGCAAGCTTGACAGCCTCTCTGCCAAATTCTTTTCCCTGCACCGGGGCTGCCAATCACAATCACTCGTTTCATATTCCGGAATAAATATGACCTCATATTAGTCCTTCTTTTCACAGCTCAATCAGGTCTATCCTTATTTGTTTATAAGTATACATCACATATCAGAACAAAACAACCATTAAAAATCGTATTCCAAATGGCTCCCACAATAGCAGCACACATGGCATATTGGGGTTTGCCGTCCTCCCGAATCAGCATAGCTGTTGCCGTTCCTACGATGTAAAAAGGTATCCCTATAGCTGAATTCCTGTAGAAGCAACCGCATAATCCAAAGTCTGCCCTCTTGCTCCAAAGCGCAGCATCAGCAGCTGTAAAAAAGCAGCCGCACATCCCAGCAATATAATTCCTGATACCTATCAAATATCACCAGCACACTTTTTCCATATTCTGCATTCAAATTTACTAACTGCTTTTCTATCTCCCACGCATCTTCATAGTTACCACTATTATGTAGTGCAACAGCCTCTCTATATAACCGTTGCTGATCCGCCTGACTTGTAATCTTTTCAACAGCCTGGCTAATTTCCCCTTCTTCTGTTTTATCTTCTACGAGTTTCACCTTCCCAAACTCTTTGCCCCCTAGCAATACCTCCGTAAACCTATCAATAGAATCGGAAAGCATGACATATCCGATACTAGGTCTGGTATGTTCCATTAGTTTTTCCAGATAATTATACCCATCCACCGGCTGTCCTCGAAAACGTCTTTCATAAAATTCACTGTAAAAGCTATACTTATTATCTTCTGCTATATTTAAATCTTTTTTCCACTCTATATGCGCTTTTTCATTCCTTAGCCGAAGCTCTGCATCCCATATTGTAACCAGTTCCTGCCCAAGATTTCATGCTTTAAATACCATTCAAACTTTTGCTCATGTGTCGAAATAAATATTTGTGTATCTTTAAATTCAAAACGCAGGATATCCACCAATCCTACCATATTCACATCATCAATTATCTGAATAGGATCATCTATAAGCATAACAGGCAAAGATTGCTGTTGCGCATATACCTGGTTCATACACAACAGAAAAGATAACAAAACGGCTGCAAGCTGCCCTGAACTCATATTATATAAAATATCATGATTATCTTTTGCAGAATGAATCAATTGGAATTTTTCCATTTTATCATCTGTTAAAATAAATATACTTTTACCACAAAACTTCTGCTGTAAATTTTTTGCCGTGTACACATGCAGCAAAGGCTCAATATCATGGATAACCTTTCTTTTATACCTGAATCCGTGAACCTTAGTTCAAATATATGAAGCGTACTGTAACGCCTCATATCACGCTTAAATTTTTAGCCAATCCTTGATAAATTCATACATTAGAGGTCAGCAAACAGACCGCAGTACAGATAAATACCTGCGCCAGCCTATTCAGTTATAGGGCATCAGGTTACTAAAGCAAAGCTGTCATAGATCCGTTTGAACGTGAACCTCCACCGGTTGCTTTTGCCGATGGACAACACCAACCGTCCGGCGTGCTCCGTCAGATGACCCGCAAACTGCATGAGGTTGCTGATAACCGCGCGGATCCTGCGTCGGCGTACTTTCTTCCATTCCGGGTCATCCCGTTTTTTTAGGGATTCCTGACCAATGATCCGCAGGATATTATAGGCAATCACAGTCAGTTCCAGCACCAGCTTGTTGCTTTCAAATTTCCCGGAGGGCAGTCGTTCAACATCCATATCTGTCTTGATCTCCCTGTGATACTGCTCGCTTTCTCCATGGGCATGGTAGAGATCGATGATTTCCTGATCCGCCAGGGGAAGGTTTGTCCAGTATGTGCCAAGTTCAATGTCCGGAACAAGGAAAAACTGCCCGTGTTTGTCTATGGTACGCTCGATAATCTCATATATTGTCCGGATACCGACGGTCTTTTCCGTTTTATCCGGCAGGGTGTATGTCACATCGCGGAATGTCTGCCCCGCATAGCCGTTTTTCCCTCCCGCGGCTTTTGGATGTTCGTGCAGCAGTCCCTTACGGATTCCAGCCATTCCTCCTTGCTCTCCTGCCGCGGATTGCGCTTGATGATGAAGGAACCTTCTGCCCCGATATAGGCCATGATTGGCGCATAGCCGTCAAATCCTTTGTATGTGCGAGAAACGCCCTCCTTTTTCGTCTTCGAGTTATCAAACGGTGTCACATCTATATCCACCGGTACATATCCATTTTTGAGTGCGGAGGGTTCGATCTTCATTTCACGCAGCAGATCGACATTCGCCTGTAGGATGTCACTGCGCAGGGAATCCCCGATCATATTGAACCGCTGCCGCAGGGTTTCCGCTGAGGGAATGGTATACGAAATCCCGAGAGCGTACTTGTAATAGTCTGGATCGTCCATCATTTCACGGACTGCCTCATACTGTGGTTTTCCTTGGCAGAGCATGCCGATATCGGTCAGAAGGATATCGCCATTTTTAATCTGCTTTTGCAGATATTCATTGGATATGGGCGCCCGGTTGATCTTCTTTACAAAATTGCTTTTGCCAAGGATTTGTCCCACAAACACGAGCCCGCTGGGGGTAATCAGACGCTCATCGCTGAACTCTATATGTATCTTTTTCATCATAACGCCTCCATGTGTCAATCAATACATACATTATACAGGATGTTGCGTTGTAATGCATCAAAAGATCCATATTTTGCATTAACCCATTGGGTTAACTATCAGGAATATCTAAAACTCTAACAAAGAGCCATAAGCAGCGGCTATTTTGATAAAAACATATAGCAAGGTTCACGGATCCAGGAATATTTAAACATCATACTTATATATCACTTTTCCTCAATCAATTTTATTTTTTCCGCCGCTTTAAGAATATTCAACTGATATTCTGCAATCTCTTTTAAAATTTGAAATCTTTCTGCCTTACTTCTACCCTCACGAATCATTTGTGCATTATGTGTTTCCAAATTAGACAAAACTGTAAGTTCATTTATTGAAGCAAAATCTCTTACATTATTCTTTTTTGCCAATTCAGGATTTTCATCCCTCCATGCTTTTGCAGTAAATCCGAATAATGCAACATTCAAAATATCCGCTTCTTCTGCATATGCCAGCCACTCTAAATTTTCTTTATAATTTTCTGACGGAATCAAGTAATTTTTAACCGCATCTGTTTGAATCAGATAATTGTTTTTAGACAGAAATCTTTTTGCATTCCACTCAATTTTCTTTGCATCATTCTCCACTTCCTTGAGTCTTTGAAATTCTTTGATCAAATATAGTTTAAAAACAGGGCTGATCGCCGAAGCAAATTCAAATGCAATATCTTTATGCGCATACGTTCCTCCATATTTTCCACGTTTCACAAATAATCCTATTGCTTCTGTCTTTTCAATCCATTCCGAAACACTTAATACAAATGTATGTAAACCTGCTTCACTTTTAAAGTGGTCGAATTCGACCACTTTAAAAGCAGAATTATAGATTTGCTCCCATGTACCTAAAAATTCCAAAGTTGCTCTGTTTCGCATCCAGTTTTTTACAACATCTGCTCCTCGGGACTCACCAACTTTAGCTTTTGCAATATCAGTAATACAGATATAATCATCAAAATTTCCCTCTGAAACAGAAACGTTAATGTTTTGCACCACAATTACTTTATTTTTTCCCATCCTTCTTCTCCCATATGGCACTGATTAAAATCTTATTACTCATGTAGAAGTATACCATACTAACTTTACTTTTTCAATCAATATCGAACATAAGTTCTGTTTCCATTCTAAGAATTCCATGCTATTTATGAATTATTATTCGTTTTAGCCCTACCAAATGTTTATATAAAATCCACACAATGCATAATAAGCACTTTATTCGACACCATATACGAAAAACAAAGCGCTTATTCCCCTAAAAATCTACTCTCATTTACATAGGCAGACTATTTTCGACACAAATCGCCCCATATCCCGCGTATGTCAAGTTAATGTCACAAACTTTTTTCACTTTTTTTGAGCGAAAATCGCTGAAACCCGCATAACTTCGTGGAGCGTATGGTTCGCTAATGCTAAGTCAGGGCAAAATTGACGGTGGATTAGTGTCAAGTTGAAGCATCCGAAATCACCACCACTATTTCTCCAAAATCTCCATTATTTCTTAATCTTCTGTGACAACATCGCCGTCATCCATCAATGATAATTGAAAATATTTCACGTCAGAATGCCCTATTTTGCCAGAATATTTTATCAAATAAAATTCCAGAATATCTTTAAGGTCATTTGGCCAAGGTGTATTTCTTAGTTCTGCTATATTAAGAGATGCCAATTCCATTAAATGCTTTTTCTGATCATTGTTTAGTTTGCAATATAGAGTCTTCCATTTTGTCGTTGTACCATTCTCTTCAAAATATGAACGGAACATAATCAGTGTCCGGGGCATCGCTAATAGTTCAAAATATTCATCCAGATTATTACCAAATGCCTTATAAAAAAAACTGGACCCAGCTGCCACAACGCCCTTTGTCACCTGCAGAATCGCAGAAATTGCACGGACTGATTTCTTGCACCAATTAATGCCGATATAAGTGCGATCTGTTTCGCTGATCGGAGAATATTTCATCGGGAATGAAAAAATCTGAATACCCAATTCCTTATTCAATTCAATGTTGATACGTAAACGTTCATACAAATCTTCCGGCTTATCCTTGTAATTGAACAGAATGTAATTGGAAATTTCTTTGATACCATGACGATATGCAGTACGTACCGCCTGACAATATACATCCTTTAAATGAATATCATCAAACGCAATACGCAAAGGACGAACCGCAAGCCGAGCAAGCTGTTCCATAGTTTCGTCATTGATCTTTCTTGCGTCGACACCTTGATTAAAGTCCAAGTAACGTGCTTTTTTTGCTTTGTTACGATACTTCTCAATGATCGGAGACAATTCTTTATCATGATCCAGCATATATTGTGCATAGTCAACAGCGTCCTCTGCCCCAATGACAATTTGAAGGAATGTTTCTAACATTTCAGCGGATTTAATACGTTTTTTAAAACCATCCAAATATGTAGCCATCTTCTTATTGAGAAAATCTGCTCGGTCTCCATTACGATAACGCATTATGACAATATTGTATGCACCAGGATCTACATACTTTGCCCCCCGACCAAATCCCGCTTTACACAAATCATCAACAAGAGACTTCAAATCTGCAGTATTCAGAATATTATTATCCAAAAGTAGAAGGTGCTGCTTAGGACCGTATTTTTCGTCAATAGTCCTAATCTGATCAACAATGCTGTTTGTCACATGAAAATGTGGCTCCAAAATAGGTACCGCACAAAAAGAACAATGGTTCGGACATCCTCTGGTAGTATAAGCAAAATAATTATCGCCGGCAGGGTACTTATAATCAATCTGTTCCAGAATATCATAATCCAGCGGCAATTCGTCCACATTGATATCGTTACTATCACCAACCACCGAAGTGTCAGTGAACAACCCAGTCAAAATATGAAAACGATCAATTCCTGTTGCTTCTACGATTTTCTCCGGCATAAGCGATGCCATAATGCCACCAACATAAAGATCATCAATGTTGTTTACCAGCAATTTATAATGATTGATGGTTTTCACATCCACATCAAAATCAAAGGTAAATAGAGTGGTAATATAGATTCTATCCCAAACTTTTTTATCTACACTGTGATCAAAGCCTTTGACAAACTGCACCTCATCTCCCAACCTCTTATGGTATGTACTTATTTTCATTAATCCCATTGGAGGATATTTATTTTTATAATTTGGTTCGACTAATAAAACTCTCATTTCTTTTTCACGCTCAGTTCAGATTTTATAGCCTCTCTCAGTTTTTCTGCTGTCTCAGGCTCTTCGTTGAAGAATGTATCAATTACAGTAATAATACGCTGATATAGCTTCCGCTCATCTCGACTATACGAGGTTGGTAAATCATGCTTGGTTGCATAATCAGCATTAATGACTTTCTTATTTAACGAAGTAACCTTTCTCGCTGCTATCTCCGTCTGCGACAACACTTTCTCAACCGTTTCTTTGCGGTCAACATCAAATGTGCCACGCACTTGCGCATTTCGGACAGTTTTTTCTTCAACCTCACGCTTCTTAGCAATTTGCTTGAGCTTTTCAGCAATCTGTTCTCTCTTTTCATCAGAGGTAATTGCACCAGAATCAATTTTTTCTTCTAGTACATCGAATATTAAATAACGAATAGTTAAATATTTACTTCTTCGTCTCCTATTTCGTTCATTTTATATGTCCAGTGATAGACAACAGGAGCAGTATTAATCTCATCAAAATACTGATAAATTCGTTCCGATAATTCTTCTTTTGAGCTGACCCGGATC
>RAYY01000170.1 GCA_003611875.1 bacterium D16-56 | reverse complement strand
ATATATGAGAAAGCTCAATTTATAAGGCTCTATTAAAGAATTCGGGATAAGATACTTTTCGGTATAACTCTTATTATCCCGAATTCGGGATAATTAGAGCAAGATTCTACCACAGTACCAAATTTCGCTAACCGCTCAATTTGTCCTGCGGGAATCTTGTTGGGGTTGCCACCCCAAGCCCGCCTTTTTGCGGCTTGCGCCGCTTGAAAAAACCCACCCATGAAAGGAGTTGAAGCCCATGAAAAAATACAAC
Source organism: bacterium D16-56 (assembly GCA_003611875.1). Taxonomy (GTDB): domain Bacteria; phylum Bacillota; class Clostridia; order Lachnospirales; family Lachnospiraceae; genus Brotaphodocola. Next base: position 694 of record RAYY01000170.1, on the reverse strand, counting down.
ACGCCCCACCGCCGCCGGGTAATCAAGACACTCTTGACCGAGGAAGAATACACCGAGTTTTCCGAGCGTGTCACCCTCTGCAAAATGAGCCAGTCTGAATATATCCGGCAAGCCCTTACCAAGTCACGAATACACCCGGTCATTACCGTTTCCCCGGTCAATGATGAATTGCTCTCTGCCGTTGGGAAGCTCACAGCCAAGTATGGGAAAATCGGCGGCAACCTCAATCAGATTGCCCGCTGTCTGAATGAGTACGGCGCACCTTATAACGCCCTCTCCCAAGAGGTAAGAGCCGCCATAGCGGAGCTTGCCGCCTTGAAGTTTGAAGTCTTGCAGAAAGTAGGTGAAGCCGTTGGCAACGTTCAAACATATCAGCTCTAAAAATGCCGACTATGGGGCTGCCGAGCAGTACCCAACTTTTGAGCATGACGAGTTTACCATGAAGCCCACTCTTGATAAAAATGGGCGACTTCTCCCCCGTGACGACTACCGCATAGCTTCCCTTAATTGCGGCGGGGAAGATTTCGCCATAGCGTGTATGCGTTCCAATCTGAAATACGGCAAGAATCAAAGTAAGCGTCAAATAAGAACGTGTAGTGAAATATATGGCGTTCTCCTGTAACATCAGGGTTAGAGTTTTTAGGGTTCACTCCAAAAACTCTAAATCCAGATAAAGGAGAATACCTATGGACAT
>RAYY01000169.1 GCA_003611875.1 bacterium D16-56 | reverse complement strand
TTGAAAATGCCGGAAACTTTGAATCTGAATTACTACTACGGGAATGAAGCCGACCAGTACAGCTTCTACCGTATCCCCAAAATCCTATTGACCGACCGCCGCTACAAGGGCGTATCGCTGGAAGCAAAGGTGCTGTACGGCCTGCTGCTTGACCGCATGGGACTGTCCGCCCGCAATGGCTGGTTGGACGATAACGGGCGCGTGTTCCTCTACTTCACCCAGGAAGAAGCTATGGCCATGCTGGACTGCGGCAAGGACAAGGCGACAAAGCTGTTCCGCGAATTGGAGGACATCGGTCTGATAGAACGGAAAAAGCAAGGCCAGGGACACCCAGCCCGGATTTACGTCAAGAACTTCATTCTGGAGCCGGAACACTCCGCGCCGGTTCAGACTGCGGAAAACCAGCAGTCAAGACCGCTTGACAGTGCCGCAGTCAAGACTGCTGAAAAACCGCAGTCTGCACCCCTGAAAACCAGCGGTCAAGAGTGCGGAATATCCGCCCCTAATAATTCGACCAGAACATTCTCCTGACGCAGACAGAGCGCGTCATGGTGGGGAGGAACAAAATCCCCAAGTACAATATCAACAAAAATGTGCTGGTGATCGGCGGTTCCGGCTCCGGCAAGACCCGCTTCCACATTAAGCCCAACCTCATGCAGATGAACGCCAGCTATATCGTGACTGACTCAAACAGATAAGTATAATAGGGTTATAGGGAAGCGCGCACCCTCAAAGAAAGGAGGTTACACACCATGAAGAAGCAGACAGAGAAAGACAAACTCACCGCCCTATACGAAAGGCTCTCCCATGATGATGAGAAGTCAAAAGGACGTAAAGCCAAGTGATTTTTTTCGGCATCCATAAGGGATGCCGTTTTTCTATTATTGGATAGCCCCGACAAATTTGTAGTAGATGGTAATGCGCTTTTCCTTACCCTTGCGGCAGCGCCCCA
>RAYY01000168.1 GCA_003611875.1 bacterium D16-56 | reverse complement strand
AACTGGATTATCCAGTGTGCAGACCGGTATCTGCATCCTCTTTACGAATTGATGAAAGAGGAATTGCTTCGGAGTGGTTATTTACATGGGGATGAAACCCGTATCCAGGTAATCGATGAGCCGGACCAGAAGGGTTCAACCCAGAACTGGATGTGGGTCTATCTCACCGGTGAATACAGTAATTCCCCCCGGATAGTCCTTTTTCAGTATGAACGGACACGGGCCGGATACCATCCGGTGGAATTCCTCGGGGAACAGTTCTGTGGATATTTTACCTGTGACGGCTACCGGGCATACCACAGCCTTCCGGGAAGGATCACGGTAACCGGATGTATGGCCCATGCGAGGCGAAGATTTGATGAAGCCCTGACTGTACTGAAAAAGGATTTCACCAAAGAGCAGTTGAAGGAGACAACCGCCTATCAGGCAATGGCACGGATCGGGATGCTTTATAAGATTGAAGAGATGATTCGTGACAAGTCACCGGAAGAACGGTACGAAGAGCGTCAAAAGCAGGCAAAACCGCTTTTAGAGGCTTTCTTTGAGTGGCTTCATACACTGGAGGAGGCAGTAGACCGTTCGTCTAAGATCGGGGAGGCAGTCCTTTATACCCTGAACCAGGAACCCTATCTGAAGAAATATCTGGAAGACGGGCACTTGAGTATTGATAATCTGGCGGCGGAAAGGGCGCTGAAAAACTTTGCGGCAGGAAGACGGAGCTGGCTGTTTGCAAAGAGTATCCGCGGGGCTCAGGCAAGCGCAACCGTGTACAGCATAACGGAAACAGCAATGCTGAATGGTCTGAAGCCTTACCATTATCTCACCTATGTCATGGAGAAGATGAAAGATCTGATTCCATTTCCGAAAAAAGAAGCCATGCTGGAGCTTCTTCCCTGGTCCGCCAGTCTTCCTGATAATTGCCGCAACAAACTAAAAAAGTAAAACAGGTCTTCCCCCGGTAAGCACTGGGGG
>RAYY01000167.1 GCA_003611875.1 bacterium D16-56 | reverse complement strand
ACACCAGTCTCTGGCGGCATATGCCCGCTCCCGTCCCTGTATGTCATTCTTCCAGCCGCTTTTTTCTCCCGTTGTCCTGGTCCCATGTCCCATACCCATGCGTATATAGAACATTACAGCCTTCTCTAAACTGTTTTTCGGGATCCCGCTAAAAGCGTTGTCGTAAATCTGTCGTGCATACGGCGTATAGTATATCTCATGTGCCAGCAGCTCGGGATCCCGCTTTATCCACTCAAACAAATTTACCACATTGCCATCCAGATCATTTATCGTCTCAATATTGGAACGGGGCTTATTAAACAATACCGCCCCACTCCCGAAGAATGGCTCCAAATAACTGTGATGTTCCGGGAATAAACTAATAATCCATTGCGCAAGGCTCCACTTACTTCCGGGATACTTTATTATTGCTCCCATCTTCTTTTGATCCTTTTGATTCATCCTGTTCATCCTTTTTTCTTCTGAATCTTTTTCAAATACTCCACCAGCTCCGTCTCACTGTTACTGTGGTATTGATATTTATCTTCATATACTTTGTCACTGCGATATTTCCGTTTGCCACATTCAATGAGATGGTAATAGACCTGGTCATATTTTTCATCTGTCCATATATGCTCACGCTGCGGAAACTCTGCTACAATCAATCTGGAACCATCCTCAAAGTCATATTTATAATAATTCACATCGATATGCTCATCCCGGTACCAAAGTCCCCAGGCTTTATAGTTCTTCAGCCACGCCTTGCGCTGATTATTATTTTTCATAGCCGGCAGCTCTGGCTGCTCCTGATTTTTCAACTGTTCAGCCTCGGCAGAATCATGCTCCATCAGCAGGTCCTTGTATGCCTGAAGCGTCATAACCTGCTTTGTATATTCCCTTGGCTGATTCTCTATCCAGTATTCGCGCATTAAATCCAATGCATTTTCCGCTTCTGCGATCATTTTTCCCAAAATATTACGGTCATAGGTTTTCACTTTT
>RAYY01000166.1 GCA_003611875.1 bacterium D16-56 | reverse complement strand
ATGTCCATAGGTATTCTCCTTTATCTGGATTTAGAGTTTTTGGAGTGAACCCTAAAAACTCTAACCCTGATTTTACAGGAGAACGCCATATATTTCACTACACGTTCTTATTTGACGCTTACTTTATTTCCATATGGATGTATATATTGAGTATATATATCTAGCCCATGAGCTTTTAATTTTGAGAATCTCATTTGAATAATACTAACTCGACTTCCTGCATTGTTTAAAACCTCAAACCAATTAATTTGTTCCTCTTCTGAAAGGTCTGTAGCAAAATTTATAGTATACTGGTAAGTTTTAATTTTACCTCGAATTTGTAAGAGTGAACTAAGTACTCCCGAAAGGACACCGTGCTGGTTCGTATAATCAATTAACACAGATTCATCCTTGTTAAGTAAAATTCCAACTGGAATTTGATTTCTGCGGACGCTTTCAGTATTTATAACAAATTCTCCTTTACCCAAATCTAAAACTACATTTTTTAAATCGGGATGATTACAATAAGCCTTATAGTTAGTAGTTAATCGTTGCTGCCCATCTACAACAGACATTTGTCCTCTTAAAATGTTTGGCAATAACTCTCGGTCAATAAAAGAAACTTGGGGAACAGCATACTCTGGGTCAGTGTTATTGATAATATTTATTGAAATAGCTGATATTGGAGATTTACTAAGAAGTTGGTAATTAAGCAGCTCAACGCATTTTTTTAAAGTCCAACTCAAATCTCTTTGATATAAAGGTAAAGTTAATTCGTTTTTTTCAATATTTTCGCAAAGTGCAAAAATATAGTCCTGACTACTGTTTTTTGTTGGATTAATATTTGCTGCGGCTAATAACTGTTTATTAACATTCATAGAATATCCTTTCTGCTGCTAAAAATAGCAGCTACATTTATTTAAGCTAAATAGAAAACCCTAATCCCCCAGCTATGCTGGGGAGAATAGAGTAAGCGGAAGCGGTGAGGACAGCATAAAAAGC
>RAYY01000165.1 GCA_003611875.1 bacterium D16-56 | reverse complement strand
GCCCTGGGCCTTTCCTTGAGCAGGGCAACGATGTCGAACTGGCTCCTTTGCGTCTACCGGGACTGGCTCTCTCATGTGGTCTCTCATTTGAGGCAGGAACTTCTAAAACAGGGGCATCTGCATATCGATGAGACCCACGTACAGGTGCTGAAGGAACCAGAGCGGAAGAACACTTCGGATTCTTACATGTGGGTGTACTGCAGCATTCGAGACTGTAAACGGCCGGTTCGGTATTTTGAGTACCAGCCGGGAAGGGGCGGAAAATATCCGGAAGCGTTTTTAAAAGGCTATACCGGATATATCCATACGGATGCTTATTCCGGGTACAATGGGGTGAAAGGGGTTACAAGATGCCTGTGCTACACCCACCTGCGACGCGCTTTCGTGGACGCGCTGCCCAAAGACATCCATGACCCGAAAGCTTCAAAACCCGCAGAGGCAGTCCTGCGGCTGAATAAGTTGTTTGAGATAGAAAAGGAACTGGAGGGCCTTCCCCCGGAACAGAAGAAAAAGGAACGGATCAACCGCGAGAAGCCGCTTCTCGAGGCTTTTTGGTCATGGGCAGAGCTAAACTCTGCCGGGGAACTGCCAAAGTCGAAGCTCCATACAGCTTTCCGGTATGCCCTGAACAACCGGCAGGAATTTTTTAATTATCTTGAAGATGGGAACTGTTCCATTAGTAATTCCCTGGCGGAGAATTGTATCCGCCCCTTTGTGATCGGCCGGAAGAACTGGCTGTTTGCGGGAAGTCCGAAGGGCGCTGCTGCAAGTGCAGGGATCTATACCCTGGTCGAAACAGCGAAAGCCAATGGCCTGGATGCAATGAAATACATCAAATATATCCTGTCAGATATGCCAGGGAGTACATTTCTTGAAAATCCGGAATATCTGGATGACTATCTACCATGGGATCCCATGGTGCAGGAACGGTGCCGATGACCACTGCCCTTTTATTATAGAGGGTTGGTGGTTATTTTTCTATCCACTATCTTATTTGACGCTTAC
>RAYY01000164.1 GCA_003611875.1 bacterium D16-56 | reverse complement strand
TAATATCAAATATGTTTTAAGGAGGTTAGTTTATGGAAGATTTTGATGCAATGGATTATTTTGATGAGATACTGGATGAAGTAAGAGGTCATATTGAGGTCGATGATAAGTATACATATATTGGCGACCGTTTAGCAGATGCAGATAATGTAAAGCCCTATTGTGTTGCTGACAGCTTTTGTGCGGGTGTTGAGAATGAAAAAGAAGGTGCTGTTTTTACAGAAGCGGCTTTTTGGCTTGATTGTTTCTACCGATATGAAAATGGTGGGCTTGAGGATATGGTAGAGCAATTTTTATCAAACAGTGAAGCAGAAACATATGAGGAACTTATAGAGGAATGTGACGAAGCGGAATTTTCTTTTGACGATTATTACTGTGATTATATTAGCGGTGGTGCTGCTGGATACCATTTTTTAGTCAAAAATGATTTGACTGTATCAACAGATAGCGATAAACAAGACGTTGAAGAAACCATCAAAAAATATAAAAATATAACAGAAGTTGATTTTCATTTAAATGATGTTGCGGAAATATTATATGATGAGGAGGACAGAGAGTGGATATTTGAAAAATGACAAAAAGAATCAATAATTGCTGATACAAATATGAAGTTATTGGCAGATTCATAAATATTACTCAGAGGACGGGCACATCAATGAAAATGATTGATAAAGCCGCAGAGGGAACAACCATATATGATAATGAAGAAATGGCCTACTTAAATCTATATGAGGCCTTGGACCGAAATGATGATTCGGCTGCTTTCGGTTATGCTTATTATCTGGTAGACCCTTTTGTCAATAAAGAGAAAACAAGTTTCCCTGAATGGTTGACAGAGGAAAAGTCGGAACAGATCATCAATATGATAAAGGAACATAGAATAGGGAAAACGGATTCGGTCAGTTCTACGGTGTGGAAACTTGTTTATACTGTCAAGGAATTATGGCAAAATAGGACTTAAAGCAATAGAGATCAGATTAGGGCAGGGACGGCTAGTCATCTAGCTGCTCCT
>RAYY01000163.1 GCA_003611875.1 bacterium D16-56 | reverse complement strand
ACGGGAAAAGTGAAATCCTCTGGAAATCCCATAATCCGTTTTACCTCTGCCGGTGTCAGCCGTCTGACCCTGCCGTTGATTAAGTAACCTTCCGTACCGCCGCATGGCCCTCTTGAGGTTGCCACAAAGGTTGGAGATACCGCCCTGACACTGTAAACCCTCCTGCCCTGTCCCGGTGTGCCGACATAGCCTAAACGGTAAGTATCCAGGGTCCTTGTCTCAATATCCGGTTTGTAGAATGTAACGAGACCGGGATCAAGAAAATAGCTTTCGTCAACAATGGATTCCAGGAAATCCTCAACAGCCACATCCTCAAAAGTGGGTTCAGGGAAGGAAAACTCCGCTTGTAAATCTTTGCGGAAACAGACAAGGTAGACCCTTTTCCGGATCTGGGCCACTCCATAGTCAGAAGCTGCCAGGACTTTATAATGGACGTCATAGCCTAAGCCGTCCAAGGTTTCTGTAATCACCCGGAAGGTCCTTCCGCCGTCATGGCGGATTAGGTGGGCCACGTTTTCCAGAAACAGCGCTTTCGGTTTGTGGTGCTTTACAATCCGGGCTATTTCAAAAAACATCTGCCCTCTCTTATCCTCAAACCCTCTCTTTTTCCCGGCCATGGAGAAAGGCTGGCAGGGAAAGCCGCCGCAGAGGACATCAAAGGGAGGAATATCCTCAGCCTCTATTTTTGTAATGTTCCCGGCTGGGACCTCGTGGAAGTTGGAAAAGTAAGTTTCCCTTGCCCTCCTGCTTTTATCGGAAGAAAAGACGCATATTCCGCCGATGCTCTCCATAGCCAGACGGAACCCGCCGATTCCACAGAATAAATCTATAAAGGTAAATGTACTGCTCATAAAAATTTTACTCCTACTGTATTAGTCAGAAAAGTTCTGCTGAAAATAGGATGTAAGACCCGGTGGTAAAAAAAGGCGGATATTGAAAGTTTTGGTTGTACTATGGCGGAAATTGATGTAGGGTAATATCAAATATGTTTTAAGGAGGTTAGTTTATGGAAGATTTTGATGCAATGGATTATTTTGATGAGATA
>RAYY01000162.1 GCA_003611875.1 bacterium D16-56 | reverse complement strand
ACGGGAAAAGTGAAATCCTCTGGAAATCCCATAATCCGTTTTACCTCTGCCGGTGTCAGCCGTCTGACCCTTCCGTTGATTAAGTAACCTTCCGTACCGCCGCACGGCCCTCTTGAAGTTGCCACAAAGGTTGGAGATACCGCCTTGACACTGTAAACCCTCCGGCCCTGTCCCGGTGTGCCGACATAGCCTAAACGGTATGTATCCAGAGTCCTTGTCTCAATATCCGGTTTGTAGAATGTAACGAGATCGGGATCAAGAAAATAGCTTTCGTCAACAATGGATTCCAGGAAATCCTCAACAGCCACATCCTCAAAAGTCGGTTCAGGGAAGGAAAACTCCGCTTGTAAATTCTTGCGGAAACAGACAAGGTAGACCCTTTTCCGGATCTGGGCCACTCCATAGTCAGAAGCTGCCAGAACCTTATAATGGACGTCATAGCCTAAGCCGTCCAAGGTTTCTGTAATCACCCGGAAGGTTCTTCCGCCGTCATGGCGGATTAAGTGGGCCACGTTTTCCAGAAACAGCGCTTTCGGTTTGTGGTGCTTTACAATCCGGGCTATTTCAAAAAACATCTGCCCTCTCTTATCCTCAAACCCTCTCTTTTTCCCGGCCATGGAGAAAGGCTGGCAGGGAAAGCCGCCGCAGAGGACATCAAAGGGAGGAATATCTTCAGCCTCTATTTTCGTAATGTTCCCGGCTGGGACCTCGTGGAAGTTGGAAAGATAAGTTTCCCTTGCCCTCCTGCTTTTATCGGAAGAAAAGACGCAGATGCCGCCAATGCTCTCCATAGCCAGACGGAACCCACCGATTCCACAGAATAAATCTATAAAGGTAAATGTACTGCTCATAAAAATCTTACTCCTACTGTATTAGTCAGAAAAGTTCTGCTGAAAATAGGATGTAAGACCAGGTGGTAAAAAAAGGTAAAAATGGCAAGTTATGGTTGTACTATGGCGGAAATTGATGTAGGATAATATCAAATATGTTTTAAGGAGGTTAGTTTATGGAAGATTTTGATGCAATGGATTATTTTGATGAGATA
>RAYY01000161.1 GCA_003611875.1 bacterium D16-56 | reverse complement strand
CGTATCTGCCTATCCACCAGCCTGTCAAATTGCGTCACCAGAATGAAATGATAACCATATTTCCGATGCTGAGTGAAAAAACTGTTCCACTTGTCCCGGTCTTTTGCATTCCACGAGCGGCAGTTAAAGATAAGCTGGCATTCATCGATCACAACCCAGGTCTGCCCTTCTATGATGTGGCCGTCCGGTTTTCGCTTATGGCAAAGTACAGCAAAATCTATAAGCCAGTCTGCGGACAGTTCATGATTCTCCTTGTAAAAAAAATATCCCTTGGGACTGCGCTTCCTGGAAGGAATGCTGTCATAGTTAATACTAAAGTTAGCTATGATGTTTCTCCCGTGGTACAAATAAAAATAAATCTCTTTTGCTACATGGTAGCTTTTGCCGGAACCAGGTGTCCCTGTATACAAATAAATCATATATTTCCCCCTCTATTCTATTAATTTTACGAAACGCAAAACCGCCTGGTACAGATAAAAAATCCCAATGCAGGTTAACCATGCCTCCCCAATGGAAATAATGAGCGGTATAGGAATAAAGTAATTTAAATATCCCAGTGCGGGAACCTTCTCCACAGAATCAAAAAATGCGGTAAAAGGGGAATCCGGCAAAAAGGAGAGGAGGGTATTTGCCAGTATAATTAAAGCCGTTTTTATTTTCATCAGCATATTTATCACCTAGCCTTTTATTAGATTTCTGGTAGCAAGGATTAATCCTGCCATGTAAAATAAAAGCACAAAAAACCGGATAAGGAGGATGAGCTCATCAAACCTCGTTAAGTCAATTTCTATGGAATCTTTGTAAGAAAAATAATCGTAATCGATAACTACAGGGATGGAAAATAGATTATTTTCGTTGTATAATAAGTCTGACGTACAAGGTCACTCTCTTTCGTATAGTTTTGTGTGCAAACTTATTATACATGAGAAAGTACCTTGTGCGTTATTTTATTTTTTAAAAAGTTGTAAAGTGGTGTAGTAATAAGTAAAACTTCCCGCTTTATAAGAATCTCCAGAATGAAAATAAGCACTTAAACTATATACTTC
>RAYY01000015.1 GCA_003611875.1 bacterium D16-56 | reverse complement strand
AGGCGCGCAAGTATCAAAGGCCCCTTGGGGGGCCTCTGGCAAACCCCCACTTGAAGTGGGGGTTGGTGACTATAGCATTTATCTTATAATATGTCAAGTGCAGCTACTTGTTTTTGGTTAAAAGGATTCATTGGCACAAGAAAATTTCTTGTCGGGTGTTTATTTATTTTCAAAAAATTAGAATACCATGTCTAAAATCACGCTTCCTTAGCGGCTATTGGGTGAGAGGTCAAATCCTCCCGCCCTATTTTATTGCCACGAAACGATTCCATAGATTACTGCTCCTTGATAACTTCACAGTAGCCGCTAGAAGGATACCCGCCGCAGGGGACAGCAAAGCCACGGTATAAGCCTGCCCCCTGCTTAATCCGTGCATAGCACAGACGGAGGGAACGCCGCTTTTGGAAAGCGTGGAACTGTATGGAATGGCTGCGTTACATACCCTTGCTTTAATGGCAGGGGTAAATAAATCCAAGGAGGGCAACGCCTATGAGCAAAAAAACAAACCGAAAACGGAGGGAGGGATTCTATGCAGCAGTTACAGACGGTGGATGCTGACACGCTCCTTTATGAACCGCTTGAAAAACCGTCCTTTGTGGTGGACGGTCTTATCCCCACGGGCTTGTCGCTGTTCTGCGGCTCACAGAAAATCGGCAAGAGCTGGCTCATGCTGAAACTCTGCCTTTGCGTGTCGCAGGGAATCCCCTTATGGGATATGCCGACATTGGAGGGCGATGTGCTTTATCTATGTTTAGAGGACACGTTCTGCCGCATACAGGACAGGCTGTTCCGCCTGACGGACGAAGCAAGCGGACGGCTCCATTTTGCCGTGGCAAGCTGCAAGTTACCAGACGGTCTTATTGTGCAGCTTGAGGACTACCTGAAAGCATATCCCAACAGCAGGCTGATTGTCATTGATACGCTGCAAAAAATCCGTACCGCTTCCAAAGACAACGCCTATGCAAACGATTACGGGGATATATCTCTGTTAAAAGATTTTGCCGACAGGCATTCTCTCTCGGTGGTAGTCGTACACCATATCCGCAAGCAGAATGACAGCGATGTGTTCAACAAGGTGTCTGGCACGACAGGCTTGACAGGGAGTGCGGACGCTACCTTTGTACTGGAAAAGGAGAGCCGTGCATCTGATACCGCAAAGCTGTTTGTCACTGGCAGGGACACGCCTTACCAAGAGTTCACGCTCCGTTTCCGTGATTGCAGTTGGGAACTGGTAAAGCGGCAGACGCAGGAGCAGCTTGCGGTGGCAGAGATTCCCCCTGTCCTTTTTCGGGAGGTGTCGTTCATGCAGGACAGAAAGGCATGGTCTGGCACGGCTACGGAGCTTCTGGAGGTCATGGGGGAAAGCGGGGAGCTGTCCACGGTTATCACAAAATGGCTCAACGAGTACCGCTCCACATTCCTTTATGAGAATGGCATTCAGTATGACTATCAGAGGAAATATAACGGCAGGAAGATTATCCTTGCAAGATGCGGCGGGGAGCATGACAGCCATGACGGGTATGACGGCAGTTTTGGGATGCCCCCTCATGCTGACATGGCTGACACGGGCAATGCCGACAATCTTCCATCCGAAGCGGAGAGAGGAGGATAAAGCAGGGCGAAGCCCTGCCAGAAGGGAGTCCAGAGGGAACGTCTGGCACACGACTTTGCAAAGCAAAGTGTAGTGTGTTACACCCTGTAAACGCAGTCGGAAAAATCAGGGGATTTTTCTGACCGCAGGGATGGGTTTACGAGCCGAAGAAAGGCAAGGAAACGCCACGCCTGCATTTGCGTTTACAGGGTGTTCTCCCGTAAGGGATGACAGCGGCGGGGCATCCCAAAATACCCGTCATACCTGTCATAGCTGTCATGTCGTCGGGAAAGAACGCCCCTGCCAGCACTGAAAGGATGGATAACAGATATTCTGCCATCAGAGCGTGCCTTTTCCTGCAAGATGAAACTGGAAGCGATGTGGCGGCAGGGATTCCGCATGGAATTAACCTCGTCTCAACTTGGGACGAAGTTGCAGACGCAATGTATTGTGGCGCAGGGTTGGGGGAAAATCGCCCTCACGTCTGCGGTGGGGCTGTCTTTTTTGAAGAAAGGGGGGGACGGGAACAGCCGCTGATATTATCTTTTCGGATGGCAAATATGGCAGGAACATTGCGGTGGAGAGAATGAAAAATCTTTTTGCAGTTTTGAAAAAAGAACTGAAAAATAAATGTTTTTATCTGGATTAGGGTCGTTTTTGGATGACCTTTTTCTATCTTTTAGGGAGGATATATGCCTATGGCAAAGACAGTTACACGCCCGAAAATAGAGGTTCAGCCTGTCTATCTGGGCGGCAGAGATATGCGGGAAGTTTTTATTTCCTTGTTTGTAAACGAGGTACGGAATGGAAAAACATCTCCCCGCACCTTTGAGATAATAAAAGATACAGAATACAATGGGGACAGAAAAGAGAGAAAGGGGACGGAATGAATGGGCATTTTAAGAACCGCATTGTACTGTAGGCTATCAAAGGACGACATGGCACAGGGGGACAGCGAAAGCATAAAAACGCAAAAAGCGATGCTGACACAGTACGCTAGGGAGCATGGGTTTTTAGTCGTTGAAACCTATGTGGATGACGGTTGGAGCGGTTTGAATTTCGACAGACCAGACTTCAACCGTATGCTGGATGACATTGAGGCGGAGAAAATTGACGTAGTAATCACAAAGGACTTGTCACGTCTGGGGCGTGACCATCTGAAGGTCGGGCATTTCACGGAGATTTATTTCCCGATGAAAAACGTGAGGTATATCGCCGTCAATGACTGCGTGGACACCGCCAACAAGAATAATGACATTGCCGCATTGAAGAACGTGATGAACGAATTTTACAGCAGGGACAATTCACGGAAAATCCGTTCTTCCATTCGGGCAAGGGCGAAAGCGGGGCTTTACCGCTGCTCCTATGCGCCGTTCGGATACCGCAAATCGCCCGACAACCACAATAAGCTGGTAGTCGATGGGGAAACGGCATGGATTGTCAGACGGATTTTTGAGCTTGCAAATGCGGGCATGGGGGCGCACAAGATAGCAAGTATTTTTCGGGATGAAAAAGTGTCCTGCCCCTCATGGTGGCAGCATACCCGCGGGGAGAAGCATTACCCCGAACGCTTCAAAAACCCCCAGAACCAGTATGAATGGTCGCACACCATCATCCGAAACATGATAGGCAACCCCGTGTATCTCGGCCATTCCGTGATGTGCAAGACGGAAACTATTTTTAAGGTCGGCAAATATAAGAAGCTGCCAGAAGAAGATTGGATACGGACAGACAATACCCACGAGCCATTGGTTTCACAGGAAATCTTTGACGGGGCGAATGCAAAGATTTTAAGCAGGAAGCGTGACACTACAAATAATTTTGTGTCGGTTTTCTCTGGGCTAGTGAAGTGCGGAACTTGTGGGAAAGCCCTTGCCCTGCGGTACTGGGGCAGGGACAGGCACCGTATCTATGTCTGCACCACATATGCCCACAACACGAAAGCCTGCACAGACCACCGCATTTATTACGAGGATTTATATAATGCCGTGCTTGCCGACATCCAGTACCATGCCCGCCTTGCTTTTGAAGATAAGGGGAAAGCGGTGACTCTGGCAGTGAAGATGAACGCCAAAGCGGAGGGGAACAGGGGTAAAAACAATGAAACGAAACTGAAACAGGCGAGGAAACGCTATGATGAAGTGACTAGATTGTTTGACCGTCTGTATGAAGATTCCCTTGCAGGGCGTATTTCCAATGAAAATTTCACCCGATTGATTGACAAATACCAGACCGAACAGGGGAAACTATTGGGGCAGATAGCAACGCTTGAAGATGCGTTGCAGGAAGTTAAGGACAGCAAGAATAATGCAGTGCAGTGGGCAGAACTGATGGCAGGGTATGTGGGGATAACGGAACTGACCGCCGAGAACCTTAATCTTTTAGTAGAGCGGATTGAGGTGTCTGACCGAACGGAAACAGAGGACGGGATGCAGCAGACCGTCAAAATCTGTTACCGCTTCGGCGGTTACATAGGGGAGCAGACAGTCAAGACGAAGATGATTCGGAAGCCCCGCAAAAAAAGGGACTGCCCACGAAAAACAGTGATGGCAAAATAAACTATGATAGCGGAGGTACACATAATGGAGAAAACAATCTTTGAAAAAATTTGCGGCGAATTTGAACGACAGGGGGATTACTTTATCCCCTGCCTTGCCTTACCGCCCGAAAAAGAACAGCCGATTGGCTTATTCGGGCGGCAGCATCTGGACTACCTAAAGCAGTACTGTAAGGTTACATACACAAATCTTCTCACAAGCGGCAGGCTCAACGCTTACCTTGCCGATATTGACAGGCAGGCGCAGGAACGTTTTGAAAGGCTCATAGAGGGCATGAAACAGGCACAGGGCATAACGGAACAGCTAAAGGAAGAAAACGCCTTAGAATGGACAGGACGGCTAGGTAACATAAGGGCTTGTGCGAGGGAGATTGTAAACGAGGAAATCATTTATACATAATAGGTTGGCGGCTGAAATGCCGCCTTTCTAAATTTCCAACAGATAAATTTGTACTTATATATTGACATGGAGCGTACACCATAGTTTATTTGAGGAGGTGTCCATATGAACTATACAACAAATGAGGTAGCGCAAAAACTAGGGATTACGAAAGACACATTATTTTATTATGAGAGGGAAGGTCTGTTACCCCAAATTGAACGGGATGAAATGAACAGACGGATTTATTCTGAATCGGATATTGAATGGATATTTTTAATCCGTTGTTTACGGGATACAGATATGCCGATGTGCAAAATAAAACAATATATTTCTCTACTTAAACATGGTGGGGAAAACTCTATACCAGAGCGAAAAAATATTTTAGTTGAGCATGAAGCTTTTATTATAGGGAAGATAAAGGCATACCAAGATTTATTATTGCTGATAAAAAAGAAGATTGAATTTTATGACGAAGTTTTAAATGATAAAAATACTGAATCTCAAAAGTGTATGGATTATCTCATGGAATGGGAACATTTCAAAGAACTTCTCGGAGGGATTGCATATGAAAAATAATAAAATAGCTTTGATAACAGGCTGTACAAGCGGAATAGGAAAGGCTCTGTCTGTCAAATTTGCACAGCAAGGTTACAACTTGATTTTGGTAGCAAAAAATAAGGATAAATTGAAAGAATTATCAAATCATCTGTCGCAGACTTTCCGCATAAAATCAGTTTTCATTGTTTATGGACTAGAAAAGCCAGAAGCCGCTGAATATGTATTCCGTAGAGTGCAGGAATTGGATTTGAAAATTGATGTGCTTGTTAATAATGCGGGTTTTAATGAGTTTGGAAGTTTTATTAAAACAAGCAGGGAAAAAGAGCATGATATGATGTACTTACATATGTTTTTTGTAACAGATATGATGAAATTGTTCCTGCCCTCAATGGTAGATAACAAGCAGGGAAAGATTTTAAATATTGGTTCAACAGGTTCTTATATATCATGTCCCTATGATGCCGTATATGCAGCAACGAAATCATATATTTTATCTGTGTCAAAAGGAATTAGTTCAGAACTCAAAGGCACTGGCGTAACAATCACAACTCTATGCCCAGGTTCTACAAAAACAGAATTTGCCGCTAAAGCAGGCATGGAAGATACTTTATTATTTAAATTGTTTGTTATGTCGCCAGAACGGGTTGCTGATATAGCTTATAAAGCTGTTATGAAAAGAAAAACGATAGTCGTGGCAGGAATTTACAATAAGATACTTGTTATGTCGTCTTACATCCTACCAAATAGATTCGTTGATTATATTAGTAAGATGATGTTAAGAAAACAACGTTAAGTAGGTTAAATGAAAGGCAACATTCAGAAGAAAATTTACTCTTGCATATTAAGGGTGGCATAATTGCCTACTTCCCGTGGTGGCTTTCCATAAGAAAATATATATAATGTTATTTTAGAGGTGATATATATGAATTTAGAAGAAAAATTGCAAATGCTAAGGAAGAAGAATGGTTACTCCCAAGAGCAACTGGCAGATAAGATTGGGATAGCAAGGCAGACTGTAAGCAAATGGGAAAACGGACAGGCAATTCCAGAATTGAATGGCTTGATATTATTAAGCGAATTATATGGCGTAACCATTGACAGAATAGTGAAAGATGATGATGAGTGCAACATTTTATTATGTAAGGGTGCGGACATTGACATCAATAAAGCTGTTTCCTTTTTGGTTTCTGCAAAAAAGAATACTTATCCAATCAATGAAAATAAAGTGCAATCTTCCCGAATGAAATCCAGTGATTTTTTTTATGCGGAAAATGAGTATCAATATTATGATACATATTTAGGCGGCGAAAAATTTACTGGTGAAGAAGCGGTATGGTACTGTGATAACCCTATTTGGTGCATGAATTATACTGGTCGAGTTATAGGAAGTAATTTTAACAACGGATTTTTGAAAGAAGTTTTATTGCAGGTTACAGAAAAATTTCCTTATCGGGGACCAAAGATATATACAAAAGGCGATTATCATTATCATTGTAAAGTAGATGGGGAGTTTATTTGGTTTCAAGGGTACGAAGATATTTTTTATTTGGATGAAAAAATTTATGAATGTTATTTTCATGGAGGTGTAATTCAATAGATGGATATTATAGAGCAAACAATAAATACGAGAGATTATCTGACGAAATCAAATTTGCCAGCAAGTGATTATGTGATAAATCCGTATGTTGGCTGTACTCACGCTTGTAAATACTGCTATGCCAGATTTATGAAGAGATTTACAGGGCATAGAGAAGAATGGGGGAAATTTTTAGACATTAAACAATGCGAAAAGCCTATTAACCTAAAGAGATTAAATGGAAAATCTATTTTTATGTCGTCTGTAACAGATTGTTATAATTCTTATGAGGAGAAATATGGCATCACAAGAAAGATATTAGAACAGCTTGTGAATGCAGATTGCCAACTTACAATTTCAACAAAATCAACGCTTATTTTACGGGATATAGAATTATTGAAAAGGATGTCCAATCTCAAAGTGGCATTTTCAATCAACACTTTAGATGACAATTTTAGGGCGGATATGGATAAAGGCGGTTCCATAAAGGACAGGCTTCATGCGATAGAGAAATTACATAATGTGGGTATCCATACGGTTTTGTTTATGTCTCCTATTTTCCCGTATATCACAGAATGGAAAGACATCATTGATGGTACGAAAGAGAATGTATGTGAATATTGGTTTGAAAATCTGAATCTTAGAGGTGCATACAAAAGCAGTATCCTCTCTTATATCAATACACACTATCCAGACTTAAAAGAAAAATATGAAGCAATTTATTTAAATAAAGATAGTGCATATTGGAATACGTTGGCTGATTTGCTCAACTCGTATTGTGATGAACTGGGATTAAATTATGTCAATTACTTTTACCATGAAAAACTTGTTAAGGAAAAATTAAATAATCAATAGATAGATTGTGAGAAGGCAAATACGTCCATTGAATAAAAAAAACGATGTTCGATGGGCTGTATTACTGTACCTTAATTACCCTCTAACTTTGTTTTTGAAGTTTGGAGGGATTTTTTTATGTCCTTTTTTCGGGCAGTAACCTATCTGCTCATGCAACGCAGAGTTTATCCATACATAGCATATCGGGGATTAGCAGGAAGCCAGTTAAAAAAGTTTCCGTCTATGTCACGCTACTTCTCACCATGAAACCAGAAGTAGAATATCTAATTAACAGAAATTATATCACTTATAACCGTAAAGGTCACAGAGCCTTTGCGGTTTTTCTTTTGTCGTTTTTTATCGGAATGTGCCGCAGGGTTGTTTCTGCTGTTGGCTGTCGCTCCCCGCCTTTCCAATCTGGATTTTTACATTTTCAAAAATTCGGATTGGAGGAAAATACGGTGAAATATGCACCAAGAAAAGTATATATCAAAGAAAACAATGTCTATGTGGAACTGTCCTATATGGACTTCTGCTGTCGCAGGGAATCCGACCAGAGTTATCTGGACAAGCTGTTTATCCCCGTGCAAGGCTGTTTACTTGAAGTTGTGAGGGAACAGTACGCCGATTTCTACAAGGATAAAGAACGGTGGCGTTATCTGAAAAAGCTGGACACAAATCACAGCCTGCTGTCACTGGAGGGTTTTACAGACAGCGAGGGGAATGTGCTTGACTTCATTATTGATGAAACAGTGGACGTTGCGGAAATCGTTGTCCGTGCGGTGATGGTGGACAGGTTGAAAGTCGCCTTGCCCTTATTGTCGGATGGTGAGCAGGCATTGATACAAGCAATCTTCTTTGAAGAACTTTCCGAGAGGGAAGTCGGATTGCGGTTAGGCATAACGCAGAGTGTCGTAAACAAACGCAAAGCCAAAATCCTTGCGAAGCTGAGAACGATAATCGAGAACTAAATTTTATGGCGTTCAGCCCCCTTGTTTTTTCCTTTGGGAAAATGAGGGGGCGATTCCTAAGCTCTCTCAATCTTGGATTTACTAAAATCCCGATTGGAGGAAAAAGCATGGCATACAACCACGGACGAGAGGATAGGAAATGGCGCATCTGGAAAGAAGCTGAGGAAAAGGTTTTGCGAGAGTGTGGCGTTAATGAAACGGTCATTGAACAAATCCGCACAGAGGATAGGGCAGATTTTAATTCCAACAGGCGGTTTTACCGATGGGCGAGCGACGTCGGGGAATACTTTGAGGAAATGGAGAGTGGGGAGAAACAGGCAGAGATAAGGACGGTAACGGATTTACTGGATGAGATTGAAAACGAAACTCTGTATCTTGCCTTAGTCACAGTGGACAGACGTACATTACAAATCGTCTTGTTGAAAATGCAGGGTTACTCCACAAAAGAAATTGCCTCGCTCGTGCATTTGACGGCAGGGGCTGTCTATGCGAGGGTGGCTCATTTACGTAAGAAGTTGCGTAAGATTTTATAACAATTTAGTCTGCTTTTCTGTGAAATGTTGGGTGAGAGGTCAAAATCTTCTCACTCATTCTTTATATAGGGTATATATCTATATATGTTCTCTAATGGAACTATACAGAAGTCTTTTTCCCCGAAAATAACGTGCGGTATATAGCAGTCAATGACGGCGTTGACACTCTCAATAAATCGGCGATGGACATCACGCCTTTCCGAAATATTTTAAACGAAATGTATTCAGCCGATGTGTCGGTCAAGATAAAATCGGCGTACCGAGCGAGGTTTCAGCAGGGGAAATTCATGGGGACGTATGCGCCCTATGGGTATATCAAAGACCCTGCCGACCACAACCATCTGCTGATTGACGATAAGGTGGCGCACGTTGTAAGGGAGATATTTGACCTTGCATTGGCGGGAAATGGACTTGCAAAAATCCGCAAGCACATCAATAAACAGCACGTTTTACGCCCTGCCGCTTATGCGGCGGAGCGTGGGGAAACAGGATATGAACGGCATTTTGAGGATAATGAGGAAAACCGCTATGTCTGGAGCGAAAATAGTGTGAGAAGTATTCTAAGAAGCCCGATATATGCGGGAAACCTCGCAGGCTACAAGCGGATTGCCGCCAATATGAAAAGCAAGAAAAGACCGTCCAAGCTACCAGAAGAATGGGAAGTGATACCCGACACTCATGAGGGCATAGTCACACAAGAAGAATTTGATACTGTCCAACAGCTTATGACGAGCCGCAGGCGGGAAAAGAATAAGGGCGGCTTTGAGAATATTTTTTCAGGCGTTATCAAATGTGCGGACTGCGGCTATGCTCTGCGGGCTATGAGCGCAAACAGGAGGAAACGCCCCGACATCATCGACTGCGTACAATATACCTGCAATAATTATGGCAGATACGGCAACGTCATGTGTACCGCACACGCCATTGAAGCGAGGGATTTATTCAACGCCGTACTTGCCGACATCAACCGTTTTGCGGATATGGCGGTCAATGATGAAAAGGCGGTAAGAGCCATAGAAAAGCGGCTCACGGAAACAGACCAGAGCAAGGCAAAGGCAATGGAGAAAGAACAAAAGAAACTGAACAAACGCCTTGCGGAGCTTGATAGGCTGTTTTCCTCTCTCTATGAGGATAAGGTTATGGAGCGTATCACCGAGCGGAATTTTGAGATGATGTCGGGGAAATACCAGAAAGAACAGCTTGAAATCGAAACAAGGTTGAAAGAGGTAACGGAAACCCTTAATGAAAGCTATGAAAAATCGCAGGGAATCTGTGACTTCCTCTCCCTAATCCGCAACTATCAAGGATTAAAGGAACTGGACGCAACAGTGGTAAATGCGCTGATAGACAAGATACTTGTTTCGGAGCGTGAGAAGATGGCAGACGGAACGGTTAGGCATGAAATCAAGATTTATTATAAATTCATCGGCTTTGTCGGTGAATTACATATCACGCCCACGAAGCGGTGGACGGCGTTGCCCGCTAAACATTGTACGGTATGCGGCGTTGAATACGTCCCTGGCTCTGGAGTATCGAAGTTTTGTCCAGAGTGCAGGGAAAAAGTAAGAAAGGCTCAAGGAATAGAAACAAAACGCAGAAGCAGGGAGAGAAAAAGGCAGGTACGTATTGAACTGTCCGCAAAAAATGACCGACTGATCTGGATCAGCAGGAGGGCCGCATCTTAAGGCAGGGGAACCGGAACAAGAAGGTGAAGATATTCCGGTATGTAACGGAGAACACGTTTGATGCATTTTTGTGGCAGGTTTTGGAGAATAAGCAGAAATTTATCAGCCAGATCATGACCAGCAAATCCCCGGTACGTGCCTGTGAGGATGTGGATGATGCGGCACTGAGTTATGCGGAAATCAAGGCCCTGGCTACCGGGAATATTTACATAAAGGAGAAGATGGACCTGGATATCCAGGCCAGTAAACTGAAGCTGTTAAAGGCAAACCATACCAGCCAGAAATACCGCCTGGAGACAGATATCGCCCGGAAGTACCCGGTGGAAATCCAGGCGGTGAAACGGCGGATCAGCGCACTAAAAGGGGACTGGGAGGCAGCGGCCCGGGTTCTTGGGGAGAAGGACACATTCGCCATGACGGTGGACGGGACCCTTTATACGGAGAGAAAAGAAGCGGGGCTGGCGCTCCTGGCTGCGTGTGCGGGTATAGGGGCTTCACGGGTTCCGGTACAGGTTGGGGATTTCCAGGGATTCCGTCTGTCAGTCAGCTTTGACAGTTTTAACCACCAGTACCTGATGACCGTCAGCCGGGAATGGAGTTATAAGATGGAAATGGGGAAGGATTCCCTGGGGAATTTAAAACGTCTCCGGAACCTGTTGGCCGGGATTGAAGGGGAGATACCGAAGGCGGAGCGGAAGCTGGAAACCTTAAGCCAGCAGCTGGCAGCGGCCCGGGAGGAAGTGGAAAAACCTTTCCCGAAGGAGGAGGAACTGGCAGGGAAACTTAAGCGCCTGACGGAACTAAATACCATGCTGAATATGGACCAGAGGGAGGAGCCGGGGGCTTCCAACGAGGGGGAAGAGGCAGCAGAGGAACCGGACAGGGGGAAAACAGCAGGAAGGGAAAAAGGGGAGAATCCGGCACAACCAGGAAAGCCAGAAGCGGATAAGAATCCGGAAGCTGCGAGGAAAGAGGAACCCTGGACCCTGGAAAAAATAAAAGGGATGAAAAAACAGAGGCAGGGCGGCATGGAGGCTGTCCGGTATTCCGGGAAGCATAGGGAAACCAGCAGGATGGAAAGAGGTTAAGGCGGTATAGCCGGGCAGAAAATTAAAAAAAGCATAGTTTCTAAAAAATGAAGGAGGACAGGCATGAAAGGGAAAGAAAGACAGACAGAAAGACAGAAAACAGCGGAATTTATAGGGAGAAACAGGCAGGATATGGAAGGAACGGAGGGTTCCGCCAGAAGCACAGCGGGAAAAAACATCCGAAATAAGGACGGGGAGAATGATAAGTGGGAGATTAATAACCCGTCCACATGGACGGACTCCAATATTGACCAGGTTGCGGCGGCAGTCAGGCATAATCCTTCGGCAGATTATGCCACAGCCTTTTGGAATACCTACGCCGGCCTCTTCGGCACGGTTCCCGCCAACCTGCCCCTGAGGTCTTTGATTATCCGGGCGAAGAGGCTCCACTCCGCCTATGCCCGGATTCCGGATGAGGAATACATAGGCGATGTGACAGCCCTGATGTGGGCGGGAAGGCTTGAGGACTGGAAGCCGGGGAAGGAGAGCCTGGGGCATTACATCGGGTGCCGCTGCAGGCCCAATGCGGAATATGGCCGTTCCATCATCCGGGCCCATGGCAGCCGGGTTTATGCGTTCGTAAAGGACAACGGGGACGGTTTCCCCGACATCCGCCCCCTGGATTCGGGCGGTGGCCAGGGATATGTAAAAAAATATGTGAACCTGCCGGTCCTGTCCGCAGACGCCATGGTATGGGAGGACGGCGGCAGGCCCTGCAGTTTTTTGGAATATTACTCCGTGCCGGATAACTGCCTGGAAAAAATCGAAGCGGAATCCACCCGACTTTGGCTGATGAAGGTTTGCAATGTCACGGAGTATGAGATGCGGATATGCGAAGCCGTGGCCGGTTATGGAAAGTGCCTGGATGCGTGGATTGTGGAGGAGATCAATACAAAGATTGTCGTCCCGTCCGGCGGGGCTCCTATGACCCAGGAGGAAATTTATAAGTTTAATTTCCGTATCCACAAGCGGGCAAAACATCATTATAAAAAGGCTATGTCCGGCCTGCGTTAGCCCTGTCAGGGGAGGGACATCCAAAGTTCCCTCCCCTGCTGTTTTTCCGTAGGCAGGCCCTTTCTTTTTCCAGTTCTTTTCTTATCTCGTGGTCGAAGAACCCGTCTGATTTCAGCCTTGCCAGAAGATAATGGACCTGCGCCGGGTCAGACGGGGATACATTTTCCAGGCCAGGATAAAAGGCCAGGAGATCGTGGAGGAAACGGTACTCTCCCGGGTGGGGAATCCCCATGGAAGCCAGGCCTTTTTCGGAGATTTCAGGGAGGGCGTCCAGCCTGTTTTTCATGGCCTCCAGCCAGTCATAGCGGGAACAGCCATCCCGGATTCCCCCGATGGAGCGGTTTAAATTGTCCGCACTGCCGGAGTACAGGGGGCCGTAGACGAATACGGCTTTTTGGAACCGGCTAAGGTTCCGTTTGAGCCGGAACAAGTCTTTTATTTCTGCGTTGATATTATTGCTGTTCGTTTTCAGGGAATCCAGTTCTCCAGCCCTGTCGGAAAGTTCCTTTAAGAACATATCCATGGAGTCTGTGTCAGACAGACCATAGGAAGCCAGGGTGTCGGCGGCGGCTTTAAATTCCAGAACCTTTTCTTTTATTCTGTTATCATAATCTTTCAGAACAATGGCCATGCGCTTCTGCCTGGGAGAAGAACCAGCATCTTTGAAATCCGGTTTTCCATTGTATGTACCCCGTCTGAAGCGGCCCCATGCCAGCCCGTCCGGAAGGCTGTCCCTGCGTCCCTCACGGATAGCATGGAGAATCCGCCTGGCTTCCTGCTCCGTCAGAGTGTTGAATTTCCTTGTGAGGGTGTAGCCGGAATTGTGGACGGCCTTAAATAAGTCAGAGCGGGTTTTTGGTTTCATAGGATTTAGGCGGGCTTTATTTTCCAGGATAAGGGAGGGTTCCGGGACAAATACGATATCATCAGGGCAAAGGCCGTTTGCCTTAATATCCGGCAGCAATTCCCGGTATTTCTCAATGAGTTGTTTTAGTTCCCCGGCACGTTCCAGGTAATCTTCCAGATTGGAAATACCGCTGCGGTATGGGGCGTTCCTGGCATGAAGTTCCCGGAGTTTCATATCCAGGACTTCCGGGCTGGTGATGGAATACCGGTCCGCAGTAGAGATGGCTTCATCGAGTAGGGCCAGCTTTTTTTCGGCTTTCATGAATACGGGGTTATCCGGTGCGGCTTTTTCCAGGGAGGCGTCATAATGCCCGTCCATGGCCTGCCTGACGGATTCCCGGAGCAGCAAAAGGAGCCTGATAAGGAAACTCCTGCGCCTTCCATACCGGTCATATGGCGAAATGAAAACGGGCGGATAGATGCGTCTTTTTTCCATTCTTTTTCTCATCCCCGATACTTCCTCCGCAACCCTTTGGCGCTCCCTGTCCCGGTTTCGTCTTTCCAGGGCGGAGAGAATCCCTTCCCTGGTATACGGGTATCCAAGGCGGCTGTCACGCACCCGGATTCCATCCTTTTTAAAGGTAACGCTCCTGGGATTTTTTTGGATTTCATATCCCGCCTGCTCCATGAAAGTTAAGGCTTCCTCATAAGAATCCGAGACGGCGACGGCCTGTTCCAGACGGGTGATGATATCCTGCTTCCAGCTCTGCCCTTCTTCAGTGGAGAGGACTTCCTTCCAGCTCCGGTACGGCTGCTTCCATTCCTCATTGACAAAGACGGGGAGGCCGTATTCCAGGCTGATCTCATTGGCTATGTCACGGAAATGATCGTAAACATGGCAGCTGTCTTTAAACTTGTGCCTGCCATCCAGGGCATAGGCATTGACCAGGATGTGGTTGTGGAAGTTGCCGGTATTTAAATGGGTGGCAATGACGGCCTGGAATTCGTCGCCGCACAGCCGCCTGGCAAATTCCAGGCCCATTTGATGGATAAGGTTTGGGTCGGTATCCGTGCCTTTATAGCTTAAAATGATATGGAAGGCCTGGTTGGGTATCTGTCCGGGGGCCAGCTTTTCTTTCTTGTGGGAGTGGTACAGTTTTTCAATCAGGGAGAACTCCCGGACGGCGGTATCCGGGCTACAGTTGTGGCCGGAAACAAGGGGCCTGCCTGTGGAGTGGTTTTTAGTTTTTGGGTCATTTTGAATGTAGTGGAGCGCATTTTCCATGTGGAAAATTTCCCTTTCCCCGTCACTAATTGGAGCTATGGTCTTATCCGGGTCATTGATATAACGGGAACAGTTTTTGACTCCCTGGGAACCATTTTTTATCTTTAGATATTTACCGTATACGGTGCCGTTTGCGTGTTTGGGCATTTTGAAACCTCCTGGTATTTGACGGGATTGACAGGCTTTCCATACCGTACTGGCAGGATTTCGGTATCAGGGGATTAAATTTTTTCGGATTCTGTCTAAGCGGTCGGAAATATCTGCCAGACGTCCAATGAGTTCGGTGCGGAAAAGCCGGAAGGAATCATTAGATTCCTGGGGTGCATGTTCATAATAGGAAGCAAAATAGAAGTCATTGGCTGCAGCCAGAAGCCGTGCCAGGATTTCATTGGCCTGGCGGAGTTCTAAGAGAAGTTCTTTTTCGGTTTTGGCTGTGGAACGAGTTCTTGAAAGGCTTGGATTTTGTCCTAAATATTCCTGTACAATGCTGTTTAGCAGCTGGTTTTTGCTGATGCCATATGCATGTGCATACTTCTCTAAAAGGGCATTGGTAACATCGTCACAGCGGAAACAAATCTGCATGGAAAACCTCCTCTGAAAATGCCAGTGACTGCGGGAAGCAGGATAGCCCGGAGGGCAGGTACGGCACAGCTGTCCGGGCGGGTTCGGGTGTCCCGAGAAAGACGGAGTGATAGCACTTTTATCACGTAGTCATTACTGGCTAATTGTGGGTGTATGCAGATATGGGGGATATTCCGGATTTTGAGAAATGGGAAAGTTAAGAGATAGAGGAGCAGGTTCAAATAGAATTAATGTCTATTTTTTCAGTATGTATAAACGGCTGTTCTATACACATAATAAGGGAAAGCCTCCAATAAGGAGGTTCCCTCATTATGCTATGAGTAAAGGCTTCGTGGCACTATTATATATTAGCGGGTTAGTTTGGCAGTTCGATTTTTATGAGAGTTTGCTATTGACAGAAAACACAATTCCATTATACCATTAAGACAAAGAAATGTTTTTTTACTGAGTAAGGTTGTTTGGTTGGAAAGGTTTGCTTGTCTCTTTTTTTATTTCTATAATATTTTTCATGATGATGTTTCCTTGATTTTGATAGTATTACAAATTGATATAAGTTATTTTTCAACTATTCGATATTCGCAACATCCTGGAAGTCGAACAATATCATTTGCTCTTTTTCCTGCAAATTTTGCTTTACTGGGCAACCATGTACTTCGATATGGTCTGAATATAAAGCCTTGTATAATTCTGTCTTTAAGAGGTATAATCTTGTTGTCTTCTACTATTATAGGTTCTTTGATTTCAAAATCTTCCTCAAATGAATCACCAGGTAATGTTATTTCACAATTTTCTTGAAGCATCATTCCATCGTACACAAAATCAATAGCTTCGTATAGTTCATTTAATTCAATTGGGTCAGATACAGTATATAATTTAAACTCTATTTCATAATACTCTTCAATAGACTTTAGCTTCTTCATTCCTGATAACCAAAATTCAAACAATGTCTTGACATGCTGTTTACTTCTCCACATCTTTTTTGAGCATTTAGATGGGAGAGTTATTTGTAATCCCGATGCATTTTCAACAGCAATCGTTACAACATCGGCATTAAGACATTTTCCAACTAATTTAAAGTGATTCAATCTCTCAGACACATGTTTGTCTAAAATGTGATATCCTATTTCAAAATCACTTAATTCGTTCTTATTATATATTGCTTCAGCAACAATATATTCGCTTTCAAATGAATATCGTGTTATATCATTGCAATAAAATTCTGTAACTTTACCCGTAATCAAAGGAAAGATTTTACTATCAACATATAGTTTTGCTTCATATATATGTCTTGGTATATCAATCATATAAAGTGGTATATCATAACGCATATCATTCTGGAGCATTGAATCTGTCGTATTTAAGAAGCGACTGACCATCTGGACATTCGTTAACCCCTCAGCATTCCTTCCCAAACAAATTCTAATATATGAAAGAGTTCTGTCAGGAATATTAAGATCAGAATCTTCTGTAATAATCTGGTAATCATCCTCTTCCATATTAGTAAGTCTTGAATCCATATTTTTTATATTGTAGCCCCTTTGCTTTATAGAAAGAACATTCTCATAAGAAAGATTCCAAACTTCGGGTTTATTTGGCAACTCATCAACTTTTGTATCTATCACTTCTAAATCAGAAGATGTTGGATTGACAAAATATCCTTTGAATTCTTCTCCATCAGTTTCAATGTATGCTACTGCTTTTGTCCACATTGCATAAAACTGAACTTGCCCTAAATCTTCTGGCATCTTACCCGGTTTTTTTGCCTCGATAATCAAGAGACTGTGTTCTCGAACCCAAGCTTTATTTTTCTGTGTATTGGCCCTGTATCTACTAAAAGATTTATCAGAAAAAAATATGAAATCCGTATTTTTGGCTTTAAGAGCGTCTCTTCCACCATACCCATATACTGGAAATTCTTCCCCTCTCAGCTGTGATGGATAACCTAATACTTCAGATAATCGGACTATGAACTTTGAACGAACTTCTGACTCCGACTGGATTTCAGATAATCTATATTCATCAACAATAGATTGAATTGCTACTTTATCATATGTTTTATGCAATCAGATTCCACTCACTTTCTTCACATTTGTTCTATCAGGTAACGATTCTTTGACTTTTCATATTGACATTTTGGCAATCTTTTTAATATTTGCAGTACATATTCTGTGAAAATAAACTAAATTAATTATAATATTTTGTTGCATATTTTCTTATTTCTTGGATACAGAATTTTCTCTTTTGTATGTTTTTAATCACTATTAAAATATTTTTTTACAAGTATGAATTTATGTTGCTCTATTTTACCATATCATTTGGATGGAAACAAGATGTGTGTTAAATCAATGAATGACCTGTTTCTTAAAACACTTCCTGGTATCCATATTTCAATAGAACCGTTATAAAGGAGGTGAGAGAACCATGGATGACAAGATGCTGGTAAATACCGGTATGGCCTACTCTGAAAAAACGATGGAGGCAGCAGATGAAGTGATCCAGGCGCTGATTGTCGCGCTGTCCGGCAAATTCACTGATGAGCAGAACCATGTACTGAAGACTTTTGCAAAACATGTTCAGGACGGAGGGGAATGTTATGCGGCACAGTTTGATTCGGAGAAACTAAAAGTGTTTCAAAAGGCGGCAGAAGAAAACGGCCTGGCTTATTATGCGGTAGCTGATATGCGCAGTGGTAAAGTCTCTGCGATTATCAAGGACTACGATATACCGCTGTTTGAACAGACGGTGGAGCAGATGGCGGAAAAAGGGAATCCCTTGTATAAAGACCCGCAGATGTATGTGGCGGAGTTCCTCAATAAATATGAGGGGAGGGATATTGTTTTCAGCCGGGTTGATTCACTGGAAAAGATAAAAGAATCTAAAAAGGAAGCTGCTGAGCGTGGGATTGAGTTTGCCATTGGGGGACAGCAGGATAACCGTTACCTTGTCATGTATTTACAGGAGGATTATAAAGCGCTGGCAGAACTGGGGATTACAGATGGAACAAAGCTCCCGTCTCCCCTGTTGAACAGCGTGGATATCAAGGAAGTGAAACGCATGGTGGAACAGGAGCGGAAAGCCAGGGATACGGAAAGAGAAAAACAGAAAGAAAAACAGTATGGGAGATAAAACAGTGTCCGGGCTGTTTTGGGTATTCAGCCTTCTAAGAGATTTATAGAGGAGGGGATGGTATGGCTAAAATCATAAAAACAGACACGCAGGAACAGGCGTTAAGGATTATCAACAACAACTTAAGAACCCTGGCCGGGGTAAACAGCCTGCTGAATTCTGAGGGAGAGGAATCCTATGGGATTACGGTGACAGCAGGAAAACAAAGGGTGTTTGTGCTGATTGAAAAATCTTTCGGGGATGAGATACTGCAGGATATCCGCAGGAAACTGGTGAAAGAGACAAAGCCTCTGGCCAGGAAAAACGCTATTGTACTGGATGGGAATGATATCAGCATACTGGATAATCAGTATCAGGATAAAGAAAGTCCAGGATCAGAGAAACAAGATCAGGAGGCAGCATCCAGCATCCTGGCAGGGGACTGGGGGGATACATGATAGTGGAGACGAATAAAGGGATTAAAAAAGAGAAGGGAAATATTGCAGGGAGGTTAATCACACTGGCCGTAACCGCATTCCTTACCATTTTCTTTTGCGGCCATTTGTCGGCGGTCATTGAGGCTGGGGCAGAAATGGATACCTGGCTGGGGCTGCTCCTGGAGCATATCAGGGCAACGCCTGTTGAGCTCTTCTATGTCAATGGGTACGTGGCCTATTTTGCCGCCTGTATCTATACCCTTATCTTCTTCATGTCCTTTTCAAAAAGGAAACTGCCAGAGGCGGAGATGAAAGGGATCGAACATGGCTCCAATGACTTCCAGGCAGAGGAAGAAAGAATCCGGTTCCTTGCGAAGAATACGTCCCCGGTTTATTCTTTAGGCCTGCATGAGTTTGTGGAAAGGAAGGGGTGAACTTGTGATGAGGACAAAGAAAACTTCTCAAAAACAGCAGGGAAGGACAGGGAGGGAGAGCAACCTGCTCTTAAGCCGGAATGTAAAAGTCAGCTATAACACATGGCTGTCAAAGCTGGGTTCCCTCAACTGTCTGGTAATCGGGGGAACCGGCGAAGGGAAGTCCAGGGGATTCGTAAAGCCCAATGTGTACTCCCTTCCGGTTGACCCAAGGGATGGGAAACCGGTCAGTTTCGTCTTTACGGATCCGAAAGGGGAACTATGCCATGAGACTGCGGGTTTCCTGGAGGCTAACGGATATGAGATACGGGTGTTAAATATCAATGAACAGCATTTTTCCGATTGCTACAACCCGTTCCGCTATATCAGGAGCGCGGACTCCCTGCTTATCATGGTGGATTCCGTAGTAGAGAATGCCAACGGAGGGAAGACGCCCACGGACCCCCATTGGAGCAACAGTGCGAAATCCCTTTTAAATTCCATCTGTTATGGAGTTTACTATGAGTTTGCATTCAAAGACCAGAACTTTACCACGGTTTCCGAACTGCTGAATATGTGCGGGTTTTCGGAAGGAGATGAGGGCTACCAGTCGGATTACGATATCTGGTTGGAGCATTTGGCAGAGACGTCCAGGATGGGGGAGGAACATCCGGCGGTGGTGTGGCGGAGAAAGGTATCGGCAACCGGAAAGGAAATGAGTTCCATTATTTCTACGGCACAGACAGCCGTCCGCTTGTTTGCTTCCAAAGATGTGCAGAGGCTGACAAATGTGGATACTCTCGCCATGGATACCATTGGGGACAGGCCAACCGCATTTTATATCATTATCCCGACCACCAACAGCACGTATAATTTTTTAATCTCGCTGCTTTACACGCAATTATTTGAGAGCCTGTATTACCGGGCGCAGAATGTATTTGACGGGAGTCTGCCCCACCATGTGACGTTCTTCCAGGACGAATATGCAAATGTGGGAAAGATTCCTGACTTTGACAAGAAGATTTCCACGTTCCGTTCCGTGAACCTTTCCACATGCATGATCGTCCAGTCACCCAACCAGATTGAGACCCTCTATGGCAAGGCGGCTGCGGATATCATGGACAATGTACACCAGACGGTCTTTATTGGGAGCGGCGGGCAGGGGGAGAAATCGGCGACCAAGTGGATGAGCAATGCCCTGGGGATGAAGACCATCCAGGCGGAGCAGACTTCGGTACACCGGTCAAAGACAGTTGATTTATTTGGGATTGACGGCTCTACGGTGGAACATTCCTACAGTGCCACCCAGCGGCAGCTGATGACCCAGGATGAGCTTTACCGCCTGCCCCCGGACCGGTGTATCGTGATGATAAAAGGGCAGAAGCCGTTCCTGGATTATAAGATGGATCCGGATGACTGCCTGAATTTCAGTTCCGATCTATTTACGGTTCAGGGGAAGCATGGGAGAGAATTAAAACCGGAGCTTCTGTATCCCATTAATGATAAAGACCTGGAACACCCGGCGAGAAAGCGGACAGCAGATTCCTACCGCAGAGGGGTGGAACAGTCGGTGGAGATTGACAGGGAGCAGAAGGAGCGGCGGAGAAAGGATATGGAGGAGGACGAAAAATATGACCCAGTGCCCAAAGAGCCTA
Organism: bacterium D16-56; assembly: GCA_003611875.1. Taxonomy (GTDB): domain Bacteria; phylum Bacillota; class Clostridia; order Lachnospirales; family Lachnospiraceae; genus Brotaphodocola. Next base: position 78,170 of record RAYY01000015.1, on the reverse strand, counting down.
TGGAGCCGGAAGTAAAGCCGATACAGGAGGTGCTGCGGCCAGGGGAAATGGGACATTATGAACCTGCCGGCTGCCATGACGGGAGAAGGGCAACCGTGGAGGAATTGTTTGATGAGGAAGAAAGCGGCGGAAAATGAAAGAATGGTTTCCTAAAAAAACGTATTTTTACCATACATGATTAACACAATGCAGGCATTCCGGCCTGAATAGGCCCTTAAGAACGATTTTTTGCGTAAATAGCATAAGTTTCGTTCCGGCTTATCCGGGGCAGGAAAGGTTTGTGGAATATCCCAAGGAAGGAGAGGAAACATTGAGGAAGTTGACGGTTAGGAAAGAAAGGGACATGGGTGCATTGACAGGGAAAACAGCTAGGAGAAGGAAATATACGGCGGCAGTGACTGTTATAGCCGTCTCCGCAGTCATGGCATTTCCGGCCTATGCGGACGGGCTTACGGTAACGGACACGGCGATTAAGACCATGCTGAACAGCACCATTGATGTGGTATTCCTGATTTTCAGTGTAGGCATTGCGGTTATGGGGGCGTTCCAGCTGATCCCGGCCATCATCCATTTTATCCAGGCAAGCAACAGCCAGAACGGGGAGCAGAGGAAGGAAGCGGGATCGGGAATCGGAACCAGTATCATGATCCTGCTTCTGGCAGGGCTGGTATTCATGCTCAAGACACCACTCAAGGGCTTGGTAGGGCTTGGCGGCTGAAGAGGTAAGAACGGTAAGGGGGAAGGGATGAAGTCCCTTTCCCTTTTTCAAGGAAGGAGGGATTGGGTGTTCTGGGTAAGAAATATGGAAACAGGCAGAAAATTAATAGGGCTGTTGGTATTGGTTCTTTTTATCTCGTTGATACCGGCAATGCCTTTGAACATTTATGCGGCTGATTTGGAGCCGGAGGCTGCAGGCATGGAACGGCCTGGCGGAGAGGGCGAGTTTGGGGACGGGGAAGGGATGGAAGAAAACATTGGGAATGGGTTTCTGGACGCTATGCTGGATACGGTGTTCGGGATGGATGAAGAGGAAGCCGGTTCCGGGTTTTCGGTCTATGAAATGCTGGAGGAATCCATCGGCGTGGTCAATGAGGCTTTTGAAACCATGACGGATACTTCCGGGGATATCGGGGCGTTCTATTACATGCTCAAGGCAGTGGCCCTTACGATTATGTCCATGTACTTTATCATGGGCCTGGCCGGTAAGGATTTTTCCCAGCAGTTCGGGAAGCCGACAGTGGAAATGCTGGCTAAGCCTTTTGCGAAATTTATTGTCTGCATGTTCCTCCTGGCCTGCTCGGAGTGGCTGATGAAGTTTTTCCTTTATCTGTCCCAGTGGTGCTTTAACCGGGCACCCAGGGACAATTCCATGGCAGGGGTACTGGGGGAATCCCTGGGCGATTATAAGGCGCTGATTTATGACGCGGTGGGGTATGTCCGGGCGTCCGATAAAAGCGGGCTGGGGATTGTGGATACGTTTAAGAACATTGTGCCGTTTATCTCCGTCTTTGTGGCATTCATGCTCCCATGGCTCATTTCCCTGGCGGCAAGCCTGGTTTCCGTGTGGGTGGTGTATTCCAGGACGGCCCAGATTATTGTTATGGCCCTGGGGGCGCCCCTTGCCATGTCGGATTTGTATGGGGAACATCCCTTGAGGGATACCAGGGCGTTCCAGTATATCAAGGAATTTGCCGGGGTGTGCTTCCAGTCTGTGGTGATAGCGGCGGTATTTATTGCGCTTAACATGATTATGGCAGTCTTTCTGGAGCATTTTACGGAACAAGTGGCAGGCGGGGGAAGCAGTATTGGGAACCTGATGGCCATGGGGTTAAAAATAGCCGTATTCAAGCTGGTCCAGGTGGGGCTTATCGTAAGTTCGGGGAACCGGGCGAAAAAAATGATGGCGGCTGCATGATGGGAGGGGAGAAAGGTTATGTACCATGAGGAAGACAGAATAATGCCTTATGACGGCGCAGTGGAGATTCCAAAAGAAATCCAGGCGATCCGTGACCCAATTATTTTCAACCTGACGAAAAGGGAGCTGCTTTTTGTGTCAGTTGGGATTTTATTGGCGGCATCATCACTGTGGGTTCTCTTTAAAGTTGTGGGGGTGAGAAGTACGGGATTCGTAATAGTCCCGGTTATGCTTGGCGCTCCCTTCGGGCTGTTTGCGTTTATCCGGCCTATGGGGCTGAACCTGGAGGACTGGCTTACTATATGGATGAGCAACAACTTAAAGTCAGCGCCGGTAAGGAAGCTGTTCGCTCAGAATGAGTATGAAAAGGCTTTGGAGATTTTGGAAAGCCATGAGAGAAAGCTGGGGAAGGGTAGGCGCGGGAGGTCAAGGAAGAGGCTAAATCAGAAAAAATCGGAATATCAGATCAGAATGTAAGGGAGCGGAGAATGATTGGCAGAAAAAAGGCGAAAACGAAATTAAACGGGCGCAGGGTGGAACGTGGGTTTGTGACTTATGGAGGGCACATACCGGAACTGGATATGATTCTGAGCGGGGACGGGTATTATTTTAAAATGTATTTGGCCGGGGATATGGGCGAAGGGAGGACGGATACGGAGGCTTTAGAGGGACATACGGAGCCGGAAAGACGTATGGAACCGGCATTTATGCATGCAGGCTTTAAACTCCAGCTGATTGCAAAGGGAAGCCGGGTTTATATCCTTATGGGGACAAAAGCGGACAGGCCGGAGGAAGCGGAGGGAAAGTTTAAGGAACTGGAAAGCCATTATCCGTACCGGGCGGCAGCCTGTGGGGAGTGGTTTGGACTTATGTCGGAACGGTTATTGTTTGAGCCGTTTACGGAGGCTCCAGAGGAGAATAATGGAAGATGGAGGACGAGGAAAGACCCAAAGATAAGCCTGGTACAACCATACCATGTAAAAAAAGGGCAGAAAGAGATGGAGCTTTCAGGTCGGACAGTTAAGACCGTGCTTCTGATGGGATATCCGTCAAGGCTGTTTGAGGCGTTTGCCACGGAACTTTTAGGGATTGCGGATAACCTGGCTTTGGTTATCCACGCCGAAGAACTTGCCCCAGAGAAGTGCCTGGACGGGGTGAACCTGTCGGGGGATATCCGTCCGGCAAGGAAAGCGGCCATGAAAGGGTTCCTGGAAGAAACCATAAAGAATAGGGCCCATATTTATAATACCTGCGCTCTCGTAGCCATTGACGGCCTGCCGGGGGAAGTGGAGGAACCCTTTCAGGCTTTAAAAACCTTTTGTGGAAAATACCTGATATCCGTATCGGAACTTGATTACCAGCAGGCCGACGCATGGAGGTCAGCCCTTCCGCTGATGAAGAACCATATCCGCTATCACAGGGTATTGACAGAAGATAACCTGAAAGCGTTGTTTCCATGGTCGGAACTGAAGCGGTGCAAACGGACGGTATTTTATGGGACGGATGCGGTCAGTGGACAGGTATTTTATGACCGGAGGATTCACAGGGAGAACGGGTTCATCCTGTCAGGTGATTCCGGCTGGGCGCTAAGGCAGGCGGTAAAAGAGATGGAAGCCTACAGGCTGAATCCAGTACTGCAGGGAGAAAAAATATCCATCCTTGGGGATGAAAGCATGGAGCCAGAGATTTTTGGAGATGGAAGGACAAGGCAGGCAGAGGTAAGCTATGAGGGGATTCCATTATGGCTCCTGAAAGCTGTCATAACCCGCTGGGCAGTCCATGGGTTATCAACCAATGGAAGGACAATGAAAAAGCACATGGATATGGTCATGAAGGCTGCAGAGAGCCTGGAGGAAGGAAACCGTGTGACGGCAGATGAGGGAGAAGCGAGGGTAGTGGAGGCTTTCCTTTCCCGGCTGGGGGAGCAGGAGCGCAGGGCGTTATCCATCAGGCCGTTCAGACAGACATACCGCTTTCAGATTACGGAAACCGCATATGGGGATGTGTATCAGGTAACGGAAAAGGGAATATGGGCAGAGATTGGCTATGCCCTGATGTTTTGGAGACTCACAGGGACCGTGTACTCCCTGAATTCGGAGCTTCTGGCATGGAATTTCATGCCCATGTACAGACTCCATGAAGACACCATGTATACGTTCCTTACAAGAGATAACCGAATGATATATGAAAGCAGAAATTTTTCAGACCTGTTCCAAAGTTCCCCATTCCTGTTAGTGGGAGAGCATGGGATTTATGAAAAGCTAAGGCTTTCGGAAGCGGCGGGCCTTGACAAAGGACAGAGGGACTAGATTTCCGAACCGGCAAAAGGGGCGGTCCTTATGACAAAACTTGCCGCCTATCATCTTGTGGGGGAATCCGGGGAACCGAAAAAATGGAAGGAAGGCGGGATATTGACCAATGGATAAGAAATTAAAGAAGGTGCTGAATTTAAAGCCTCATTTTAACATAGCGGATTCCATACCGCTTTTCTCCATTTCCGATGACGGGATTACGGAGATTGCAAAGGGACTTTATTCCAGGGCCTATAAAGTGCAGGACATTAATTTCGGGATTGCAAGGAGGGACGAGAGGGGAGCCATCTCCGCCAAATGGGCCGGCGTGCTGAAATCCATTGACCCGTCCTATGACCTGCAGGTGTGTATCTACAACCACAGTGTAGATATTGACTATCTGTCGGATATTGTGCTTTTACAGGAAACCGGGGATGGCAGGGACGGATTAAGGGCGGACATTAACCGGATTGTAAAAAGGAACATGACGGAGGGGAATAATGGAATCCGCAGGGATATTTACCTGACCCTGACTATCCCGTCACCGGACATGGGGACGGCGGTACAGAGCTTTGCCAGTGCGGAGCATGATATCCTGTCCATCCTCCGCTCCATTCGGGGGTGCGGGGCAAAGCCCCTGAAAGCGTTAAAACGGCTGAACCTTCTCCATGACATGTTTCAGGGAGGCGAGGAAAGCGAGATGAAGGAGTACGGCTCCTATAACCGGGAGCGTGTGCGTTCCTTTTCCCTGGAAAATCTGTACCAGAGCGGAGTGACCGCTGTGGAGCTGATTCAGCCGGAGAGCATGGAATTTAAGTCCGACCATTTTATTTTGGGCGGGGCCTATGGGAGAGCATTCCATTTGGAGGATTTCCCGACTGTGGTGACGGATGCCTTTATGCGGGAGTTTACATCCATGCCCTTTAACCTGCTGATGACCACCAATCTCCATCAGATAGACGCTTTAAAGGCACTGAATCTGGTCAAGGCCCAGAGAACCAATGCTTCCGGTTCCTTTGCGGAGGCGCAGAAGAAAGCCAGCCAGCAGGGGTACAGTGCGGAGCTGGTGAATCCTGACCTGGCCAAGAATTACCATGCGGCCAATGATCTGCTGATCGACATGGAGCGGAGGGACCAGAAGCTGTTTGAGACGAAAATGCATGTGGTGATTTTCGCAAAAAGCAGGGAGCAGTTGGACAAGAACTGCGAGACGTTCCTGACAAAGTGCCGCTCCAAAAGTGTCCAGTTTAAGGTCTCCTACGGGCTCCAGGAAAATGCCCTGATGTCCTCCATGCCCTTCGGCCTGGATAACACGCCCCAGTTCCGGACCCTGACCACGGAGTCCCTGGCTGTCTTTGTCCCGTTTTCCTCCCAGGAAATGACCCAGAGGGGAGGCACGGTATACGGCCTGAATAAAGTGACCCACAACATCATTACCTTTAACCGGATGATGGCGGATTCCTACAACATGCTGATCCTGGGGTTCACGGGAAGCGGGAAGTCGTTTTTTGCTAAAAAGGAGATTCTGAACACGTATTTAAACGGCGGCAATGACGGGGACGTGATCGTGATCGACCCGCAGAATGAGTACGGGAAACTGTGCAGGTCAGTTGGCGGGGAGGAAATCCATATCAGGGGTGCGGGGGAGCACCATATCAACCCTTTGGATATCAGCGCCAGCTATGACGAGAACCCGGTGGCGGCGAAGGTGGAATTTATCCGTTCCATGTGTGCGGAAATGCTGTCCTATACCCCCGATGCAACCCAGAAAACGGCTATCGCGGTGGCGGCAAAGAGATGCTATGACGCCTGGCTGCTGTCAGGGGACGATGGGGATATCCCGACACTGAATGATTTCTACCTTGCGCTGTGCAATTACTATAACAGCGAGGGCGGAAGGCTCCAATCAGTTTTGGATGTAGTAAAGGCGGTGGAATTCTATGTGGCGGGGGTGGACACTCTGTTTCAGGGGCATTCCAATATTAATACGGAGGCAGCGTTTATTTCTTATGATATTTCGGAACTGGGAGAAGGGATACGGCCCCTGGCAATGCTGATCATTCTTGATTCTATTTTAAACCGCATGAGCCGGAACCGTAAACTGAACCGCCCTACGTTTGTGTATATTGACGAGATACATGTACTGTTCCAGAAGGAGCAGACCGCCCAGTGGATTAAGAAATTGTGGAAAACGGCAAGGAAATACCGGTGCTGCCCCTGCGGGATTACCCAGGACTGTGAAGACCTTCTGGCCACGGATACGGGAAGGGCGGTCCTGACGAATACGGCTTTTGTGGTCCTGCTGAAACAGCAGGCTATGAATGCCGGCGTTCTGGCAGAGCAGCTGCAATTATCGGCCAGGCAGTTAGAGTATGTGACGGACACGCCTCCCGGGGAGGGGCTTTTGTGTATTCAGAATGCGTCTAGGTTTACAGGGGGAGTGATTCCGTTTGAAGATCATTTCCCGGAGGATTCCCTGCTGTTTGAGATTTGCCAGACCAGCAGTACGGGGACGGTAGGGCGGTAATAAGAAGATGGAGAATTTATAAACGGATACGGAGGAGTGATATGGAACGGTTACAGGACAACCAGCAGGCGGAGCGGTTCATCCGGCTTTTGATTGAGGCGGACAGGCAGAAAGAAGCGATGGAGTGCAGGAATCTTTTGGAGCAGATTGACGACCTGGAGCGGCAGCTGGAGACGGTAGGCAGGGAGCTTCGGGGGTTGAAAGAGCAGCTGGGGAAGGCAGAGAGAGGGACTCCGGAGAGGCAGTTAAAGACGGTATCCAGGCGTGTGGAGAGGGAAGTAAAGGAAGCCAAAAAGCAGATAGGGGAAATAAAGGATTCCATTCTGGCAGGGATGGGGAAAGCGGTCAGGGACTTTAAAAGAAAAGGCTCGGAGGCACTGGACGGAGGAATCGATAAGCTGCATGTCCGGGTGGCACTTCGGAATATCAGCAGGGGCATGGAACGGGCCGCAATCAATATGCAGGAAACCATTGCCCGTATCCGTGCTGCCAGTGAGGAATCCCAGCAGACAAAAATCCATAAAAAGAATATTTCCAGGGTACTCATGGGAAAAGAACGGGAGACAGTGCCGGATGAGTTCCAATTGGGGATTGTGGCAAGGAGTGCGGTCCGTCCTTTTGAAACGGTGAAAGGATTATGCGAAGGAATCTGGAAACAGGCGGATGCGCTGGAAGAGAGGATCGTGCGGATGTCCAGAAATATAGGGACGGACAGAGAACAGGGAGCCAGACAGGAAGCGCAGTCCCGGGAGCAACAGGGATATCAAGAGCCGCAGGTGCGGGAATGGCGGAGATTTTATGAACCGCAAATACCGGAACAACAGGGGAATCATAAGCAAGAGGGGAAAATAAGAGAGATAAACCGGGGGAGGTTCTGCATTCGGCCAGAAATGAAAAAAGCGCAGGAGACCAGAACAGAACCGGTACAGAGAATGGAAACAATCCAGAGCATACGGGAATACAAGAGAAGCCGTAAGCAGAAGGTCCCATCAGAGAACCAAGCAAAGAGGGGAAGGGAAGGCATGGAATTATAGTTTTTACAGCTATTTGGGGATTACCGGAAACAGGAGCCATTTGATACAGTTACAGTCTGTATTGGATGGCTCTTTTATTGTTTTGGTTTCAGAAATATTCTTGATTCCGGCCATTTTTCCCATAAAGAAATAAACTGCAGGAAGAAGCAGAATCAAAGAGAAAGAAGGTAAACCCATGCCGGAGCCATATGGAAAGCCTCCCGGCCAGCCAGGCCAGGATGAGGATACTTATTACATGCCTAGAACGGACGCCTCAAAATCCGTTCTCATAAATGATATTGAAAAATATAACCATCGTTTGAAATACCGGGATTTCAGCCAAAAGCATGTTGCGGCCCCCACAGCCAGGATACTTTCCGCACCGTCCCTTTATCTGAAGCAGGCTTTGTTAAACGAGAAAGAGGAGGAAGCTGCCGGGACCGCCAGTTTCCTGGGCAATGCAAAAGTGGCAGGTATCGCACTGGGCAACCAGACAGATAAAATCCGGGTGAAGAAAAACTTCCGGGATACGGCGTCTGTTGACAGCTATATCAGGGCCGGAAATATTTTTACAAAGGACAGCCTGACAGAAGCCGGGAATATCTTTCTGGAGGTGGAGGGTTTAACCATCATTGACCCGGAAAAAGTCACCAGAGGGGATTTGAAGATGTTCCGGCATAAGGCGCAACACGCTGACACTTCTATAGAAGAACTTCTTAACATCCGCAGGGAAACCAATGCTAGGTATGAAAACGGGGGGAGGATTGATTACCGGAAACTGGGAAAGAAAAACCGGCTGCGGAAGCAGATGGATATGCTGGCGGAGGTGACGGAAATCAATGCCTTTGAGCGTTATGGGAAGGACCTTGTTAAAAGAAGCCCCCAGCTTTTTACTCCGGGAGAAAAGGCAATCCTTAAGAGGGAAGACAGCATCCTCATGGCCCATAGTCCGGCGGAGTTTACGGCCAACATGGCACTGATTAAGAAAATTTTAAAAATGTCGCCTGTGGCGAAAGAATTTTCCCGTCTGGACCCGGAAGGGCTTATGACGGAGCGGGATGTGAACCGGCTGCTGAAGGGACGAATCCGGGGAATTGACATTCAGGATGTCCGGGATTTCCATTTGCTGGGGGGCGGGCTCCGTGCCATAGTCTGGAACAAGAAGAGCTATATGGCGGCTATGGAACGGAGGCGGAAAATGGCAGGAAGGGGAACCGTGAAGCAGTGGGCTGTCAGGAGATTCCGGGATGAAATGACGGAGGATGAGGAATTTGCTGGGATGATCGGATTTACGGAACACGCCGCCAGAACTGGAAAAGTGGGGATTTCTGTTGCTGCCAAAGGCGGGGCGGTGGCCGGAAAAACCATAGTGGCCATAGGAAAAACCGGAGGAAACCTTGCCATAGCCGGATTCCAGGCCGTGGGAAATGAAGTGGCCGCTGAAGCGGTCAGGTCTTTTGGGGAGGGGATTGCCAGGACGGGAAGGGCAGCAAGAACCGGCGTCCAGGAGATTGCTGACAGCCCCAGGCGTGTACTTGGAAAAATGGAAAGCCAGTTATCGGGAGCAGCAAAAGCCGGAACCAGATTCCTGGGAAAAGGGATGGGGACGTTTGGAAGGAGGCTTGGAAACAGCCGGATTGGGAAGGCGGTTGTGAACAGCCGGGTGTACCGGATTGCCGGGGCAGCCGGTACAAAAGGAGTCCGTGGCATGGCCTCAGCCAGCCGTATGGCACGCAGAGCCGGGGCGGCTCCGTTCCGTTTCTTTGGGGCGGCGGCTGACCTGACAAAACAGTGGGTATTAAAACCTGCGGCAATCGTGATAGGAGTTATCTTTTTCCTGCAGGCTGCAATCGCCGCCTTATTTGGCGGGATGGGAGGTAGTTCTGCGGCGGCTGTCATCCTGCTGGATACGGAGGAGCATTTTGATAACCCGGTTTATGGAGCCCCGGAAGAGGTGGGATTCCAGCAGAGGTATGAGCAGTCTCAGGCACAGTTCCAGGCACAGATTGACGGGATTACAGGGGGATACGCAAAAACACTGAATAAAAAAGGGGAGAGGATTCCCTACGGGGTAAACGGTGCTAACAATCCGGAGGGGAACCGGAACCAGGATTATAAAAACGGCGTCACCCTGCGTTTTGATTCGGAAAAGAGCAACAACCTGGAGGACATCCTGTCCTGCGTGGCGGTTGTGATGCAGCAGCAACAGGCGGACCATCACAAGGAAGCGCTGGAGCTTCTGGATTGTTTCTATAAATCCTCCCATACCTATGATTACACGGAGAGTCCCTTGTACGGCTGTGATTCCGGGTGTGAGACCGTGCGGTATTTCTGCAATGAAGCGCAGAACGGCTATCCGGGCACGGAAATGAGGTTTGCCCCGTATCTGTATGGGGAATCCTATATCCCGGATGAAGACCATATGTGCCAGGTAGACAGGAAGATTCCGGGAGCGGCCTTTGAAGATTATGCAGGGTGCCAGGTTACAGGGACGTGTTACCACAATACCGGGGATGAGGAAGATAATTTTGGCCGGAGGAAACCGTCCGGGAGCGTATGCTCCAAACCGGAGCCGTACTGGGACTGCGGCCACAGCTGCAGCAGTGACAACTGTTCCCATGACTGTTCCCGGTCATCCATTGGATGCGGCGGATACTGGTATTGTGGGGGACATGACCATTATGGATGTCCGGAGGGCCATGAGATGAAGGCATGTTTTGGCCATGTGGATATGGAGATGAATATCCATATGAAAAGTCTGGAGGAACTGTTTGAATTGGGTGGATTGGAGACAGAGGGTGAGGAATGAACGGAGAGGGAATGAATCAGGGAAGAAACAGGGATAGAAGGAACTATGACAGCGGTAAAGGGAAGGAGAGCCACTGGAGAATGGGCGACAGGAGTCATAAAGAGGGAAACAAAACCATGGGGCGGGGCAGGAGGATACGGTTCCGGGAAAGGGTGACAGTATTTCTGATAACCACAATACTTTTTCTGTTTTATGGATATGCGGCCCCAGGCATATTTGAGTCATATGCTGCCGTTGGTTTTGGAATCGAAACCGTCTATGAGGATGAGATATGGATGGGGTGGACGATTTTTGAATCAGGAAATGTAAGCTATGGGCAGGCAGGAGGGGACGGTGGGAAAGCATATGGCAGATACCAGTTTGACTACCGCTATGCCCTAGCGGATTTCCTTGCCTATGTCATGGAGGAAGACGGGGAGACATATTCAATGCTGGAAAAATACACAGAGTATGGAGCCGGTTCGGACAGGCTGTTAAGCGAGGCCGGGCTTGGTTCGGACTGGGTAAAAGCATACAATGCGGACAGGGAGGGATTTTCCAGGCTCCAGGATGAGTTCGCCTATCATTATTACTATCTTCCGGCCAAGAGGGCTATGGCTGCCAGGGGCATTGACCTGGATGAGATTGATGACCCGGCGGTAAAGGGAACCATTTACAGCTTTGCTATTCGTGACGGGGCAAATGACAACGGAGTCCGGGCGGCATGGCAGTCCTACCGTGCAGGGGATGGAATTGATGACTGGCTGAAAAAGATGTATGAGCTGGAGGCAGGGAGGCATCCTGGCCAGCGGAGCAGGTGGGATGGAGGACAGAAGACAGCGGCCCTTAACAGGGCGGTCACAGGGCAGTTGGGCGACTTGGGAGCAGTTTTATCTGCTGATGGGGCAGTCTATCAGGACTATGTAAAGGGCTGGATGGAAAAGTATCCAGGGATTTCCAGGGCATTTAAAGATTCCGGCGGGTGGAGCCAGGAGAACCGGGAATGGGCCAGGGCTTTTCGTGGGGCCGGGGACTGGTATGAGCTTTATGGGATCAAGGGTGGGAGCCTGGATTTTTCTTATGGGACATCAGGAGGATTTTACATAAATGATGTGGTGGTGAATGTCCAGTCTTTGACGATTCCGGATAACGGGAGCAGCATGCCTATTGTCTATATGTCCCAAAGCGGCGGACAGCCCTGGAGCAACGTGCCCTTTGGCGGGGGGACCATCGCCACTTCCGGCTGTTCGGTGACTTCCCTTGCCATGGTTCTGTCATACCTGAAAAGCGATGTGGATTCTGCCGGGTGGATATACCCTTCGGATGTGGTTGCGGCCATAGCGAAAAAATACGGGAACTATAACCGGTTTTATGTGGGGGACGGGCAGAGCTGGGATATTTTTCCGGCAGTGGCCCGGATGTTTCAGGTATCCTGCAATGCCATCAGTTCCGCAAGCATTATACGGGAACTGGCGGCGGGGAAGCCGGTGATTATGAGCTGCAAGCCCAGTGAGTTTACCTCGAAAGGGCATTTTATCGTGCTTTCCGGTCTGACGGAGGATGGGTATGTGATGGTCAATGATCCCAATGCTGCCCATGCCTCTTACTCCTATAAAAAGTACAGCATTTCCTACCTGCTCAGCTGTGGAAAGGGATGGTGGTCGTTTTCTATATGAAAGCTAGATTTAGAAGGAAGAAATGTGAAAGAATATTTCATACCTTGTTTCTGTCTGGAAAGGAATGGTGAAAAAGATAGGGTGGATTTGGCCGGAAATTTCTTGATTTCAGATTCTATTTCCATAAACCAGCAGGAAAATGGAAAGGAGAACGATCATGAAAAGATTAAGGTTATGGGTTCCCGGAATCCTTTCGGTGGCTGTATCGGTGCTGTTCAGTTTCTCAGCCATAGCAGGAGGGTTTAAGGGGGATGTGGCAGGAAAGAAAAACCCCATCAGCATAAGGCGGCAGGTAAAAGAGAAGGAGGCTGTCCTGGTGCCGGGAAGCGATGTAAAGTCGGCATTTGCGGAATTGGCCGGTTCCGCAAAATACATCCAGTCCATCCATTTCGGGGATACGCCGCCGGATTTTGAAAAAGTCATTTATTATAAAAATATTTCAGAGAGCGGTGCGCCGGTCTATGCCTGGTGCCCGGAGGATGAAACAACGGCCATCTGCCTATATTCTGATGCGGAAACGGTTTATCTGAATGCGGACAGCAGCGGCATGTTTGCCGGCCTGTCAAACCTTTCGGATATCAGCGGACTAAAACGGCTGGATTCTTCACGGACAGTAAATTTCAGCGGCATGTTCCAAAGCTGCGCAGGCCTGACAGAACTGGACGGCATAAGCGGATGGAACGTATCAAAAGGGACAGATTTTGGGAGCATGTTTTATGGCGTAAGGGCAGGCTCCCTGGAGGGGATACGCAGATGGGACGTGTCATCCGGTGAAAATTTTGAGATGACATTTGCCCACTGTAAGAGCCTGGCTGCATTGTCAGGATTGGAAGGGTGGAACATGGCACAGGCAAAGAATATGGCGGGCATGTTCGTATACTGCACAAGACTGGAGAATGTGGACGCATTGGCAGATTGGGATGTCTCCAGGGCGGAAAGCCTGGCGGAGCTGTTTGCAGGATGCGAGGCGCTTTCTTCCATTGACGGACTGGCCAGGTGGGATGTTTCCTCCTGCAGATATTTTGTCAGCACGGGAGGGGTGGTTAAAGGGATGTTTTATAACTGTAAAAAACTAACCGATGTAGACGGGCTGCTGGACTGGGACGTATCAAAAGGGGTTAGCTTTAGGGATATGTTCCATGGCTGTGAAGCATTGGAATCCATATGGGGGCTGCAAAACTGGGATGTGTCCGGAAGCGGAAGTTTCTATGGGACATTCCAGAATTGTGCTTCCTTGTCCGGCCTGGAGCCTTTAAGGGAGTGGAACCTTGGCGGGGCGGATTCGGCCAGGGACATGTTCCGGGGATGTACCGGCATTGTTTCCCTGGCGGGGCTGGAAAAATGGGATATGTCCAAAATGGCAAATCTGAATACGATGTTTTCAGGATGTAGCGGGCTGGAGGAAATCGGGGCGCTGGCAGGTTGGGATGTCTCCTCCGCAAAAACCATGAGTTCCATGTTCTACGACTGTAAGTCGCTGACAGATATTGCCGCCCTTCAGGAATGGAATCCGGCTTCCTGTTGTGAAAACATGGGATATATATTCCGTGGCTGCGGGATTACGGACGCTTCCATGTTATCCCGGCATACGGCAGTGAGGGATGGAGGAGCTTATACGGCATGGGATGTAGACACTTCCGTGACAGAGGTAAAGGGGGCATTTAACCAAACCGGCATTACAAGCGCAAATAAATATCCGGACTGGTATCCTGCCTATGCAGCGGCAGCGCTGAAACTAAATGCCAACGGAGGAAGCGTTTTGGGAGAGGATGTTATCATTTTGGAAGAACGGTGAGGGAGAGGCGGAAACATGGGAAAAAGCAGATGGAATCATGCGGGGAAGGGGCATATCTTTTTAGCTGCGGCGCTGGCGGGCGGGCTGATAGGGGGAAGCCCTGTGTGGGCAGGTGTTTCAGAAAATACTGTGGGGGAGAACCTGGCCGTAATAGAAGGGCGGATGGCAACCTCATGTGATTCGGAGAAGAGAAGTGATGTAAAATCTGGCGGGGAACGGGCGGAGGAACTATATGCATCAGGGACAGAAGCCATACTGCCGGAACCATACCGAAGAGGCTATGTATTTATAGAGTGGAATACGGAGCCGGATGGTTCCGGGGAGTTTTATGGGGCTGGAGAGATTGTCCGGATTACAGACATGACCTTGTATGCGGTTTGGGAAAAAGAGGAAACGGAAAGCCTGATACCCATGGAACCGGCAACAGCCTCAAACGCAAAAAAGGCAACGGAATCAAATGCGGAGAGGTTGGAGACAGCGGAAACGAAGGAGGCATCCGGCCAGGAGCAGGATATGGAACCAGAAGAAAAGACAGACGCAAAACGAAACGGGATATCCGAAGTAAAACGGGCAACAGAGTCAAATGCGAAAAGGACGGCACTATCAGAGGAGACAGAAGCAGAACCGAAGGCGATTGAAAAAGAAAACCAAAAATGACAGGAATCCATATGAATTTTGACATCAGCTTGCCCGAATGCAGCATTTTGTGGTATGATAAGAACAGAGAAAGGCAGGAGACTTATGCCGGAGCGGAGACAGCCCAGATGAATGAAAAGAAGAACAATAATATAGTCAATACCCCTTATGATGACGTATTCCGCACACTGCTCAATGACTGCAGCAGCCTGATCATACCGGTCATCAACGAAATTTTTTCGGAACACTTCCATGGGGATGAAGAAATCATTTTTATGCCGGAGACCCATTTTTTAAACCGACAGGACGGTGTGGAAGAAAAGCGGATCACGGATAGCTGCTTTAAGATTGTGGGGAAAAAAGAAAAGAAATTTCTGTATGAATGCCAGAGTACGGCGGACAACAGCATGCTGGTGAGGATTTTTGAGTACGCGGCCCAGATTGCGTTGGATCAGGGGGAGATTGTAGGGAATACTCTCAAAGTAGAGATACCCCACTCGGCGATTTTATTTCTCCGGTACAATACGGCAACGCCGGATAAGATGGCCATTGAGATGAAGACGCCTGGAGGGACGGTCTGTTTTGATGTCCTGGTGATGAAGGCGGGAAGATACGGCATTGATGAGATATTTGAGAAGAAGCTGCTGTTCCTGATCCCATTCTATATCTTTTCGCATGAAAGTTATTTTTTGGAGTATAATGAGGATGAGGAGAAGCTGGAAGTTCTGAAATCGGAATACATAGATATCAGGAACCGGCTGGACGGCCTTTTAGAAGCAGGGCAGATCAGCGCATACACCAGAAAGATCATCATGGAAATGTCAGACAAGGTTGTGGAGAACCTTGCGCAGAAATATGAAAATGTCAGGGAAGGAGTGACGTCAGTTATGGGAGGACGGGTTCTTGAGCATGAAGCAAAGACCATTTTGAGAGAAGGATGGCAACAGGGACGTAAAGAGGGACGTAAAGAGGGCGAAGATTATGGCGTAAAGAAAGGAAAGCTGGAGCAGGCGAAACAGACGGCGTTTAACCTTAAGGCTATGGGCATGACTAATGATTCCATAGCAAAAGCTGTGGAGGTTGGAATTTCTGTCATTAAGGAATGGTTCGGTGAAAATTAAAGTGAAAGCTTGATAAGATTATAAAAACAGGATTCCTGGAAACAGGAGTCCTTTTTTCTTGCTCTTTTATTGGCAGTTTCTTAATTCCGTCCGGTGTTTCCATAATATTCTAACGGGGAGGGCGGACAGATGGACTATGAGAAGATGACAAATTATCAGTTGAAAAGATTAAAAATACATAGTGACTGGACATACAGGCATTCACTTAGAGTAATGGGCTATGCTATGGAAATCGGGCATGTTTTAGGTGTGGAATCCAATGCTTTAGAGGAATTGTCCATAGCAGCCAGACTCCATGACATCGGAAAGCTGGCCATACCGGCAGGCGTTTTGGATAAATCCGGAGAATTGTCAGAGGAAGAGTACCAGTTGGTGAAATGCCATACCATTTATGGATACTTACTCTTGAAATCCAAAGGATACCCCCAAATAATCTGCGAGGCCGTAAGGGATCATCATGAACAATATGATGGGAGAGGATATGGCGGGAAGAAAGGGACCGGGATTGGCATTGCGGCAAGGATTCTCTGCGTTGCCGATTCCTATGACGCTATGAAATTTGGGCGGCCTTACAGGGAACCGTTCACCGATGAGGAAATCTATCAGGAAATGGCGGTGAACAGTGGGAAACAGTTTGACCCGGAGATTTGCGCTGCGGCGCTCCGGCTTTTCTCTTAAAATCTCCGGCTGATTTCTTAAAAAGAACCGGCCTGCCCATAAGTAAACATGAGGCAGTTAAATCCATATCAGGTACATAATTGAAAGGAGTCCGGCCATGAGGGCAATTAAGCATGCGGTAAAAAATAATGGCGTATTCCTGCTTCTTTTAGCCGCCATAATCCTCATCAATGTCCGGTTCGATTTTTTCTACATAAAGACCGGGAGTATGGAGCCGGAACTTCCGGTGGGGAGCGTAGTTATGGTCGATCCCAATGCAAGGCCAAAGGTAGGGGACATATTTGCTTACGAGAACCATGGGGGTACGGTAATCCATCGAATTGCAGGGGTAGAAGGAGACGGCTATATCTTCCAGGGAGACGCAAACCCTTCACCGGATGGAGCGGTGGTGGAGGAATCCCAGCTGATAGGAAAAGTAGTGGTAAAAATACGGTTTTTAGCACCAGACATAAAAACCATACAATCCTGCCAAGGCACTCCGTAGGATATCCGCAACACAAAGTTGTTGATATAAAAAAGAAAATAAAAGCAAAGGAGAGCGAAGCAATGAAAATCAATCTTTCAAGAAAGGTAAAGGCCGGTATTATCGTGGGGGCCATGGCATTGTCCGTGCTGGGAGCCTATTCCGCATTTACGGCAACAACCCAGACCAATGTAAATACCTTCAACATCGTGGCCGGCGAGGACGGCCAGGAGGCAGGAGAGGTAACAGAGCCGGGCTGGGATGAGGAGAAGGCGAAAGACCTGCAGCCAGGGGAGACGGTTCCCAAGAATCCCAAGGTGGTTTCCTCCGTAGATTATGAATCCTGGGTATTCATGACCGTGGAGATCCCCACATTCCATGCAACCCTGAATAATGTGGAGGGAGTCTACGACACCGTAGTGCCTAATTTTAATGCAGACGCTAAATGGACATTGATTAAGTCGGAGAAGTCAAGCACCGCAGGGACCAATTCCAAGTACACATACGGCTACAATGAAAAGGTGGCAGGCAGAGGGGAAACTTCTTTCTTGTTTACCCAGTTTACGGTGCCGGATTTCACCAAGACGGAAGCTATCAGCGACAGCATTGATGTTACAGGTAAGATGATTCAGACAGAGGGAAATGCCACATTAGCTGAGGCTGCAGCTGCCCTGGGATTGAAATAAACAGAATAAAAGGTCAGAAGGGAGACGGGGAGAGGTGATTTGCCACTCCCTGTTTTTTCAGAAAAATCAGAAATATACCAGAGAAGCTACTTTTTTTGAAATATAAGGAATACATAAATCATCAGCAGAAAGGAGAGCCAAACGATGAAACAGATAAAGAAAAGAATCCTGTCTGTTTTGCTTTCGGCAGCAATAATTCTGTCCGTGCCTACACCAACGTGGGCTGCGGATACAGTTCCTAAACAGGTGGTAATCGAGTTGGAAGCTGTGTCAGAAGAAAAGGAACATTATCGGCCAAAAGAACAGGCGGATTACACCGTGACTTTGAAAAATAAGCTGGGGCCGTCCTGGCTCCGGGTGAAGTTTACGTTTACCGGAAAGAATGTTGATAAGACATTTTCTGATAATAGCTTGAATATTCAGGATGATTGGATAAAGCATGGGGACTACTTTTATTACACGAAAAAGGCGGAAGCCTATACGGATTATACGGTTGTAAAAGGGGTTGAGATTCCGGATATTGTGTCTGTGGGAGAAGGCGCAAGCGTTACTATCAGTGTGTTTGGAGAGGCAGTCCAATATGATGGATTCAAGCCGGATTTCGGAAGTACGGAACCCTGGAAAGGGGCGGAGATCAAGCACGCTTCTCAGGTGTCCGGCTCTTCCTCTTACCGTTCTTCGGGAGGTTCCTTCCGTACAAGGGCAGTCACTTTATACAGCTCCCCACAGGAGAAGGGGAATCCCATGGAGGGGCAGTGGGAACTGGTAAATGCGGAAAACCATACCTGGAAGTACCACAATAGCAGTGGGAACTATGTAAAGAACGGATGGATTTACGTACAAAATCCCTATTCACCCAAACAGGAAAAATACGACTGGTTCCATTTTGACAAGGAAGGGATTATGACCGTTGGATGGTATGTGACGGACAACGGTGTCTGGTATTACTGTCATGAGGTGTCTGACGGGAACCTGGGAATGCTGGTAAAGGGGTGGCATGAGGACAGCCAGGATGGAAAGAAATATTTTCTTGACAGAAAGACCGGGATTATGCTGTCCGGATGGCAGGAGATAGACGGGCACAGCTATTATTTCGCCACAGCGTCAGAAGTTGCGCAGCAGAGCTGGTTTTGGAAAACATTTGGGGATACGGGATTGGGGAAATGGATGTATGAACGTCTGGGATACCGCAGTTTTGGCTCTATGTATGTGAATGAGAGGACGCCGGATGGTCAAAAGGTGGATGAGGCAGGGCGGAAGGAGTAAGGCTCATGAGGGGAAGAAACAGGATATGGTGCTGTGTGGTTATGGTGCTTATGGCTATAATGGCTGCAGTTCCGGCTTATGGGGAAGTGGAGACAGCGCAGCCACAGGAGGATGTTATAGAAGGTACGGGCAATCCTAAATATTATGATGGGATTGTGACGGATGAGATGATAGACGGATGGGAACAGGAATACGGTGCAGCTTACTCAACGGATTCGTATGGCAATGAGCTGGACTGGGATATGGACGGAACTGGCAATGAGGATGGGGCAGGCGATGAGTGTGAGACAGACAGGATGGAAGGGCCGACCTATGGAGCTAAGGAGCAGAAGGAAATCCTGGAGAGTATCAGAGAGATACCGGAAACGTTAGAAAAGGGGTGGCTTTCTGTGAAAGGGAGATTTGGCGATGAATGGCCGGGATACAATGTCACAGTGGCATTCTATGACGAAAACCATAAACGTGTGGAAATAACGGTTTACAGTCAGAATGATTTTGAGATTAAGAAAGAGGTTCCGGAAGGGATATATAAGGTATACCGTGCCTATGTGCCGGGAGACGAAAACGGCAGTAAATATCCTTTGGTTGTTTCTGAAAGTGCTATTGAAGTGGAAGAGGGAAAGACAGCGGAACTTACGGTTTGGAGGGCGGTTGATCTTAAAGGGAAAGAGGAACCGGAAAAACAGGGGAGCCTGTCAGAACTGGAATCAATTTCTTCTCCATCCGGTTCATCGGATATTTTGGCAGCAGTGAGTATTGGAGCAGGGGGATTGATATTCTTAGCAATGGGATTTGTGGTTTATAAAAGGGAAATGACTCATGGCCGGTATCAGTAATACTCCGCCGCCACTATAAGCAGAGGATATTTGGGAGGGACGGGAATGACGAAAAAGATAAAGAATTTTGGAGTCTCAATCGGGGGCGGAAGAGCAAGACGACAATCCAGGATTCCAGGACAGGGAAGTAAAGCAGCAACTGGGAATGACAGAAAAGAATTGGGAGAAGAATACTCCAAAGCCGACAGGATAAAGGAGGAAGGGGTATATAGCACACAGCCCAGAGTATCGCACAACAGGAAAAAGCAGTATCAACTTTCCAGATTAACATCTGTCAAGAGAACCGGACCAGAATATCTGCCCGGTGGGAGGCATGCGGATGAACGAGATTTTAAAGCCCTTGGAATCAAAGGTGTGGAGTTTGGGGTAAGCTTGTCAGATGAAGATGCCCAGGAAGCCATGGATGCCTGCTATCTGGCACTTTGTGACCTGGCACGGGTTTTGAATATTGATAAAAAGGAAGTGTCTCTTGGAGGAACCCTTTCTCTTTCCTTTGGGGCGAGAGGACATGGAGGGGCAGGGCCGGTTACCTATGATCCCAAATATCAGGTGATCAATTTTACCAGGGAGGGCGGAGCCGGGAGCCTGGCCCACGAATGGGCCCATGCGCTGGATTATTATATTGGGAAAGCGTGCAGATTGGGGAGAGACGGAACCAGAGCTGCGGTTTCCGGATGTCCTGGTATGGAAGGGGTTCCGCCATCTGTAAATGAACTGCTTTGGGGGATGGTTTCGAGACGGGAGCCCCTTACGAATAAGGAGCAGCTTCAGATTATGGAAGAAATTTCTCAAAACAGAATCAGAGAGGAAGAAATCAGATGTGGGGAAATCCTTCAGTCTGTCATCCCAAATACGCTTACGGATCAGCAGCAGACAGCCTGGAATCGGGCCGTATGGGAGGTCTATGATACCAGACGGTGCGCAAGCCTGGATATGTATGTATTAAGGAACTACCCAAACCGAGCCATAGAGGAACTTTCCAGGGTACATAAGGAGATTACAGGTCATGCGATTCCGAAAGATAAGAAGAGGAGACTCAATTATGCGTTTGCGTCTTTGGCAAGAATAGAAGAGATACCTGTGAATGTGGAGAGGCCCAGGTGGAGAGAACATAAAACAGAGTTTTATAAAAACTCCTGGGAAATGGATAAACGGTATGCAAAGACCATACATGGCAGGTATTCTGATAACTGTGAGAGACTGGCCAGAGCCTTTGAGGCTTATGTGGCGGATAAGCTGGAGAAAGAGGGAAACCAGAGCCAATATCTGACCGCACATTCGGAGGATGTGGTCTTTGTGAGGGAAAATGGGGAGTCAGTTTATGGCGGACCTGTGGGAGAGGAAAAGGCTGAGATAAATCGTAGATTTGATGTGATGTTCTGGGAGTTGAAGGAGATGAGAGTATTTCGTTGGGAAAATATAGAAGAAGGAAAAGTTTATCAGAAAACTTTGGGAGCAAGCAAAAATTCGAAAAGAATATTAATAAGGTGCTAATATAAAATTTTGAAGAAGAGGGATAAAGTATCTGTCCAAAATATCAGGAAGACTATGCAGTACATAGTTATTGTATCAGTTTAATCCCAAAGAGGGTTTAATTCCCCACAGCTTGCTGCGGGGAGTTTCATTAGTTTCTGAAGCAGCTCCGTGTACTTAAAAAAATAAAAGATATTGTTTAAATTCAACACAATGGGTTAAATTAGAAATAATCATCGACAACAGAAATTCAAAAAAGGTGACAACGGAATCTTAAATATTAAGTTCTTATCAGGGAAACCTAAATTTCCATAGACACAGAATTTTTTAAACCCTCACACAATGTTTTATAGAAGCTTAGTTTTAAAGTAACCTTCCGCACAATAAATGGCGCCACAGGGATTATGGGCAAGAACCCGATCTTTTGCGACTAAAGTGGTAACAGGAGCTTGAGAATACTTATAAAACAGGGAATCATGCCCGACGCATAAACCAATGGCAATATTGAATTCCGAATTCTGCTCATTTAAAAAATGGGCTTGTGCAATGGGATTGCACATTGCTTCGAATTCATTTGGATGAATTTTGCATTCTTCAGGTATGCCAACTATTTCTTTGGAAATGCCCCCAGCCTTACAGATAATCGATACAACCTGAAAATGGTGGGTACGAAATAAATCAGATACAATTTTAGCCTCTTTTTTGAGTCCTTTGCAAAAAGCAATACCAATCCGTTGATATCCCATAGATCTGCAGAATTCAATGGTTTCCTTCAGCCGGGGCCATTGGCAGTATCCAGAAGCCTCAATAGAAGAGCTGGTTATATAGAATCTGGAATTGCAGTCTTTTTTGTATTCCTTAAAAAGTTCCTGCACAGTCTGTGTGTTGCGCATGGGGCAATTAGTAGGTAATTGTTCTCTGATTTCGGAAGCGCAAGCCAATATATTGCAGTTAGCACATGTATACATGAAAACACTCCTTTTGATGATTTGAGTTAATAAGCATTATGATATTTTTAAGGTTTGGAAATGGATGAAAGCTTTTGTCTCGTATAGCTCTTAACAAATGAAATAAAACGATTCACACTGCTGTTTAAATACTTCCCTTTTTTCCATACAAGACCAATGTCCTGGGAGATAAGGGGAACAATGGGGATTTTAATAAAATCAGGACAATCAGCTAATATGGAGGAATAGAAACAGGCTCCGCCTAAATTTTCCCTTATAAACGCTTTGATGGTATAAAGCTGACTGGCATGCATGATGACATTGGGCTTGATTCCCTTACTTTCAAAAAGTGCGCGGAGAGTGGCGTTCTGTACGGAGTCCGTATTGTACATGATCAGAGGTTCGTCTTTTAGCATTTCTACAGACACATTCTTTGCATCAGCCAGGCGATGCTCAGGCGATACACAAAATACGATATGCTCAGAAAGAATCTGATAGGTGTTCATGTTATCCGCATCATAAAAGTGCATATTTACGAATGCAAGATCCAGTTGTTCTTCCTGTACTAAGGATGCGGCCCGGATAGAGCCGTATTCAAAAAGCTCTACAGGGATCTGGGGATAGCGTTCATGAAAGGCAATCAGCGTTTCAGGAAAAAAAAGAGTGCTTAACAAGGGGGGGATTCCAACTTTCACAGGAAGAATCTGTTTACCCAGGTCATAGAACTGGGAAGATGCCTGATGTATGGCCGCAAGCAAGGTGGTGGCTTTTTGATAAAATAATTCACCCTCATTGGTCAGGGTCAGATGATTTTTTGATCGGATAAACAAGCTGACGGAAAATTCTTTTTCTAATTCCCGAATGGCATTGGAAATAGCCGGCTGAGTAACGAAAAGTTTTTGTGCGGCCTGAGTAATGCTGTGATATTGGCTTACGGCACAGAAATATTCCAGTTGACTGATCTTCATAGATTCCCTTGCTCCATTCTACTTATGAGATATTTCCTGCAAAAAGGTAAAATTTTGAATTGCGCTTATAAGGATTGTAACACATTTTTGGGAATTTTGCTATTTTTATAGCTTAATTAAATTTTATAGGGGTATTTTTTATACTAAATATACAGGACTGTCGCATTTTAGTATAATAGTATCACAACGAGGAAGTAATCAAACAGTCGACTAAACACTCGTATGCAGCATTTGGAATAAAAACGGAGGAAAAAGAATGAGTCCATCAACGATTACGCTATTATTTCTTTTATTTGCGGTGGTAATGTTTGCTCTTGAAAAGATACCCTTGGGAGTTACTTCTATGATCGTCTGCATTGGCTTGATTGTTACAGGCGTGCTTGATGTAAAAACTGCATTTTCAGGTTTTATTGACAGCAACGTTATTTTATTTGTAGCAATGTTCATTGTAGGCGGGGCGCTGTTTGAGACAGGAATGGCCAATAAGATAGGCGGAATTGTCGCAAAATTTGCACAGACAGAACGGATTTTGATCATTGCCATTATGGTGATTGTAGGATTAATGAGCGGAGTGCTGTCCAACACCGGAACTGCTGCGGTTCTCATTCCGGTGGTGATTGGTATCGCCGCAAAATCCGGTTATAAAAGGTCCAGACTTCTTATGCCGCTGGTTTTTGCGGCGGCTATGGGAGGAAATCTTTCGCTGATCGGGGCACCGGGAAATTTGATTGCTCAAAGCGGTCTTCAGGAAATCGGACTTTCTTTTGGCTTTTTTGAGTATGCAGTTGTAGGTCTTCCCATTCTTATA
This sequence comes from bacterium D16-56, assembly GCA_003611875.1. Taxonomy (GTDB): domain Bacteria; phylum Bacillota; class Clostridia; order Lachnospirales; family Lachnospiraceae; genus Brotaphodocola. The sequence goes on along the minus strand of RAYY01000015.1, from coordinate 54,283 downwards.
GCTGGTATTCTTTTTTACGCCACTATCGGGTATCGCTTGCTGCCGGATCATGAGGTACAGGACGATGGAGCTTTTAATACGGAAAAAGACTTTGGAGATGTTCCACCGTGGAAACAGTGGTTATCTCTGATCATCCTGGTACTCACGCTGCTTGCCATGATTTTTGAAGATAAGATTGGCATTAAGCTGAGTGTTTCTGGAGGAATTGGGGCGCTGGCTCTCATCCTGACAAAAGTTATCTCGGAAAAGGATGCCCTCAAGTCCATAGATTTAAAGACCATTTTTCTTTTTGGCGGGACATTGTCCCTGGCCTCGGCTCTTTCTGTTACGGGGGCAGGGGAAATGATTGCCAATAAAGTAGTGGGAGCGTTGGGAGAAAATCCATCGCCAATGGTTTTGACTTTCGTTGTATTCATGCTTTGCGTTGTTTTAACGAATTTTATGTCGAATACGGCGACTACGGCGCTGATGGTTCCGATTTGTCTGTCTATTGCTCAAGGGATGGGGGCTGACCCCAGGGCGGTGCTGATGGCCTGCGTAATCGGAGGTTCTTGCGCTTATGCAACCCCCATTGGAATGCCTGCCAACACGATGGTGGTAGGCGCAGGAGGATACAAATTTATGGATTATGTGAAATCAGGCTTTCCGCTGATTATAATTGCAACGGTTGTGAGCATGGTGATTCTTCCAATTGCGTTTCCGTTTTTTCCTTGATTAATAACAAGCTGGTAGTTTTTATTATTTAACTATAAAAATATTGGAGGTAAAGAAATGGGTAAGAAAGAACAGGTAGAGCAGCTTACCAATTATATGGCAAATTTTGTGTCCCATATCGGTAAAGTGCTGCCAGATGACATCATTGCCAAGTTGGATGAGTTGGCAGCAAAGGAGGACAGTCCGCTGTCAAAGGTTATTTATGACACCATGAAGAGAAACCAGAAACTGGCCAAGGAGCTGAACCGGCCAAGCTGCCAGGATACGGGCGTGCTGCAGTTCTGGGTAAAATGCGGAACAGGGTTTCCTCTTATTGGAGAATTGGAGGGATTGTTAAAAGATGCGGTTGTGAAAGCCACTTTTGAGGCTCCTTTGCGTCATAACAGTGTAGAAACTTTCGATGAGTATAATACAGGTAAAAATGTAGGAAAAGGAACGCCTACGGTATTCTGGGATATTGTTCCAAACAGCGATCAGTGTGAGATATATGCTTATATGGCAGGAGGTGGCTGTACCCTTCCAGGAAAAGCTATGGTTTTAATGCCAGGAGCAGGATATGAAGGGGTGACAAAATTTGTCATGGATGTGATGACTTCATATGGGCTCAATGCCTGTCCGCCTCTTCTGGTGGGAGTAGGAGTAGCCACGTCTGTGGAGACGGCGGCTCTGCTTTCCAAAAAAGCGCTGATGCGGCCGCTGGGAAGCCACAATGAAAATGAGCGTGCGGCTTCCATGGAAAAGCTTCTGGAAGACGGAATCAATGCCATCGGCCTTGGGCCTCAGGGCATGGGTGGGAAGTATTCTGTTATGGGCGTACATATTGAAAATACAGCAAGGCATCCTTCTGCCATCGGTGTTGCGGTTAATGTGGGTTGTTGGTCTCACAGACGTGGCCATATTATTTTTGATAAGGATTTGAATTATACTATTACTACACATTCGGAGGTGACGTTATAATGTTGGAAGTAAAAGACGGAAAGAAAATACTGACAACCCCTATATCAGAGGAGGATCTGGCTGATATCCATATCGGGGATATCGTATATTTAAACGGAAGCATGACAACCTGCCGGGACGTGGCTCACAGGCGTCTGGTGGAGGGTGGAAGAGAACTTCCTGTAGATGTGAGAGATGCAGCTATTTTCCATGCTGGTCCAATTATCCGTCCTTTGGATAATGATACCTTTGAGATGGTGTCCGTAGGTCCGACTACCAGCATGCGTATGGAGAAATTTGAGAAAGAATTTGTGGAAAAGACAGGAGTGAAGGTTATTATTGGAAAGGGGGGGATGGGCCCTAACACAGAATATGCCTGCAAAAATTATAAGGCGATTCACTGCGTGTTCCCTGCTGGCAATGCGGTGGTAGCGGCTACAGAAGTTGAGGAGATCGTGGAGGCTCAGTGGAGGGATCTTGGTATGCCTGAGACGCTGTGGCACTGCCGTGTGAAAGAATTTGGGCCTTTGATCGTGTCCATTGACACAGAGGGGCGAAATCTTTTTGAAGAAAACAAAGTAATGTTTAATGAGAAGAAGGAAAAGGCGATTCAGGAAATCTGCAAACATGTAAGTTTTATTAAATAGTATATTATATGAAGAAACAAGGAGGCAGGGATAGGAAGGGGGATATCGGAATTTAGGAAAGATTTCTATTGTGGAATGATATAATAATCCAATTTTCTGCCAAAGTAAAAGGGTTAATGCGTTATGAAAAATAAGAGAAGTCTAATCTATTTCGTGTAGCTTTCTTTTGAGCAACAGGCGGGACTTGTTGATGGGATAAATATCCCTATGCTTCTATGGTAAAAACCAAAAGCCATATTCCTTTTGGAAGTAGGAATGTGGCTTTTGTTTTACCATAAATTTTTATGTTGGCCAAGATACTATTCTTATTAGAAATATATTCAAATTCCGGCAAAAGTCATCTTGAACTAGTCGGGGAACCTTTTAAAATGTAAGTTTGATTATTGAACGCAGGTAATAACTGAAGAGACAAATAAAGCAATACAGCATTCTAGAAAATAGGAGTTAATCTGCTTTTTTTAAATATGATTTAGCCTATATGGTAATGTATTTTTCAAAAATAATATATAAAAGGTTGGTCAGCTATATTTTTTATATATTAAAGAACAAATATAGATAAATTAATTTTACAAAAACCACAACCCCATTATATATGGGGGTGTGGTTTTTTATTATCAATTTATGGATATTAAAAGCTATGGCAATTACTATTTTTTAATATGAATATTATGAAACATTTTGTGGGATAGGGAATAAAAAATTTTTAAAAATTGTTTTGATTTTTCGATTATTTCTTTAAAAACGCCTGTCTTCCATATGAAAGGGAGAATCAGGCGTTTCTTACTATGGCTGTCAAGCAGAAGGGAGGTGATTCCCTTGAAGCTGACCAGTCAGGAACAGGAGACTGTGTGGAAGAAATTCTGCAGCTACTGTATAAAAGTGATTGACGGAGAGATATTGAACTACTTTGATGAACTAAAGAGACAACAGGAACATGAAGTTTGCTTTTCAGACCTTACCAAAGAACAGCAGAATCAACTTTATACCTATGATGAAATTCTGAAAGGCACCCATTTCCAGGTGATGGACATGGACGTGGAGGTAAATGACGATCAAATCAGCGAAGCACTTGGCCGTTTATCAGAGAAAAGGCGAATGATTATACTTATGGCTTATTTTCTGGACATGAAAGAGGCTGAGATTGCCCAGTGTATGGAACTTGTACAAAGCACCATACATTACCACAAGGCCGAGTCCTTGCGGCTGCTGAAGGAGTTTTTAGAGTAAAGGTAAACGAAATACATGGGAGAAAAGCGGCATGGGAAGCCGGTTGCATTTGAAACCGTGCAGGCGGCGATACAGGGGGACGTGGATTCGATTAATCAGATTATTGCCTACTTTCAGCCATACATCAATGCCAGGAGCCGGAGAAAGTTTATCAATGAGTTCGGCGTGGCAGAGTTTGTGACGGACGAGTATATGAAAAGGCGGGTGGAGACAAAGCTGATAACAAAAATTCTGGATTTTAAGATTCGGGTCTGATGATTTTCAGGGGAGTATCCCTTTCTGCTCTCCGGAAAGGAAACAGACAGGCGTACCTTGACAGGTGAATATGGAAATCCTGCAGGACATAGGAAACGGCGGAGCCGTATAACCGATACGCCAGGACTGTCTGTCCCTTAAATTTTACAATACGGTGCTTATGATATGGCGCTATAAAGATTGGGGATTGAAAACGATGAAATGCTGTTTCGGGCATTGAAGTAAAGGCACGAGCGAAAACTATCTGGTTGTAGGCAAAGAAAGGGGAACTTTGCGGCCATGATGCCGTTTCTGATAATGCCGCCCAATAAAATGGGGGCATTATACTTCCGGAGGTAAGCTGCTCCGGTTGGGGCTGTTTCCCAACAGCTGTCTGCAGGAACTTATCATAGGAAGAAACGAGAGGATGTGAAAAAACAGGCAAAGCAGAAAACAGGCCAAAGAAGGCGTGTCATGTTTGGCATAATCCCATGACATTCAGACAAGCAGGGACGACATATCTTGAAAGGGGAGGTGCTGCCTATGGGACGGATCCCAAATATGGATTTTGAAAAAATGAGGAATGTGGATGTAAGGACAGTTGACCGGGAAAGCCTGGTGGACATCAGCGGGATACATATGAATCCCCAAATGCCCCGTGAGCAGAGGCTGGCGGATTTTGTGGGCCAGATTGGAAACCCATACTGTTACCGCTGCGGAAAAGTTGTGGTGAAAGTAAGCTTTGCGGATACCAGTGTAACTTTGGAGGACCGCCTGGAGCATTATCTGAAAACACTATAGGTGAGAAAAATGGTATGAATTCAATTCATTGACAGTTGGGCTTGACTTTACCACTTTAAAGTGATATATTCAAGGCAATAAGCATAACGGTGAAGCCCATTGTGAAAAGTTTTGCTGAGGATTTTTTACAGGACGGAGGTTCACCATGAAAAATTTAACAGAGGACAGGATATACCATGCCGCGCTTTATGTCCGCCTGTCAAAAGAGGACGGCGACAAAGAGGAAAGCGACAGTATCGTGAATCAGAAAGACCTTATCAGGAGTTTCCTGGCGGATAAGCCGGATATCCGTATCTGCGCCGAGTGCGTGGATGACGGGTACAGCGGGGCCGATTTTGACCGTCCCGATTTTAGGCGGATGGTCCGTGAGATTGAAGCGGGCAGGATAGACTGCGTTGTGGTTAAGGATTTATCCAGGTTTGGCCGTAATTTTGTGGAGGCGGGGCGTTACATTGACCAGATATTTCCGGCCCTTGGCATCCGTTTTATTGCCATCAATGACCATTATGACAGTATAAACGGGCGGACATCTTCCGATAAGATTCTGATCCCTTTTAAGAACCTGATAAACGATGCCTATTGCCGGGATATATCCATTAAAGTCAGGAGCCAGCTTGAGATCAAGAGGAAGAAGGGGGATTTCATCGGCTCCTTTGCCGTATACGGCTATCGAAAAGACCCTTCTGACCGGCATAAGCTGGTTGTTGACGATTATGCCGCTGCTGTGGTCAGGGATATTTTCCGTTGGAAGCTGGAAGGGGCAAGCCAGCAGAGGATTGCCGACCGGCTGAACGGGCGTGGGGAATTATCCCCCATGGAATACAAGCGTTTTTGCGGCCTGCAGTATAAATCGGGGTTCCAGGTGAACCCCAAGGCGAAATGGACGGCGGTGGCTATTGGCCGGATATTGCGTAATGAATTTTATATCGGCACGTTAGTCCAGGGGAGGCGGACAACATCGAACCACAAGGTGAAAAAGACCATACAAAAGCCCAGCGGGGAATGGATACGGGTGGAGGACAGCCATCTGGCCATTATAGAAAAGGAAGATTTTTTCGCAGTGGGGCGGCTTCTGCTGCAGAACACCAGGGTGGCGCCAAAAGAGGAGGCCGTGTACCTGTTTTCCGGGCTGGCATTCTGCGGCGACTGTAAACAGAACATGGTACGCAACAGCGTGTGCCGGAACGGGAAGACCTATGTGTACTACATATGCGGAAATAACCGCACGAATAAAGCATGCTCCAGCCACCGGATCAGCGAGGCAGACTTAAGGAAGGCGGTATTCTTGTCCCTGAAGGAGCATATCGCCAATATCCTGAATGTGGAGAGGATACTGCAGTATATAGAAACCCTCCCGGTCCACCGGGAGGAAGTGCAGAAAGCGGACGCACAGCTTGTGAAGAAGCAGGAAGAGATATCCCGGTACAGCCGGTTAAAGACAGCGCTGTATGAATCCCTGGCGGACGGCCTGATTGACAAGGCGGAATACCTGGAATTAAAATCCGGTTACGATATGAAAATTGCGGATGCGCAGGCCGCAAGTGAAAAACTGAAGGGGGAGCTGGAGGCCCTCCTTAAGAACGGCGCAGGCACCAGCCTTTGGATAGAACAGTTTAAAAAATACCGGAATATCACGGAACTGACACGGCACATCGCGGTGACGCTCATTGACCGCATTATGGTTTTTGAGGACAGCCGCATAGACATCCGTTTCCGCTACCAGTACGATTATGAGAGGGCCCTGGAACTGATTGGGAACATGGGGGAGCTCCATCCGGAGGAAGCCGTATCCCACGAAAAGGAGGCGGTGTGACATGGCAAGGGTAAGCAGGAAAGCGGCCCAGGCAGGCCAGGGGGCACAGGAGCCTTTTCAGCCGGAGCGGGTCTACCATGCGGCGGTCTATGCCCGGCTGTCCGTGGAGGACAACAACAGGGCCGGGGACAGGGAATCCATTGCCATGCAGAAATATATGCTGGAAAAATATGTGGAGGTCCAGGAAGACATGCGGCTTGACGGCGTATTTTGTGACAACGGCGAGACGGGGACGAATTTTGAGCGTCCCCAGTTCGAGCGGCTGATGGAGGAGGTAAAAAGGCGCAGGATCGACTGCATTGTGGTAAAGGACCTGTCCCGCTTTGGACGCAATTATGTGGAAACCGGCTATTACCTGGAAAAAATATTCCCTTACCTGGGCGTCAGGTTTGTGGCGGTCAATGACGGCTATGACACTAAAAAAGGCGGAAGCGGCAGTGAACTGGTGGTGTCCTTAAAGAACCTGGTAAACGACCTATATGCAAAGGACATCTCACAGAAGATAACGGCTTCTTTGGAGATAAAACAGAAAAAGGGTGAGTTTATCGGGGCGTTTCCGCCTTATGGGTATCTGAAATCCCCGAAGGATAAGCATAAGCTGATACCAGACCCGGAAACGGCGGCGGTGGTGCGTGAGATTTTTCGGCAGAGGGCGGATGGAACTGGCATAAACAGGATTGCCAGGTATTTAAATGAAAGGAAGATACCCAGCCCGTCCATGTACCATTACCTGAAAGGGCGCAAAAAGAAAAAGCCGGAAGGCGCAGGGGCCATCTGGCAGGGGCAGATGATAAAGCTGATGACAAAGAACCCCATGTACGCAGGGCATATGGCGCAGGGGAAGACAAAAAGGTCTTTAAGCCTTGGCATGCCGCAGACAATCATGGATAAGGAAGACTGGCAGGTGGTTTATCATACCCATGAGGCGCTTATCAGCCAGGGGCTGTTTGACAAGGTACAGTCCGTCAGTGAACAGCGGCATGAGGAGTGCCGCAGACGGATGGGGAAATACCCCTTAACGGAAAATGTCTTTAAGGGGCTTGTGGTGTGCGCAGACTGCGGGATGAAGATGGTACGTTATAAAGATGTTTCCCGCGCCGGTACGGCAAGGTACACATTTATCTGCCGCGTCTATGCGGAGAACCTGTCGGGACAGGGGTGTACCAGAAAATGTATTGGGGAGCCGGAGTTGAAAGAAGCGGTATTCCATGGGCTGCGCATTGAGACAGAGGCGGCGCTGAAACTGGAGGACCTGCTGAAGCGGACACAGCAAAAATCCGGTTTTAGAAAAAAACAGGAAGCGCTTGCGGAGCGGGTCAGGCTGCTGAAGCAGGACATGGGGCGCAATGCCGCTTACCGGGCGGCGCTGTTTGAATCTTTTTCCGACCATACCCTGACGGAGCAGGAATATGTTTCCTTAAAGCAGGAATATGACCGGAAAGCAGCTGCTTTCCGGAAAGAACTGGGGGAACTGGAGCAGGAGGAACAGGTATATTCAAAAACCATGTCCCCTCAGAATCAGTGGATCAGGGCGCTGAAAAAGTGCCGGACAGAAGAAACTGTCACACGGGAAATGGCAGTGGAACTGATCGACCATATTAAAGTGACTGGTTACAACGAGATTGAGATTGTGTGGAATTTCAAAGATGAATTTACCCGGATAGAAGAAATGGCGGTGGGAATATGACGGAAACCGTTGCACTTTACATGCGCCTTTCCAGCGAGGACGCAAACGAGGGGGAGAGTTTCAGTATCGGGAACCAGAGGGATCTGCTGCATCATTTCCTGAAAGGCCACAGGGAGTTTGACGGATGCACGGTCATGGAATTTTGTGACGACGGCTATACGGGGACAAACTTCGACCGTCCGGAGGTCCAAAAAATGCTTTCCATGGCAGGGAACCCAATCCGCTGCATTATCGTAAAGGATTTTTCACGGTTTGGGAGGAACCTGATTGAAGTGGGTGATTACCTTGACCAGATATTTCCCTTCCTCGGCGTCCGTTTCATTGCGGTCAATGAGGATTATGACAGCAAAAAAAGCCTTGGCAGCGCAGTCAGCCTGGACGTGTCCTTAAAAGCCATGGTTTATGAAATGTACAGCCGTGACATATCCGAAAAAATCCGCTGCGTGCAAAAAGCGAAAATGAAAAAGGGTGAATACCTTTGCGCCATTGCTTTCTATGGCTATAAGAAGTCAGGGACAGAAAAAAACAAACTGGAGATTGACGAACCGGCGGCTGATGTGGTACGGCGCATTTTCCGGATGGCGGCGGACGGGACGGCGCCCACGCAGATAGCGCTCAGCCTGAATACGGAGGGAATCCTTTCCCCTCTGGCTTACAGGAGGAGGAACCATACGGACGGCGGGGATGGAAAGTGGCCGGTGACACTTCCTACTGGACAAGGGACAATGTCAGGCGCATTATTTGTGATGAACGGTATACGGGCTGTCTGGTCTGCGGGAAACGAACCGCAGTGGACGTTTCCAAAAAGCAGACAGTGAAGGTTCCGAAAGAGGACTGGATTGTTGTAAAGGATACCCATGAGGCGGTTGTGCCAAAGGATATTTTTGAAGAGGCCCAAAAGGTATTAAGGAGCTGCAGCGGGAAGACCATGCGGATAAAGCCAAGCCAGCGGTTCCGGGGGCTGCTGAAATGCGGCGTGTGCGGGAAGGTATTGGTACGCTCGGTATGTAAGGAACCCTATTTTTACTGCCTGACCAGAAGGACGGTGCCGGACGCTTTGTGCGGGCAGATACATTTGAGAGAACGGGATTTGGAGACGGCGCTACTGGCCTCAATACAAAACCAGGCCAGGCTGCTTTTGGAGACGGAAAAAGAACATGAAGAGGAAAACTTCCTTGATGTGGTAAATAAGGAAATACGGGACTGCCAGGAGGCAGTCAGCCGGTGCAAAGCAAAACAGGCGGCTGTATTTGAGGATTATGCGGAAGGGCGTATTACACGTCAGGAATATCTCTCCAGCAAGAGAGATATGGCAAGACAGCAGGAAGAAATGACAGCCATGTATACGGAACTGAATGTAAAACGGGTTAAACTGCAGCAGATGTCCGGCTCTTTAGAAAAATCAGACTTAGGCCGGTATGCCTGCGTCAGCGAACTGACAAGGGAACTGCTGGTAGAACTGGTGAAGGAGATTCTTGTCAGTGGTAATGATACGCTGGAGATTGTGTGGAATTTTAAGGAATGGATGGTTGATTAAAAACGAGGGCGCTGGGGATAAAAAAAGTATAAATTTTTTTATGCAGGACTTGACACAAGCAAACGAGAAGTACAAAGGGGACGCGCTCCTGCAGAAGCAGTACACGGCGGACTTCCTCACCAAAAAGCGGAAGAAGAACCAGGGGGAAATCCCGCAGTATTATGTGGAGGGGAACCACGAGGCAATCATCCCTCCCGAAACATGGGAGCTGGTGCAGGAGGAAATGGAGCGGCGCAGGAATATGGACGCAAGGTACAGCAGCGCGAGCATATTTTCCTCGAAAATCAAGTGTTCCGAGTGCGGGAACTGGTACGGCTCCAAGGTGTGGCACTCGCAGGACAAATACCGCAGGGTGATCTTCCAGTGCAACCGCAAGTTCAAGAACGATAAGAAATGCCGGACGCCGCACCTTACCGAGGACGAGATAAAGGATGCCTTCATGAAAGCCGTCAATGCGGTCATCCCGGAAAAGGATGAGCTGATAGCGAACACCAAGGTGATGATGCGGACATTATGCGACACCACGGAGCTGGAGGTGGAGCAGAGCCGGTTTCTGACTGAGACGAAGATGGTGGCGGAAATGGTAAAAAGGATTGTGGCGGAAAACAAAGCTGAAGCCATGGACCAGGAGGAATACCAGAGACGCCGCAATGAACTGGCCGCCCGGTATGAGGCGGCCAGGGACGGGTACGAAAAAGCATCCGGGGAGATTTCCGACAGGCAGGGAAAGAGGAAAACCTATATGCGGTTTATCGGCGGGCTGCAAAAGCTGGACGGCTTCTGCACGAAGTTTGATGAGGAGCTTTGGACGGCGCTGCTCGACCATGCCACGGTCTATGCCAGGGACGACATCCGCTTCACTTTCAAAGCCGGAAACGAGATGAAAGTTAACTGATAGGTTAAAATGTGTAAATTTTGTTATTTAATTATAGAAGAAAAATTTTTGTCAAGCTGGAGACTTTTGGGTTCTCCGGCTTGTTTTTTTGTGGGGAATTGACGATAAATATGGTATGATTAATTTTAATCCAAATGAGGGTTTAATTGCCTGCAACTTGCTGCGCTACAAACTAAATTAAGCCGGGGAGAGTATCTTGCTGTTTGCAGTGGGTAGTTTTATGTTCAAAATATGTTATAGAAAGGACAAAATATGAGAGAACAAGATGTAACATTGCAATATTTGTCTGAAAGAATAGATTCTGGTGAACATAAGTGGTACGATCCATACACTGGAAAAATGGGCGTTGCAGAATTATGCGGGGAGAAAGCGGAAGACGAGATATGATTGAAAGTTTTCAATCGGCTTTGGGAATGGAGTAGATTGAGGTGTTGACGTATGGATTTGGCTAAATTATATTTTTTATGTTAAATTTAGGAGGATGTTTTTATGACTTTTGAGGAAATAATGGGTTATCATCCTAGGAATGACAAGATTTATAGACAAATTGTTAAACAATTTAAGAATATTGTGCCATATATTGGTGCCGGGCTAAGTGCGGATATTATGCCCACTTGGAAAGAAGCTTTAAGAAAATTATGTGATAATATAACGGATCCAAAAGAAAAGAACCGTATCATTTCGTTAATCGAGGTTGATTTATTCGATACTGTTTCAGAATTAGAAAAATATTTGGGGACTTTTAATTTCTGCAAGGATGTTGTAGAATTATTCTCTGAAAATCACATAGATTCACGTGATAGTAAATTATTAGAAATGCCAGTTGGTCAATTAGCGGCTTTATTTCCTGAAAGCCCTGTAATTACAACCAATTTTGATCGAGTATTGGAACATTCTTTTATTCAAAGTGGGCATATGTTTGAGCATATACTAGGTCCAACCGCACCATTTGGTTTATTGGCAGATGCACTACAATCCCATTCTCATATTTTATACAAGATACATGGTGATATTGGCAGGAATAATACTGATTATAAGTCTTTTATTTTCTCAAAAGAACAGTATGAGCAATATTATTCGGATGGAACACAATTGGTTAAACAATTGTCAAATTGGCTAAAAGGAAAATTTATGCTCTTTATTGGTTGTAGTTTGGAGGATGATTATCCAATCAGGTTATTGAATCAAATTGTTCATGAAGAAGACTATAAAAATAGTTTGACTCATTTTGCAATTATAAATTGCAAGGCAGAAAAACTTGACAAACGTTCTCTTGAACTTGGCGATAAACATATTTCTGCTATCTTTTATCCAGATGGCGAATGGGATTGTGTAAATGTAATTTTAAAGAAATTGTATGAAGATACCATATTTCCAGCTATACTTGAGAAGGCGGGTAAACTTAGAGAGTTATATTCTTTAACGCGAATAAATGCATTAAAAGCCAGTGTATACGATATATATCCATAATCCAAAGAATTGGGAGTTGGCAACTTGTTATATGGATACGATTCTTAGTGATCTTGTACATTCAGAGAATAATGAGCAGATTGCGAAATTATCGGAAATAAAGGCGCTATATCCTGAATATGAAGAGTGTTTAGATGTTCAAATGATATATATGAATGCATTATATCATTGTTTTAGAAGACAGCCCAAAGCTATAGCAGATGATTTTTTAAATGAGATGGAATCTCTTTCCGAGTCAAGTTCGTATCCTTTAATAAAAGTTATGTATCTTCATTATATGATATTAGAGTGTGAAGGATACTATTCAGCAGAAAGTTTGATGGATGAACTAACAGAAATAGCATTTGACCATCTTCATGAACCTAATATGCTCGAACACGTTGAAGATGCACAACGACATGTAGATTGTCTTTTAAATGGATACTGAGGAACTTTATATGTCTGATAATAAATTATTGTTGCACACTCGAAAGGGGTGCACTTATTTATGAAGAAATGCTGATTTCAAGCTGTTTGTAAGGTACATGGTAAATAACCCGTCCGGGTCAAAAAAATTGCCGTCCAGAATGGACGACAATGGATTTATCGATCTTTCATTTTTCGGCAGCTGTCTGGTAGTTCCGCTGACCAGGGCATTAGCTTTTCTAGTTCCTCCTCCGGCACATTTCCACGGGGATAGTTCATAAGCTGGGTCAGTAGATAGGAGAAATACTCATAGGGCTTCAGGCTATTCGCTTTCGCTGTTTCAGCCAGGCTGTACAGCATGGCGCTGGCTTTCGCACCCTTTTTGGAGTCTATGATCTTCCAGTTATGTTTTCCTAAACAAAAGGACCGGATGCTTCGCTCAGCATCGATATTGTCAGGCGGGACCGCCCGTCATGCGGCAGAGTATTTGAGGATCACAGCATTGGGAATCCCGTTCCTGTCAGCATACAACTTTTACTCTGCGGTGGAAAAGGCCGGAGGGGACGCAAGGACGCCGGTACGGGATATGTCCGTTTCCTGCCTTATGAATATCGTGCTTGATTATGTGTTTGTCGTAATCCTCCGTCTGGGGATAAGAGGGGCGGCATCTGCAACGGTGATCTCACAGGCGGCAGCGGCAGGGCTGGCTGTTTTCCATTTATGCCGTAAAGATAAAAAGGCATTGGCGGTGCGGCCTGATTCTAAGCATGTACTGCCCGTATTACGTCTTGGCATAACAAGCATCGTGCAGAATGGAGCCTCCGCTGTCAGTATGTTCTTTATCCAGGGAGTGATCAACAAGTTTGGCATTAATGAGATATCGGCCTATGCAGCGGCATATAGGATTGAAACGATACTGACAATCCCGGCAGTCAATATGGGGACTTTGCTCAGTGTTTTTACAGCACAGAATGTGGGGGCTAAAAATTTTGAAAGATGCCGTAAGGGGTTAAGGGACGGGTTTAAGATTTCAGTAGTATTTGCAGCTGCGGTGGTGGCTGTTATATGGGCTGCCTCGCCGCAGTTCATGTACCTGTTAGTGGGCGACGAAAAGGAAGTTGTCCGCATCGGGGTGCGCTATCTCCATATCGTTTCCCTGACATTCCCTTTCTGCGTCAACCTTTACCTGCTCACGAATTTCCTGCGAGGGGCAGGGGAGATTGCATACCCGGTTTTTAATACTATGCTCGAATTAGGGGTCCGTACAGCCTTTGCCTTTGTTTCGGTGCGGTATATCGGGTTTTATGGAATCATGTTCTGTAGGCCATTGAGTTTTCTTATAAGTACGGCCAGTCTGTCCTGTCGGTATTTCACAAAAAAATGGCAGGGACGGTAATTTTTCGTAAATCTTGACAACAGCCCCATTATAGTAGATAATGAATTTACTCACTCACAACAGAATGGGAGGTTATAAAATGTCATTTTCCAATACACAGGACGAACAACCCAGACGGAGGGCAAGGAACAGCCCGCGCCGCACCCGCATTTCCAAAGAGCCGGAAGAACGCAGACAGGAGATCATTGAAACGGCATTGACACTGTTTTCTGAAAAGGGGTATGAAAATACGACTATACAGGATATTTCAGACAGAATGAATGTGTCGCCGGGGCTGTTCTATCGGTATTTCAAATCCAAAACAGAAATTTTCGCGGCGACCTCTGAATATTACGCCATGAAAGCCGTCGAACAGCTTAAAGTACCCACGTCACAAGATACCCCTGCCCTTGAAAAGCTGTCTTTGTTCATTCAGCAGATATTTGAGTATGTAATGAAGCATAAGGAGTTTGAAGCCAATTATCACGAAGAAACCGAGATACGCGCAAGCCGGTTAGATCATGTTGCAAATGAAATGGCAGAGGTAATGATACCAATAATCGAACAGGGGATTGCAGAGAATGTCTTTCATTGTAAGGACGTTCAGCGCACAACAAAATTTTTGGTTTTTGGCTTAATTCATACGTTCCATGATGATTTACCGGGCATTGACACAGAGGACTATATTATTCTATTCCGCGACTTCATGCGGGAAGTCTTTTCCAACATACTGAAAATCGAAAATTGGGGGTGATAAAATAGCTTGTGCTATATGCACAGCTATTTTTTTGCCCTGCCGAATGAATATATTTATTCACTGGTATTGACAAAGGGTTAGCTGACGTGTATTATATCAGTGAATGAATTTACTCACATTCAAGAAAGGAGGATTACATGGGCTTACACAAATCCGGCGAGGACTATCTGAAAGTGATCTATCTTCTGCACCAAAAAAAGGGAGAAGTCCGGGAATGTGATATAGCCGAGGTAATGGGGTATTCCAAAGCCAGCGTGTGCAACATGGTAAAGGCACTTACCGGGCAGGGCTACGTCACGCACTTTCAGCATGATGTTCAATTAACAGAGCTTGGCTTGCAGACAGCACAGGCAATACACAAAAAGTATTGTATCACTAAGGAATTTATGGTTTCTGTCTTGCAGATACAGGCAGCCACAGCAGAAAAAGACGCTTGCCACTTGGAGCATATTTTGAGCGACGAAACAATCAGAGCATTGCAAGATCAGTTGACAGAGAAAGGAGCCGCTGAAAATGGTACAACTATTTGCCCGTTTATGGATAAAGGACTATAAAAACATTTCCTCTCCAACGGTAAAACAAGCCTACGCCAAATTATGCAGCGCGTTAGGAATTGTAATCAATCTTGTGCTGTTCCTGCTGAAATTGCTTTGCGGCACGATCAGCGGTTCGGCTGCAATTATCGCTGACGGTTTTAATAACTTGGCAGATGTGGCGACGACTATTTTATCTTTCTTAGGGTTTATCATGGCAGGAATAGGTGCGGGAAAACATCACCCTTTCGGACATGGACGTTATGAATGGCTTATGAGTATGTTTTCCAGCATAGCCGTTATGATTATGGGATTTACGCTTGCCGGAAATTCCATTGGCTCTATTAAAGCACCCGAAGAAGTACATTTTAATTATTTGATTGGCTTCCTTTTATGCTGCTCCATATTAGCAAAATCTTATATGTTCCTTTACAACAACAGGATTGGGAAGCAAATCAATTCGTCCGCTATGAAATCAACCGCCGCAGACAGCATTAGCGATTTACTATCCACAACGGCAATTCTGATAGCACTGATTATTCAGACAGTTACAGGGTGGTCTATTGACGGGTGGTGCGGTCTGTTCGTTTCCGGCTTTATTATCATTTCCGGCTTTAAGGCATTGGCAGAAACGATTGAACGAATATTAGGCGAGGGAGCAGATCAAGACCTTATAGACAGAATTACTTTGTTAGCCGGACAATACCCCGCTGTTTATGGCGTAACAAATTTGATTATCCATGATTACGGGTTAGGTCATGTTGTTATTTCCATGCACTTTGACGGTCTATGTGAAGAACAACGCCCGCTTTTAGATACAATCGCACATGACATAGAATATGCCCTTTACACGGAAATGGACTGCACCACGACAATACAAGTGGATATATTGGACGTTTCAGAAGATACCGCGAACACGGTCAAAAATTTAGTTAGCACAGTATTTCAGAGGATAAATGTTGACGCAAAGCTGCAAGATTTCCGTGCGGTAAAAGCACAGAGCATTACTGATGTAACACTTACAATCGCTTTCCCGCGTAGGCTGCAAAAACGTGAAAAGGAAATCCGAAAGTCGTTAGAAGAAGCCTTTTTATCTTGTAACCCCGACTATCGGCTTACGGTTCGTTTCGTAATTGCAACTGTCACGCAGAAAAATAAATTTTCAAAGCAAAGGAGAAATAACACATGAACAACGAAACACGAGTATCAATGCTGCGGAACGCTCCCATTCCGCAGGTACTTCTTAAAATGGGACTTCCAACCATGATCGGTATGCTTGTCACAGGTATTTATAACCTTGTAGACGCTTATTTTGTGGGTGGGCTTGGAACAAGTCAAATGGGGGCTGTTTCTATTACGTTTCCATTGGGGCAAGCCATAGTCGGGTTAGCCGTACTGTTTGGCGGCGGCGCAGCTTCCTACCTCTCCCGGCTTTTAGGGGCAAAGGATAAGGAACAGGCAAACCATGTTGCTTCCACAGCTCTTTATTCGAGCTTGTCAATCGCAGCGATCATGATTGTAATAATCGTTGCATTTATGCGCCCGATTTTATATGCATTGGGAACAACAGACACTATTTATCCTTATGCCCGTGAATATGCAATGATTTACGTCATTAGCTCTATTTTCAATATCTTCAATGTCACTATGAATAACATTGCTTCGAGCGAGGGAGCCGCCAAAGTTTCTATGACTGCTATGCTTTTAGGCGCAGGGCTTAATGTGATTTTTGACCCGATTTTTATATATGGCTTCCATACAGGGATTGCCGGAGCCGCTATCGCTACCGCGCTTGCGCAAGCCATAACAACGGTAATGTATCTATTTTACATACTGAAAAAGCGGAGTGTATTTAGTTTCTCTCCTAAAGAGTTCCGGTTTGACAAAACCATTTACGGCGAAATCTTCAAAGTTGGTATTCCTACCCTTGCTTTTCAGTTGGCTGCAAGTATTGCAATCGGTTTTACCAACGCAGCAGCGAAAGAATACGGCGACGCAGCTATCGCCGCAATGGGAATTGTAACGCGCATTATCTCTATGGGAATTTATGCGGTGTCCGGCTTCGCCAAAGGGTTTATGCCGATTGCCGGATATAATTATGGGGCAAAACAGTATCACCGGGTACAGGAAGCTACCAAAACCGGGCTAATATGGACGAGTACGTTTTGTGTCTTAATGACAATTCTAATGTTGATTTTTGCTACCCCGGTTATTTCACTGTTTACTGCTGATGATTTAGAAGTGGTTGAAATTGGGACATTTGCATTGCGGGCAAATATCGTAATGTTTGCTGGTATGGGGATAGAAGCGATTTATTCCATGCTTTCACTTGCTCTTGGAAAAGCCGCCGGGGGCTGGTTATTAAGTATCGGGCGGCAAGGCATTTTCTTCATTCCTGTAATTATGTTTCTGCCGCGCTATATAGGATTGAACGGTGTTCTCCTTGCGCAGCCCATAGCTGACATACTTACTCTTGTTGCTATTATCATATTGGCAATTAAGATTAACCGACAGATAAAGGTATTGGCTGCTTCGCAGACAGGGGCAGAATGATTGGCAATATATCCCGGTTGCTGAAACTGCACTAAGGAGAAATGAGGAAAGGGCTCACAGGCCCTTTTTCCAATTCAGAAAACCACTTGGACAGCGGGGGAATCAGAGCTAATATGCTTACACGGCGGTTTGCGTTTGTGCCGCCTTATATCGGACGAATGGCGAAAAACTTTAGGGCTGTTTTTGAAATTTCCGTACTGCATTTATGCCTTTCGCTCCATTTTATATGCTTTTCGTTCCCTCCATCCCAAAATAACAGAAAATCTGCCGATAAATTAAGTGACGGCTGAAACGGAAATCCGAGGTGATGAATTTTGAATATAGCAGTGGTCGATGATGAGGAAGCCATCAGAGAGCAGATTGGCGGATTCATAAAAAAACGGAATCCTGGTTTTAATATAAGTGATTTTGCCACGGGCGAAGAACCAGGGGTATACGCTTAACCTAAACAGCATCCTGTATTGTATAAGTTATTGTCAGACATTTTATCCTCACTATTTTAAGGCACAAAAATGTGCGTACTTGTATTTTTGTATCTTACAGTTACACTTAGATTATAGCAAAAAATTTTAAAATGTAAATAGAAAGGGATTTTTATGAAGGCAATAGCAATTAACGGAAGTCCAAGAAAAAACTGGAACACAGCTACTTTACTAAAGAAAGCCATTGATGGAGCGGCATCTGCAGGTGCAGAGGTAGAATTGGTTCATCTTTATGATTTAGAGTTCAAAGGCTGTTGCAGTTGTTTTAGCTGTAAGAGGAAAGCAGGTAAAGTGGCTGAGTGTTGTGTAATGAAGGATGATATGACAGAAGTGTTGAGGCGGATAATGTCAAGTGATATCTTGCTTCTGGGATCACCCGTATATTTGGGTAATATTACCGGAGAAATGAAATCATTTATGGAGCGACTGATATTTGCTAATCTTTCCTATGATTCTGCAGAACGTACAAATTTTACAGGTGTGATACAGACTGGCTTTGTTTATACAATGGGATTGCCACATGAAATGTTGGAATCATTTGGGTATCAATATATATTTGAGAACAATAAGAATTATTTACAGCTTTTAAATGGTCAATCGGAATATGTAATTTCGGCAGATTGCTATCAATTTGATGACTATTCAAAATATGCGGCATCTAACTTTAGTGAGAAACATAAAGCAAAGATAAGAAGGGAACAATTTCCGATAGATTGTCAAAGCGCATTTGATATGGGAAAAAGATTAGCTTTATATGTGGAAAATTAAGAGCGAACTGTTCTATAGTTTTCTATAAAAAGAAATGCGAGTAATATGTATTGAATGGCTATACCATAAGCCGTGGAAGTGTGGCAGGAAGCGAATCGGAGATAAGGCGCTGGGGAGAAGGGCTGAATCTTAACCGCTGAAGGCAGAGCTGTTACAGCCTGAAACACGGATCCAGATAAATTCCCAGCATACTGTTGACAAAAGAGGAAACACCTGCTATATTTATAACGACGTTTTAAAACAATGTTATGAATAGGTGATACAGTGGCAAAGCAGATTGAAGGAGTTTCAGAGCGTATTCTGGATTGTGCAAAGGCTGAATTTCTGGAGAAAGGATTTACGGATGCATCCCTGCGTACCATTGCAGCGAATGCAGACACAACCACCGGTTCCATCTATACCCGTTTCGGAGACAAGGAAGGGCTGTTTCGGGCAATCGTGGAGCCGGCGGCAGATGGGATGATGCAGATATTACTGGAAAATCAGAAAGCATTCCATGCCCTTGCTCAGGAAACCCAGAGAAGAGAAATGGAAGCATACAGTTTTCGGGGAATGGATGTTGTCCTTGACTATATGTATGGCCATTTTGAACTGTTCCGACTTTTGCTCGATGCTTCCCACGGTACGAAATTTCAGCATTTTCTGGATGAACTGGTTCGGATCGAGGTGGAATATACGTATAAGTATATGGAAGCAGTGGGCTGTAAGACGGGAAAGTCCGGTATGGTGACAGAAGAATTTCTGCATATTGTGACCACTTCTTTTTTTAATGGTGTTTTTGAAGTGGTCCGTCACCAGATGGATAAGGAATCTGCCAAAGGTTATATAAAAATGCTCCAGAGGTATCATATGGCCGGGTTTGACACGATTTATTCTTGGGAAAAGAATGGATGAAGCCAATGGGCCATGGGAAAGGTAAGCCGCCACTGCCATAAAAATGAAAAAGTGGCAGAAACAAAAGGAAAATAAAGGCTGTCAAAGGTTTTACAGGTCCGTGACAGCCTTAAAACAAACAAAAAGGTTAGCTGTAGCTAACTTAAAAAGGATTTTCCCAGCAGGAGCAGTTTAGTACAGCATTGCCATTGTTTTTCACCGGGTGCCGGGTATGGCACCTGCAAAGACAGAAACAGGGTTCATGAAAGAGAGGAGAGAAAAAATGGAGCTGCAATTAGGAGATGTGCAGGAAACTATGTTGATTCCCCTGGCAATCAAAGCAAATGAAACATTAAGGGAAAATGCAAGAATTTGCGACACAAGAGCCGTGGAGATTGTCAAATCACTGGGACTTGACACTTCAAAGTATGATAAGTTTATGAGCCATGAAGGGGTAGTTTCAAGAACGATCCTGTTTGACCGGGAGATAAAAGTATGGATAAAGAAATATCCTGATACTGTGTGCGTCAATCTGGGATGCGGACTGGACGGACGTTTTACAAGAGTGGATAACGGGAAAATTCTCTGGTATGATATTGACCTTCCGGATACCATGGCCGTGAGAAGACATTTTTATCAGGAAAGTGACAGGGTAAAGATGATTGACGGCTCCGTATTGGAAAAGGGATGGACCGAAAAGGTGGAGAAGGGCAGAAAGACCATTTTTCTTGCAGAAGGGCTTCTTATGTATTTTTCTGAAGAGCAGATTCGCAGACTTTTAAAGCAGATCCGGGATGATTTCCCTGACTTTGTGCTCCTTGCAGAATTGATGCCGCCTTTTGCGGTAAAAGGGAGTAAGCATCATGATACAGTGGGAAAGACAAAGGCTGTTTTTCGCTGGGGATGTAAAAGCGGCACAGAGCTGCAGCCTTTGTGTCCGGGACTGAAGCTGGTGAAGGAGATCAGCTTCAATGAGGTGATGAAAAGATTTACATTCTTCGGCTGGCTGTTTGGAACCCTGCCGGGACTTAAAAACTGTAATGACCGACTGGCTGTATTTGTCATTGAGGAACAATATTGAATGTCTGGTGGATATTATGAATTAAAAATTCCTTCATCCAAATGATAGCAGGCCTGAATCTGGAGGGTGTTTGGTGATAGTGGACAATAACACAAAAATCAATACATAACATCTGCTTTTGAAAGGTTTGACGGTCATTCTGTGAAGTGCTATAATAAATGTACACAGTGAGGAGGAAAATATGAATATAGAAATCAAAAAATTGACACCAGAGCATGTGGAAGAGTACATCCGCTTTTTTGATACCACACCACATGATGATTTAGATCCTGCAAGCACCTGTTATTGTGTAAGCTGGTGCAGCGATGACCACCGGGGGATGACAGAATACCCTTCCAGAGAAGAAAGAAGATCCATGGCATCGGAGTATATAAAAACCGGGAAGCTTCAGGGATACTTGGCTTATGCGGACGGAAAGCTTGCAGGCTGGTGCAATGCCAACACAAAATCGGAATGTATGAACTGCGGCGGCTGGCTGTTCACTATGCCGGAGGTAAGAAAGCTGCAGGGGAATACAGAGGAAAAAGTCAAATCCATCTACTGTTTTCTGATCGCGCCTGAAATGAAACGAAAGGGGATGGCCAAACAGCTGCTGCATTACATCTGCCAGGACGCAAAAAAGCAGGGGTTTGATTACGTGGAAGCCTATCCCTGGAAAGAAACGACAGATGAAAGGTTGTTCTTCATGGGATTTGTGGACCTGTATAAGAATTTAGGATTTGAAATACATGGGGAGACAGAGAACAAATTCGTGATGCGAAAGTCATTGGAAAATGCCCAAATTTTAAACCATTGCCAAGGTTAATAGTCCCTCATCAATTATAGCATTTTTTGAATGCGCATAGCAAATTTAGGAGGTATGATGATGGATTTTTATGAACGGGCTCTGGAACAGCAGGAGGAAACTGTCACCCACCGCCGCTGGCTGCACCGCAACACAGAGGTAGGTCTGCACACGCCTAAGGGACAAACGTCTGTCCAATCGGCTCTGCCTGTTTGGCCCACTGTGCGGTTCGCTGGCTGGAGGAGCATCCATAAATAATGCAGGGACGTCTGAACTGTCTGGGGTGTGTGCCAGACAGTTCAGACGTTCAGTTTCTGACCAGATGGAGCACTCGTACAGCCTTGCCTAAATTCCGGTGTATCAATCATCCGCTATCCACGCCTTCTGCACGTCTGTGAAGCGACGGTCCTTCTTTTTATAAAATCTGGCCGCCTTCTTATCATTCCCATTTTGTTTCGGATATAGTTATTGCTTCTGCTACAGACGATTGTTAGGAAATTCATCAAAAGGGAAGCAGAATGGAAAAGCTTGGCTTTGACTTGGTAAAAGTTAAGCCACATTTTTGCAAATTTGTAAGGAAATGGTGTTGAACAAGAGGAAGAAATTTATTATAATTTTTTCTGGGAAGATGACAAAACAGTGAGTCATTAACTCAATGATATGGATGAGAGATTTCCCAGCTGCAGAAAGGTCGGTAAAAAATATACCATGAAAATAATCGAGAGATTACTTTGTTTTATAGCAGGATTACTAGCTGTGATCTGTGTCTTTGCGATTGTATGTGCTTTCAGACCGGATTTATCTAAAAGGATAGAAGACCTTTTGTCCCGCGAGGAAGATCCGGCAGTGACAACCGAAATAAACGGCGCCCCGTCGGAAGCAGGACAGGACGTTTATCTGAAGGAAGATCACGAGTCAGAGGAAGAAACCGATCTTCTGCAGCAGAACGATGGGGAAACCATGGAAGAAACGAAGCCTGTGGAAGAAAAGCCAGGGATGGAAGATGGCATTTCCTCCGACTATATTCCGCCGGACCGATCTGAAGTCACTATGCCGGAGGCGATGTCCGGCAGAAACGGCTATCAGCAGATCGAAGACGAGCAGGAGCAGGTTGACGAAACTGCTGTTAAGGAAATTCAAGACCGTCTGGAAACGGGATATACTGGCGATGGCCTGGAGTTTGACACACAGTACTATCCCTATTATGCCATGCTGAATGAAAAAGGAAAGCATTTGTACCGTCAGCTTTATGCCAATGCCAATGGGCTGAATCCAGAGTTTGCCCCGGTGGAGAGGGTAACGGCAGGAGAGCTGAAAAATATCTTTACTGCAGTGTATAATGACCATCCAAAGCTTTTCTGGATGGAGTCAGCGTATGCAGGGAAATTCACAAGAAACGGAGTGTGTGTGGAGATTGACCTGAAATTTAACCATACTGCCCAGGATCTGGGGAATGCCCAGGCGCTTTTTGATGAAAATGCAAGACAGATCCTTTCAGAGGCCGAAGGCCTTGCAAACGATTATGAAAAAGAGAGGTTTGTACATGATGCGCTGATAGAAAGGGTTTCTTATCAGATAGGAGCGGAGATGAACCAGACCGCTTACAGTGCGCTGGTTAACCGCCAGACGGTGTGTGCCGGATATGCGAGAGCTTTTCAATATCTGCTGCAGCAGCTTGGGATTCCCTGCTATTACTGCACCGGATATGCGGGGGAAAGCCATGCATGGAATATTGTCCGGCTGGACGACGGGTATTACAATGTGGATACCACATGGGACGACGCCGGAGACGGGACTTATGACTATTTTAACAAGTCAGACGCCGATTATGCAGGCAGTCATATCAGGCAGGAGATGTCCATATATCTGCCGCCATGCAACGGGCAGGCATATCGGGGGCTGGAGCCGGAAAGCAGCAGTCTGAAAAGCCTTGAAGATGTCGGTATGGCGGAGAAACAGGTTCTTACAGATATGCAGGGATATTATGCGGATTGTTATGCCCAGATTCTGCAAAACGGAATCGGCAGCTATACCTTTTACAATGTAATAGAGGGGGAGGAGCTGTTTCATGAATGGTATCAGGAGTATCAGACGGACAATTACAGGCAGGCGTACATGAGAAACGCCATGGCAGAAATCGGGGCATCCTCCAGCGAGATGACACTGGAAGCAGAGGAGCTGCAGGGAGGAAGGTATCTGATCAGCCACAGGATATGGGTTCGGTAGCGTGATATTCAGGAGCATGTAGGAATGTGAAGGAGCTGTTCAAAAATGTTCAGATAAGGCAGATGCAAAGGAGGCACCAATGAAAGGTTCAGAATGTAGATTAATAGAATACATGGAAGGATCAAAGAAGCGCTTTATTATTCCTGTCTATCAGCGCAACTATGACTGGAAGACAGAAAACTGTAAGCAGCTTTTTGATGACCTGGTCAAGGTAAGGAAAAACAAGAGAAGAAGTCACTTTTTTGGAAGCTTGGTATCCGTGTATGAACCATCCGGCAGAAATACAGAGTTTCTTGTTATTGATGGGCAGCAGAGACTGACAACCGTATCTCTGCTATTCTTGGCAATGTACAATCTCATCGATCATCATGTGATTGTTCCGCAGGATGATTCTTTAGGAAAGCAGATATATGAGGATTTTTTGGTAGATAAATACCAGCCAAAGGATACTCGTATCAAGCTGAAGCCTGTCAAGAACGACCGAAAGGCTTTCGGAAAATTGTTTGATCGTGTTGATGAATATATTCGGGAATCCAACTTAACTGCTAATTACAATTATTTTTATGAACGAATCCAAAAACAGGAGATTACAATAGATGAGCTATTTGATGCGATCTGTAGCTTGGAGATTATCAATATTACACTCAATAATGAGGATAATCCGCAGCTCATATTTGAAAGCTTAAATTCTACTGGTCTTGATTTAAGCGAGGGCGATAAAATCAGAAACTTTATCTTGATGGGTCTTCCGGCCAAAGAGCAAGATGAGTATTACGATAAATATTGGAATCCCATAGAAGAATGTACCAGATATGACGTTAGTGCGTTTGTGAGGGATTACCTTAGCGTAAAGCAGCTGGCGATCCCTTCACAGAAGAAGATTTATATCAGCTTTAAGAATTATGTTGAGCAGCTGGCATTAGGCACAGAGGAATTATTAAAGGAATTACTGGCCTATGCGAAGCGTTATGTGATTTTGCTGCGCGGCGGCACCAAGAATAAAGCTTTGGACGCATGCATTTATAGATTAAACAGGCTGGAGACCACCGTCACCAGACCCTTTTTTCTTGAAATATTGCGATTGCTTGATGAAGGAAAGCTTGATATTTCTCAGGTTACAGACGTATTCCTGATTACGGAGAGCTACTTGTTCAGAAGAACGATCTGTGATTTACCGACAAATGTGTTAAACAAGATATTCCTTATGCTTCACAGAGAGATCATCCGATACGATGGTACGGATGTGGATTATGTCGAGAAGTTTAAGTATGCCCTTCTGTCAAAGAAGGAAAAAGCACGTTTTCCGGATGATGATGAATTTTCTGCAGGATTTGGGGATAGACCGGTTTATCAGATGAACAGTAAAAACAAGATCTATATCTTGGAGCGTCTGGAAAATTTCAATACGGCAGAGGATAAAAATGTGTATGAGCATTGCGACGATGGGGATTACTCTATTGAGCATATTATGCCTCAGCATTTAACACCGGCATGGATAAAAGCATTAGGTGATGATTATGAGCAGATTCATGAAACCTGGCTCCATAGAATTGCGAATCTTACTTTAACTGCATATAACTCAAAATATAGCAATCGTACATTCGAGGAAAAGAAAACCATGAAAAATGGCTTTGAGGATAGTGGTATTCGAATGAACACCTATATTGCCAAGAAGGATAAGTGGACACTTTCGGAAATCGAAGATCGCAATCAATATCTTATGGAACGTGCACTTGTTATATGGGCAGCCCCATTCACTGCGTTTAAACCAGAGCAAAAGCAGCTGGATTCCTATACTCTTGATGATGATACGAATTTAAGCGGAAGATTGATTGCTCGCTTTAGTTATAAGAATACAGAACAGCCAGTAACAAGCTGGGTAGAGATGTTCCAGAAGGTATTGCAGATTCTTTATGCTGAAAATAAAAGTGTTATTACAAAGCTTGCAATATCCGCAGAAGATAATATTGCATCACATTTTAGTATAAATGAATCCGATTTTACAAAAAGTGTTGAAATTGGAGACGGGATTTATGTATGGACAAATACAAGTACACAGAGTAAATTATCTGTGTTAAACAGGGTGTTCAAGCTGTGTGACGCCGACCCTGCAGATTTAGTATTCTATCTTCGAGATGAAAATGAAGGTGCAGAAGATGAGGCCGGTACAAGATACGAGCTTCACAGAAAATACTGGACCTATGCATTAGAGTATATTAAACAGGCTCACGGAGATGGTGGTTCCTTTAATCATGTCAATCCATCCAAGGAAAACTGGATCAGCGGTTTTTTGGGAATCAGCGGATTCAGTTTGTACTGTGTTGCAAATTACGGCTCGGCCAGAGTTGAGCTGTATTTCGGAAAATCGAAAAAGGAAGAAAATAAGAAGGCTTTTGACGCTGTCTTCATTCACAAGGATGCAATAGAAAATGCATTAGGCGTTAAATTGGCCTGGAACCGCGGAGATGATATAAAGTCATCAAAGATTTTCTACCAGCTTAGCGGCGTCAGCATTGAAAATGAAACAGACTGGCTGCAGATGGCAAAATTCCACGCAGATTGGAGCAAAAGATTCTATGATGTTATTGTCCCTTATTTAGGATAGTCTGCACATCAAGATCAGCCGAATCATTTCCAGCCATTTTTCTTGTCTCACGTTGGAAGTACATAAAAAATAGGAATAACATCTTGAGGGAGGCTTATGTTTATAGTAAACCTGCATGTGCCCGGCTGCCGGCACACCACCGCACATAAAAGTCTGGCGGGCACATGGGGCATACCTGAATTCATGCCGCCTAATCGGCGGCGGGACTTTCATAGTAAAATAGAATTACTTAAAACTATGCTTTTACACAAAAACAAGGAGCGAAAAAATGGAAATTGCAAGAAATGATTACCTTCAGCAGCTTATTCTGAGAAAAAGTAATGGGATGATAAAAATTATTACAGGCATACGCAGATGTGGAAAATCATTTTTGCTGTTTAACATATTTAAAAAATATCTGATGGAAAGCGGTGTAAGCGAAGACCACATCATTGAAATTGCTCTGGACGGTATTGAAAATGAAGAATTAAGAAACCCAAAAACGTGTTATCAGTTTGTGAAAACTGCTGTGAAGGACAAAGAAAGATATTATCTGCTTTTAGATGAAATACAATTCATGCCCCGATTTGAAGAAGTGCTGAACAGTCTGCTTCGTGTGGGCAATCTTGACGTCTATGTAACCGGAAGCAATTCCAGATTTCTGTCCAGTGACATTGTAACAGAGTTTCGGGGCAGAGGAGATGAGATCAGGGTTTACCCGCTTTCCTTTGCGGAATTTTACTCTGCTTACGATGGAGACTATGAGGATGCATGGAATGAATACATGATTTATGGAGGGCTGCCGCAGGTTGCCGGATTTCAGACGGAGCGCCAGAAGGCAGAATATTTGAAAAATATTTTCACAAATGTATATTTGAAGGATGTTGTTGAAAGAAACCGTATCCAAAGTATGGATGAATTGAACACACTGGTTGATATTCTTGCTTCTGCTATCGGGGCTCCTACAAATCCGACCAAGATTTCTAATACTTTTGCAAGCGAACGTCAGACAAGCTATACAAATAAAACAATATCCAGCCATATTGATTATCTTGAGGAAGCATTTTTGATTTCAAAATCTAATCGTTATGATATTAAAGGAAGAAAATATATTGGTGCTAATTTAAAGTATTATTTTACTGATCTGGGTCTGAGAAATGCGAGATTAAATTTTCGGCAGCAGGAACCAACCCATATTATGGAAAATATTGTTTATAACGAATTGCTCATTCGCGGATATCATGTAGATACAGGAATCATAGATGTGTACGGAAAAAATCAAGAGGGAAAACGTGTCCGCAAGCAGCTTGAGGTTGATTTTGTTGTTAATCAGGGAAGCCAGAGATATTATATTCAGGTTGCTTATGATATGTCATCCAAGGAAAAGCAGGCTCAGGAATTTTATTCTCTGCGCAATATTCCGGATTCCTTTAAGAAAATCGTGATTGCAAGCGGAACGGCAAAACCTTGGAGAAATGAAGAAGGCTTTGTAATTATGGGAATGAGGTATTTTCTTTTGAATTTGGACAGCCTGGAATTTTGATGTGCCAGACAGCTTAAAAACATTTCCTCCATACCGGTCTGCACCACAAGGGCAGGATATCCTGCAAGTATGTACAATAGATATGGAGGAAATTATAAAAAACGATAAAATTCAAGGAATATGGTAAGCTATTTTGGAACTGTCCCTTAGTTCAAGGACTGATATACACTCCAGGCTAGCTTCTTTGACTGAGGAGTTTCATCCTTGGAGGCATTCGGGTTTCTGGTCCAAAGTCCGAAGGCTCCTCCGGCGTTTTCCTGGGATTGTGCGTCTACCTGGCGGCTCAGATAGAAGCCTTCAATATATGGATTGGCCTTGACAATCTCATAAGCCTGCCTGATAGCTTCAGCCTGTCTTTCCTCACCGTTTTCGCAGGCTGAGGTAAAGCCCTGCTCTGTCAGAATCAGATGACGAACCTGACCGCTGGGGGACAGCATCTCCGGCGTC
The DNA here is from genome assembly GCA_003611875.1 of bacterium D16-56. Lineage (GTDB taxonomy): Bacteria > Bacillota > Clostridia > Lachnospirales > Lachnospiraceae > Brotaphodocola. Next base: position 25,911 of record RAYY01000015.1, on the reverse strand, counting down.
TGCAGATAGCTGGTCAGAACATCCATGTTCTTGAGGTTGATGTTGGGAGTATCCAGGTCAAAGGAAATCCCGTCATCATCCAAAAACTCCGGTTTGGTAAAGAAGTGTACCGGATAAGCGTGCCAGGCAATGCCATAATCCAAATCTTTTAAGTGTTCATTAAGCTTGGGCAGATATTCTTTTACCGTATAGCGGGCTGAACCGTCGGCATATTTGGCATTCCACCGCATATCAAAGGGAATGAAGACCCGTGCCTCGGAATTGGCCTTTTTTATTTCTTCATAGAAAATACGGAACGCCTTGGCATATTGGGCGGCATGTTCATCCATGTCCATAACTCCGCTGTAATCCCACGTCACGGCATCATTGACCTCGTTGCCAATCACCCAGTTGGATACTGTGTTGGAGTAGTGGCTGGCCACGTTCCTGGCATAGGCTCTGACTGCTGCTTCCCCAGCCGCGGTACTTACATTGAAAGCATAGTTTCCTGTTCCTTCCACCGGACTGGACACCGGGAGCAGATCCGGGTTTCCTCCGAAATTGTTCAGCAGAATCATGGTCATGGTGATTCCGTTGGATTTGCACATCTGTGCAAGAGGATCAAAGGAATTAACGTTCTGGTAAGAGGCCAGGTTGCAGATGGCCTGCTTGCATCCTAAGTTGACAATGTCCTGCAGCATGTTCGATTCCTGGCCGGAGATTAAAATTCCTTTTTTACTTTCCGGTTCCTGATAGAATGCAGCTGATGTGAGACAGGCTGACGCTGCCAACATGGATGACAGCAGGATCGTAGTTATCCTCCTTTGTGATTTTCTCATGGTTTTCTCCTTGATCGATTTACCCGCAAGCGAAATGATTTGCCAATATCCCTTCATGATTCCAGCGCAATTCAGCACAATCCCCAATCATTCGGCAAATAAGTATGCTCGTGAGTATAAATCGTAAAATAAAAGGCTCAACAACAGGTATCTTTGTAAAATTATAACATTTTTTGTCCTTTGCAGCAACGTGTAATTTTGTCATCCGCATCACAAATGAACTGATCTGTTACTGTTCACGGGGACGTCTTCTTGCCCGGCTCCGCCGGACAAGAAGCATCGGGTGTCCACCCGATGTGGAAAACTGGACGAAAATAGTCTTACAAGCGAGCTTGACGTCTGTTTTCGTCCAGTTTTCCCCGCCCCGTGAACTGTAAGCCTCCGAATAACGGTTGCTGATTATTTTTTCTTGGGGAATAGAAAAATTGATACAGGTATGGTAAAATAGGGAAAGCTGCCAACAGCCAAGGCAGAGAGCACAGACCTTGCCAGGTTTGCAGGAAAAACAAAACGGCAGACAAAAAGATAATTTTTACACAGAACAAGGAGAATCACCATATGGAATTAACCAAGACTACCGCATCCAAAGAAAAGAAAACCGGAACACAGCCTTGTGCAGGGGTGCCGTTTCAAGCAGCAGAACAAAGGACAGGGCAGTATCCTTATACGCTTCAGGAGTTGGATTCGCCGTTGTGGGAAGCTTACAGAGGGGCTTACGGAAATGTAAGAGAGTACCTGATGATTCTGATGGGAGAGCGAGAGCTTGCTCCCGAGACCTTTAAACTGCGCCGCCTGGACAAAACACCAAAAACAAACTATGAGATGGCTTTTGACAACCTTTGCGAAAACCTGTGGCACCAGATGAGTTTTTATCCTGCCACATGGCTGGCCATGCCTTATCTTGCCAGACTTATGGAAAACTGGGAAAAAGAGAAGGACAGGGAATGGCTGTTTCAGGGGATCCTGGCAGCCGGAAGCTGTCTTGCCACAGATGTATATGACAGCAGGCCGGAAGATGCTTGTGTGCAGGAAAGCTATGAGAATGCCATCCTGCAGATCCGGGCCATAACCACAGATTTTTTGGCAGAACATATGGATTATGTGCAGGAGAAAGACATTGGCTGGAGACGTGGGTTTGCCTTTGCCGTTACGGCGATCCTGGGGGAGAAGAGGCTGGCGTTTATGCTTACCATGTCTGGGCTGGAATCCTGTTATATCGTCTGTCCGGGTTGTGAAAACTGTGACGAAGATATGGAATTTGGTTACTTTGACCTTTCTGAACGGATTGAAAAAGCAGAAGCGCCTGATGAAAAATGGGACGGCGTAAGCTTGGCAGACGGAAAGCTGTGGCTGTTTAACCTGTTTGCACTTTTAGATGATACGGAAGGTATGGAGCGTCTCTGCTATTATTTCGGAACCTATACATGCCCGGAATGCGGGGAACAAACCCCGGTGTTTACAGGGATGGAAGGGTATTTTCTATAAAAGTCCCGCCGCCGGGTGCGTGGAGGCTTTCCATATAATCCCCATCGCCGGAGGCGATTTAAAATCAGGGATGCCAAATGCGCCCGCCAAACTTTCATAATTGGTGGTGCGTCCGCCGCCGGGCGCGTGGAGGCTTTCTGTCATAGAGGATAAAGGAGCGTAGACAAGTTAATGCTGCGCTCCTTTTGTTATGTATCATTTGTCTCTGAAGCTGCCGGTCTGTGCTGAAAATAATCTACCAGTTGTTCAGGCTTCCGTCCTCCTGTCTGCATACAGGGATATATGCCTTGCGAAACGGATATTGTGCGGCAGCATCCTCGTCAATATCACATCCGATTCCCGGCCGTTCCTCCATAATCAGGTACCCGTCCTGATAGACAGGACCGCCGGAGATTACCTGGTGGATAAGTCCGTCTGTAGTGCCGTCTTCCTGAATGCCGAAATTATATTCTGAGACATTCAGATGCCAGTTTACGGCATGGGTAATGGGTGAGACGTCATTAGGACCATGCCATGCTGTTTTAATATCATAGGTTTCCGCCAAAGCGGCAATCTTGCGGGCTTCCGTGATACCGCCGATACGGATAACGTCGCAGCGCAGGAAATCAATCCACCGTCCGGTGATAGCCGGAAGACATTCCCAGCGGCTTTTATAGAGCTCTCCGAAGGCAATCGGAGCAATCGTTTTTTCACGCACATAGCGCAGGCTGTCCGCACAATCCGGAGCCACCGGATCTTCGATAAAGAAAGGATCATAATCCTCGATCCGGCGGAGGATCCGCACTGCCTGATCCGGGCTGAAGCGCTCATGCAGATCATAGATGATCCCTATTTTTTTACCGACAGCCTCCCGAACCCGAATAAAATACTCCACGGTATTCATAATCTCATCTTCTGGATTCCAGGACTCAATCTTAGGGCTGTCCTGGTTTTGGGTGACGCCAAAAGTGCCGTTGGCAGCAGGAAGACCGGCTCTCAAACGAATTACTTTCAAACCGCGTTCCCGTACATATTCTGCTGCCTGGGCGATCTTATCTTCCTGGCTTTTTCCCAGTACATGGGAATAGCACAATACCTTACTTCGGACCTTTCCGCCCAGTAAAGCATAGAGAGGTTTACCGGCAGATTTCCCAAGGATATCCCACAGAGCCATGTCAATGCCGCACAGGGCGCTCATAATAATGTTTCCGCCCCTCCAGTAGCTTCCCCTGTACACAAGCTGCCAGAAATCCTCGATTTGTTCTGGATCTCTTCCGATCAGGAGAGGAGAAAGGTAGGTGTCGATCAGATCAGCAACCGCTTTTTCCCTTCCGTTGAGAGAGGCATCCCCGACCCCGTAGATTCCGGAATCCGTGACAGCCTTAACAAAGAGATAGTTCTGGTTCGGAGAGGTAAGGATTGTTTTTACCTGTATTATTTTCATATAGAAATCCTTTTACTGTAATTTTTTATGTCAGGAGAAGAAAACGGCTGAGCTTTCTCTGATTCCATCTTATCGGAAAAACGGCCGCAGGTAAATATAAAATGAAAAAACTTGCAATAGATTCTAATTTTTGATAAATTAATAAGCAAATATTTCGAAGACACAGAGCAGAAGGAATGTATAGATTGCGGGAATATGTAAAGGATGAGGAGAGGAAAGGCTTATGGATAAAATCAAAAAGGATGAAATCAAAAAAGAGGAAGATTTTTCGGAGGAAATTGAATATGTAGGGAGAATCAAAATGCAGTATGCCTCACTTTCTAAGGCGCAGAAACGAATTGCGAATTATATTCTGAACCATCGGGAGGCAGTGATTCATTATTCGATTACCACAATGGCACAAAAGACAGGGACAGTTCCGTCTACCATAACCAGATTCTGCCAGGCATTATCCTATAAAGGCTTCAGTGAACTGAAGGTATATATGGAAAAAAATCTGGCCTCCCCCCTGGCTATGGATGTGCCGATCCAGAAAAGCGACACGATCCAGGTGGTGATACAAAAGCTGATGAACACCTTCCAGAACGTGGTTTCCGATACCATGCGGACACTGGACGGGAAGACCCTGATACGGGTGGTGGATGCAATCATCAATGCAAAGAATATTGTGTTTTTCGGCCAGAGCGGCGGTTCCATCTCCGCATTGTTTGCCCAGCAGTTGCTTTTGAGAATCAATCTTTTAAGCCAGATGGTCAGCGGTCAGGTAGATATGAACCTGGCAGCCAGTACTCTGGGCAAAGGAGACGTGGCAATCGGGATTGCCTACAGCGGTGAGGTGAGATCCGTGATAGAGGCAATGACGACTGCAAAGCATAACAAAGCAACCGTGATTGCCATTACAGCCAATCCGGCTTCCACCATGGGAAAGCTGGCGAACCTAAAATTATTTTACAGCTACAATATTCCGGATGATCTGCAGTATCTCCACCTGGCAAGCATGTGCGAACTGGCGATCATCGGAGCAATTCAGGCAGAGATTCTGAGACGTCCCATGCAGCAGGAAAAGATCGAGGCATGTAAAAAGGCAGTGCTGTCCAGCAGGATCAAGTGATTCCCACAACACAAATCAGACAGGTAAAAATATCCCTATCATATGCTTGGACTTAGGCTTGGGCAGGCAGGAAACCGGGAGCAGAAGATAAGCTGCTTCCGGTTGCTTTTTCGAAAAATTTGCAGTTTTTGCAAAATAGAAGTAGAAACGGTTGCAAGGATTTGCATTTTTTGTTTACTTGTGGGGAATATTGGTGTATTTTATAAAAAAGGACTTGTGTAATCAAGATATTTTGTTCAATTCTCCAGAGAACAGGAAGAGAAACGGCTGGAACAAAAAAGTCCTTTTGAGTGAAACAAGAAGGAAGCAGAGAATCCGATACAACGGCAAAGAGGAGTGAGGCGATGGACAAGGAATTGATTGAGGTGAAAGGCTGTTCAGAGGAAGGCTATCATCCGCTGGTGTTTTTTGAAGGGTGGAGAGTGGCGCTGCTGAATGATACTCCAAGATTCCATCTGGATCAGATCAATGAAATGCAGAGGCATAATACCTCCGATGAGGTTTTTCTGCTGCTGGAAGGAAGCTTTACGCTTTATGCAGCAGACGACAAGGAAGATGGCCCTGGAGATATCACGGCTGTGGAGCTGGAACAAGGAAAAATGTACCGGATACCCAAGGGAATTTGGCACACGCATGTAACTGCTCCGGGGACAAAGGTTGTAATTATTGAAAATGCAGATGTATCGTCCGATAATTCTGATCGGGCTTTTGTGGACTTGCAGACCAGGCTCAGGAAGAAGAACAGCAGATGAATGACAAAATATTGCTTTGGAATCTGAGGAAAAGAATGGAGGAAAATCTTCAAACCGGTATTCTTCCTTTCTGGAGAGAATATATGCCAGATCCTGTTCATGGAGGATTTTATGGAAGAATAGACGGGGAGGGAAAACCAGATCAGAAGAGTCCCAAATCCGTAGTTTTGAACTGCAGGATTCTTTGGACACTTTCACAGGCTTTTGCGACGTTTGGAAGAAAAGAGGATCAGGATCTTGCCCTATGTGCTAAAGGATGGGACGTGCTTGGACGGAGAAGTGAATTTTGGACATGACAGCGAATGCTCTTACCTGATGATGCAGGCAGCAGAATTTCTGGGGGATAAGGAGCTTTACCAGAAAATCGAATCAATTGTAAGCAGGATGATGGAACAGGTATATCAGGAAGGCTTGGATCCGGTACGAGGCGGAATGTACTATCTGGCAGACAAAAAACAGGAGACTAAACAGGAGTAAAATCTGGTGGGTACAGGCAGAGGGGATCACCGCATTTATAGACCGTTATCAGAGAACGGAAGATAGGACATATCTTGATGCAGCAGGATCCATCTGGGACTATGTGGAAGCTACTATGATAAATAAAAAGCTGGAGGGACTGGTATTGTGTAGGGACTGACCCATAATTCACGTACCTGCCTTGAGATTGTGAAACGGACAGATCGAGAAAAAACAAAAACAGAACAGGAGAGAGTACAATGAAAAAAAGATATTATGTATGGATGGCAGGAATGGCGGCAGTCCTTTTGGCAGGCTGCGGTCAGAAGCAGGAAGCGCCGGCAGCTCCCGCCCAGACGCAGGGAGAGGCTCAGAAAGAGGGAGCTGGTGAGGAACAGGCCGAAGCAAAGGCAGGAGAGCTGAACCTGTCCGGGCGCCATTGGAAGATTGGCGGGCAGGTTCGCCAGACCAGCTTATATCTTTATTATGCAAGGGATTTGGGATTGTTTGAGGAAGCCGGACTGGATGTGGAGATTGTAACATTGGCCAATGGTCCGGCATTGAATGAGGCTTTAAATGCCGGAGAGATTGAGGCGGCCGCCAACGGTATGGCAGCAGTCTATGTATTGCCAACGGAAAATTTTTACTATGCAGGGGATACGACAATTAACTTTGGCGGTCAGGCCATGTACGGACGGACAGACAGTGATACTGTGAAGGCAGGGCTTTATAAGGATACAAAATATTATGGAAGTCCCGAAACGGTGGCTGGAGCCAATGTACTGGGATTGGGGGCAGGGCCGCAGCAGTTTATTGCCTATGCCTATGCAGAAGCCTTGGGGCTGGATTCGGAGGAAATCGAATTTACCGCTATGGATCATGCACAGGCGTATGAGGCATTCATAACCGGGCAGGGAGATTTTGTGGCTACAACACCGCCTTATTCCAATGTTTTGGAGAGTGATCCTGCTTATACTATGGTTGCCGACTATATTGACCTGGCAGGGGGTCCGCTGATCGATTCCTTTATTGTCAACAGGGATTTGGCAGATGAATATCCGGACGATGTGGCAGCGATCCTGAATTGCTGCTATGAAGCCATGGACCGGCTGGCCAAGGATGATGACGCCCGGTCAGAGTATGCGCTGGATCTGTATAAAAATGAGGGCGGCACCACCTACAGCGATGAGGATATGGCCTCTGAAATCAAAAACGTAACCTTCTGGACCTGGGAGAGCCTGGAAAATCCGGAATATCCTTTTGGAAATACGATGATGGTCATGGGAGAGTTTCTGATGGAACAGGGACTGATTGAAGAAGGCTCCATGCCTCAAATCGAAGAAGCCTTGAACCACAGCTTTGTTGACCGGCTGCTGCAGTACCGCAGTGAGGCGGCGGCAAATACCCCGTAGCAGGCGAATCGGCATTAGCGGCCCGGAAGGGGGCTGCCGCATCAGGGATTTTCGAATCCTGCAATGGGGCAGTCTCCCATAGACAAAAAAGAATAGGAGCAGGTGAGATCATGAAGAATTTCTGGAAAAAATATAAGTATCTGTTGATATCCTGTGCTTCTGTGGCAGCGGTCCTGCTGGTCTGGTATATTCTGATCGATGTGATGAAGCTGACGAAGAACTCTGTCTTTCCGGGAGTAGGGAAGACCTTTCAGACCTTCGTGGTAAAGCTGACGGAGAAAAAACCAGACGGGGCAACTCTGGGGCAGCATCTGCAGGAAAGCTTGAAGGTATGCCTCCTTGGATACAGTATAGGCGCAGTGCTGGGGATTCCGTTAGGAATTGCCATGGCCTGGAATAAGTGGTGCGACTGGCTGATCCGTCCGGTGTTTGACTTGATCCGCCCTGTTCCGGGACTGGCATGGACTCCCATGTTTATTCTGATCTTTGGTATTGGCATTGAGGCAAAGGCAATGGTGATTTTTGTAAATTCCTTTGTGGCCTGCATTGTGAATACCTATACCGGAATCCGGCAGACCGATGAGCTGCATATGTGGGTAGGGGATGTATTTGGAGCCAGCGGCTGGCAAAAGCTGATTAAGATCGCTATTCCCACGGCAACGCCCATGATTTTTACTGGCCTTCGAACGGCCCTGGGAGGAAGCTGGATGGCTCTGGTGGCAGCGGAAATGCTGGCAGCCAGCAAGGGGCTTGGCTTTATGATCCAGCAGGCACGTTATATTTCCCGTCCGGATCTGGTGATTATCGGGATGCTGATGATTGGGGTAGTGGGACTGATTCTGGATCTGATCCTGCAAAAGGTTGAGACTATGGTGGCAAAGGGGATGAACGCACAATGAAGAAAAAGCAAAGAACAATCATGGAGCCGATCTGTGCCGTTATTTCCATTTTCGCATTTTTGTGTCTGTGGCATCTGGGAGTGAAGGGGGAGCTGGGCAGACTGATGCCAGGACCGGTTCCGGTTATCTGGATGTTTCTGGAAACCATGTTTGGAGGCACAATCGGTTCCCGTACCATGATTGTACATATTCTGTACAGCCTGATCCGGGTAATGGCCGGGTATCTTTTGGGGGCAGCGGCAGGGGTGATCCTGGGGCTTGCCATGGGATGGAACCGCCTTGTGGAGGCTGTGTTCTCTCCCTTGTTTCGGATTATCCGTCCGATTCCGCCGATTGCCTGGATCCCGATCTCAATCATCTGGATCGGCCTGGGAGAGGATGCCAAGATTTTTCTGATCTTTCTGGCCTCTTTTTGTAATGTAACCTTAAATGCCTGGAGCGGAGCCAAAAATGTGGATAAGGACTATATCCTTGCGGCACAGATGCTGGGAGCGAGAAAAAGCAGCCTGTTGTTTACGATCGTGCTTCCCGCGTCGGTTCCTTCTGTCTTTGCAGGGCTGCAGGTGGCGCTATCAAGCTGTTGGGCAACCGTGCTGGCAGCAGAGATGGTTCGTTCCTCAGAAGGGCTTGGATGGATCATCATAGCAGGCATGAATAATAATGACATGGTTCAGATTATGACTGGCATTCTGGCAATTGGACTCGTCGGTATGCTGCTCTCTATGATTTTCAGAAAGGTGGAAACAAGACTATGCCGATGGAACAAAAGCGACAGCTGATATCATGCAAAAGGGTCAATAAAAGCTTTCAGGTTCCGGAAGGGACTCATCAGGTTATCCGGGATTTTAACCTGGAGGCACAGGAAAATGAGTTTATTTGTCTGTTCGGGCCGGGCCAGTGCGGGAAGACGACAATTATCAACTTGATTGCTGGCTTTGAGCTGCCGGATGAAGGAAATATTCTGGTCGGAGGGGAATTGGTCACTGAGCCGGGACCGGAGCGTGGCGTGGTGTTTCAGAATATTACCCTGTTTCCCTGGCTGACGGTTATGGGCAATGTGGAATATGGCTTGAAAATGGCAGGTGTACCAAAGCAGGAACGCCGGGAACAGGCTCAAAAGTATATCGACCTGGTGGGACTTCAGGGGTTTGAAAATACATTTCCGGTTAAGCTTTCAGGAGGCATGCGGCAGCGGGTGGGAATCGCACGCGCTTACTGCATTGAACCAAAGGTCATGCTGATGGACGAACCGTTTGGGGCATTGGATGCCCAGACACGCTATCTGATGCAGGAGGAGCTGCAGCGGATCTGGCAGTCAGAGAAAAGGACGGTTATCTTTGTTACCAATAACATTGAGGAAGCCATCTATCTGGCAGACCGGATCATTGTCCTCTCCAACTGTCCTGCCACAGTGAAAAAGGAATATGTGATCGATCTGCCTCGTCCCCGCAAATATACTGCCCCGGAATTTTTGGCCCTGCGGAAGGAAATTACGGATATTGTGGATAAAACATTGTAAGGAGGTGTGCCGAAAATGGGAGCAGGAGAAGCGTCAAACCGTCAAATTAAAGTAAAGGTCAACCATTTGACAAAGAAATTCGGAGATCTTTTGGTACTGGATGATATTTCCTTCGATGTGGAAAAGGGAGACCTACTCTGTGTGGTAGGGCCTACCGGCTGCGGAAAAACCACTTTTTTAAACAGCCTGACCAAAATCTATGATGTCACTTCCGGGGAAATCCTTCTGGACGGGCATCCGGCAGATCCGAAAAAAGATCACATTGCCTATATTTTTCAGGGAAATTCCACCATGCCCTGGCTGACGGTGGAGCAGAATGTGGCGTTTGGGCTGGATATCCGCCATACGCCGAAAAAGGAAAAGAAGGAGCTGACAGACCGGTATCTGGAGATTGTGGGCCTGACAAAATACCGGAAGTACTATCCCAAACAGCTCTCGGCCAGTATGTTGCAGCGGGTATCCATTGCACGGGCCTTTGCCACAGAGCCAGAGCTGCTTTTGATGGACGAGCCCTATGGACAGCTTGATATTGAGCTTCGCTTTAAGCTGGAGGATGAGCTGGTCCGGCTGTGGCAGATGACGGGGACCACGGTCATTTTTATTACCCACAACATTGAAGAAGCGGTGTATCTGGGAGAAAATATTATGATTCTGACCAACAAGCCGACCACAGTGAAGGAGAGGCTGGCCAATCGGCTGCCGCGTCCGCGGGATATTGCCGCTCCGGAGTTTGTCCGGCTGCGGGAGCAGGTGACGGACCTGATCCGGTGGTGGTAGGAAGTCTTGTTAAGAGCTGTCTCTTAGTCTCTGAGGGAAGGGAAAGGAATGTGGATTGGGATGAAAAGAACGTATGAATCTTTGTTTGGCCGGCTGTCTGTACCGGTGCTGCTGTCGGCGCCGGATAATATTTATTATTCCATCGGTTTTTCAACAACAGCCAGACGACCGGCTCAGATTGGACTGAATGTGGTTTTGATGACAAAGGAGACGACCTGGTTTGTGTTTCCGGAAAACTGGAAGCCGTTGGTAGAAGAACAGGAATACGACGAAAAAGTGATATTGATTCCCTATCCAAGGACAGCAGGAGAGCCGGCAGAAACCATTGTGCAGCTGCTGGACAGCTTGAGGGAGGACGGATGTTCACACCGTTTGGAGCTGGGGTTTGAGAAGGAACGTCTGGAGCTGGAATTATATCTGCAGCTGGAAGATGCTTTGAGGAGAAGGGGGAGATCCATACACTGGCAGGATATTTCATCGTCTCTGCGCCGGGCCAGACTGGTCAAATCCAAGGAGGAGCTGCAGGCAATGAGGAAATCAGCCCAGGTTGCAAGGGAAGCCATGGAGTATGCAAAAACCATTCTCTGCCCAGGGAAAAGCGAGATGGAAATCGTGGCAGAGCTGGAATATTTTATGAGAAAAAAAGGCTCAGAGGGCGTTCCCTTTACCATGAAGGTATTGTCCGGCGAAAATGCAGCGAGAACCATCAATCTGCCGGGAGAGCGAAGGATCCGGCCGGGGGATGTGGTGCTGCTGGATTTCGGAGCAGTGGTGGAGCATTATGCCTCGGACTGGACCAGAAGCTTTGCCATAGAAAAAGCCGATTCACGGCTGATAAAGATGTATGAGCTGGTTTGGAAAATCGAGCAGGAATGTATTGCTGCCGTTCGTCCGGGAGTGAGCTTTGCAGAGCTGATGGCATGTGCAGAAAGGGTGCTGGAGAACCATCCTTTAAAGCCTTGGTTTAACCCCTATCTGGGACATAGTATAGGCTTAAACAGCCAGGAATGGCCGTCGATTGTGCCAGGTACGGATATGGTGCTTCAGAAGAACATGGTAATTACTATTGAGCCGGGGATCTATGTGCCGGGGGCCGGCGGGGTGAGAATCGAGGACGAGGTGTTAGTGACAGAAGACGGATATGAGATTCTGACCGGACTTTCGAAGGAAGAGTTTGTGATCAGAGGAGAAGGAGACAGGACAATATGGTAATCAGGAATTGGAGAGAAGCATTGCCGTCGATTGTGCATGATTTTGGTATTGATTATAAATTATTGAAAGGACAGGCAGACTTTGACCCAAAACAAGAGCATTGCTGCATGGAAGGAATGCTGTATGTCGCATATGCCATGCTTCAGGAGGGGAAGGCTTATGAAGCTCATGCCCATGGTGATCATGAGGAGGTCTACTATATTATTTCCGGATGCGGCGCCATGACGATCGGAGAGGAAACTCGGGAAATCCGGGACGGAGATGCGATCTATATTCCTGCAGGAGAAATGCATTCGATTGCAAACCGGGGAAAGGATTTTCTGGTGTTTCTGGCGTTTTCATCACAGACAGAACCATGATTAAACATGCAGACAGGAAGGAGAACAAATCGATGCAGCGAAAAAAAGCAATCGTAACAGGAGGAAGCAGCGGAATAGGAAGGGGGATTGTATACAGTCTGGCAGAGGATGGATATGATATAGTATTCTCTTATCGAAGCAAAAAAGAAAATGCGTACAGGGTTTTGGAAGAACTCCGGACAAAATATCCGGGTGGGAGCTTTGAAGGGATCGAGGCAGAGCTTTCTGAGGATGGCGCAGGAACGGCTTTTTTCAGGCAGGCAGTGGAAAAGCTGGGAGGGCTGGACCTGCTGGTTAATAATGCCGGAGTGACCATTCTGGAAAGTATTTTCGACCTGACGGAAAAAAATATGGATTATCTGTACCGGCTCTTATTCCGCAACTATGTAATCCTGATGAGGGAAGCAGCAGCCTATATGGCAGCAGGCGGGATAAAGGGCAGCATCATCAATATCAGCTCCGTGCGGGGAAACAGTGCGCATCCGGGAGATCTGGTCTATGGCGGAATCAAAGCTGCGCTTAACCGTGCCTGCCAGTCTGTCGCTCTGGATGTGGCATCCTGCGGAATCCGGGTGAATAACATTCTCCCGGGAGCAACCCGGCGTTTTACTCCGGAGGAGGAGAAGCTGGCAGATCCGGCCCATGTGGAAAAGATTCGGTTTCTTTCCGAAAGAATCCCCCTGGAGCGTTACGGAACTCCAGAAGATGTGGGCAATGCCGTGGTCTTTCTTGCCTCCGAAAAGGCATCTTATATTACAGGAGCATCCCTTGTCGTTGACGGCGGCCTGTCTTTGCCGGGACTGGCGGAAACGGCGGCAGAGGCAGAAAGCGGGTGGGGACGCAGCCGGAGGAGGGTGTGAGAAGCTTTCGGCTGCCCATAGAGAGGATCTCCTGCTGATAAGGATGCTCCTTTAAAGGAGCCATCTGCACGTCTGCGAAGCTAGATGCAGGCTCTGCTAGGCCGCCGCTTTAGTCAAAAGATGACATTCATATCAAGCGATTTATTCACCGGAATTTAGACAAGCCTGTATTAGTACTCCATCCGGCCAGGTGATTCCTGCAGGATTTTAATGCAAGGCTGGAAGTTTGGAAGGAGCAGGGAGAGTTATTGTGATAGCGGAAGAATCCACGGCATGGCCGAAGGTGACAGGAAAGAAAGAGGAGGGTGGTATAGGATTTGATTTCAAATGGAACCTTGGATGGAGATGGGATTTTCTCATGTATATGAATGCCGGGTTCGAAAAAAGAAAGCATCTGCATGATAAAACTTCAGGTGTTAGTATTTGAACGACTTTAATTTTCATACTACCGGCTATTTGTTTTTATGTCCCGCGCAATTTTAGACGGCTTTGCTGACTTGACAACAAGGGGAAAACTGATTATAATAAATTTTGATATGACTATGCAAGAGGTGAGTACGATGTTGTTCGGAAAATTTTGTATTGACTTCGGCTCCACACAAGTTTATACCACGAAACATTGTGCGGAGCCTTTTCGGAAAGTTGATCTATAAAGTGGAAAGGCCAAGGCAGAGATATTACTGTCTTTGGTTTTTGTACCCTTTTTATCAGATCAACGATAGATAATTAACTGTTTAGGCCACAGACAATGTTTTGTTTGTGGCCTTTTGCTATGCTTATTTTGTTAAGTGACTATGCAAAGGGCGCACGATGTAGTGTGCCCTTTTTCTTTTTGGAGGAAATAGATATGACTGAAGAACATAGTTTGTTGACCGGAAGTGTGCCGAAAAAACTGACCGCTTTCGCTTTCCCGCTGCTTTTAGCAAATACACTGCAATCATTTTACAATGTAGTAGATATGCTTGTAGTCGGCCAAATTGTAGGCGATACGGGTCTTGCGGCCATTGGTAATGCTTCTAAATTGTGCTATATCATCAATTCAATTTGTATTGGTATGACGATGGGCGGAGCCGTGTTGATTGCTCAATATAAGGGGGCAGACGATAAAAAGGGACAGACGGAGTCTTTTCAAATGCTGGCCTTGCTCTCGCTGGTATCTTCCTTGCTTGTGACTATTGTGAGTCTGGCAACCTGCCAGCCGTTATTCAAGATGTTAAATGTTCCAGCAGACGCATATCAAGATGCCTGCGATTATATGAAAATTATTTGTTGTGGAACTGTGTTCGTCTTTGGATATAATGCTGTCTGCTCTGTGCTCAAGGGGCTTGGGGATTCTGAATCTCCCCTCTATTTTGTGGGAATTGCTACCGTCATCAATATCGTTTTAGACATTATCTTGATGGGCCCATTAGGAATGGGAACGGCAGGGGCGGCTTACGCAACGATTACCGCGCAAGGAATTTCCTTTGTGATTTCTCTATTCTATTTGAAGCGGCACAAAATATTTTTCTCTATGGAAAATCGCGGAAAGTTTACGCTTCAATGGGATAAGCTGGCCGCCATCGTGAAAGTCGGACTGCCCACGGCCATCCAAATGGTCGTAGTCAACACGGCCTATCTGCTTGTGGCAGGGATGCTCAATCAGTTTGGTACTGTTGTATCTGCTGCATCGAATGTAGGCTTGCAAATCAACACCTTTGCTGGTATGCCCTGCTGGGCTATTGGACAGGCAGTTACAGCGATGGCAGGGCAGTGCATGGGAGCTGGACAAATTGAACGCGCCCGTAAAGTGGTAAAAATCAGTTTAGTGATGAATGTTGCTGTAACGCTCGTTGTCGTAATTGGAGTACAGTTTTTTGCTGAACCATTGATTTTGCTTTTTGGTAGTACCACCCCGGAAGTAGTAAACGATGGAGTTTACTATCTGCGTGTCTGTTGCAGTATAAATAGTTTGATTTATGCCGTTATGTACACTTTGGACTCCTTTGCTATTGGTGTCGGTGCGGCAAATGTTGCTATGATTAACGCTTTACTGGACGCGGTTATTGTGCGTTTGCCTGTGAGCTGGCTCTTGGCCTTTGTACTTAATATGGGCTTTTCCGGGATTTATTACGGCCAGGCGCTTTCTCCAGTCTTACCTGCTATTGTAGGCTTACTCTATTTCACAAGTAGAAAATGGGAACACAAAACGCTCATTCAATCAAGCCACAAGGGGGAAAGTCTATGATGAATCGTATGGTTTCAATTCCTCGAATGTCTGTTCGGAGTGGTTCAATGCACCGGAGGCCAGAAGGAATGGCAGGACGGAATTTCACCCAGAATAGACGGCGTTTTATCAATGGAGTTGATTTCTTTAAAGTACCTCAGAAAAAGTTGTCTACGAATTTCGTAGGCAACTCAAAAGGCGGCAACCCCAACAACCCATTTATCCTTATCACGGAATCTGGTTACTTGATGTTGGTGAAATCCTTTATGGATGATCTTGCCTGGAAGGTATAATCGGTGTTACAAGTTTGCTGCAAGTACCTTCAAAAACTGACATGGATTAGTAAGGGATTTATTTATTGAACCTGCATAAAATCAAGGCTTTTGAGGTTTTACAGAGTGTTGAATTTTGAACTGTTTTATTATATAATAAAAGCAGGAAGGATCCCTGAATAGGAGGAAGCATGACAGAAAAAGAAAAGATATTTTTAGAACGGTTTAAGCCAGTCACCATTCAGGATGACATGATGTTTGGAACCGTGATGGCAGATCCAGAATGCTGCAAACCGTTCCTGGAAACCATCCTCGGGACAAAGATCCGCAAGATCGAGTACCCGGAGAGGCAAAAGACTGTAACTCTGACGCTCAATGCGAAATCGATCCGGATGGACGTGTACATCGAGGACGAGGAGCGGACGGTCTATGACGTGGAGATGCAGACGGGGAGGAACAGGAACTTACCTAGGAGATCTAGGTATTATCAGGGAATCATCGATCTGAACATCCTTGCTAAAGGGGAGGATTACATCAATCTCAAAAAGAGCCTTGTGATTTTCGTCTGCACGTTTGACCCCTTCGGCCATGGCGAGTATATTTACCGCTGTGGGGAATATTATCGTCTAAGTGACGGTTCATATCAGCCGCTGGGGGATGACGCCTGGAAGATTTTTGTGAATGCAGACGGGCATAAGGGAAATGTCAGCGATGAGTTTAAGATCCTGATGCGTTACATCATGAAAGGAGAAGCGAAAAACCCCTATACCCAGACACTGGAAAAGAAGGTGACGACTATCAATAACAATGACGAATGGAAGGTGAGTTATATGACGTGGGCAATCAAACTGGCGGATGAAAGGCGGGATGCCCGCGAAGAAGGCCGCGAGGAAGGCCGCAAGGAAGGCCGCGAGGAAGGCCGCGAGGAAGGCCGCGAGGAAGGCGATTTGAAGCGGGCGATGAAGACTGCATCCAATATGTTTAATGGTGGGGAACCCATTGATAAGATCGCAAAGTTTTTGGAATTACCACCAGAAACAATTTTGTCTTGGGTAGGAAAAGTATGATGGCATTGTTCGATTAGGAAAAAGCTGCGGAGCAGTTTGGTATAGCGAAAGCCATATAGGCCATGTACCGTAACCCATACAGGCATGAATTAAATAGGATGCCAATAGTCAAAAATCCCGGCAGGGGAGCATGGCAGGGAGGCGTATGCAGGAAATAAAATTTTATGGCAGCGCAATAAGACAGATGGATGCACCTGCCAAAGGAAATGTATGGAATGGACGGCTTCAGGCAATCAGGGGCTTCAGGCTGCGGATATACTGGTGTTTATGGATCTTGTCAGCCACTATAACGGTTATAAGCTGTGTGATTCCGGCAAGCAGCAGATCCGCATGGAGTGTATTCTCATTTGGGGTCTTATTGTGGCACTGCTCCATCTTCCCATGCCTTTGTTTGCGGATTAAAGGGGATAAAATTTCTGACGCATGTCCATAGATGCTTGAATAAAAACCAGATTAATAGTATAATATTTCCAGTTGGCGGCAGTCTGTCCGCCACTGGTTTTATGACCTGTGAATTTGAGCGTTTATCAAACGCCTAAATATATTAATATCCAAGGAGGACATGTTATGATCAACTGGAACAATATGGACACGCTTACTTCTTATCAGGAACTTTTGAATGCCCAAAAGGTAAATCTGGTTCAGGTGATGGATGGGGAGAGCGGCGCAGAGCGTGTGAAAAAGTACAGTGTTCCCATGGCAGAGGGCATGGTATACAATTACGCCGCCAAACAGGTGGACGACGCAGTGCTGGAGATTCTTAAAAAGCTGGCCCAGGAGGCTCAGCTGACAGAGAAATTTGAAGCCCTTTACAATGGAGAAGTGATCAATACCGGTGAGAAACGTCTGGTGCTTCACCATATGACCCGCGGACAGTTAGGAGAAGCCGTAGTGGCAGACGGCGTTGATAAGCGTGATTTCTATACAGGGGTTCAGCAGAAGGTTGCGGAGTTTGCAAAAAAAGTACACGTCGGCGAGATCACAAATGCTGCCGGTGAGAAATTTACCACGGTAGTCCAGATCGGTATCGGCGGCAGTGACCTGGGTCCCCGCGCCATTTACCTGGCTCTTGAGAACTGGGCGAAAAAACAGGACACCCTGAAGATGGAAGCGAAATTCATCAGCAATGTGGATCCGGATGATGCGGCTGCTGTCTTAAATTCCATCGATGTGGCTCATTCGCTCTTTATTCTTGTGTCAAAGTCCGGAACTACCCTTGAGACTCTGACCAATGAGTCCTTTGTCAAGGATGCTTTAAAGAATGCGGGACTGGATGCCTCCAAACATATGGTGGCAGTGACCAGTGAGACCTCTCCTCTGGCCAAGAGTGATGATTATCTGGCTGCTTTCTTTATGGATGACTATATCGGAGGCCGCTATTCCTCCAGTTCCGCAGTGGGCGGGGCTGTATTATCTCTGGCCTTCGGACCGGAGGTGTTCGCACAATTTCTGGAAGGGGCTGCACAAGAGGATAAGCTGGCCAAGAATAACGATCTGATGGAGAATCCGGCCATGCTGGATGCTTTGATCGGCGTCTATGAACGTAATGTGCTGGGATATTTGTGCACGGCAGTTCTCCCGTACTCCCAGGCTTTAAGCCGTTTCCCGGCCCATTTACAGCAGCTGGATATGGAATCCAACGGCAAGAGCGTGAACCGTTTCGGCGAGCCGGTCAATTATCAGACAGGCCCGGTAATCTTTGGCGAACCGGGAACCAACGGACAGCATTCGTTCTATCAGCTGCTCCATCAGGGGACCTCTGTTGTGCCGCTGCAGTTTATCGGATTCCGGAACAATCAGATCGGCACGGATGTAGTGATTCAGGACAGCACCAGCCAGCAGAAGCTGTGTGCCAATGTTGCGGCTCAGATTGTCGCGTTTGCATGCGGTAAATCCGATGAGAACCGGAACAAGAATTTTGAGGGAGGAAGGCCCTCCAGCATTATCATCGGCGACCAGCTCAATCCCAGGACCCTGGGCGCCCTTCTTGCCCATTTTGAGAATAAAGTGATGTTCCAGGGTTTTGTATGGAATGTGAACAGCTTTGATCAGGAAGGGGTACAGCTTGGAAAAGTCCTGGCCAAACGTGTGCTGGCTCATGAGACAGACGGAGCACTGAAGGTGTTCAGTGATCTGCTGAATATCTGATATTACAGACAGTAAACTGGTTGATTTGCTAAGAAGGCGGGATTATGTGCATAAACAAGAAAAGAAAGAATGAAGCCTGGCTCCATGCAAAGCCAGTATAAGCGACGCTTGCATGGAGCAACTATCAGCCGCTGACATATATTGCTGGCTTTGCTGCTTGACGAAATCAATCAAGGAGGAAGGCTGCATATGAAATATATTAATGCAACTGAAATTGTCCCTGTCAGGTTGGTTGAAGAATTGCAGAAATATATGCAGGCAGGTTATCTCTATATTTCTGCAAAAAAAACAGCATAAATCCTGGGGTGAATTATCTGGTTACCGGAAAGAACTTCAAAATCGTAATAAAAAGAATATCTCAGCATATAAGCAAGGAGCATCTTTGGAAGAACTTGCTGATTATTGCTATCTTTCGGTTTATGCCATCAGAAAAATAATATATCAAAAATAATTGCGGGGAGCTGCTTGGTGAAAAGCGGCTCCTTTTTTGCATATTGTATCGGTAATGTTTTGTGTATTGAAAACACAGTAGCAGATGAATAAAATTATTTTTATATAACATGGAAATGGAGGGTTGTAAAATGTATGTCGCGCTGGTTTTTCGCTCTGTTGCTATCGTCAAGCCCCCGGTTGATTTTCTGTAAATCCTCACGGGAGAGCCGGATATAGCCTCCCATTTTCCAGCCCGGGCCGTATAGGCAGGGGTCAAAATCTGCTGATACCCTCTATTTTTTTGCCTTGCCATTTGTCCTCCTTCCCTATCTCATTACAGTTATATTATAGCTCCGATTAGAGGTATCGGAAAGGATGCCGCCGGTCATGAAAAGGGGCGGCACTGTGAAAAGTACCGCCCAGCTTTGGGACATTTTGTCCCAAAGAGGCATTGTATTTCAAAATATTGTATTGACGGCTCCCCCGCTATTCAACTACTATTTCACCTTGCGGGTCGGCGGCCTTTCTGCTAAAATGATTTCAGAACTTTTCAATTATCAGGAGTGTCATAATATGGAATTTGAAGTATTACCAACTGAACTGGCAGTTGCTTTGCGTAAAGCCTTTATCCAGAAATTCGTTGACACAACAAGTGAACATTATCAAAAGCATATTGCAACTTTAATTCAAGATATAGACGGTTTCTATTACGATGGGTATTTATGGGACTGCTTACAAGATAATGAAAAGTGGAAAAAAGAATGTCGTATGGAAGATGCCGCGACATTTTTGAGAGAGAAGAAAAACGTATTTTTTATGTGGGACTTATTTTCTAAAGAAAGACTGTCGGGCAAACGGTTTTCTTTAGAGTATCCAAAAGCTGCCGTCATAAGTATAGAAGGCAGTCTGCTGGGGACCGCCTTGATAGCCAAAACAGGGCGGCCCCCAGTGGGCTTCGGCTATATCGCGCAGAAAAACCGCCCTATTTTCAAGGACAGCCTTCTGCGTAATGTGATAGTTTCAATCTATTTTCTTGTATTTTCGTCAAAAATCTTGCGTTTTCGTGTTTCTAATAAGAGTTAATCATAGGAAAAGGGTACCCTTTTCCGTAAATCTGCCCGTCCGCACTATGGCTTGCCGGACAGATTTTGCTTGTTGGGAAGTTTCCCAAACCCTCTGATAATTCCTTTCATTATCTACAACACCATCTACAACACCGTGCAGGGCGGTTTTGACGGAAGTTTGAAAGAATTTTCTCAAAAAGTCTTCCTTGTTTCTTAATACGGGGGAGCTAGGGAAATGCTAATATATCAGAAGAAAATTTCTAAAAATCTATTTTATCGGGGCAGACTGCTGTATACTGGTAAATACTTGTCCTTAAAACCGCAAGATATATGAAAAGCTGAATGAAATATCCTGTTATAATGCAGAGAGAAAGGAGGAAGCTGCAATGCCGGAGAATATTAAAAATGTAATGGCGGCAATCGACTATATCGAAAGCCACCTGCACGAAAAACTGGACTTGGAAACAGTTGCGGGGGCTGTACATTATTCAAAGTATCATCTGCACCGAATGTTCACAGGTACGGTAGGGTTGACAATCCAGACTTACGTACAACGCCGCCAGTTGACCGAAGCTGCAAAACTGCTTGTTCTTTCCGACAGACCAATCCTTGAAATTGCGCTTTCTGCCGGATATGAGAGCCAGCAGTCCTTTACGGATATTTTCAAAGCCATGTATAAAAAATCCCCCAACAGGTACAGGGAGGAAGAAGAATTTTATCCATTGCAGCTAAGATATGTCTTGAATGAAAATCCTACAAATTTAGAAGAAAAAGAATGGCAGGATAAAATCGTCTTGGCAACACAGGAAGATATACCCAAATGGATAGAACTGGTTCACCTTGTCATTGATGGTTTCCCGCACTTGGACGAGAAGCAGTACCTTGAACAATTGCAGGAGTATATCAAAAATAAGCGTGCATTGATTTTGAAAGACGCTGATACGGCAATCGGGATTATGGCGTTTAACGAGGTGACGGGGAGCATTGATTTCTTTGGGGTACACCCACAGTATCGGAAAAGAGGGATAGCGAAAGTATTTTGTGAAAAAGCATTGTATGAACTTGCATATTCCGTACAGATTAGCGTGACGACTTTTCGGGAGGGTGACAAGGCAGATACAGGCTATCGGGAGATATGGGGAAGCCTTGGTTTCGTTGAAGCGGAACTGTTAATTGAATTTGGCTATCCGACACAGCGGTTTATACTTCACAGAGAAAAATCGGAGGGCGAGGAGAATGAGTGACCTAAATCCACTATCACAGAGCTTTACAATAAAATCGTTGCTGAAATTTGCATTTCCGACAATTTTGATGATGATATTCATGGGGCTGTATACAGTCGTTGACACAATCTTTGTAGCACGATTTGTAGATACAAATGCGCTTTCGGCATTGAATATTGTCTGCCCTGTTATCAATCTGATTGTCGGTCTTGGAACTATGCTTGCAACAGGAGGCAGCGCTACCACCGCCCGCAAAATGGGAGCAGGAGAACATACAAGGGCGGCACAGGATTTTACGCTGATTATTTCAGCGGGCATTTTGTCAGGTGTATTGATTGCAGTGTTGGGAACTGCTTTTATTGACAGGATTGTATGGGGACTTGGAGCAAGCAGTATTCTATTTCCATACTGTAAAGAATATCTTTTTATCCTGCTGTTATTCACGCCCGCAAGTATCCTGCAAGTGCTTTTTCAAAATCTTATCGTAACGGCGGGACGCCCCGGAATGGGTATGGTGCTTGGCGTAAGCGCAGGAATCGCTAATATCTTACTGGACTATATTTTTATGGTGCCGCTTCGCATGGGTATTAAGGGGGCGGCATTTGGTACGGGCATTGGCTATATGATACCGGCGGTGATTGGATTGTGGTTCTTTTCCGTAAAGAGAGGCAGTTTGCATTTTAGGAAGCCGGTCATAGATTTTTCCGTGTTGGCTGAAAGCTGTACCAATGGTTTTTCGGAAATGGTAAGTCAGGCGGCAACAGCGGTTACAACATTCCTTTTTAACCGCATTATGATGAAACTGCTTGGAGAAAATGGAGTTGCGGCAATCACAATCATTATCTATACGCAGTTTTTATTGAGTGCCCTTTACATAGGCTTTTCTATGGGAGTAGCCCCTGTTATCAGCTATAACTATGGGAAGCAGGACAAAAAGCAGTTAAAGAATGTATTTTCTATTTGTATGCGGTTCATTGTCTTTGTTTCGGTCACTGTTTTTGCAGCAGCTTATATTTTTGGTTCGCCATTGGTTGGTATTTTTGCAGAAAAAGGAACGCCTGTTTATGAAATTGCACGAAACGGATTTTTGATTTTTCCTTTTAGTTTTTTGTTTTGCGGGATGAACATTTTTACCTCTGCCACATTTACAGCATTATCAAACGGGAAGCTGTCAGCAATTTTGTCGTTCCTGCGGACTTTCGGACTGATTACAGTACTGTTGCTTACATTGCCAAATGTTTTGGGCGTAACAGGTGTATGGCTTGCAGTACCGATAGCAGAACTAATTACCATGATTGCAGCACTGGTTTTTCTTCATCAGAACAGGGAAAAGTATCACTACGCATAAAAAGAAGATTTTCATGCCGTCCGGCGGTTAATAAAAAAACGTTGTGTGGCGGCAAAATCATCATGCGCCAAAACAGAATACAAGTGGTTGAAGGGGCTGTCGGGAAATAACGATTTATGCCCTGAAATGTAAGAAGGAAACAGTCCCTTAGAAATTCAGGCTTTTTCAAAGCCTTGACTTTTATCGGACTGTTTCCTTCATGTTTTTCGATTTCTTGATGTAGAAATCGATGATAATTTTTCAGTTGTTGATGCATTCCGTATATTAAATTCAGTAAGACAAGAGGGACTTTGGGCAACGAGGGTTTCTTTCGTATATTCTGTGAAAGAGAACGGGTTTTTTATGTTTTAAATAATGACTTTAAGAATATTGCAGAATATCAGTTTGACGAGAACCAGAATTGAAACATATTTTAAACAGGAAAAACCCTTGCTTCCCTATCTTGTCAAGTATATAATAGAAATATGACAGGGAAACCGTCAGCAAAATTTTACTAAAAGAGGGTCATATGGATATTACAGGAAATAAAGTGGTGCTCCGAACAGTGGAAGAACAGGATCAGGAGATGCTGCTGAATCTTATTGAAGATCCGGAGGCAGCAAAGGTGACGGGGGGATATCATCTTCCTGTATCCTATGATCATCAGATAAAATGGTTCCGTTCCATGGAGAACTCTGCAGACAGCCTGTACAGGATTATTGCGGAAAGGGAAAACCCTCGGAATGGTTTGGGGATTATTATTCTTTCTCATGAGGATTCCGAATGTGAAACCGGTGAAATTTACATCAAGCTTATGAAATCTGTCCGGGGAAAGGGTTATGGACAGGATTCTGTCAAGGCTCTGGTTGGTTATGCTTTCCGTGAGATGGGAATCGGGCATATTTATTCCAATATCCTGGAAAATAATATATCTTCCAGAAGGCTATTTGAAAAATGTGGTTTTAAACAGGAGGATATGTACAAAAGTAATCTGGAGAAAGAAGGATATTGCAGAAAGGTATGTGTTTATGGAATCCGGGAAAAGGATATGCAGACAGAGGAGAAAACCGTTGTCGAAAACGAATAACAAAAGAGAAACGGCAAATCAGGAGATACTATCTAATACATAAGGAGAATAAAATGGCCACATCAGAAAACGAAAAAAGCGATCTGCAAAAAATACCGGGAGTGGGCGCCAATATGGAAAAATATCTGCAGAATATCGGAATCCGATGCATTGCCGACCTGGTAGGACAGAACCCGGAGGAACTGTATCATAAGGATTGCTTAAAAAAGGGATTTCAGGAAGACCGATGCGTATTGTATGTGTATCGGTGTGCCGTGTATTATGCAGAGAACAAGGAACATGAGCCGGAAAAGCTGAAATGGTGGTACTGGAAGGATAGAGAGTATCCAGAAAGCACAGAAAAATAGGCGGATACAAAGATGATTTGGATATGGGATAACGGGAAATAGGTTTTAAGGAGGAGTTATAGATATGAAGAGGTAGGGGACAGCTGCCAAGTGGAAAAGAGTCGCTATATCTTGCAGTGTTTATTTCCCAGCTGTGACAGATTCACGTTTTCGAGGAGGGCAATACCAGGACGACTGCGGTATTTTTCATTAAGTACTTAAGGACACTGGGGTTTGCAGTAACGAATGATATTTTTGCGGATCATGCGTGGTATTTCCGTAATGCGCTTGTTTGCGCCAATTACACGGATTTGACTCGTGGAATCCATGAAACCACGGAATTTTTGGAATTTTTCCTGCGAAACCTGCTCTTAAATGGAAGCGCCGAGATGCAGAATCGGGACATGCATATCAGCAGGCGCCTGAGGCGTATGAACGAAGTCTCCACCATGGAGTATCCTGTTGGAACATACCCAAAACTAACGGGAATGTTATCCAAAGTAAAGTCCGTGGTATAAAAACAGAGGATATACCGATCATTATTTCTATTATGACCTTCTGGCAGGCTGCACACACTTCATCAAATGACAGCAGCAAGATAAAACGGATTCCCATGACCACAAGGATGATAGAAGTTATTTTCTTCCCATACCGTAAAGATAACTTTATATTTTTGCGGTAGCTGCTGTGTTTTAGGATCCTGCGCATCCTCAGTTCATAATGCTTAGGGAGAACGATACGGTTGATCTCCTGTTCTGACGGATAATCCTTTAGTTCATTCTGGCTATTTTCAACAACAGCAGCTTTTAAGAGAGATTCCCAGATTTCATCTCCAAGGTCCTTATACATCCTCATGCGCCTCCATATTTTTTCGTAGGAGCAGCTTTGCACGGTAAAGCCGCATTTCCACAGTCTTTTTCTTGATCTTTAAAAATGATGCAATCTCCTCATTCGAAAATCCAGCGATATATTTTTAGTTCCAATACAGATTTATAAATGTCATCCAGTTTATGGATTTCTTTCGCCAATTGATTGATCTGTTCCTTGATGATGAGAGTATCCAGTATTTCATCTAAATCTATCTGCGGCTTTGGAATCTCATCCGGAAGATCTTCAGGATGTCTGTTTTCCCTGTGCAGATAATTAGAGCAGTAGTTGCGGGTAACCGTAATGATATAATTCCTTGCATTATTGTAATCCGTTAGATCTGTAATAAATCGTTTTTCCATATGTTTCATAGATGTGGACGAATTTATCCTTGTCTTCTGGTGTGTCAAAGACCAGTATCAACATTTTCTATCACTCCTCGTCGTGATAATCCACTTCAACAGCCACTATAGATTCCAGGATATCCAATATCTTTTGCTGCTCCAAAGATGGGAGTTTTTTTAACTGACCTTCAATATTTTTTAATTTCTTGGATGTGTAATTGTTTAATTCTTTACCCAAAAGGATATCTACTGAGATATCAAGGGCATTTGCCAATTTGACCAGTGTGTCCAACCCTGGAGATCTAGTACATCGAATATTAAATAACGAATAGTTAAATATTTACTTCTTCGTCTCCTATTTCGTTCATTTTATATGTCCAGTGATAGACAACAGGAGCAGTATTAATCTCATCAAAATACTGATAAATTCGTTCCGATAATTCTTCTTTTGAGCTGACCCGGATC
>RAYY01000160.1 GCA_003611875.1 bacterium D16-56 | reverse complement strand
CTGGAGCAAATCTGTTTCTATCATACAGGTTTGCTCCAGTTTTGTATAGGTACCCACTATCTACCGTTTACGGTTTAAAGTAATCATAGCCATATTCACTAACTTTATTTCGTAAGCGTCAAATAAGATAGTGGATAGAAAAATAACCACTACCCCTCTATACTGAAAGGGCAGTGGTCATCGGCACCGTTCCTGTACCATGGGATCCCATGGCAGATAGTCATCCAGATATTCCGGATTCTCAAGAAATATACTCCCCGGCATATCTGACAGGATATATTTGATATATTTCATTGCATCCAGCCCATTGGCTTTCGCTGTCTCGACCAGCGTGTAGATTCCTGCACTTGCCGCAGCACCCTTCGGACTTCCGGCAAACAGCCAGTTCTTCCGGCCAATCACAAAGGGGCGGATACAGTTCTCCGCAAGGGAATTGCTGATGGAACAGTTCCCATCCTCAAGATAGTTGAAGAACTCCTGCCGGTTGTTCAGGGCATACTGGAAAGCTGTATGGAGCTTCGACTTTGGCAGTTCTCCGGCAGAGTGTATTTCTGCCCATGACCAAAAAGCCTCGAGAAGCGGTTTCTCGCGGTCGATCCGTTCCTTTTTCTTCTGTTCCGGGTCAAGGCCCTCCAGTTCCTTTTCGATCTCAAACAGCTTATTCAGACGAACAACCGCTTCCGCAGGCTTTGAAGCTTCCGTCCCATGGAGGTCTTTTGGCAGCGCGTCCACAAAGGCGCGGCGCAGATGGGTGTAGCACAGGCATCTTGTAACCCCTTTCACCCCATTGTACCCGGAATAAGCATCCGTATGGATATATCCGGTATAGCCCTTTAAAAATGCTTCCGGATATTTCCCGCCTCTCCCCGGCTGGTACTCAAAATACCGGACCGGCTGTTTGCAGTCCCTGATGCTGCAGTATACCCACATATAAGAATCCGAAGTGTTCTTCCTCCCTGGTTCCTTCAGCACTTGTACGTGGGTCTCATCGATGTGCAGATACTCCTGTTTCAGAAGCTCCTGCCTGAGGCGGCCGGCCACATGGGAGAGCCAGTCCCGGTAGACGCAAAGGAGCCAGTTCGACATCGTTGCCCTGCTCAAGGAAAGGCCCAGGGC
>RAYY01000159.1 GCA_003611875.1 bacterium D16-56 | reverse complement strand
TCTTCCACCAGGATCCATTTCCCGCCGTCAAAGCAGACCCCGGTCTGCCTGCCATCCCCGTCACAGGTATAGGAGGTACGGCAGAAGATCTGCCTGCCGTCTTCCGCCGGGATCGGTTCCGCCTTCTCAAGCAGGTTCCCGGACAGGTCATACTTCATACAACAATTAGCGCAAATACCTTTTGGCGGGATAATCATCATATATTTTTGCAAACAATAAATGGAGGATGTCCTGTTTCTTTATGCTTTATCTCACTCGGTTTACGAAATCTCAAACTAGTTTTCAGTTCAACCACACCTGATCTTTTAAAGTATACTTTGATCCAGAGTGGATATAGAGGTGCTAATCCAGAAAATATCTCTACAATTTGTTCAATATCAAATAACCTTCCATTTATATTATTCTCATTAAATATATTTAACCTCATAAAATCATCTTTTGAGTTGTGTTTTTTATCTATTTCTGGATCAGTAGTAATAATAAATCTTACATTTTGGGGAATTTCACTTTCTTCATTTAAAACCTGGATCAAATTACCCATGAATTCAAATTTATTCACTTCTCTTTTCCCCCTAACATCTTTGTATATGACATTGTAACGCCTTCAACAAGCCCTGAACTATCCGTTTTTATATCATACAATTCAATCCATGTATTATTTAAATCAAATCCCATACTTTCAAATAATTGAGGGTAGTTCATGGATTCAGATACTGTCGGTCGAAAATGCCCGGATAAATTATCAATTCGTTTAATTTGACCTTGTCCATTAATCTTCAATTGCCCCGCAGCAAGGACATCTTGACCCTGTCCTAAAAAATGATGTTTATTGCCAATTAGGAGTTCACCTTCTTGAGTTATGACAAAATCAACTTCGTTTATACCATTTATACCTTTTATTCTCCCGTTCTCAACTGCTCATCCCGATGGACTCCATAAAGCTTTCCCCGGTATTCCAGACCTGCCAGGCCATTCCCCCGGATATAACGGCTCATCTCCGCTCCTGCTTCATCAGACTCCGCATACAGGTTCCCGGCTTCATACAGGAACGTGCTTTCCCTTCCGTTTACAGTCAGGCCGGCACGCATCCCTTCCCCGTCATACCGGTTTTCCTGGATCTCCTTCCCGCCG
>RAYY01000158.1 GCA_003611875.1 bacterium D16-56 | reverse complement strand
AAAGACCTCTCCCGCCTTGGCCGTAACTACATCATGTGCGGGCAGTACACAGAGATTTATTTCCCGGAGCGCCATGTACGCTACATTGCCCTGAACGATGGCGTTGACACGCTGAACCAGACCAGCAGCATGGATATTACGCCGTTCAAGCACATCCTAAACGATATGTACGCCAAGGATATTTCCACAAAAATCAAGTCCACGCTCCATACCAAAGCAAGACGCGGCGAATACCTTGGCGCACTCGACCCCTACGGCTACCTGCGGCATCCTGACGATAAGCACAAGCTGATTATCAACGAGGAAACCGCGCCGGTTGTCCGGCGGATGTTTGAAATGTGCGCGGCAGGGATTGGGGCAAGGAGCATTGCAACAACCCTGAACAACGAGGGTATCTTATCCCCCAAGGAATACACCCGATTCCGCAAGCACAACCCGGAGCGTGACGGAGAATTTGAACGCCGCCATTTCTGGACACGGACTTATGTACATTTCATGCTTCAAAATGAAATCTATGTGGGGAGCATGGTGCAGGGGCGGCAGTACACGCCATCCTACCGAAGTAAAAAAAGGGAACCTATCCCTAAAGAAGATTGGGTAGTTGTTCCTGATATGCACGAACCGATCATATCCCGCGAATTATTTGATGAAGCACAAAAAAGGCTGATTGCGCGGAAAAAGACCATTAAAGCCAAAGACGAGCCGGCGCTGTTTGCAGACTGTTCTACTGCGAAGCCTGCGGAACATCCATGAAGTTGGGCGTTAGCCAGCAGAAGTATTTTTACTATATGTGTGGGCGCAGTCAGGCGATAGGGACAGTAGCTTGTTCCAGCCACTACATCAACCGTGACACGCTTTATCAGGTGGTTCAGGAGGACATTCAGCGCAATGCCAAGCTGTTCAGCGAGGATGCCGAAAAAGCCGCGCAGAAACTGATGGAACTGAAATGCGCCGACCAGCAGAAGCAAACTGCCGCAATGAAACGCGACCTTGCATCAGCAAAGAAACGGCTGGCTGACCTGGATGTGAAGCTGAAACGCACCTATGAGGATAACATGAGCGGAAAGCTGCCTGACCACATCTTTACCATGTTTATCGCAGATTACGATACGGAACGGGCAACGCTGAAAGCGAACATTGCAGAGATGGAAAAGGCACTG
>RAYY01000157.1 GCA_003611875.1 bacterium D16-56 | reverse complement strand
AAAGACCTCTCCCGCCTTGGCCGTAACTACATCATGTGCGGGCAGTACACAGAGATTTATTTCCCGGAGCGTCATGTGCGCTACATCGCCCTGAACGACGGAGTTGACACGCTGAACCAGACCAGCAGCATGGACATTACGCCGTTCAAGCACATCCTGAACGATATGTACGCCAAGGATATTTCCACCAAAATCAAGTCCACCCTCCATACCAAAGCAAAGCGCGGCGAATACCTCGGCGCACTCGACCCCTATGGCTACCTGCGGCATCCTGACGATAAGCACAAGCTGATCATCAACGAGGAAACCGCGCCGGTTGTCCGGCGGATGTTTGAAATGTGTGCGGCAGGGATTGGGGCAAGGAGCATTGCTTCTACCCTGAACAACGAGGGCATCTTATCCCCCAAGGAATACACCCGCTTCCGCAAGCACAACCCTGAACGGGATGGCGAGTTTGAACGCCGCCACTTCTGGACGCGGACTTATGTGCAGTTTATGTTGAAAAACGAAATCTATGTGGGGAGCATGGTGCAGGGACGGGAATACACGCCATCCTACCGCAGCAAGAAGCGGGAACCCATCCCCAAAGAGGACTGGATCGTGGTTCCCAATACGCACGAACCCATTGTATCGCGGGAATTATTTGATGAAGCGCAGAAACGCATGGGAGCGCGGAAAAAGACCATTCAGGCGAAAGACGAACCCGATTTATTTGCAGGGCTGTTCTTCTGTGAAGCCTGCGGAACCTCCATGCTTCCCAAGGTAAGCCAGCAGAAATACTTCTACTACAACTGCGGGCGCAGCCACGCGATTGGGAAATTAGCCTGCTCCAGCCACTACATCAACCGTGACACCTTTCACCAGGCAGTGCTTGAGGACATCCGCCGCAACGCGAAACTGTTCAGCGAGGACGCTGAAAAAGCCGCACAGCGGCTCATGGAACTGAAATGCGCCGACCAGCAGAAACAGACCGCAACAATGAAGCGTGACATTGCATCGGCAAAGAAGCGGCTGGCCGATCTGGACGTGAAGCTGAAACGCACCTATGAGGACAACATGAGCGGCAAGCTGCCCGACCACATCTTTACCGTGTTTATCGCAGATTACGATACGGAACGGGCAACGCTGAAAGCGAACATTGCAGAGATGGAAAAGGCACTG
>RAYY01000156.1 GCA_003611875.1 bacterium D16-56 | reverse complement strand
GGGATAAGGAGGTGAGAAGATATGGCAAAGGTGTATGCAGATTTAATTCGGAAAAGAATAAAGACCATAGAGGATGTGCCGGAAAAGCTGAGAGAAGCGGTTATGGCTATCTTAGCGGAGTGAATCTTGATATCTGATTGAGAGGAGGCGAAAAAGAAATGTATGTGGACGCTCAGACGATCATAGCAGTAGCTTCGCTATTTGGAGCTGTGACAGTGATCTTTGGAGGGATTTTTGCAGCTTACCGTTGGTACATGCGGCAGAATCTTCAGGATGAGGATATCAAAGCAATGAAAGAGGAGATGTGCCTGTTGACTTATGGGGTGTTATCCTGTTTAAAAGGTTTGAAGGAACAGGGTTGCAATGGCCCCGTAACGGAAGCAATCGGGAAGATTGAAAAGCATATGAACCAGGAAGCACATAAATAAGAAAAATGTTAATACCAAAATAATCGGAGAAAAGAGGAGAAGAATGAACATAAACGAAATGATGCAGTATGTATCGTATCTGTTGATTGCCATTGGAGTGATGGCTTTTATCGTATCCGTGATTACCCAGGTGATAAAGTCCTGGCCGGGGCTGGACAGGCTGCCTACGTCAGCAGTGGTGATTGTGCTGTCATTGCTCCTGTGCCCTGCATCCTTTGTAGCCATGATGTCCTGGATGAAACAGCCGATAAGATGGTGGTATCTGTTTGCCTGCATGATAGCGGCGTTTGTGGTGGCTCTGATATCCATGGATGGCTGGGAGCGGGTGAGGGAAATTTGGGATCATACCGGATATAAAGAAACAGAATAACGGTTGTGATAGTTGAAACGCAATGGGGCAGGATAACCTGCCCCTCATTTTACATAGAAAGGGATTATGATATGACATCTGTAGATAAATTAATCAGCATAGCAAAACAGGAAGTCGGCTATCTGGAAAAGAAATCAAACGAAAATTTGGATAGCAAGACAGCCAATGCCGGCAGCAACAATTATACAAAATACGCCCGTGACCTGTACCCGTCCCTGCAGGGACAGCCCTGGTGCGATATGTATGTGGATTGGTGCTTTGTGAAGGCTTTTGGGCAGGTTACTGCCCGTCAGTTGCTTTGTGGAGGGTTTAGCGCCTATACCCCTACATCAGCCCAATATTACAAAAATAAGGGGCGGTGGCGCACGTCACCAGAGCCGGGAGACCAGGT
>RAYY01000155.1 GCA_003611875.1 bacterium D16-56 | reverse complement strand
TTCACTTCATCCGGAAGCTTTACGATCCCTTCCGGGGTGACAAAGGCGGATATATTCTGTGTGGGAGGAGGCGGAGGCGGAGGAGCCGGGAGAGGGGCAAACAGGCAAAACTCTGGGGGTGGAGGCGGGGGCGGGTATACGGCAAGCAAGCTGAATTATACCGTAAGTCCGGGAGCCGTGTTTGCCGTTACCATTGGTGCAGGAGGAGCCGGAGGGGAAACCAGCTATGCGGCTGCTAATCCTAAGACTGGAGGGACGGGAGGAACCTCAAGTTTTGGAAGTGTATTAAGCGCATCGGGAGGAAAGGGAGGGATGGGAGGCCGTGGCTATTCCAATACTCAGAATGTAGGCGGCGATGGTGGTGCAGGCGGTTCTGGAGGAGGCGGCGGTAATGGAGCAGGCGGAACGAATCTAACAGGTGCGTCTGGAGGAAGTAATGGAGGAGATGGAGGAAGCGGAAGCTCAAGGGGAGGAAGTAATCGTGGCGGCACGAAAGGAGCAGGCCAGGGGACAACAACAAGGGCATTTGGGGAATCCTCTAATACGCTGTATGCGGGAGGGGGAGGCTCGGGGCCTGTGGGATACAGCGCCTGGGATAAGGATTATTCGGGACCGGGCGGATCTGGCGGGGGAGGCAGCGGCAAAGGCTATACTCAGGGCAGCGCCGGAACGGCGAACACGGGAGGCGGTGGAGGAGGCAGCGGATGCACAGAGAACAGTCTTGACGTATGTCCCGCAAGAGCCGGGGGAGCAGGCGGATCGGGTGTTGTCCTGGTTCGGCTGAAATAAAAAGAACAGAAGGAAGGGGATTATTATGGCAGTACATGAAGTGTATGCACAGATATGGGAAGGAAAGGCGCAGAATATCATTGTCTGCGATAATTATGAGATGGCAAACTATTTGTCCAGGATGTCTTATGGAGAGGATAGTTTTGCAGTGGAGTGCAGCCAGTATGCCTGTACGCTGGGGGATTTGTACCATGACGGGGCATTCTGGAGGAAGGATCCGGAGACCGGGGAGGAAAGTGAGGTAAGGTACATACCGACTTCCGAAGAACAGGTGGCGGCATTGGAAGCAGAGAATGCTGCTTTGCAGCAGCAGGTTACAGACACTCAGCTTGCCTTGTGTGAGGTCTATGAATTAATGGGATAAGGAGGTGAGAAGATATGGCAAAGGTGTATGCAGATTTAATTCGGAAAAGAATAAAGACCATAGA
>RAYY01000154.1 GCA_003611875.1 bacterium D16-56 | reverse complement strand
TATCATCAATAGGGAAGAAACATTTCACCAGGAAATCCTCAATCCGGTAGCAGTTATATTCACCGTCAAAGATTTCCATTCCATTCTCTGTCCTTCGGCTGACTTCTTTTGCGGGAGTCCGGTCATACTCCGGGATTCCCTGGTATTCCTCATAGGCATTGATAATCCGGTCAAGAAGAGATTCCATCCCAGCATACTCAAGGCTTGTCAATGGTTTCCTTTTATTTATATTCATTTCCTTTTTGTGTCCTTTCCTTGTTTGTTCTGTATCTGATTCTTTCAGACACCTTTAATATGCTGAGATTCAGGGAAAATGGACACGTTAGGAATGATAAAATATTGCACAAAGTTTCACTCTGGATTTTGTGTATTTTTAATCATTCTTTCCGCTGCCCTGGTATCCAGAATCCTTTTTTCAGCAGTCCCAAAATACTCCGGGTTTATCTCATATCCCAGGTAGTTCCGCCCAAGCTCCAGGCAGGCCGCCGCCGTGGTGCCGGAGCCTAAAAATGGATCAAGAACCAGGTCGCCGGGCCGGGAACTGTTTTCAATCAGATTCTTTATGATATTCAAAGGTTTTATGGTAGGGTGCGGATAATCCTTTTTATCATAGATATTAATAGGCTGGAAGTATACGGTTTTTGCCTTCTCATAAGAATCCGGCTGACAGTAGCCGCCCTTGCGGAAGTACAGACAGTATTCCTTGTCAGAAAGATATTTGTTGTGGAAAGTCGGCGGCGGATTCGTTTTCCACCAGACAATCATATCGAAGGAGCAGCCTAATCCGTCTACAAAGAAATCCAGATAACCGGGAATCTGGGCCTTGCTGCACCATATGTAACAGTTGATCCGTTTCATAACCCGGACCAGTTCCGGGAGAACGAGAGGGTTCATGCCGGAAACAAGGTCATTTTCTTTTAGACAGTCATTGATTGGCTGAATACTCCTGGCAAGTTGGGAATGTCCTCCGGCATGGGTATCCTTAATCAGATAAGGCGGGTCGGTCATAATCAGGTCAACGCAGGAATCCGGCAGCCGTTTTAAGCCCTCCAGACAGTCCATGCGGTAAATCTTATTGGTTTCTGTCATGAAGCTGCCTCCTGCCTATCCTGGCTGCTGACAAGGCTCTCCTGGTCCTCAAATATCCCGGTTGCTGAAATCTGTGCTGCAATTAATTTCAAAACCGGAACCGCTACACTGTTTCCCAGCAGTTCCAGAGCCTTGCTGTCTGTCACGGGAAAAGTGAAATCCTCTGGAAATCCCATAATCCGTTTTACCTCTGCCGGTGTCAGCCGTCTGACCCT
>RAYY01000153.1 GCA_003611875.1 bacterium D16-56 | reverse complement strand
TCTAATATCGGGGTATTTTCCATAAAAAAATAATAGAGCATATCGTCCTCCGGAGTCCTGAGTGTAAGTATGTTTTCTTCATACTTTTCAATAATTCCTGCTATGGGATCGCCCGCTGGGATTTCTTCGACCGGGATTTCTTCGAGCGGAATTTCTTCGGCTTCCGAAGTGGTTTTTTTGGTTTCTTCTGTAATCTCTGACTTTGACGATTCTGTAACTTTTGCTTCTGTTTCTGTAGTTTTTGCATCTACAGTTTTTACATCTGCTACTTCTTCCTGAACCGTTTCTTTCGGGGAATCATTCTCCACAGATATTTCATCCTTTTTTTGTTCCGATGAGCATCCGATCATCCCCATAGTTAAAGCTATCATAAACATCAGTATCAATTTCCTTTTCATAATCTTTCCCATCACTTTCTAAAAGAATCGTATTTCCTTGGCATAAAATTTATCATTTTTAAAGCTGCCCTTCATTTCAACAGACATATGTACCTTCAAGTCCTGAAATTCAGCCTTTGTGTCCTCATAGCTTTCTCCATTTCCATCAGTGGTTTTTAAATAAAAACGGGTATCATCTTCCAAAATCACATGAATCAACTGAGAATCAGGGAGATCGGCATTGGAGCTTGGAGAACTGTATGATAAGGAACCGTCATCAAGAATTTTTACTTTCTTTTCGGCAATGAAAAATGAGTCTTCTTCAATCTTCCAGACCTTACCCAGAAAATCCGCATCAACAGCAGCAGCGACATCCGGCTCTAGTACCTGCCATTTACCTGCTGTATTTTCCTGCAGTCCATCCGTGTTTCCATCAATCTCTTTTGACGGCGCATCATTTAATTCCTCTAATAATGCTTCGTCTGTCTGGTTTTCTTCTGTCTTAGCAATAGAACCGGAACCACATCCTGTAACCATTGTATTCAATATACAGACAGTACCGAGTAATATCATTACTTTTTTTAGTTTCATAAATTACCTCCTTGTTATCATAGAAATAACAGATATTATAGTTTGTCTAAATCATTTAAACAACCTATTTGTTGTGAAATGCTTCTTAAGTGTAGCAAACGTCCTTAAACCTCTCTTAACGATTTATCTTCTCTGTCCACCTTAATCCCAAATAAGGTTTAATTCTCTGTAGCTCTGCTGCACAGCAAGCTAATACCGAGCAGAGCAAGGCTGGTTTTAATACCCCGTAGCTTGTGTTTCTTGTAGTGGCGGCTCTGCTTTGTTTGAATAATGGATATTCAGGGGAACGCCTAATAAGGAAGGGAGAGGACAGCAGATCGACAGCTTTCACAATCATATTATAATAAACAAAAATCCAA
>RAYY01000152.1 GCA_003611875.1 bacterium D16-56 | reverse complement strand
AGACGCTTTACGGTTTCTTTTGTGACAACCTTATATTTGGTGCCGCACTCCGGGCAGTACCGGTCCGCGCCGGCCAGCTTATACTCGACCACTTCTGTTGTCTCAAAGGAGGAAAGATCTTCTTCCTTTTTGCCGGAATGTTTCCTTCTTTTATAGGAAGACGGGTGGATTTCTTCCATGTCCGGTTCCGGCGCATCCGGGTCCGCTTCCTGCTCTGCCTCGTTAAAAAGGGTCAGCTGCACATAACCGTCCGCATATTTTTCGCTGGATGCGCCAAACTGCCTGCGCTGCGCAAGAGTCAGACGGTCCGAGAGCATGGCATTCAAAAATTCCAGTTCCTTCGTTTTTTCTTCCAGGACCCGGATCTTTGTTTCCTGTTTTTGATACTGTGCCTGCATGGCTTTCACCAGGGAAAGAATATCCTCCCTGCTCATCCTGTTCAGTTGTTCTTCTGTAAAAAGCGGATCCATCGCGCAGCCTCACCTTTCTGAAAACGATATCAAAAAGTATAACACAAAAAGCATCCCGTTCCCATAAAAAAATGCGTTCAGGGACAGAGGAAAATCCGCACAGAATCAGAGAATTTTCGGCTTTTTGCGAATTGACAAAGATGAGATTATATGACAATCTTTGGATGGCGTTCTCTAAAAGCTCCGCTGGGGTTCAGGGATAAACCGTCGCACAGCCAATGGATCTCTTTCAGTGTGACTTTGTGCAGCTCATCTGGTGTGTCGGGCCAATGGAAAGAATCGCGGTCCAGCCGTTTCATCAGGATCCAAAATCCAGACCCGTCCCACTGGAGAATTTTGATCAATGTGCGTCTGCGGTTGCAGAAGGCGAACATACAGCGGGAATACGGGTCGAGATGGAATTTCAGCTTGATGACTGCCGCCAAACCGGTGTAGCTCTTGCGAAGGTCTGTTACACCACACGCCAGATAGACGGTTGTGTTTCCAGAGAAGTCAAGCATAGTTCTTCAGAGCCTGGAGCAGAGCGGCTATTAGTCTGGCGGGACAGTCTGCCCCCAGTTCAATCCGGATATTTTCCGGAAGACAGATGATCACAGGAGAATTCCCTGGACCAGTACGGAACTGGAAATCCTGCTCTGAAGGGAGCTTTGCGAATACCGGATCAGGAGCAGCATCTGTCTGATGAGTTTCCCGTTGGGTTTTCCGGATCCAATAACCTAAGGCAGATAGTGAGACATCATTCTGCAGACACCAATCTTTGCGGGATAAACCACTATTCTGGAAAGCATGGATCCGATCTGCCCAAAGGTCAGCTCTTGAAATTATAGGATCATTCGTATTTATTGGTATCACCTCCATCATTTGAATTCATCTTACCAAATATG
>RAYY01000151.1 GCA_003611875.1 bacterium D16-56 | reverse complement strand
ATCGGCGCTTCCATGACCTCTTTCGCAGCTACCGGCTGGGTTGAGGAGGATGGAACCTGGTATTTCTATGACAATGATGGCAACCGTGTGGAGGATGCCTGGAAGAAATCTGGAGACAACTGGTACTGGCTGGATGGTGAAGAAGGCGGCGCCATGGCTATGGAAAAGATCATTGAGGATGATGATGATATCTATTATGTAGACGCCAATGGTGTGATGGTTCGTAATACCTGGGTAAAGGTAGTAAACGAAGATCAGGATGAAGATGAGGATCCGGCTGAGTATCATTACTACTATATGCAGTCCAGCGGTAAAGCTTATAAAGCTTCCGACAACAGCAATATCCGTTTCAGAACCATTGACGGCAAGAGATATGCCTTTGATGATGATGGTAAAATGCTCTATGGATGGGTAAATGAGCAGGGCGAGAGACAGTCTGACGATGATGGCTGGGAAAGTGCAGTTTATTACCTGGGCAACTGGGATGACGGTGCAATGAAGACCGGCTGGCAGAAGGTTTATGTCTATGACGGCGATGAAGACGATGATATGGAGCATTGGTTCCACTTTAAGTCCAATGGTAAAAAAAGAAGTTCCGATGCTGCAGATACTGTTAAGGAAGAAAAGATTAATGGTTACAGATATGGTTTCGATAACCGTGGTGTAATGGTTTCACAGTGGACTTTAGCTACGAATGCTGAGGCTAGCAAATCTTCATCTAGTTCTTGGAAATATTATAACAGTGTAGATGATGGTAAAAGAGTAACCAAAGGTTGGTTTAGAGTAGTTGCTCCTTCTGAGGACAATGATAATGTGTTCAAAACCAACTATGGAACAGATACCTTTGCCAGCAGCGATGCAGATGATGAAAATGAGAGATGGTACTATGCCGACGGAGACGGAAATCTTTATGTAGGCCAGATCAAGAAGATCAAGGGCAAATATTATGGATTCCGTCCAGAAGGCGAGGCTGGCGGCAATAAAGCAGCTGCTATGCTGTCTGGTCTGGTACTGATGGAAGTAGATCCCAGCGATGGAACAATCAAATGGGTATTTGATGATGGAGTAGATTCTGATGAATTGGATGATCTGATTGATTGGGATACCAACTCTGAGATTGTTCGGAAGGTTCTGGATTACAGCGACGAACTGGAAGATGTTTCTTTGTACTACTTTGGAGATGAAGAAACCGATGGAGCGATGAAGACCGGTACTACGACTGTGACAGTTGACGGTGACAGTTATAACTTCCTGTTCAACAAGACAGGCGGCGCTGAAAGCAAGGGTAAAGGTCTGACTGGTGTGGATGATAACAAGTACATCTATAAATTTGGATGCCGTATTAAAGCAGGAAGCGATGATAAATATCAGGTTGTTGCAGTT
>RAYY01000014.1 GCA_003611875.1 bacterium D16-56 | reverse complement strand
GATTCTAATATTCAGAGGCTGAATATTCTTCCTTCGGAGAAGGCAAGGGCTTACCGGATGAAAATGGAGGCTATGGAACATCAGGGTGTGAAGGGAGGACAGCATACGGCAGCGATATTGGGGGAGGCTTCTGGGGAGAGTGCCAGGACGGTTCACAGGTATATTCGGCTTACCTATCTGGTGCCGGAACTGCTGGAACTGGTGGATCAGAAGCGGATTCCTGTTGTTGCGGGGGAGAGCCTTTCTTTTTTGAGGGAAGGGGAGCAGGAACTGGTGAGGGATTATGTGGTGCAGAGGAATGTGTTCCCGTCAAAGGGGGAAGCGGAACTGCTGCGGGTGGAAAGCGGTAAGGGGGAGTTGAGTATTGAGAAGGTTCAGGAGATTTTGTGCAGGAATGGGAAAGCAGTAGGAGGAATAACCATTTCGGCAAAGAGGATTCGGGATTATTTTCCGGAGGGGTATACGAAGGAGGAGATTGAGGAGGTGGTTTACAGCCTTTTGGATTCGTGGAGAGCGAAGGGAAGTGGGTAGAAAGAATAGTGATGCCTTTGTGTCACGGTGGCAGAAAGCAGGGATGGGAGTCCTTGTGCCATGATGGCACAAAGTATATTTAAAAGCCTTGTGCCATGGCGGCAGAAGGTACGGATGGGAGCTTTGTGCC
This sequence comes from bacterium D16-56, assembly GCA_003611875.1. Lineage (GTDB taxonomy): Bacteria > Bacillota > Clostridia > Lachnospirales > Lachnospiraceae > Brotaphodocola. The sequence goes on along the minus strand of RAYY01000014.1, from coordinate 100,702 downwards.
ATGGCGACAGAAAGTATGGATAAGAGCCTTGTGCCACGGTGGCAGAAAGTATGGATGGGAGCCTTGTGCCATGGTGGCAGAAGGCATGAATGGGAACCTTGTGCCACGGTGGCAGAAAGTGAGAGTGGAAGCCTTGTGCTACGATGGCAGAAAGTAAAGAGGAGGAGTCTTTATGCCACAATGGCAGAAAGCATGAGTAGAGTTCCTTGTGTCACAGTGGCATAAAGCATAAATTGGAGCTTTTATGTCATGGTGGCGTAAAGTATATTTATGAGCTTTGTGTCGTCATAATAGAAACGTATGGGGGATTTTTTGTGTCGGCGCAAGAGGATAACAGAGGAAAAAAGGGATAAAACAGCAAAAATATTTTATAGTGTTTTCTGGTGATTCCAGGTAGGGTAGTTCATTCTCCAAAGCAAATTTTGAAACTTAACAGAGCAATTTGTTTGATTTTTTAATTTGATTTGGAGGATTATTATGGGTAAGAGCGGAGTTATTACGGAGAAAAGCAAAGAAAACAAGGCGTATCATAATGTGATTGTACTGTTTAAGATTTATCGTTCGGTTTCCTGGCGTATGCAGGTGCAGATCGGGCAGGTGAAGCACCGTTTCCGGAAGGAATATGGGACAGATGTGGACAGCTTTCTGGAATCTATTTATCAGGCAGGAATGGACTTGAATGATGATGAGGCGAATATTAAGCCGCGGGTGGAAGCGATCAGCAGCTCCAATAAGTTTTTGAAACTGATTGATGAATCGGTGGAATTGATGAGATTGTATCATCCCCAGGGGGAGAGGTATTACTGGGTTTTGTATTATACCTATATGACACCGCACCAGCTGGGTAATATTTCGGAGATTATGGAGAAGCTGGAGCCGCATTTGTCTCAGGGAGTAGGAATTAACCGGAGCACTTATTTCCGGTGGAGGGATAGCGCTCTGAAGGCAGTAGAAGGGATTTTGTGGGGGTATGAGGAGGAAAGCCGGAGACTGTTGGAACATTACCGGGATACGTGGAGAGAAGATTTGTAATCATAATTTAGTAAAAGTATTCATTCAGTATTTGAACATAGAGGGAACTATAGATTTTATAAATAGTAATTAGATGTATGTTTTGTTTTTTTGCGACTAAAAATAGTTGCAACTTGTTTGAATGATGTGTATAATGGCAGTAATCGGAGGTTATGCTATGGGACAAAAAGACAAACTGATCCAGCGTTTAAAGTCAAAGCCTAAAGATTTTACATTTGATGATGCAGAAACTCTCCTCAGATATTTAGATTATTTTCGATCTAATAAAGGAAAAACCAGCGGTTCCCGTGTTATGTTTATAAATGAACAACATGGAAGCATATTGCTTCATAAGCCACACCCGCAAAAGGAATTAAAAAGCTATCAGATGAAACAACTGATAGAAATTTTAGAACAGGAGGGTCTCATATGAATAATACGATTCAGTATAAAGGCTATATTGGAAGTGTTGAATTTTCGGAAGAAGACAGTATTTTTTATGGTAAAGTTATGGGGATTCGTTCCTTGATTTCTTATGAAGGTGAAAGTGCCAGGGAGCTTTTGGCAGATTTTCACGGTGCTGTGGATGATTATCTGGAGAGTTGTAAGGCTGAGGGGAAGGAACCAGAAGTTGCTTTTAAGGGGAGTTTCAATATCCGCCTTTCTCCGGAACTGCATAAACGTATTTACATTTATGCAGCTGCACATCAGATGTCTATGAATCGTTATATTGAAGAAATATTGGAGAAATCTCCAGCTGCACAATAAAATAATTCATACAACACTATATATAGCATATCCTTATTGACAGATACTGTATATAGTGTTATTATATAGGAGTATTGATTTATATATCTTTTAGGTGAAGGATATAATAAAAATTTGTTCCTGTATGCACAAGCAGGAAGCCAAACGGTGAATATCTTACCGGATTGCTTTTGTTTATCTATGAATCAGAGAATGACGCTCATTTTGTAATGGAAATGCGGCGTCTTTTTTTGTGCAGAAAAAGGGACGGCGATATGGAAGGAGGGCAGAGACTTAGATTTATCAAAATGAAGGAGGGGCGAATGAAACGGGACAAATTTAAGAAAATGCGGCTTTGGCTGGAGACGTTGAAGCCTGCGAAGGCGGAGGATTGTGCGCTGCTTTTGAAGGGGCTGACCATGGAGACATCGGAGACGTCAAATTTTTCTATGGAGTCTGTGGAGCAGAAAAAGAGGGAGTTGAAAAATGGCATTCTGTCGGTGGAGATGGAGGCCAGGGGAATCCGGACGGATGATAAGCGTTTGGCTCATTTGAAGACGGGACGGCAGGCGGAAATCCTGGATTATAATTATTTTAAATCCAGGATGCCGGAGATGGTGATTACGGATATTCAGGCGGAGGTGTTTGATTTCCGCAAAAGCAGGGTGGTTCCGTTTGCGGTAAAGAGGCTGGAGTTTTCTTTCGGCAATGGGAAAAAGGTTGACATGACAGACAGGGTGAGTGTGTTGTCACTGGATCGTCTGGCAGGCTGAGGAAAGGGGAATTTTTATGGTGAAGGATGTAAAACTGCAGGCAAAGAGAAGTGTTCATGTGACGGGGAAAGTCCAGTTTCCGGTAAAGATTGGGGAAGAGGCTTGTTATCTTTATGGGGACAGCGTATGGTGGACGGACAAAGTGAAAAGAATTCTTGAGATTGCGGCAGATTATATCCGCATTGAGACCACGCATTATTATTATACGATTGTGTGGAATGACAGGGAGCAGGGGCGGTTGCGGGCCGCTGCGTAATAGGGAAGGAGTGTGTGGAAGGAGCAGCCATTAGAATGGCTGCTTTTTCCACTGGCAAGGAAGAATTATTTTGATGAAAAGCCGCAGGCTGGAAAGGAGTCTAAACCTTGTGCCACGGTGGCACAAGGCAGAAATGGGACGGAAAAGAGACTACATTGGGACTATGCAGCTATTGACTTGCGATTTTGAATCTTTTATAATGGTATCATCAATTTTTATGCATGGTTAAGACATGGAGAGCCATAGGAATTGAAACCGAATATTGCAATCATGGGAAGCAATCATCAGATTTGGTGGTTGCTTTTTTTGTGCCCGAATGGGCGGAAAGGAGGCTGGCGGTATTGGTTCGGAAGGTGAAGAAACGTCTGGAGGCTGCGGGCAGAAAGGTGGAGAGTCAGATTCCCCGGATGGCGGGAGGTGCTTATGCTGTGGGGATGATGGCGGCTCTGATGTGTCAGACGGCATATGCAACGGATATTTTTGGTGTGGCGAAAAGCGCTATGCAGCAGGTGTACACGGATGTGGCAGGTCTGGCGACCGTGGGGGCTGTGGTGTGTGCGGCTGTATGTCTGTTCCTGATGAATTTCTCTAAGTCGGGGAAGACCGTGGATGAGTCCAGGGCTTGGCTGAAGCGGATTATTATCTGCTGGGCGGCGCTGATGACGCTGGGGGCTATTGTGACTTACATGGAGAAGATTATTCCGCAGAGTTCATTTACACCGTAAATAGGGAGAGCCGGGCAGGGAAACTTGTCCGGTGTTTGTTTTATGGGGTGGTGAAGGGTGTGGATGGCTTTCAGGTGGATTGACGTGACGGGAAGTATTTGTGGATGGATTGGATAGGAGTGTCTGGAATCAGCTAACGTGTAAATTCATCTGGGGGCAGGACAAGGATAGGACACGGATGATTTTGAAGGAAAAGGAAAAGGCCGGCGCTCTCCCGGCAGGAAGGAGGTAGGAGGCCTCTGGAGGAGGAAAATGGAATAGATTAGGGCGTGTTTTTGGAATTTTCAGCGATCTGGCAGATGGCGGGAAGGGAGGAAAGCGTGCCTGGAAAATAGGAGGAATGAATGGGCTGGTTATTGGAATTGCTGTTTGAGTCTGTGAGTGAGATGTGTTCTAAGTTTATTGTGGACATGATGGATGTTGCCAGCGGGATGTTTACGGAGATTTTGTCTTGTGATCTGGATTTGTTTGAGGAGTTGTTTGGAGTGGCGGGGGATTTGTACCGGAATGCCATTGTGCCTATGGGGGTGGCCCTGCTTTTAATGATACTGGTGTGGCAGCTGTTTAAGTCTATGTTTGGGAAGCTGGGGACTGCTTCGGAGGACCCGGTGGAGTTAGTGTTTCGGTCTTGTTTTTGTCTGTTTATGATTTTGTTTGCCAAGGATATGGTGAATTATATCCTGGAGATTGCGGGGACGCCTTATGACTGGGTGGTGGGGACTGTGATCACGGTGGAGTCGTTCAGTGAGTATGTGACGGCGGCGGAAGGGGTGATGTCGGTCCTTGGGATTGATGTGATGACGATTTCCATATTGAAGCTGCTGCTGCAGTTGGTGGTGGCCTGGAATTATTTTAAGATGTTGTTTATTCTGGCGGAGCGGTATGTGCTGCTGGGGATCTTTTCTTATACATCGCCGCTGGCATTTGCGGCGGGAGGGTCGAAGGCGACCAACAACGTGCTGGGCTCCTGGACGAAGATGTTTGGGGGACAGGTGCTGGTGGTGATTCTGGATGCCTGGTGTGTGAAGATGTTTTTGTCGGCTTATGGGAACATGATGGCAAGTTCTTATGGGTTTATGAAGTTTTTTGCGGCAAATATGTGCCTTATCGGGTTCTGCAAGATTACGGCGAAGCTGGATTCTTATATGGGGTCTCTGGGTGTGAACCTGGGACGGATCGGCGGCGGTATGAGTGGACTGGGGGCATTGCTTATGGCTGGGCGGCTTATGAATTTTGGCGGCGGAAGGAAAGGGGCTGCAGAAGGGAATCATGGTGGCCACATGAATTTTGGTTCCGGGAAGACGATTCCTTTGGGGAATGGAAGTCCGGGATTTGCTGGTAATGGAATGACAGGGGGAATGGGACAGCCGGGAGGCGGTATTGGAGGAATGGGCGCGGATGGTTTTGGAGGCCAGGCGCCGGAGTTTATGGGAAGTGGAGAGAAGCCGGGGGAAGGCACAGGATTTGGAGAGTTTGGCGGGGATATGGAGCCTGGGGAGGGGCAGAACCTTCCTTTTGGTGTGCCGGAAGAGGACTCTGCTATGACAATGGGAACGGAAGGCAGAGAGATGGATTTGGGAAGCAGCGGGGTGGAAGACGGGCCTTTTGGTTCGGTTATGGATACGGGGGAGGATATGCCGGGAGGTATGGAATCTTTTGGAACGGAAATGAGACATGGAGGCGTGGAGCCTTTTGGGACGGAAATGGGGGCGGAAGGTATGGCACCTTTTGGAATGGAAGATGGGGGTGCGGAGTTTACGGGCCAGAGTATGGGTTCAGGAGATATGGAGATGGACGGCGGCGGAATCCCTATGGCGGATATGAGTGGTTTGGAGGACTATGCTGGAATGGCTGGTGAGGATAAGGAGTTTGGTGGAATGTTTGAGGCAGCGGAGAGTATGGATGGCGGAATTTCTGGTATGACGGAAGGAGATTTTGAACCGGCAGATATGGGCAGCTTTGGAGGTTCTTTTGCTGAGGGGATGGATGGCTTTTCGGGCGGGGTGGGAGACTTTGACCGTGGGGAGGCTGGATATGGCGAAGCGGCTATGGATATGGCTGGTATGGGATATGGAGCCGGAGGTATTTCGGGTATGGAAGGAATGGCGGAAGGCGGAGTACCGGCTGGTGGAATTGGTATGGCTGGAGGTATAGGCGGCGGTGATGTAGGTGTTGGAAATGCAGGTATTGGAGATATAGGTGCTGGAAGTGAAGGTATTGGAGATATAGGTACTGGAAGTGCAGGTATTGGAAAAGTGGGTACTGGAAGCGTAGGTACAGGAAGTGCGAACGTTGGAAATGTGGGCGCAGGTGTTGGAAGTATAGGAATTGGAAACGCTGCGAATATGGAATCAGGGTTTGGGAGTGGCGATTTTGAGAAGATTGGCAATGTGTCTGGGGCTAGTATCGGAACTGGAAATGGACATGCGGCCGGGAGTGGTTCTGGACAGGGTGCTGGTAATGGTTCGGGAGAGGTTTTCGGAGCGGAAGGCGGCATGGCAGGCAGTTCTGCTTCTGGTGCAGGAAATATGGACGGTGTGGTGCATGGAATGTCGGGCATGGGAGATTACGGGACTGGAATGCCTGGAGCGTATAGGGCAGAGAGGGACGGTGAAGGGTATATGCGTTATGACGCCTCCCAATATGAGAGGCCCCAGGGTGAGTATCAGACAATCCATGAGAATGGGAAGACCTTTTATGAGCTTCCGGAAACGGCAAAGGCACCGGGAAGCCTTCCGGAAACCAGGGTGTCTCTGGAAAAGGATGGGACTCTTAAGCTGGAGAAGATTTACAAGGAGCAGAGGACTGTGCCGGGAAGCCGAAGGGAGCAGGCGGAAACTGGAAACAGAATGGAAAGGCCAAATGCCCAAAATGGAATAGGGAAGGCTGGAGCAGGAGCCGGACATGAAAAGTCAGAGAATGGATTTGGTGATAGAAGGCAGGAAACGAAAGGAAAGTCCGTTGGAAAGCGGAGTGTGAAACAGAGAGGGAAAGACCAGGGGGCTGTCGGAAATGTGGGGCAGTCCGGGCGTGGCTATGATCAGAGGAATGGGAGTGGCAGGAAATAGAGATTGGGGATTCCCATATAAGGAGAGTTTATGTCGGAGGATTGGAGGGACAATGGGCCGCTTGATAAAGCGGCAGAAATGGCTGCCCGGGGAGCCCGGGCAGCGGGGCAGGCGGAACGGATCGCCCAGGCGGTACAATCGGCGCATGGAGCTATGGCAGCGGCCAGTGCAGGCGGGGCGGCTGGGGGCATGGCTGTGGGAAGTGCGCTGGCAGGGCCTTTGGGGGCGGCCGTGGGTGCGCTGGTTACAAGTAAGACGTTTTGGAAGGTGGTTCTTTCGATCCTTTTGTCTGTTCTTTTGTTTGTTTTTGTGATTGTCAATGGGGTGGGGATTATTTTGGCTTATCTGGGGTTTGGGGACGCGGATGGGTATGTGGCCCAGGCCAGGGAGGCGGAGTACCGGAACATTAAAAATCAGATAGATACCCTTTTGGCGGAGGATTCTCAGTTGGCGGAGGAGATTTATGGGCTGATTGGGGGGGAGAGGGATTCTCTGTATGGAAAGATCGGGGAGGATTTTGATGAGAACTGGGAGGATTATGACGGGTATGAGGTGGAGACGGATGAGTATGAAAGTGTGCTGAAGCCGAAGCTGAGCCGTTATCTGGCGGTGCTGATTGAGGAGGAGTGGAGCGGGAGCCGGATTGTGGGATTTAACGGGTATGGTTCTTATGGCGGAATGGATGGGAACCTGACCAGTGTGTATGATGAGTATTTTGCTCTGGCGGCTGCCACATATCAGGTGCCGGAGGCGCTTTTGAAGGCGATGGCTAAGGTGGAGTCTGATTTTAACCCCAATGCGGTTTCGGGGGCAGGGGCTGTGGGGATTATGCAGCTTATGCCGGCCACGGCAAGGAACCTGGGGGTGACCGATCCTTATGATCCGAAGCAGAACATTATGGGAGGGGCGAAGTACATACAGGAGATGTTACGGACATTTTCTGCGTATCCTAATGGGCTTGATCTGGCGCTGGCGGCTTACAATGCGGGGCCGGGGGCGGTGAAAAGGGCTGGGTATCGGATTCCTCAGAATGGGGAGACGCCTGCTTATGTAGAGAAAGTGAAGGGGTATCTGATTTTTACGGATATGGTTCAAGGGAATGGGAATGGAGGCCTGGAAGGAGAGGGTTCTGGAGAGGCTGATGGGAATGGTGAAAATTCTGGTGAGACAGGGGGAGTGGAAACAGGGGGAGAAATACAAGGAGCAGAGAGTGGAAATGGAGATGGGACAGGAGAGTCTGGGATTGTGAGTGGAAGTCTGGAGGTATCGGGAGTGTTGTTAAAGTCTCTGGTGGAGGAGCGGGCTTCGGAGTTTCTGGGCTGGACACAGACGGGAACCCATACAGAGACGGAAGGGTCCGGGGATGATGAGGTGGAAAGGGAGATTGTGGATTATGCCATTGTGGTGCTGTTGGAGCCGGAGCTTTCGGAGGTGAAAACGGGGTATGAGTACCGGATGGTTACGGATCAGACATCTTTTAATTATGTGCTGACCTTGTTTCAGATAGCCAGCCAGGGGGCGGAGGGAGTTCAGGATCTGGTGCTGCGGGCGGCAAGCTGGAAAAATTTCGTGCTGGGGGAAGGGGCTTCGGAGGATATTTATACCGGGACGATTTCCACGGAGGGGGACCGGATTGCGTATGATACGGTGGCCGGCTGTGTGGGGGAGGCGGTTTACTACAACCAGGGGGAGGAGCCGTGGGCTTCTCTGCCTTATGGGGGAAGTAATATCCGGTCGTCCGGGTGCGGGCCTACGGCACTGGCTATTGTGATTTCTACCTTGACAGGGGAGAGAGTTACACCGGAGATGACGGGGAGGTTTGCCATTTCCGGAGGGTATTATGTGAAGGGGAAAGGGACAAGCCATGCATTTCCGGCTGCTGCGGCTGCTCACTGGGGGCTTTCTGTGGAGAGGATGAAGCGGGAACGGATGAATGAGGTGGTGAAGGGGCTTAAGAACGGGAAAATGGCGGTGGTGATCTGCGCGGAGAATACGATTTCGGGGAGCAGCGGGCATTATATTGTGCTGACCGGGGTGACGGAGAATGGGTATCTGACCATTGCTGACCCTGGGAGCCGGACCAGGACGGGGAATCTGTACAGTCCAGCTACCATTCAGTCGTATGCCAGGGATTTGGCGGATGGGAGTATCTGGTTGATTGGGAAGTAGGGGGGATAAGAAAGATAAAATGGGGAGAATGGGTGCGAAAAGGGCATGGGGGATTTGTATTTTGTATGGAAGCGGTTTTGTGTGGAAAGGGGAAGGTGGTGGAAAATGACAGGAAAGCGGAGTTTGGCACGGCTGTGGAAGATAGGCGTGATGGGGCTGGCGGTTGGATTGTGCGTGGGCTTTATATGTCCGGCGGATTGTTTCGCCAGTGAGTTGATGAGGGGGATGGAGCAAGGGCAAGGGGAGATTACAAGAGGGGATTTGCCGGGGATTACAGAGAATATGGAAAAGGGAAATGTGAATGGGGATATGGGTGCGGATTGGGAGGAGGAATTTACCGATACGGACACAAGGAGAGGAATCCTGGCTGTGCGGAGTGAGGTTTTTCAAGGCTTTGGCGGTCGGGTACGGATTGTAGTGAAGGAAATGGAGGGCGGCAGGGAGACGGCTATTTCGCTGACTGGGGAAAGTGATTATATGGCGAATCAGGAGCTGCGGCCGGGGAAGTATCAGGTGGTGTCTGTGGAGGCGGATTCGGATGGGAGAAAGTTTGACTGTCTTGTGGAACCGGAGGAAATGGATGTGGATACGGATGGGGTAACATTGTGTCGGGTTTTTGTTCGTCCGGGGAGTGTGTATCAGGTGACTTATGAAGCGGAGGAGGAAATACAGGCAAGGGAGAGTGGAGATGAGGGGCTGGAGCAGATTCTGGAAACAGCGGAAGGGGGAGCTGGTGAAAATGAGGAATTAGAATTGGGTATTTTGGAAAGGGATTCCTCTTTGGAAGGGCAAGGCGGAGTGCCGATTGTTTTGTTAATTGCTGTTTTGGGGATAGCGATTAGTCTCTATGGGGCTGTGCGGGTAATCAGGAGACATGGGAAATGACTTATTTTTGAGGTTTGAGGAAAGAGGGTGAGAGTTATGGAGCAGGAAGACCGGATTGACATTTATACCATACCCCCTAATTTTGCTGAGGAGGGGACGCTGCTGTCCGGGCGGATTAAGACAAGGAATGCGGTGGAGACAGGAGTGATTCTGCTGATTCTTGTGCCGGTTCTGTTGTCGCTGAATACAACGGTAAGGGTAAAGATGTACATTGGCATGATCGTTCTGGTTCCGGTGATGATTTTAAGCGTGATCGGGGTGCAGGGGGAGAGCCTGTTTGCGTTTATTGGCAGCTTTTTTCAGTATATAAAGCAAAGACGGTATCTGGGGCCGCCGGATGAGCGTTACCGGATGGAGCAGAACCGGAGGAAAAGGAGGGATCAGAAGGTGAGGGGACGAAAAAAGGAAGGGGGTCAACATGAAAAGAGAGGCAGTCTTGGAAAGCAGGAAAGTGATGAACCAGAAAGGTGCAGCGGTTATGAAGGTAAAAACGGACAGAGAAAGCCGGAAGGAATGGAGCAGGGAAGAAAAGAGCCAGGAGGAATGGATTCGGGAGGAAAAGGGGCAGGAAGGAAAGCACCAGGAGGAATGGAGCAGGGAAGAAAGGGGACAGGGAGAAAAGCGCCAAGAGGAAAAGAGATGGGAGGGGAAAATACAGGAAGAAAAGAATAGGGAAAGGGGAAGTTCGGAGGAGAAAAGGAAGCTGGCAGAGAAGAAACGGCAGTGGAAGAGGGAACTAAGGCAGGCAGAGAGGGATCTAAGGAGAGAAAGGAAAAGTCGGATAGGCCGCAGGGCGGAAAAAGGGGAGAGAAGGGGGCAAAAGGGAAGAAGAGGCGGGGCGGTTCAGAAGGAAAGGGAAAAAGGAACGCTGTATGACCTGCCTTTTACCAGAGCCGGCAAAGAGATTCCCATTAAGGCGATCAAGGAGGGAATCATTTACACGGAGGATGGCAGGTATGTGAAGATTTTGGAGGTGCTGCCTATTAATTTCCTTCACCGGAGCGCGGGGGAGCAGAGGAACATTATCTATTCGTTTATGGGATATTTGAAGATTGCGCCGCCCAAACTGCAGATAAAGTCGGTTTCCAAGAAGGCGGATATTTCCGGGTATCTGGAGGATTTGCGGGAGGATATGAGGACGGAGACGGATGAGAGGTGCCGGATGTTACAGCAGGACTATGGGGAGCTTTTGTGTACTGTTGGGTATAAGGAGGCAGTAACCAGGCGGTTTTTTCTGGTGTTCCAGGTGGAGGCCAGGAAGGGGGAGAAGGAGGCTGTGGGGCTTTTGAATTCTTATGCCCAGACGGCGAAAAAGTATCTGTACCAGTGTGGGAATGAGGTGGTTTTCTCGGAGAATCCTACGGTGGAGACGGCGGAGCTTCTTTATACCCTGCTGAATCGGAAATCCAGCCAGACGGTGGGATTTGGGGAGAGGCTGAACCAGGTGGCGGAGTGGTATTTTCGGGAAAATGGGGAGGAAAGCGTGGGGCGGATTCCCATTGGGGAGTGCGTGGCTCCGAAGGAAATGGATTTCCGGCATGGGAATTATGTGGTGCTGGACGGGGTGTACCACTCCTATCTGTTTATTCCTTCGGGGCGATATCGGTTCCGGGTTCCGGCGGGATGGATGTCGCTGCTGATTAACGCCGGGGAAGGGATTGATGTGGACTTGTTTTTATACAGGCAGGACAAGGGGAAGACTTTGGAGAGGATCGGGAGGCGGATACGGCTGAACCGGTCTAAGATTAAGGACGCTTCGGATACCAACTCGGATTTTGATGATCTGGCGGAGTCCATTCAGGCGGGGTATTACTTAAAGAACGGGCTGTCTTCCAGTGAGGAGTTTTATTATTTGTGTGTGCTGGTGACGGTGACGGGGTATAGCGCCAGGGAGGTGGAGTGGCGGGCGAAGGAGATGAAAAAGCTGCTGAATGCCCAGGATATGGACACGGTTTCCTGCGTGTTTAAGGAGGAGCAGGGGTTCCGGTCGGCGCTGCCTCTGCTGGATTTGGACAAGAGTATATATGAGAGGTCGAAACGGAATGTGCTGACTTCCGGGGCGGCAAGCTGTTATCCGTTTACGTCTTTTGAGATGTCGGACAGGAACGGGATTCTTATGGGGGTGAATACGGCAAACAGTTCTCTGGTGATTGTGGATATTTTTAATTCGGCGGTGTACAAGAACGCCAATATTTCTATTATGGGGACTACGGGGGCGGGGAAGACGTTTCTGCTGCAGCTGATGGCGCTGCGTATGAGAAGGAAAAAGATTCAGGTGTTTATTATTGCGCCGGACAAGGGGCATGAGTTTGCCAGGGCCTGTACCAATATCGGTGGGGAGTTTATTAAGATTTCTTCGGCTTCGGCTAATTGTATCAATGTGATGGAGATACGGAAGAGGGATAAAGAGGCCAGTGATTTGCTGGATGGGGCGGTGCTGGAGAGGTCGGAACTGGCGGCGAAGATTCAGGACTTGCATATTTTCTTTTCTCTTTTGGTGCCGGATATGGACCATGAGGAGAAGCAGCTTTTGGATGAGGCTTTGGTGACGGCGTATTACCGGAAGGGGATTACTCATGAGAATGGGACGCTGTTGGAACATGGGAGTAATGGAAGGTATAAGGAAATGCCGGTTTTGGGGGATGTGTATGAGATTCTCTGTGAGAAGCCGGAGACCAGGCGGATGGCCAATATTGTGAACCGGCTAGTTCATGGATCGGCTTCCAGCTTTAATCAGCAGACCAATGTGGATTTGGGGAATAAGTATGTGGTGCTGGATATTTCGGAATTGACCGGGGATTTGCTGCCGGTGGGGATGTTTGTGGCTCTGGATTATGTGTGGTCCAAGGTGAAGGAGGACCGGACAGTGGAGAAGGCGGTGTTTCTGGATGAGGTGTGGCAGTTAATTGGGGCGTCTTCTAATGAGCTGGCGGCGGAGTATGTGCTGGAGATTTTTAAGATTATCCGGGGGTATGGGGGATCGGCGGTGTGCGCTACCCAGGATTTGTCGGATTTCATGGCGCTGAAGGACGGGAAGTATGGGAGGGGGATTATCAATGCCTGCAAGACGAAGGTGGTGCTGAATCTGGAGAATGATGAGGCGAAGAAAGTGCAGGAGCTTCTTCATCTGTCGGAGGCGGAGCGGATGGAGATTGTGCATTTTGAGAGGGGGAAGGGGATGATTTCTACGAACAGCAATAACCTGACGTTGGAGTTTAAGGCAAGTCAGTTGGAGAAGGACTTGATTACTACAGACAGGAAGGATTTGAAGGAGTTAAAGGAGAGGCTGGCAAGGTTTGGGAGTGGGGCTTATGGGAAGAGACAGAGTGGTGGAGAATAAGCGGAATGGACATAAGTGTTCCATGGTGAAGCGGGACAAGGGAGATCGGAACAAGAGAGAAGAGACAGGAGTAAAGAGAAAAGTGGCAGGAGGTGAGGGAAACCATGGGTACATATCGGAACCCGGAGGAGATATCGGGGAAGGTTCTGGATTTGATACGGAAGTATAACGTTATGGAACTGGGACAGGTGGAACTGTTTTTTCCGGGGGAGAGAACCGGGGTGATAAGGGCCATGAGGCGGCTGGAGAAGAACCGGCAGATTTTCCGCAATCCCTATACGGGGCTGGTTTCTTCCAGCGGGTTTGCGTATTCTGTGAAGGATGAGGGGACGATTCGGGCTTTGTGGGTGCTTGGGGATATGGTGGGGAGACGGAAGGTGGAGAGTCATTTTTTGGCACAGAGGGAGGACTTTCCGGTGCGGATCGTGTTTTTTGGCAGCGGGGAGATTTATGACATCTTGTATGTGGGGATTGGGGATGTGAAGCTGGTGAATGGGATTTACGGGAAAATGAGGAGGCCGGAGGGAAGGCATATCGTGGTCATAGAGGATAAGGAGTTAATGGGGCAGATTCAGATACCGGATGTGGTGGGATTCTGTCTGGTGAGAGATAGCGGGGAGGTGGAATATTATCGAAAGAGAGAGAAGAACGGAATTTGAGGGACTGGCCGGGGATCGGCTGAAAGAGGCTCAGAAGCTAGCAGGGATTATGCAGGAACATCTGGCGGAGGCCGGGGGAATTAAGGCGGCTTATGAGAGGTTTGCCTCGGATTTTCAGTATGGGAGATATGGGGAGGAAGTGGAGAAGGCTTCCCTTTGTGCGGAGAGATTGACGGAAAAACTTAGGCGGTTAGTAATGGAGAGCGTGGCGGAGCCGGAGAGGCAGAGGGATTACCGGGAGAGATTGATACGGAGTCATTGGATTACGATTGGATATGAGAAGGGGATTTTGAGGGCAGAACTGCCGTTTCTTTTGCCTCACAGGAAAAGCAAGTATACGGATTATGTTTACCAGCCTCTGTTTCTGGCTATGGAGAAGTGGTGCGGGGAGAGAGGGAAGGAGGGGCTGGAGGTTCCGGCTTTTAAGGAGGCGGTGGTTTGTTTCTGTCATGTTTATGATAAGGGGAAGCTGGAGGTCCGGGTGAGGGACCATGACAACATCGAGGAGAAGCAGGTGGTGGACGCTCTGGGAACTTTTTTCCTGGAATCTGACGGGGGATTGTATCTGGATAGTTACCACACCACGGTCATGGGAGACGGGGACTGGACGGAGGTGTTTCTTATGGATAAGGGGCTGTTTGGGGGCTGGATTAAGGAGTTTTATGGGGGAAACGGGGTATCGAAAAATGGCAGTTTCCGAACCAGGGAAAAATCGACAGGGTAAGAGTTGTCAAAAAACGCCGTGTTTCATGTAAAGGTTGGGGATTGACAAGTAGGAAAAGTTACCCAGGGATAGAGCCAACAGGGTAGGAAATAGAACATTACGGAAAGGAATGAGGGGTGGTCGTGAGAAGAAGGGAGAAACGGGATGAGGTGCTTTTACTGGCGGCGGTAAGCGGGGAGATACCGGCGGACTGGATGGGGGAGGCGGCTGGCTCTAAAGAGTATGGGGCGGCTCTTCTTACCAGGCTGAAAAGGGATGGGGAGATCAAGCTTCGGAGTAAGGACGGGATACGGGGATATCTGTTGCGGGTGAAGGGAAAAAGGTATCTTTTGGAGATATATAGGGAGGATGTGGAGTTGTTTCTTTCTGGCTCCGGGGCAACGAACCATGTAAAGAGTGAGCCGGACAAGCGGCTGCGGCTCCACCGCATGAGCATGGTGTGGATTTATTTTTACCGGATGGGGGTTGGGATTTTTATCAGTGACAAGCCGGTGCTGTTCCCTGGGCTCTATCCCTCTCCATATTCTTCTATGGGGGTAGGGGAAAGAAGGGGAGGAAAGATTGGGAATTATTATGGAACGGCGGAGTGGAAGTTGGAGACGGACAAGGAGGTATCCGGGTCCCGTGCTTGTGGAATTTTGGTGGGGGATGAGGCTTTTGTGGTTTACAACACCATGGACAGTTTGATGAAGTGGACGCCGAAGATTGAGAGGAATCTGAGGGGCCGGATGGAAATGCGGTTTAGGAGGTTTGGGTTTGGAGAGACCAGGCTTTATGGGGCTGTGATGATGGGGAGGGATATGGATATGCTGGGAAGGATTCTTGGGAGTGACGGGGGACTGAAGGGGAATCTTTATCAGGTGGATGAAACTTATGAGGGTATTTATTTTGTTCCATTGATTAAGGAGGCGGCGGTGCAGATACGGCTTTTGTGCAGTAGAGAGGGGAGAGGGAGGCTTAGAGAGTTTTTATGTGGGGCGCTTTCTCAGGTTCGGGAGAATCCCTTTGGGCTGGAGGCAGGGACGGATGGGAATGGAAAGAGAGTGTATTTTTGTTATTTGTTGGATTTAAGGCAGTTAAGGAGGATTCGATTACAGGGGGCGGCCAGAGGAGGCAGGGTGTTTTGTTTTACTTATCAGGCGGAGGCAGTGAGGGAGGCTTTAGGGGAGCGGTTTGAGGTAGAGGCGATCCGGCCGGAGAAGGTGTATTGGTATCTGGGGTGGGAATCTTAGATCAGGAATAAACAGCGTATGGAAATGAACAAAAGGAGAGGATAATCTTATGGAGTCTATTTATAGGACAGGAAATGAAACGGTGGACCAGCTTAGTCAAATGCGGATAACGGGGAATGTGATTCCGTCTGCCTGGTATCAGACAATTCGCAAAGAGAGTGGGAAACCCTATTTGAATGCCATTGTGATTCTTGCGGACATTGTGTACTGGTATCGTGCTGCGGAGGTACGGAGTGAGGGAACCGGGGAGCTTGTGGGATATAAAAAGAAATTTAAGGCGGATCTGTTACAGCGGAATTACCAGCAGATTGCGGACCAGTTTGGGATCAGTAAGAGGGACGCTTCCAATGCAATCGTGGAGCTGGAGAAGCTGGGAGTGGTGAAACGGATTTTTCGGAAATTAAATATGGGCGGAATTATCATTCCTAATGTTCTGTTTCTGGCCCTGGATGTGGAAGTGCTGAAGCGGCTGACATTTCCGGAAGATGGAGAACCGGATGGAGGTAAAGACGGGATAGATAGACGGGAAGAAGGTAGGGCGGAATATGGGGAAAAAGAGGCTGGAGAGGGAAAGAATGGGGAGAAGGCAGTGAGTTACAAGGAAATTGGAATAAAAATCGGAAGAATGGACGGGCATAAGAGGGAAAGGGGAGACAGCAGAGAGGAACAGAGAATGGCAGAGGTGAAAAAAATTGATGATAGAATGGAGAAGTATGAGGGAGAGGTCTTACTGAAGGAGGGGTATACCACCGAAATTGGGGATACCCATTTCCGAAATATAGAAAAGTGTGTTGCAGGTTTTAGGGGGACAAATACAGAGATTACATACAAAGATTACAACAGAGATTCTCTAATCTTATCTTCCTATCAGGGAATCAGGGAGGAATTTAAGAGACAGATTGAGTATGACATTTTGAAGCATGATTTGGGTGACACAGACGAACTGGATGAGCTGGTGGAGATCGCTTCGGAGGTTCTGACTTCCACAGCTCGGACAATCCGGGTCAACCGGGAGGAACGGAAAGCGGCAGAGGTGAAGGAGAGGTATAAGAGCCTGACCATGTTTCATGTCCAATATGTCCTTCGGTGTATGTCGGAAACAGCGTCCAAGATTCGGAATATCCGGGCGGTGATGATTACGGCACTTTACAATGCGTCCAGCACGATCAGCACTTACTACGGGAACCTATACCGGTATCATGCGGTGGGGGCTGCGTAGGAAGAACGCTTGTGAAATGGAGTTTCACAACTGGAAGGCATGTTGACAAGATGGCGCATTTCGCATAGCGGCATGTGCCAATATTGATTTTGCGGGAAGAGGTGAGATATGGGAGAACATGAAAACCAGGAGAGAGAGGAATTGCCAGAGAGAAAAAAGCTGGTAATTGGGCTTGGGGCATTGTTTTTGCTGGCGCTGTATGCAGGGGGAATCTTTAAGCAGATTTTAACGGACGCAGGCAATGTGAGTCTGAATCCGCTTCGGTGTCTGTTTGGGGCATTGTTTTCCGTGACGGGATGGAAATGTACGTTTCTGGCGTTGCTTCTGCTCCTGGTCTTTGCGGGATTGATTCTGTTTCGGAGTGAGAAAGGAGGACTTGCGGGAACGGATGAAGAACGGAATTTCAGCTATTCGAGCCTGGGAACCTATGGGACGGCGGGATACATGAAGGACTCGGAGCGGAAGGTCGTACTCCGTGAGGATAGGGATGTGAGGCAGGTGGACGGGATTATTTTGGGGCAGGATTTGAAGACCGGACATGTATTAAGTCTTCCCAGAGATTCCAGGCTGAACCGAAATATCGCTGTGTGCGGCTCCCAGGGTTCCATGAAGTCCAGGGCATTTGCCCGGAATATGATTCTCCAGTGTGTGAAACGTGGGGAGAGTATGTTTGTGACTGATCCCAAGTCGGAGCTGTATGAGGATACGGCGACGTACTTGAAAGACCAGAGGTACACAGTGCGGCAGTGGAACCTGATTAACCTGGACAATTCGGACGCCTGGGATTGTCTGGGGGAGATTGACGGGGGCGGGCTGATTGATACCTTTGTGGACGTGGTGATTCGCAATACTACGGACAAGTTTGACCATTTTTATGACAACACGGAGATGGATTTGTTAAAGGCGCTCTGTCTGTATGTGTATCATGAGTATGAGGAGAAGGATAAGAGCTTTGCGGAGGCGTATAAGCTGCTGATCAATCAGAGCCTGGAGGCGCTGGATGGGATTTTTGATAATCTGCCCACTAGTCATCCGGCTAAGGGGCCGTACCGGTTATTTTCTAAGGCGGATAAGGTGAAGGGGAATGCGGTGCTGGGGCTGGGAACCCGGCTGCAGATCATGCAGAATGAGAAGGTGCAGAAGATTACCAGTTACCGGGAATTTGATTTGACCCTTCCGGGGAAGGAACGGTGTGCTTATTTTTGTATTACTTCGGATCAGGATTCTACTTATGATGTGCTGGCAACGTTGTTTGTGTCGTTCTTGTGTATCAAGCTGGTGCGGTTTGCGGACCGGCAGGAGAGCCGTAAGCTGCCGGTTCCGGTTCATTTTATTTTAGATGAATTCCCCAACATTGGGGTGGTGCCGGATTTTAAGAAAAAGCTGGCTACGGCCAGGAGCCGGGATCTGGGAATGAGTATTATGTATCAGAATATCCCTCAGTTACAGAATCGGTATCCGGATGGGCAGTGGGAGGAGATTCTGGGCGGGTGCGATACGTCATTGTTTTTAGGGTGTAATGACATGACTACGGCAACGTATTTCAGCAATCGGTCGGGGGAAGTGACTGTGGGGGTGGCTTCTATACGGAAGAATTTAAGCTCCATGCGTATGAGCGACTATGTACCGGATTATTCGGAGACCAGTTCCGTTGGGAAGCGCATGCTGCTTCTGCCGGATGAGGTGCTTCGGTTTCCTTTGGATCAGGCTCTTGTGATTATCAGGGGGCAGAAGGTGTTGAAGGTGAGAAAATTTGATTATTCCAGGCACCCGGTGGCGAAAAATCTGGTGTTGGAGAAGACGGAGAGCCATGTGCCGGAGTGGCGGAAGAGGGAGTTGGAGGCTGAAAACGGAGAAGGAAACTCTGGGGAAGGAGAGGGAAAACGAAAGGGCGGGGAGGCTTTTTCAGAGGTTCCTGGTGAATCAGAGGGAGTTTTTCTAAAGGGAAAAGGGGGAAGAGTAACAGAGGATTCGGACAGACGAAAAAAACCGCAGAACCAAAGTGAGGAGCAGAAGCTGGCAAGGGATGGGAGTAAGGAAACGGATAGGGTGAAATCGCGGGAAAGTGTGGAAATGGGATTCCAAAGGGAACAAAGTGGCTTGGATAGAACGGAACTGATACAGGAGAGTAAAGGGCATGAATCAAGCCGCGGAGGTGGAGATGGGGGAAAAATAGAGAGGGTGGAGGATTTATTTACGGATGACTGGTAAGGAGTGGGATATTTCAGATCAGGAACTTGTGGAAATTTTGTGGAGGGAATTTGCTGTAGAGATTGACGATCCATGTGCCAAAGAACTGGAGAGAGCAAGAATGTCTTTGGATGTCTATAAAGATGTGGGGGAATTTTTGGAGCAGACCAGATGGCGGAAGGATAATCCGGAATTGGCTGAGGAATCGTATTTGACAGAGAACAGAATCTGCAGATGGATATATGGGAGGTTTGTGTATTTTTCCTGGCTGTTATGGGAAAGCGATGGTAAGAAAACAGTAAGATGAGTTTAGCGATTGTTTACGCATTTGTTAGAACCATGTTAGAGTTAGCGGTTATTTCTATGCTGGCAGCAGGAAGTATGATTGCATTAGGGGCAGATTCAATATCTGTATCTGAGACGATAGCTGTAGAGACTGTTTTTGCTAAGGAGAATCAGGAACGGGAATTGATGGGTGTGGTTTACTTCAGAAGCGAAAATGGAGTTGCAGAGCTGTCGGAAGTCCCGTTTGAAAATGAGAATTCCAAAACGCTGGGAAATGTAAAGTAAACAGTAGAAATTCCTTATGACAGAGTGCATGAGATAAGGCCGGAGGGGAGATTTGACAGTTCTGCCTTCTGGCTTTTATTCACATGGGGCAACAAACCAGACAGCCATACCCAAAGGGCGCACTGCATTACAGATTTCTTCGGAGAAGGGGCGCTTTGGGCCATAAGGTATACTCCTATGGTTATGTGGTTCGTTGCTGTGTGTGGGTTGACTGGCTGCCAGTGAGGACAGGGAGGATGTATGTTTGAAAAGTTGGAACGCGGTTTGTTCATGTGTTTTTTATTTGCCATAGTGGGAGTCACCGGTATTTTTTGGAAAAGGATTTGGGATTTAAGAGAGGAGCAGATCCAGTTTCTCAGACTGGCGGAGGAGGTGAAAACAGTACGGGACGAAACAGAAGTGATGGAATATGCATTCCGTGGGGAAAAGGACATGCTGCCGGAGTATAAGGGGCTTTGGGAAAAAAACGGGGATTTGGCAGGCTGGGTTTCCATTGACGGGACAGGAATTGACTATCCGGTCATGTGGACGCCGGATGATCCGGAATATTATCTCCACAGAAATTTCGAGAGAGAAAAATCATATGGAGGAACGCCGTTTGCGGCAGGCTCCGGTTTTGATTTGGGAGGGGAAGGGTGTGTATTTTTGTATGGCCATAATATGCGTAATGGAAGCATGTTTGCGGATTTGTTAAAGTACCGGGAGAAAAGCTATTGGGAGAATCATCCGGTTATCTGCCTTGACAGTTTGTGGGAACATAGAAGATTCCGGATTTTTTCGGTTTTGTATGCCAAAGAAGAGGATTGGACGGATCCGGAAGGGCTGTTTTATCAACGGAAACCGGAGACGAAAGCTGAAAAAGAGGATTTTTTTAAACGGCTTAAGGAAGCTGGGTTCTATGAGACAGGTATTGAGTTTGAGGAGGATTCTGCAATGGTGCTCCTGGTTACCTGCAGCTATCAGGAACGGGATGGGAGGTTTGTCGTGGCAGGGATTGAGAGTGACAAGTAGATGTTATGATGTTAACTGTATCCGGACGTTTCTTGTGAGCAGTATGCAGGCACCTTTTCTCTGGAAGTGTATATGACTGGGGGACAGATGGCTGGTTTCCGCGGGCAGTCAGGATTCATAGAAATGTGCCGCTATAAATTAAAATGATAGCAGATTGCAGAAAGGGCATTGTACTTTAGGGAAAATGTGCTTTATAATCATGCCCATACAGAAAATAACAAAAAGAGAGGGGAATAGGAATGGAATTTGTCACATTAACGAATAAAGTAAAAATGCCTATGGAAGGGTTCGGTGTGTTTCAGGTGCGGGATAAGGAGGAATGCAGGAGTTCGGTGCTGGATGCCATCCGTGCCGGATACCGCCTGATTGACACGGCGGCCTCCTACACCAACGAGGACGCCGTGGGAGAAGCGGTCCGTGATGCTATCGCGGAAGGAATCTGTACCAGGGAAGAGCTCTTTATTACTTCCAAGATGTGGGTGCAGGATATGGAAAATTATGAGACGGCCAAAAGGGCTATTGAAGCTTCTTTGGAAAAGTCAGGGCTGGAATACTTAGATCTCTATCTTCTGCACCAGGCCATGAAGGATTATTTCAGCGCCTGGAGGGCCATGGAGGATGCTTACAGGGAGGGCAAATTAAAGGCTATTGGAGTGTCCAATTTTTATCCCCACGTGCTGACCAACTTCTGCGAGACCGTGAAGATCAGGCCCATGGTCAACCAGGTGGAGCTGCACCCTTATTACACCCAGGAGAAGGCTTTGGAGACCATGGCTTACTATGACGTGGTGCCGGAAGCCTGGGCGCCTCTTGGGGGAGGGCGCTATAAGCCCTTTGAAAATGAGATGTTAAAAGAAATCGCGGCAACACATGGGAAGACCATAGGACAGGTAATCCTGCGGTGGAATGTGCAGAGAGGCGTGGTGGTCATCCCCAAGTCCACCCATAAGGAGCGCATAGAGGAGAACTTCGACATCTGGGATTTTACCTTGAGTAAAGAGGAGATGGAGCGAATCTCTTCTCTGGACATGGGATATGTGGGTACGGCGGTGAAACATTTTGATCCGGAGTTTGTCCGTATGTGCAATGGGAGGAAGATCCATGACTGATACAGGCATTGTTTTAAACAACGGGGTCACAATGCCCCGGCTGGGCTTTGGGACCATTGGCCAGACCGGCAGCCAGATTGTGGAGAATGTGGCGTTTGCCTTAAACCACGGTTATGACCTGATTGATACGGCCAACCGCTACGGCAACGAGGCGGAAGTGGGGGAGGGCTTAAAGAGATCGGGACGGAAACGGGAGGAATATTTTCTGGAGACGAAACTGGGACCGACGTTGTATGAGAATGATCATGCCATTGACGACACACTAAAGAGACTCCAGGTGGATTATATTGACCTGATGATCCTGCACCATCCGGTGAACAACTACGGGTATGCCTACAAAATGCTGGAGAAAGCTTACAGGGAGGGCAAATTGAGAGCCATCGGCCTGTCAAACTTTCCTGTGGAAAAGATAGAAGAAATCCTGGAACAGTGTGAGGTAAGGCCCATGGTCATGCAGGCGGAATGCCACCCGTACTATCCGGCGGAGCAGGTGAAGCCTTTTCTTGACGAAAACGGCATTGTGCTGCAGTCCTGGTTTCCCTTAGGGCATGGCAACGCGGATATGCTTGGGGACCCGGTGTTTCTGGCGCTGGCTGACAAGTACAAAAAGTCGCCGGCCCAGATTATCCTGCGGTGGCATATTCAGATGGGACTGGGAGCGGTTCCGGGCAGCAGGTCTAAGGAACATATAGAGGAAAACGGGAATCTGTTTGATTTCGCGCTCCTGAAGGAGGAGATGGAACAGATTGCCGGCGTCAACAAACACAGGCCGTTCTATCAGGTGACGGCGGAGTCCCTGGAGAGAATGGCAACGACAAAATGCAGGTTTGAAGAGGAATGAGAAAATTGCCGGAGTAAATCCTACAGCGAGGCGAACAGCGCCGAGAATTCTTTCTTTTTATCATTCCTGCACACAAGATAATAGGTCACGGATGCCTCCTCGTCTGAGATGGGGACTGTCACACGGCCGGAGGCTGTTTCAATGTATTTTTCCGAGAGATCCGTGATAAAGGAAGGCAGGGTGGAAGACTCCACCAGTTCGTTGAAACTGAAACGGTCATACTGGGTGAGAAAACGGGAATCCGGCATTTTTTCCCTGTGGAGAAGGTCCCAGAAACCGATGTCAGACATGAGGAGCATATTTTCTCCGTTCATCTCCTGAAAGGACAGGCTCTTTCGCCTGGCGTACTTGTGGCCTTTGGGCAGGGAGAAGGAGAGCTTCTCCCTGCCGCATTCTTTTACATAATAGAGGCCGTCCTTAGGCTGTCTATGGACCACTGCCAGATGGTACACGTGATTTTCCAGGTCTTTTAACAGCCGCTCTTCGTCCTTCAGTTCGGTCTGCAGGGTCATATGGGGATAAAGGTTGGAGATCAGCGGTGTAAGGAGCCAGGCCGGGGCGGGAGCGCACAGACCCAGAGTGATGGTGCGGTTCCTTCTGTCATAGTCTCTGGCCTTTGCCACCAGCAGATCCGCGTCTTCCAGAAGTTTCTTTGTAAGCTCCAGCACATACATTCCGTTTTCATTCAGTTCCAGCCTGTTTTTCTGGCGCAGAAAGAGGGCGATGCCCAAATCTTCCTCCAGCTTTTTCATATTGCGGCTTAAGGCGGGTTGGGAGAGATGGAGCGTTTCGGAGGCTTCCGACAGTGTTCCGGCCTTTGCGAAGGCCAGGAACTGCCGAAGTTCATAGAGTTCGATCATGGCAGGTCCTTTCAGTATAAATAGAATTTATAATTGTATTCCTTATCGACATTGTACTTTATTGGAAATATCCGTTATAATACCAACAGAGGCAAAGGAAAATGGTATGAGAGCAACGAATCAAAGTATCAGTTATGATCATAGCAGAAAGGGACAAGATTTTCAATAGCAAAGGGGCTTTGGGGCGTGAGAATTTATTGACAGATATAGGAGGGAGAAGGATATGGTATTTTATTTTACGGGTACAGGCAACAGCCTGTATGTGGCAAAGCAGTTAGAGGAAAAACGAATCAGTATTCCCCAGGCAATCCATGAGGAGGAACTGGTTTTTGAAGGGGATACCATTGGGGTGGTCTGCCCCCTGTACGGCCATGAGATGCCTGCCATGGTGAAGGAATTTTTGAGGAGGGCCGTGTTTCGGACGGAGTATTTTTACTTGGTATTGACTTATGGAAAGAGGCATGGGGGAGGGGCGGAGCTTGCCAAAGAGTTTTTGGATTCCTGCCAAAGACAAGCGGATTATATCAACACCATTATGATGGTGGATAATTATCTGCCGGGGTTTGACATGGAGGAGCAGCTGGCCATCAATCCGGAGAAGAAGGTGGAGGAACACATAGAGGCCATCCGGAGGGATATTGCCGCCAGGAAGCGCTTGATACAGCCGGCAACGGAGGAGGACCGGGGATGGCACAGGGCTTTTATAGAGAGAACAGCAGGAGAACCGGAAAAACTCTGGAAAAATCTTTATGAGGTGACCGGGGATTGTATCGGCTGCGGGGTCTGTACCAGAGTCTGTCCCGGGGGCTGTATCCGTGTGGAGAATCAGAAAGCTGTGAATACGGGAGAAAACTGCCAGGTATGCATGGCATGTATCCACCACTGTCCAAAGAATGCTATCCGGCTGACCATTCCGGAAAAGAATCCGGACAAACGTTATCATAACGAATTCATCCGCCTGACGGAGATTGTGGAGGCAAACAATCAGCATAGGGGGTGAAAAATTTTCGGAGTTTAGAAATAGTTTATCAAATTGTTAGACATTTGTTAGGAATATCTGGTAAACTGTTTCTTATTAATACTGCTGAAAGATCAAGAATGCAAAGGAGTGCCTGCCTTATGTATAATCCACAGCTGGACACATTTCTCCATGTGGCGGACGCAGGCAGCTTTAACAAAGCTGCCGAGGAATCCTATATTACCCCTACTGCGGTCATCAAACAGATCAACCTTCTGGAGGCCTCTCTTGGCGTCAAATTATTTGAGAGGACTCACAGGGGGCTGATTTTGACAAAAGCAGGAAAATCCTTGTATCAGGATACGAAATATGTGATTCAGTATTGCCGGGATTCTGTCACAAGAGCGAAGAACGCCATGCAGGAGGATACCAAGGTGATCCGGATCGGCAGTTCCCCCATGACGCCGGCCCAGCTTCTTATGCAGCTGTGGCCTAAGATACAGACCCATTGTCCGGACATGAAATTCCAGATCATTCCGTTTGAGAATACGCCGGAAAACGCCAGGGAGATCCTGGGAAATTTAGGAAAGAACATTGATGTGGTGGGAGGGATTTTTGACGAAACCATGCTGGAGCTGCGGCGCTGCGCGGGATTGGAGCTGTCCCGTGAGCCCTTTTGCTGCGCGGTTTCCATTCACCACAGGCTTGCGGAAAAGGACAGGCTTAAGCCGGAAGACCTGTATGGGGAAAACCTGATGCTTATGCGCCGGGATTGGAGCCATTATGTGGACCGGCTTCGGGACGACATCTGGCAGAACCACAGCCGGATCCATATTGTGGACTTTGATTTTTACAGTATGGAGGCTTTTAACCGATGTGAGAACAGCAATGACGTTCTGCTTGCCATACCGGGATGGGCCAGCGTACATCCGCTTTTGAAGGTGATCCCGGTGGACTGGGAACACAGCATTCCCTTCGGCCTGCTCCATGCTCCCCAGCCTTCCGGGATTGTGAAACAGTTTCTGGAGGCAGTGAAGGCGGCGGTACAGTAATTTGTGTCTGCTTTACAGTACGGCCGGGAACGGAGGCATTCATCTCTGAGCTGAATGCAGGGGGAATGGATTAAGCAAATAAAAAATGATCAGGAAAGGAACCGAATACCGAAAGGTATTTTGGTTCTTTTTTTGTCCGGATTTTCTGAATCAAGTTATAACCATTGGGTATCAGCTGATGAACAAAGGGAGACTTCTCCTCAGGGTCCGCCTTATTTATAATTGATACATAGGTAATGGGGACGCAATAACAGGAAGGAATGGTGAAGGGTGAACAATTTTATTTTTGAAAACGGGACAAAGGTATTTTTCGGGAGAGGCTGTGTGAAAGAATACCTGGCCTGTCTCACAAAGGGATACGGGGATACGGTCATGCTTGCCTATGGAGGCGGTTCGGTCAAAAAGAACGGGGTCTATGATGAAGTGACTGCCATTTTAAATGGGGCGGGAAAAGAGATTGTGGAGTTTCCAGGCATAATGGCCAATGTCACCTATGCCAAAGTCCTGGAAGGAGCGGAAGTTGCCAGAAAACATCATGTGGGGCTGATCCTTGCTGTCGGCGGCGGTTCGGTGATGGACTGCTGCAAAGCAATCTCCATGACTGTCCGGTATGAGGGGAACCTATGGGAAAACTTCTGGGCAAGGCCCGGAATCTTTGACTTTGAGCCTTTGCCTCTTGGGGTGGTGGCTACGGCGGCGGGAAGTGGAAGCGAATGCAATGGAAGATCAGTCATTACCAATGAAGCGTTGATGGTGAAGACCGGGCGGGACTATCCTAAATGTAATCCGAAGTTCGCCCTCATGGACCCGGTTTATACTTACAGCATTCCCCAATTCCAGATGATATGCAACGGATTTGCCGTCCTTTCCCATATCATGGAGAGCTATCTTGGTGGGCCGGATGAGGACAATGTTTCGGACGACCTTGCCGTGGCTCTTATGAAAAACGTGATCCGCAGTCTTCGCAGAGCAGTCAGGAATCCGGAGGACTATACGGCCAGAGGCAATCTGATGTGGGCTGGGGCAATGGCGGAAAACCGAATCATCAGACTGGGAAAGCCCGACCATTTCCAGTGCCGTCAGATGGCGTATCAGCTTGAGGCGTACACGGGATGCAGTCACGGCGCCGGGCTGGCGGTGCTGCTGCCTGTGTACTGCCGCCACATTTATACGAGCGGGCTGGCGAAGTTTAAGCGGTTCGCTGTGGAAGTGTGGGGGATTACGCCTGGGGAAAAGACGGAGGAAGAAATTGCCTGTGCCGGAATTGACGGGCTGGCGGATTTTATCCGGGAGATTGGGTTGCCGACAGACTTGAGGGAATTGGGAGTTGATGAGAATACGGACTTAAGAGCCATTGCCGATTCCAGTGCCATGGTTTCCGGAAGCTGCACAAGATTGACACAAGAGGAAATCCTTAGAATATTCCAGGAGTGTTATGGGGAGGACTGCTGAAAAACGGCTGTTTTCGCATGATTGCCGCAATAGGAGCCCCGTGGTTTATACCGCAAGGTATATACTGGATAACGAATGGTGACTTCTGCGGATCATAAGTATCCTTTATAATAAAGACAGATGAAAAAGAGGAGGAATTTAATTATGAAAGCATTACTTGTAAACGGAAGCCCAAGGAGAAATGGATGTACTTACACGGCGCTGACGGAGCTGGCGAAGACCTTGGAGGCAGAGGGGATTGAGGCGGAGATCGTCCATGTGGGGAATAAAGACATCCGGGGCTGTATTGCCTGCCGGAAATGCCACAGTGAGGGGGAGCAGGGAGGCAAGTGCGTATTTAACGATATCGTCAACGAGATTGCCCCCAAGCTGGCGGAAGCGGACGCCTTTGTCATCGGCTCCCCGGTTTATTTCGCTTCTCCGGCAGGCGGGGCCGTATCTTTTATGGACCGTCTGTTCTTCAGCACCCTGAATATTGACAAGACCATGAAAGTAGGCGCGGCGGTGGTATCCTGTCGGCGTGGAGGCAATACGGCCACTTTTGACATGCTGAATAAATACTTTACCATGTGCGGCATGCCGGTGGCGAGCAGCCAGTACTGGAATATGGTGCATGGCGGGACTCCGGAGGAGGTTTTAAAGGACGAGGAGGGCATGCAGACCATGCGGACGCTGGGACGCAATATGGCGTTTCTCATGAAGAGTATCCGGATGGGCAAGGAAAAATTGGGCCTTCCCCAGAAAGAACAGACGATCTTTACCAGCTTCCACCGTTAGAAAGGGGAGAACAATCAATGAAAACATGGCTGATTACAGGCTGTTCCACCGGTCTTGGGAGAAGTCTTGCCAAAGCGGCGCTGCAAAAAGGCGATAACGTGGTGGTAACAGCAAGGGATACAAAGAAACTGGAGGAGTTTGAGAAGGACTTTCCGCAGACGGCCCTGACCGTCCGCCTTGACGTGACGGATCTTTGTTCGGTCGCGGAGGCGGTTAAGGCGGCAAAAGAGAGGTTTGGCGGGATTGACGTGCTGGTCAATAATGCGGGCTATGGATACCGGGCAGCGGTTGAGGAGGGCGATCCGGAGGATGCCAGGCGTCTGTTTGACACCAATTTCTGGGGGCCCGTGAACCTGATCAAAGCCGTGCTTCCGGATATGAGGGCGAAAAAAAGCGGGGCCGTCATTAATATTTCGTCCATTGCCGCCCTCCGCACGGCGCCTGGGTCCGGTTATTACGCGGCTTCTAAATGCGCGCTGGAGGGAATGACAGAGGGACTTTACCTGGAGACGGCGCCTCTGGGGATTAAGGTTATGATTGTAGAACCGGGAGCTTTCCGCACGGATTTTGCCGGACGCTCCCTTACCCAGTCAAAGACCGCCATCGGCGATTACGGGGAGACGGCGGGAACCAGACGGATTGAGAATGATAAGACCCACGGAACCCAGCCGGGGGACCCGGACAAGGGCGCCGGACTGATCATAGAGGCCATAGAGGCTGAGGATACGCCGCTGCGGCTGCTGTTAGGAAGGGATGCGGTGAAGGTGGCAGGCGCAGTTTTGGATAACCGTAAGAATGAGTATGATAAGTGGCGGGAGTTTAGCAGCCGGTCTGATTTTTAGATGGTATCAAACAAATAAAGTTGATTAAGATTTTTCCCGGCTGAGAGGCCTGGGATTTTAAGGAAAGGCGGATGATAAAAATGGAAAAGAGAACACTGGGAGCCAGCCAGCTGCGTGTCAATCCCGTTGGCCTGGGATGCATGGGATTCAGCCATGCGTCAGGAGATCCTACGGAGAAAAGCGCTGCAGTAAAGACCTTGAGAGAGGCATGTGAGATGGGATATGATTTTTTGGACACAGCCGAGGCTTACACCGGAGTCAGCCCTGACGGCACGGTTTCCTGCAATGAAGAGCTTGTGGGCGAGGCGGTCAAAGGCATTCGGGACAAGGTGGTGATTGCCACAAAGATGGGTGTAAAGCATAATCAGGACCGTTCCTTAAGACTGGACAGCAGCCCGGAAACCATAAGAAAAAGTGTGGAGGAAAGCCTTAGGAAGCTGGGAACGGATTATATAGACCTGTATTATCAGCACCGGATCGATCCCAAAGTGGAGCCGGAAGCAGTGGCCGAGACCATGGGTCTGCTGATCAAAGAGGGAAAGATCCGCTATTGGGGAATTTCGGAGACTACAGAGGAATATCTCCGCAGGGCTCATGCCGTGTGTCCCGTTACAGCCATTGAAAACAGATACTCCATGATGGCAAGATGGCATGAGACGATTTTTCCCGTCTGCGAGGAACTGGATGTTGCCTATGTGGCTTTTTCTCCCATGGCGAACGGATTCCTGACGGGGAAGTACACGCCTGCCACAAAATTTGAGGGGAGCCAGGATTACCGGGCGGCTATGCCTCAGTACACCGAAGAAGGTTACGAAAAGGCGAAGGAGCTTTTGAATATGCTGACAAACATGGCGGAAGAAAAAAAGGCCACCATGGGCCAGCTGTCTCTTGCGTGGATGATCAACAAGAAGCCTTACATCGTTCCGATTCCGGGTTCCCGCAAGATAGAAAGACTGAGAGAGAACTTTGAGGCAGGCAATGTGGTTCTGACGCGGGAAGAGATTGCCATGATTGATTCCAGACTGGATACCATGGAGTTTGACGTATTCGGCGGCCACAGCGCTAAATAAAAAGATGATTGGAGGAATCGCTGATGGATTACATAACTTTAAATAATGGAGTAAAAATGCCTGTGGCAGGGATTGGCACCTTTCTTTTGTCTCCTGACGAGGCGGAAGCTTCCTGCTTAAGCGCTCTTGGATGCGGATACCGTCTCATCGACACGGCCAACGCCTATGTCAATGAGAAGGCCGTAGGCCGGGCCATGAAAAAATCCGGCCTGGCCAGGCAGGAAATCTTTCTGGAGACCAAGCTGTGGCCCACGTTTTACAGCGATGAAAATGCTGTGGACGATACCTTAGAACGCCTGGGCACGGACTATATTGACCTGATGCTTCTTCATCAGCCGGCAGGCTGCTACCTGACCGGTTATCGTCTGCTGGAGAAAGCATACAAGGAGGGAAAGGTAAAGGCCATCGGTTTGTCCAACTTTACCGAGGCTCAGATTGAGGAGATTATTGACGCCTGCGAGATCAAACCAGCCGTTCTGCAGACAGAGGTACATCCTTATGCCCAGGCGAAAGAACTTAAAAAGCTTCTTTCCAAGGCAGACATGGCCATTCAGGCATGGTATCCTCTGGGGCATGGGGATAAGGCGCTCCTTGAGGAGCCGGTATTTACCAGCCTGGCAGAAAAATATAAAAAGACCAACGCTCAGATCATTCTGCGCTGGCATGTGCAGGCGGGAAATATCATCATTCCTGGTTCCAAGAATCCGGATCATATTAAGGCCAATCTGGATCTGTTCGACTTTGCGTTGACTAGGGAGGAGATGGCGGAGATTGAGGGCCTGGATCAGGAAAAGCACTATTATACCAGCACCCCGGAGAAGCTGAAGCAGTATGAGACGATGGTTCCGGCAGTGAATGCACAGAAATAAAGGTAGGAGGAAGGCAAATGCGAAGCATTTTTCGGATGCCTTCCGACGACTTGGCAGGTGCCGCAAAGCGGCGCGTGCCGTTACCTTGAAACGAGGAGGAAGGCAAATGGAATATGTAACATTGAGAAACGGCGTAAAAATGCCGATTTTGGGTTATGGTGTGTATCAGGTGACAAAAGAGGACTGTGAGCGGTGTGTTCTGGACGCCCTTCAGGCAGGGTATCGTTCCATTGATACGGCGCAGAGCTATTTTAATGAGGAAGAGGTGGGGAGCGCCATAAAGAAATCCGGGATTCCCAGAGAGGACATCTTCCTGACCAGTAAGGTATGGGTGGAACATTACGGCTATGAAGCGGCGAAAGCGTCTGTTCTTGAATCCATGAGAAAACTTCAGGTAGATTACATAGATCTTATGCTGCTGCACCAGCCTTTTAATGATTACTACGGGGCATACCGGGCTCTGGAAGATCTGTATAAGGAGGGCAGGCTGCGGGCCATCGGCGTTTCCAACTTCTATCCGGACCGTCTGGTCGATATTGCTTCTTTCACAGAGATTCCGCCTATGGTGAACCAGGTAGAGACCCATGTGCTGAACCAGCAGACAGAGGCAAAGCAGTGGATGGATAAATATGGGGTTCAGGCCGAGGCATGGGCGCCTTTCGGAGAGGGAAGGGGAGGCTTGTTTGAGAATCCTGTTTTGGCTGAGATCGGCGGAAAATATGGAAAGACTACAGCACAGGTGATGCTGCGGTGGAATATTCAGAGAGGGATTGTCGTACTCCCCAAATCTGTTCACAAAGACAGGATGGAGCAGAATCTCAATGTATTTGACTTTGTGCTGACTGATGAGGATATGGCGAGGATCGGGGCGCTGGATACAAAGACCAGTTCTTTCTTTTCCCATTATGATCCGGGGATGGTGGAGTGGTTTGTAAAAATGGTGGAAGAAAGAAAAAAACAGCATGACAGTTCTAAGGAAAAGAAAAACTGGTAAAGGGGAGGAAAAGCGGTTTCTTTTGAATTGAAAGAAGGAAAGCAGATAGAAGGGGGCGGCCTCTGGCTGCGCTATGTACCTAAAAACAGAAAAACAGAAAGTACAGGAGGCATGGCAGAATGAAACGGATTTGGAAACTGGTACTGGCAATTTGTGTGCTGACAATTGGTATGGCGTCCACTGCTTTTGCGGCGGGATGGACAACAGGGCAGGGAGCAAACAGCTCCAGATGGTGGTATGATCTGGGAAACGGGCAGTACTACGGGACTCCTACATCGGCGGTGGAGTGGCAGTGGCTGGACGGGAACAAGGACGGAATTGCAGAATGCTACGCTTTTGACAGGGAAGGATGGATGTACGCGGGAACCACTACGCCGGACGGGTATACGGTGAATGGGGACGGGGCATGGACTGTCAACGGTGCGGTACAGACTATGGCGGTAACTGCCGGATACGGCGGAACACGTGCTCAGGCGCAGCAGCCGGGGACAGCCGGAAAGAAAGTTCTGACCGCTTATTTTTCCAAGACAGGGACAACAAAGGAAGCGGCAGAGAAGATTCATTCCGTGACCGGAGGAGATTTGTTTGAGATCAGGCCGGCAGTGGCTTACCCGTCAGGTTATCAGAGCACGGTGGATCAGGCAAGGAGAGAACTGGATCAGAACGCAAGGCCGGCGGTGGCTTCCCATGTGGAAAATATGAATGATTACGACATCATACTTGTGGGTTTCCCTATCTGGTGGCATACGACCCCTATGGTGGTCAACACATTTTTGGAGTCCTATGACTTGTCAGGCAAGACCATCCTTCCCTTCTGTACCAGCGGGGGCAGCGGGATTGAGGAAAGCATGGCAGGAGTCAGGGCTTCTGTGGGGAATGGAACTGTGGGAACCGGTCTTACAGCGAATTCTCTGACAGATGAACAGATCCGCAGCTGGCTTGCCGAAAACGGGCTGTAGGAAACAGGGGCTCTGCACCAGGCCGTGAAAGCTGCCCAGGAGTTTGTGCGCATATGCAACGGAAGAAGGATTCACGGCCGATGGAGGGCAGGAGAAAAATTTCCTGATTGTTTAGACTTTTGTTATTGGTTTGTTAGGAATTCCTGATAGGATGGAAAAGAACAGATTCCGAGTACCATTCTTGTGAAGCTGTCATGGGTGCCGGGTGTGGGGATGAGCCCTGCACCTGGCACTTTTCTGTGGACTATTGATAGAAAGCATATCTGTCTGTGGGCAGGAGGAAAGGGTAAACAGGAGAACAGAGAGAACAAAATGACAATAAAAAACAAAATCAGGCTGTCCAATATCCTGATGTTGGTGATTCCCCTTGCCGTCACCATGGCGGCAGTGCTTTTGGGAAGGTGCAGCCTTATAGGAAACTACTGGCATTCCATTGAAGCCATGTACCAGGATGAAAACGGAATCCGGTCTGCCCAGAGCTTGATCTATACCTATCAGAAGGAACTTTGGGAAATCAACTGGGGAGACCGGGCAGAACGGGACAGGGCGGCGGGGGAGATACGTCAAAGCGACACCATGTATTATCTGGAAAAGAAGCTGACAAAGATGGGGTATTATTTTCAGGTAAGTAAAAACGGAACCGTCCTTTACTCAAATATTTCGGACAGGGACATGGAAATCGCCGTAAAGACGGCAGGAGATGCTCTTTTTACAGCCAAAAGCCTGACTGCCAGCCTGGACCATGCCTCCGTACTCAAAAATACCTTTGTCCACGAGGAAAAAGAATTTTCCATTATCGCCATCAACAACGGCCGGGAGAGATGTCAGGTAGAGTCCTATTTTCAAACTTACATAGTAAAATATGTAGGGATTCTTTTGGCTGTCTTTTTGGGGATAACCATGATGGTCAATGGGATTTTGTCCTGGTGGGTGTCAAAAAGCGTCCTGGTGCCTTTGAAAAAATTGAGCCAGGGAACCAGGCAGATTCGGGAAGGCAATCTGGATGTAGAGATTGATTACCATAAAAACGATGAATTCTACCAGGTGTGCCAGGATTTTGAGAAGATGAGAGCCTATCTGAAAGAGTCGGTAAGACAGCGGGTGGAAAATGAGAACCGGCGCAAGGAGATGATCAATGGGGTCTCTCATGATTTAAGGACGCCTCTTACTTCCATAGGAGGATATGTGGACGGCCTGATCGAGGGGATCGCCGATACCCCGCAGAAGGAGGAGCGTTATTTAAAAGCCATAAAAAGACGTGCCGGGGATCTGGAACGGCTGGTGAACAGCCTGTCTGACTATAACCGCCTGGAAAACGGACAGGCCAAATACCATATGGAGCGGGGAGACCTGAAGGTGTTTTTTGAACAGTATCTGTCCGCCTATAAAGAGGAGGCAGGGCAGAACCATGTGGAGATCTGTCTGGAGGCCCCGGACAGGGCGTATCCGCTGTTGTTTGACGGCAGTGAAATGAAACGGGTTGTTGATAATCTGTTTACCAACACCATCCGTTACCGGACGAATATTCCGTCAAAAGTATGGATACGGATTTCTAAAAAACAACAGCAGGACAGAATACGGATCGAATTTCAGGATGACGGGCCGGGAGTTTTCGAGGAGTGCCTGCCAAGGCTGTTTGACATGTTTTATCGTACCGATGAAGCAAGAAGCCAGTCTGGCAGGGGAAGCGGCATTGGCCTTGCGGTAGTGAAAGAGATCATCACGGCCCACAAAGGGGAGGTAAGGGCAGAAAACAGGAATGGCCTTACCATTATTATGGAGCTGCCGGCAATGGCTGAAAGGGGACAGAAGATAAGTGGGAAGGAGGCTTCTGATTTTGGAGAAAGTACTGATCATTGAGGATGACGAACTGATTGCGGAGCTGGAGAGGGATTATCTGGAAGCAGGGGGCTTTCAGGTGGAAATTGCGCTGGACGGGACGACAGGACTCCAAAAAGCGCAGACGGAAGAGTATGGCACGGTTGTCCTGGATGTAATGCTTCCGGGGAAAAACGGGTTTGAGATCTGCAGGGAGCTTCGCAGGAATCAGGATCTGCCCATCATCATGG
Organism: bacterium D16-56; assembly: GCA_003611875.1. GTDB lineage: Bacteria > Bacillota > Clostridia > Lachnospirales > Lachnospiraceae > Brotaphodocola. The sequence goes on along the minus strand of RAYY01000014.1, from coordinate 66,271 downwards.
TGACGGCCCGCAGGGAAGATGTAGATAAGATCCGGGGACTGGGGCTGGGAGCGGACGACTATATGGTAAAACCCTTCAGCCCGGCGGAGCTGGTGGCCAGAGTGCGCTCCCACATTATGATTCACCAGCGCCTTCTGGAACGAAAAGAGGGGCGTAAGCCGACACAGCTGCTTATGGGAAATCTGAAAATCCTGCCGGAAGAAAGAAGGGTGTTTTTGGGGGAGGAAGAGATTGCATTGGCCAATAAGGAGTTTGAGCTTCTTCTGCTCATGGCCCAGAACCCGAATATTGCTTTTTCAAAAGAAACACTCTTTAACCGGATCTGGGGGATGGATTCTGTGGGGGCTACGGATACGGTCACCGTACATATCAACCGTCTGAGGCAGAAACTGGAGCGGAATTCGGCCAGTCCCAGAATGATTGAAACGGTGTGGGGCGTGGGATACCGGTTTAAGATCAATGTCTGAAGAACAACATAACACTTTTGGGTATAAACTGATGAACAAATCGAGACTTCTTTGGAGGTTTCGATTTTGTTATGATGAAATACATAAAAACAATTAAGAAACAGGTGGCTTATAATGAAACGGATAAAAGCAGCGGCGCTGCTTGGTATGTGCATGGCAGTTTTTACAGCCTGCAGAGGAAAAGCAGACGTCAACTCTGTCAGCGAACTGGAACAGGGAATCCAGACAGTGGAGGAAGCGGTCAATGCAGAAAGGAGTGAAATTTCGGTGCAGGATATAAAGAGCAGCCGGGAAGTCCGCGAAGGGACATCAGCCGACACCGTGGTCACACCGGAGGATTTCCCAATGGAGTACGATTATGGAAGCGGCCGTATCAGCGACTGGTCCAGAGAGGATATGCTTAAGAAGACGCCAAAGCCTAAGGGAAACGAAACCGTCCTGAATACAGTCCCAAACCCTGTCAAAATCCAGGCTCTCTATCTCTGGGAGGAGGGAAATGTACCGGCAGTGACCAGGTTTACAGAGGACATGGATGGATATTTTGATGAGTGGAATTTCCGGCCTTACGTGACGGCGATTCCGGTCAGGGACGGAGTGAAGCCCAAAGGGGCCGTTGTCCTGATGGCAGGCGGGGCTTATCAGTTTCGGGGCAATTATACGGATTCCCTGCCAACGGCAGCGGCTTTGAGGGAATATGGATTCCAGACCTTTCTTGTGGATTACCGGCTGCGGCCTTACACCCAGGAGGAAGGGGCGCTGGATGTTGCCAGAGCAGTCCGGTTCATCCGCAAATATGCGGACGTGTACGGGATTGCCCCGGATAATATCGCGGTCATGGGCTTTTCAGCCGGGGGAATCCAGGCAGGGGAATTTCTCATGCACTACGATGAAATGGTGGATGGGACTAAGCTGGATGCTGATTATATTCCGGATGAACTGGACGACATCCCGGCCCACACTTCGGCAGCGGGAATGATCTATTCCTTTTACGGAAGATTAAGCGTGGGCAATATGGACCCGGACTGGCTTTCCAAAGGGGAACTGCCTCCCACCTTTTACGTCTATGGCACGGAAGACCCTTTTTACACCCAGTTTGAGGAACAGTATGAGGTGATCAAAACTATGGGGATAGACACAGGAAGAATCGTGCTGAACAACTGGCCCCATGGGTTTGGCTCTGACGGCGGCTGGGTGGAGGATTACGCGCAGTGGCTGGAAGGAATCTTTCCGTCCGGCGGGGCGTTGGAAACAGCAGGCGAGGAGGGAATGGAACTGTTTACGCCTGAAACAAGGATACAGGATGTGATAGATGATCCGGCATTTGAAGGCTTTGGCAGACTGGTATTTCCGGTAGATTTAGGATTAGAGGGGACGTTGACTCTTAAGGAGGCGGGAAACCGCCTTGTGTGGTACAGCCATGTGAATCCAGAGCGGACGGTCTCCATTGTGAATGAGATGAAAGCCAGGGTACAGAGGGGTGAGAAGATTTTTTATGATATTTATACAGATGAGGAAAAGAAAAAGGATCCTTCCAAGGAGGATACGGGGCTGTTTTACTTTCGGGGCGATCCCGGTGAGAAGTTTGCGGTGGTAAATGCAGGCGGCGGTTTTATGTATGTGGCTGCCATGCACGACAGCTTTCCCCATATGCAGGAGCTGGCGAAGCAGGGGTATCACGCTTTTGCGCTGATCTACCGCCCCGGCGCCCAGACCGCCTGTGAGGATCTGGCCAGGGCAGTCGCTTTTATTCAGGAGCACGCAGAAGAGTTTCAGGTTCACAGGGAAGGGTATTCCCTGTGGGGAGGCTCTGCGGGGGCGAGAATGGCGGCATGGCTTGGTTCCTATGGAACGGCCGCTTTTGGGGAGAAGGAGTATCCGGCTCCGGGGGCGGTGATCATGCAGTATACGGGGCTGTCGGAAGTATATGGGAACGAGCCTCCCACCTATGCATGTGTAGGCGTCAATGACGGAATCGCTTCGTACAGAACCATGGAGCGCCGGATCAAGGGGATCAGGGCCAATGGGACTGCCGGGGAGATTGAAGTTTTTGACGGCCTTTCTCATGGCTTTGGCCTGGGGGAAGGAACCGTGGCAGAGGGATGGATCAACCGGGCTGTGGCGTTTTGGGAAGAGAACACAGATCAATAAAGCAGATACCTTTCGGTTGATACAGGGTAACAAAAAGTGACTTCTGTGTGTGGCAGAGAGTGGTTATAATGAATCTGCTGATTTTCGGCCCTTCTGCTCCGGTATCACAAATAATTTAAGAGAGAGGATATAAGACTATGAGAAAACAAACGTTAATGAGAATGGCAGCTATGGCTGCGGCAGGGATGGTCCTTATGACCGGCTGTGGGGGCAACGGTTCCCAGGCGGCCACGACAGCAGCGACAGCGGCTCCAGAGACGACACAGTCTTCTGAAACGACAGCTCCGGAAACAACCGAAGCGGAAACTACAGCTTTAGAGGAAGCCGGGGAGACGGATGTGCCTTTGGCGCCGGAGGGGGCGCTGGCTATCGCAAAGCAGGGGATGTTTTCTTCCGGCGGCACGGTTACGGAGCCGGTTGAGGGAGAGTATGATGAGACCCAGAACTGGCTGGATTCCACCAGGGCAGGGAATACCGCCCATGTAGACCATGCCAATGTGCTTTATCAGATTCCGGTCAATGATAATGGAAACCCCATTGTCTATCTTCATGGCTATGGACAGTCCAGGATGGGCTGGATGACTACGCCTGACGGGAGAGAGGGCTGGTCGGACATATTCCTGAAAAAAGGGCACAGCGCGTTTCTGGTGGACCAGCCCAGACGGGGAGAAGCAGGTTCCACAGCAGCCATGACTACGGACGGCATTGATACCTGGAGTGAGGATTCCAAGGAATATATGCCGGGCGACCAGGCGTGGTACACCCATTTTAGGATCGGGCGGGTGGCGCCGGAACGGTATGAGGGTTCCCAGTTCCCGGAGGGAGATGAGGCCCAGGATCAGTTTTTCCGCCAGATGACGCCCAACACCGGTTCCTATGATGAGGGAATGGACGGCCAGGCTCTGGGCCAGGTGATGGAAGATGTTTATGAGATGACGGGAAACAAGGCCATCTATATTACCCATTCCCAGGGGAGCAGGGTGGGGTGGGCTACCCCGGTAGAGAACATATCAGCGATTGTAGCTATTGAGCCAGGCGGAACTCCGGAGATCGGCTCGGAATATTACCAGAGACTTTTGGATGCGAAAATCCCCATTGCCGTTTACTTCGGCGACTACATTGAGAACGGACCGGAGGATATCCATTCCTCCCAGTTCTGGAAAAATGTAAAGGACGCGGCCTTTGCTTTTGCCGAAGCCTATAACGCGGACGGCGGAGACTGTACGGTTGTAGATCTGCCCCAGGAGGGAATCACGGGCAACAGCCATTTCATGTTTCAGGAAATGAATAATCAGGAGATTGCGGACCATATTGAAGCCTGGCTGGCAGAGAGAGGGCTGAACTAACACCAGGCATTCGTTATCTTTTGACAGAGACAGAAAGAGAGGAAAAATCGAAATGAGTATTTTATTTATCAACGGAAGTCCCAACAAGAACGGAAATACAGCGGCTCTGGCAGCCGCGCTTCTGAAAGGGAAGGAGTATGAGACGCTGAATCTGACTGAGTACCGGATTGGAAGTTATGGACAGGCTTTTGAGGACGACCAGCTGAACCAGGTGACCGCAAAGATGAAGGAAGCCCATGTGATCGTAGTCGGTTCCCCGCTGTACTGGCACAATATCTGCGGCTCTGTGCGGAATGTACTGGACCGGTTTTATGGCCTGATGGAATACGGGGAGCTTTCGGGAAGGACCCTTTACTTTTTATTCCAGGGCGCGTCACCGGAGAAGTGGATGATGGAGGCCGGAGAATATACCATGAAGCGTTTTGCGGCGCTTTATGGTATGGAGTACGGTGGGATGGCCACAAACAAAGGCGAGGCGGATAAGCTGGGAAAAGGCATTTGAGAATCCGCAGACAGGAGTTTGAGACAGCAGGGGATTAAGAGAAGGGAGACAACAGGAGATGAAATTTAAAATCATAAGCAAAGGCGCGGCGGTATTTCTGGTTTCCGGGTTATTAGCGGGCTGCGGCAGCCAGACACAGGAGACTCTTGTGAGTCAGACTAAAGCCATGCAGTCAGAGTCTGTGAGTGAGGCAAAAAACGTTTCGGGTACGGAAGCAGCTCCAGAGGAGAGTGTAGAGGCAGAGGAGAATGGGGAGACTGTTACAGCAGAGAGTGTCCGGACCAACGGCGGCGAGGTGATTGGGCTTTCGGCGTTGGAACATCAGGATAAAGGCGGGGAATCGGCTGTGTATTTCACATCGGATATCAGTTCTCAGGCTATGGTGGATATATACGCGGCTCTTGGCGCGGAGCTTACCGGTGACAAGATTGCTGTGAAGCTGTCCACCGGCGAGCCTCCGGCAAGCAACTACCTGGACCCGGCTCTGATTGCGGAGCTGGTCCGTCAGGTAAATGGCACGATTGTTGAGAATAATACGGCTTACGGCGGACAGCGCTCCGGCACGGCCATGCACTACCAGGTGGCAGAGGATCATGGATTTACGGCGATTGCTGATTTTGTCGTTATGGATGAGAACGGTTCCGTGTCATTGCCGGTGGAAGGGGGAACACGTCTTACGGAGAATCTGGTGGGCGCCCATTTCCCGGAATATGACGGATACCTGGTGCTTTCCCATTTTAAGGGACATGCCATGGCAGGCTTTGGCGGCGCCATCAAAAATATATCCATTGGCCTTGGCTCCCAGGAAGGGAAATGCCTGATCCACACAGCCGGGGCAAGCCGTACCAGTCCGTGGGGCGGCGAACAGGACCCATTTACGGAAAGCATGGCTGAGGCGGGAAAATCCGTGGTGGACGCCCTGGACGGAAATATTTTATATATCAGTGTTATGAACCGGCTGTCCATTGACTGTGACTGTGATGGAAATCCGTCTGAACCAGATATGCATGATATTGGGATTCTTGCCTCCACGGACCCGGTGGCTCTTGACCAGGCGTGTGTGGATCTAATCTATGCCTCAAAGGATGATACCGCGTCCCTGATTGAGCGGATGGAATCCCGGAACGCCATTCACGTTCTGGAGCACGGGGAAGAGATTGGTCTTGGAACCAGAACCTATCGGTTGGTGAACTGTGATGATTGACGTGCTGCATAGGGAATTCGTTTATCTCTGGTATTATTTTGACATACAGCTGCGGCAGATCTTCGGGTACTGGGCGTTGGGGATCGTTCTCGGCTCCCTGGTATCGGTTTTTTTGAAGGAGCGGATTCACGGACTGCTTCATTCTATGAGCAGCAGCAAAATGGGGCTTGTGGGAATTATCCCCGCAAGCCTGCTGGGGATCGCCTCTCCTCTTTGTATGTATGGAACCATTCCCCTGGCGGCTTCCTTTTCCAGAAGCGGAATGCGGGATGAATGGCTTGCGTCTTTTATGATGTGTTCCATTCTCCTAAACCCGCAGCTGATCGTGTACAGCACAGCTTTAGGAGTGACCGCCCTGGCTGTGCGGGTGCTTTCCTCATTTTTATGCGGAATTCTGGCAGGTCTTTTGCTCTGCCGGATAGGCAAGGGAAAGCCGTTTTTTCGTTTTGAGTATTTTGATGATCCTCATAATCACGACACAGATCCCAATGGGTTTTTGCGCCTGCTTAAAAATATCGGGAGGAATATCCGGGTGACCGGGCCGTATTTTCTGTTTGGCATTCTGCTTTCTGCACTGTTTCAGCGGTATGTTCCTGAAAATCTGATGACGGGCCTCTTTGGAGGAAATGAGGCATTTGGAGTGCTTATGGCGGCTACGGTGGGAGTTCCGCTCTACGCCTGCGGAGGAGGAACCATTCCGCTTCTACAGGCGTGGCTCATAGATGGGATGAGTATGGGGATTGCGGCGGCCTTTATGATTACCGGCCCGTCTACCAAGATCACCAATCTGGGGGCATTGAAAATTGTGCTGGGCATGAAGAATTTTGTGATCTATCTGGCGTTTGTTATGGTGTTTGCTTTTTCTGTCGGGCTGCTTGTGAATCTGGTAGTGTAATGATCTGCGGCAGGTAACTGGGGCGCACGAGCCTTTTGGCTGGCACGCCCCTGATATTTTTTATGCATATGATGGAACATGAAAAAGGAAGGAGACAGAATATGAGAGGGAAGAATTTATGGATTGGATATTTGCTGCCAGGAGTGATTGCAGCTGCTGTGCTGGCTGGGTGCGGCAATAAAACGGCAGATTCCCAGCTACCAAAAACAGGGTCAGAAGAATCTGTGCAGTACCCTGCCGGACAGACGGCTTTGCAGCCTGTGCAGGATACGGAAGATACAGAATTTACACAGAGAGATGGCAGCGGAAACAACATTTTAATTGCATATTTTGCCGTAGCTGAAAACAGCGATGTGGATGCGGTGTCCTCAGCCAGCGTGGTCACTGTAAATGGCGGGGCGGAGGGACGGCTCCAGCATTTGGCGAAATTAATTCAGGAGGAAACAGGCGGAGAACTGTTCTCCATTCAGACCGCTGTAGACTATCCGGGAGATGGGGGCAAACTCATCGATTATGCGGCAGAGGAGCAGGAGCAGGATACAAGGCCGGAGATTACAAATCATATTGAGAATCTTGACCAGTACGATGTGGTGTTTGTAGGCTATCCGACCTGGTGGTATGATCTGCCCCAGGTGATGTACAGCTTTTTTGACGAGTACGATTTTGTGGGAAAGACCATCATTCCCTTTAATTCCCATAACGGCAGCCGGTTTTCCGGCACCATTGAAACGATTACGGAATTAGAGCCGGGTGCAAAGGTACTCACAGACGGGTTTACGGTCAGTGAGCGGAATGTGGCAGAGGCCGGGGACGATATTGCGGACTGGGTGCGCAGTCTGGATTTTTAAGAGAGACAAAGGAGGGCAGGAGAATGGGCAGAAATAAAATCTCATGGAAAGGAATGGTTGACGGAGCCCTGTTTTTGCTGCTGCTAAACCAAATGGGCTATGTGATCACAGGACAGCAACATCATGAAGGGACGGGAACGGTTATGGTGCTGCTGGTTCTGTGCCACAATCTTTTAAACCGCAGATGGTTTGGAGCCGTTGGAAAAGGAAAGTACAATTCCAGACGCTTGTTTGGGACGGCTTTGAACTTTTTAACAATTGCACTCATGTCAGCACTTTTTATCAGCGGTGTCATCATGTCGCGGTATGTGTTTGATTTTCTACCCATTCGCGGAGGAAGGGCCCTGGCAAGGCGTGTACATATCCTCTGTGCGTACTGGGGATTCCTTCTGATGGCGGTTCATATGGGAATGCACTGGGATGGAATGAAAAGAAGAATGGGCAATACCTTCGGAAAAGGGGAGACGGAAGGAAAACGGATGCTTTCCGCTGTTGGATGGGCGGTTTCCGTTTATGGGATTTATGCCTTTTACCGGCATGAGATCCTTTCGTTCTTATGGATGAAGAATGAATTCGCGATTTTTGATCAGCAGTCCGTCTTTTTCTTTGTTATGGATTACCTGGCAATGATCATTCTGATCGTAAATGTGACAAACTTTATTTTTAACATGAAAAGAAAGGAACATAAGGCATGAAACCAGGAAACCGATTCTTGCCGTTACTTCTTGTCGCGAGTCTTTTATCCGGATGTGCCGCGGAGGGAGGCAGTCTGACAGTAGGGGAAGATTCTGGAACAATGGTGCCGGATGCGCCTCTGGTGGTTTATTATTCTTTTTCAGGGGAAGTGGAGCAGATGGCCCGGGAGATCAGCGATATGACAGGGGGGCAGGGCGTCCGGCTGGACACGGTCACTGTTTACCCGGAAGATGACAGGGTGAGAACAGAACGTGTCAGGCAGGAGCAGGACCAGGGAGTCCTCCCGGAACTGGAATGGAACATAGAGGATCTGGAACGGTATGACACGGTCTATATCGGGACATGCCTGTGGAATGGGGAACTGCCGCCGGCGGTGAAGGCATTTTTGACCAAAACGGAATTAGAGGGAAAGACGGTGATCCCATTTGGCGCGGCGGGAGCAGCGGACAGGGGAGAAACAGAACTGACCGGCGTGCTGTTCCATAATAAGATTTCAGAAGAGCTGGCCGAGGGGCTTCCTTTGGAGGTTTCTCTCTATGAACCCGCTGATTTTGCGAAAGCATTTAATCTGGAGAAAGCATTGGCAGAGCCAGACAGCCGTACCAGAATGCTGGAACTTGGGGGGCTTGCCTACTGGCCGGAGGGTGCTGCCGTAGCGCTGTTTTTCCGTGACAATGTGGAGCGGACCGTGGTTCCGGTCTATACGCTGGGAAAGGTTCTGGACGATGTCCGGATATTTGAAGAGTATGAGGGCGGCATTAAGATAACACGTTTAAGTATAAACTGATGAACCAATTGAGACTTCTTTTGAGGTCTCAATTTTGTTATGGTAATACCATAAAGGAAAACCCGAAGGGATATCAATAAGGCCATATGGCGAAAACATAAGAAAGGAAAATGTATCATGAAGAAAGCAGCAGTACTTTTGATGTGCATGGCTCTTGCTTCGGCGGCTGCCGGCTGTAGCGGGTCAGGAGAAAGGAACACACCGAACGCGGCAGCCGTACAGGCACAGATGACAGAAGGAAGAGAAAGTGCCGGGGACGAATTGACTGTATCAGGTAACAGCCGGGACGCAGAAACCGCACTTCAAAATACAGACCGTGTACAAAATGGGAAAGATTTGGAAAGTGGTGATTCATCAGGGGAGTCCGGTGTACTGATCGTGTATTTTTCCGTTCCTGAAGATGTGGACATATCGGGAGTGGATGCGGTGGCCGGAGCAAGTATTGTAGTACGTGACGGGGAAAAAATGGGCAATACGGAGTACGTGGCAGAACTGATCCGGGAAACCATAGGAGGTGATATGTTCCGTATCGAGACCGTGGACGGCTATCCTCTGGATCATGACCCGCTGGTGGATCAGGCGGCTGACGAGCAGGACGAAGACGCCCGGCCCCAGCTTGCCTCGCATATAGAGAATTTAGACCAGTACGAAACCATTCTGCTGGGCTATCCTAACTGGTGGGGAGACTTGCCGATGCCCCTGTATTCTTTCCTGGAGGAATATGATTTCGGAGGCAAGACCGTGATTCCTTTTGTCACCCATGGGGGAAGCGGAGCGTCCCGAACCATTGACACCATCTCAGAGCTGGAGCCGGAAGCACAGATTTATGAGGATGCGCTGGTGATCTCCAGAAATGATGTGGCAGACAGCGCGAAAACAGTGACAGACTGGGCAAAGGGTCTGGCATTGCAGGAAAGATCGCAGGAAGCCTTGCTCCAGGAGACTGCGGTTTTGGAAACAGCAGCAGCTTCTTCCGCAGAACTTCCCTTTCCTTTAGGGCAGAGGATCGAATCGGATTCCTTTACAGGGAATGCCTATATCGAGATGATGATCGCCAATGATGAAACCTACCATTTCCCTCAGACCAACCACCTCACCTTTGAGCCGGGAGCCAGAAGCAGCTGGCACAGCCACGGGGGAATGGTGCTTCTGATTACGGGAGGCAAAGGGTTCTATCAGGAAGAAGGGAAACCGGCCCAGATCTTAAGGCCGGGAGACGTGGTGGATATTGAGCCGGGAGTGAAACACTGGCATGGGGCAGCGCCCGACAGCTGGTTTTCCCAGATCGTGATTTTTGATTCCCATTATGTGCCGGAGGAGGGAGCGGCGCCTTTGGAGGAGCCGGTTACGGATGAACAGTATAACAATCTGGAGACTCAGGAATATACAGGACGCAGGGTGAAACCAGACGATATGCTTATGTTTCAGCGAGCAGAACAGGCGGCAGCATTTGACACGTTCAGCGGCCTGGCTTATGTGTCATCTTTAATCGGAGCGGATAATGCCGCGGGAGCGCCGGATCTTCATTATGTGGTTTTTGAACCTGGGGTGATTAATAACTGGCATACCCATGAGGGCGGCCAGATCCTTATTGCCACTGACGGAATCGGCTATCATCAGATGGAGGGGGAGCCTGTGCAGGTTCTCTATCCGGGGGAGGTGGCCTTGTGCCCGCCGGGAGTGAAACACTGGCATGGCGGCAGCGCAGACGCCAGCTTTGGGCATATTGCGGTAAATACCAATCCGGAACTGGCAGGCCTTACATGGTTTGACCGGATTACGGAAGAGGAATATGCGGCGCTTCCTGCAGAAAAAGACGTGGAATCAGATGATTAAACTTTGAAAAGAAAAACTGATGGAAGAATAGGAAACCGAAAGAAGGTGTGATATGGTGTGGCAGGCATGGATGTTTGGTCTGACACTCTTGACATTGACAGGATGTGTTGGCGCCTATGGGGGAGATGATGCCGCAAAAGAGGCAAAAAGTGAGATTTCAGTAGAAATGACAGAGAAAACGGAAACAGGGGCAGGGAAACATATACCGGAAACAGAGAGAATGGAGGAAGGCGGGGAGTTGGGAGAGCGAGACAGTAGCTATGTAACGGAAGGTACGGAAAATTACCGTGATTTTGTGGTGGACAGCGTACTGCATTCCCATGAACTGGGCGATATCCATTACTGCGTTTTTATTCCTGACGGATATGACGGCGGCAAGGCATACAGCCTTTACATTACCCTTCCCGGCTATCAGGGGCTTTACTTTCAGGGATCTGCCATGAACCTTCGGACAGAGGAATTTGGGTTTGAAGCACAAAATTACCGGAAAGATATGATCATCCTTGCGCCGCAGCTGGAGGATTGGGGTGAAACATCTGCCAGAAAAACGATTGCGCTGACCGAGTATTTTCTGGAACACTACAATGTTCAAAGGGAACAGGTCTATATTAGCGGGTATTCCGGCGGCGGAGAAACCCTTTCCCTGGTGCTTGACAGGCGCCCGGAACTTTATACGGCAGCGCTGATGTGCAGCTCCCGGTGGGACGGAGGATACCAGACAATTGCAGGGGCCAAAACTCCGGTATACTTTGTGACCGGGGAATCGGACGAATATTATGGATCGGAACCATTTGACAGGGCATATAGGGAGATACGCAGTCTTTATGAAGCAGAAGGGCTTTCGGAAACAGAAATAGACCGTTTCGTGGTGCTGGATATAAAACCTGGGGCTTACTTTACAGACAAAGGCATGAAAAATCAGCATGGCGGAGGCGCAGGACTGTTTAGCAGAGACAGCGAGATCATGGGATGGCTCTTTGGCGAACATGAATCATAGGGCAGAGAGGAAGGTTAGAATCATGAGAAAGAGAAAACAAATACTTGCGGCTGCACTGGCCGGGGCCATGGCTTTTAGCCTGACGGCCTGTGGCAAAACCAATACTGCCGCAGGACAGACGGAAAGTATACAGCAGACGGAAAGCAGAGGGCAGGCAGAACCTACAGAAGAAACTGCCGATGAAGCAAATACGGCTTCAGAAGAAAATGAAAACGGGGGGACTGTGGTGCAGACTACGGCTGGTCTGGTACAGGGAACCGATGAGGATGGTATCTCCCGGTATCTTGGTATTCCCTATGCCCAGGCGGAGGAACGATTTGTCCCTGCGGCGGAGGTGACAGCCTGGGAAGGGATACGTATAGCAGATTCCTATGGCCCCATCTCTCCCCAGGGAGCAATTTCCGGTCTGGGGCAGGCAGGAAATCAGGATGGCACAGACAATAACAGCCAGAATCTGAATATCTGGACGCCCGGTGTAAATGACGGAGAAAAACGCCCGGTCATGGTATGGCTTCACGGCGGCGGTTTTTCCACCGGTTCTGCCAATGAGGAGGGATATGACGGTGAAAATTTAAGCCGCAGCGGGGACGTGGTGGTGGTTTCGGTGAACCATCGGCTCAATGTGTTAGGCTACCTGGACCTGTCTGCCTATGGGGAGAAATATAAGGATTCCGCCAATGTAGGAATCCGGGATATCGTGGATTCCCTAGAATGGATTCAGGATAATATCGAGGCGTTTGGAGGTGATCCTGACAATGTAACCGTATTTGGACAGTCGGGCGGCGGCGCAAAGGTTCTGGCTCTGATGACTTCTCCCTATGCGGAAGGACTGTTCCATAAGGGGATTGTTCAGAGCGGCGCTACGGAGACCATGGGAGTTATTTTCAACAGCCAGGAGGCCAGTACAAGGCTGACCGAACATATCCTTAAAAGACTGGATATTACGGAGGATAATATTGAAGATATTCAGACGGTTCCCGTAGAGGAGTTGGAAACAGCGGCCATGGAGGCCCTCCAGGAAACAGGGGAAGAGCTGAAACTTCCGGCAGCCCTGGGCGGCGGCTATTCTATGGACTGGGAACCAGTGGTGGATGGAGATTTCCTTCCCACAAACCCGGTGACAGAGGATTCCTTTGCGGAGGCGGGAGCGGATATACCACTTTTAATCGGCAGCAATTTAAACGAATGGAGCGGTTTTTTTGAGACGGCTCCTATAGAGCCTACAAAAGAACTGGAGACGGCACTCCGCGAAGCGTACCCGGATAAGACGGAACTGACAGCGGAACAGGTAGATACCACAACCATTCGTCTGCCGCTTTTAAAGATTATGTCCCACAAGGCAGATCAGAAGGCGGCTCCGGTCTATGCTTATGTGTTTACCTACGGCAATTCCTACCATGGAGCCGAGATTCCTTATGTGTTTCAACGTGTAAGCGGCAGCGGGGAAGAGCAGGAGCTGGCAGAGCAGGTAAGCCAGGCATGGATAAACTTTGCCAGGACAGGGAGACCAGGGGCAGGCAAAATCCCGGAATGGGAGCCTTATACCAGAGAAAGCGGGGCAACCATGCTTTTGGATGTGGAGCCGGAACTTGTTTATCATCATGATCAGGAACTTCTCTCTATTTTGGTTCCGGATTATGAATATTAGAAAGTCTGTTCCGGGAGGCGGGAAATCTGACAGGAAAACATGTGACTGGCTTCCGCATAAGCATATTTTGATGAAAGGTTTTGTATAAGAGGAGGAAGATTGATGAAAGCAAATAAATGGATTGTAGCGATGACGGCAGGAGTAATGGCTATTGGTATCTTGTCTGGCTGTGGAAATTCGGACACGCCGTCTGACCAAAACAGAGAACCCCAGGGTGCTGCAGCGGTACAGGAAGAAAAGAGTACAAATGCGTCTGAGACAGGAGGAAATGGTGGCGAAACAGAAGGAGCCCTGGAAAAAACAGGTACAAGCATTGCCATTGAATCAGAGAGCGCAAAGAAGGATGCGCCCCAGGGAGGAAAAACACTGGTTGTCTATTATTCTGCAAGCGGACACACAGAAGATGTGGCGAATGTGATCGCTGATGAAATGGGAGCCGACTTATTTGAACTGGAGCCTGTAAATCCCTATACCAGTGATGATCTGAATTACACCAATGCTGACAGCCGGGTAAGCAGGGAGCATGAGAATGAGGAGCAGCGGAATGTGGAACTGGTATCTGTGGAAGTGGAGGACTGGGATGTATATGAAACCGTGTTTATCGGATATCCCATATGGTGGGGAATCGCCGCATGGCCGGTAGACAGTTTTGTGGAAACGAATGACTTTGCCGGAAAAACCGTGATCCCGTTCTGTACTTCCGCCAGCTCCGGCTTTGGAGAAAGCGGAGAACTTCTGGAAGAAAAAGCGGGAGGCGGGGACTGGCAGGAGGGAATACGTTTTAGTTCCGGTGTATCAGAGGAAGATGTCAGAAACTGGGTGTCAGGACTTGGGCTGGAGCAGTAAGCCTGAAAAAACGGTAAAAGGAGCCGGGTCTCATTTGGGATTCCGGCTCGCATATGATTCATTATCTGGAGAGAATTCTATTTCAGAGGGTTAATCTGCTTTGTTATGGTATTGGAGGAACAATAGAGTCTGCCAGCGGCCTGACTGTAAATTTCTGAATATAGGTGTAATTACGGAATGGCTGAGAGAAAATGGAATTTTGTAGAAATAGATGTTATCTATATTCTTGATAATGGAAGACAGTATCATTTGGGGGAAGGGGCTGTATAAGATCAATGGAGGAGTAGCATGTTGAAAAAGGAAATGGATGGATTGGAATACCAGAATTTAAAGATAAATCCTCTGGAGCAGACAGTATATTATTTTGGAGAAGAGATCCCTTTGACTAACCGTGAGTTTCAGCTTTTATATTTGCTCTTAAAATATCAGGGGCAGGTATTCTCTAAAAGACAGATCTATGAGCAGATCACAGAGGATGGGGAACGGGTGGATTATCATACGGTCGAGATAACCATATCCAGGATACGAAAAAAACTGGAGGCTTATTCTGGGAGAACGGATTTTATTATTACCATTCGTGGGAGGGGATATAAATTTAGAAAATAGGGGAATGACAGTTGGAATATTGTCAGATCGTGGAGTTGGATAAAAGCAGCCGGGATTTTTAGGCTGCTTTTTTGTTAAAGAATATTTCAGAAATCTGTAAGGGAAAAAGAGTGCCTTGGAGAAGAAAGGGAGAAGGTAAAGAGAAGTTGGGGGATTAAAACTATATCAGGGGGAGTTATTCGTGCAGTCCGACCTGGAGCATGGTCTCTATCATGGCTTGAATAAACTGAAGCTGTTTTTCACTACACTCAGACAGCAATCTGGTAATGCTTTTTGCGGAGTCAGATTCTGTCTGGAAAATAATGTCATCTATGGAAACATTCAGGTATCTGCAAAGGGAGATCAGGACGGCAGCGCTGGGGATGGTCCGTTTGTTTTCAATCTCTGCTATGTATGTGGCAGAAACGTCAATGGCTTCTGCAAGTTTTTCTTGTGTCAGATTTTTGGCTATCCGGGCCGCCTTGAGCCGATAGCCCAGCTGATGATCTGGACTTTTCATGTGGTATCACCTCTCCTTAAGTGTAATTGGTAAATGGGAAATTAGATATAAACTATAATCACCAATTTATTGGTGATTATAGTGAGGTATATGTATTAGGGAGAAAAGCTGCTTTCCCAGGGAAAGTAAAGGGGATACACAACAATATCAGAATGGTTTGCTAAAAGGAACGGTATGGTGCTGTTCCTTTTTTATTTTTCAACTGATACTATATACCCTTATTAAAAAGGGAAGATATCTTATCTGGTGCAGAGGGCCGCCTGCCTTTTCGGAATTTAGAAAATTTTAAAGACCGGAGGGTAAGGAATGAATGAAGATGTTATAAAGGGCAGTTTTACCAGGTATGTGGAGAAAGCACTGAAGCGCTCTAAGAGGGATTATATAAAGAAGCAGCAGAGATGGGAGAGGATGGAAGTGCCGGCAGAAGTGGAACCGTTGTATTCTAAAGAGGAGACAGGGGAGGAAGTGGAGACGGCATTGGTGAAAGCGCCGGAGGAGATGCCCTGGGAGGCAGAGATGATCAAGACCAGTATGAGAGTCTGTCTGGGGGAGCCTTTGTGGACGGCGTTTTCCTGTCTGACGGATTTTGAGGTTCTGGTGGTGTTTGCGAAAGTGTACCGGGGATTTACTTTTGCGGAGATTGGAATAGTGATGGGTGAAAAGGCGGAAAAGATTGCCTCCTCCTATTCGTATGCCCGTAAGAAGATGAAGAAAGGGTGGGAGAAAGAATGAATACGGAGGAATTGTTGTATTGGGCCAAAACTGGAGATCTGAAAGCAATGGAGGAACTATTTTTGCAGTATCGTCCTTTGCTCATCAGCCGTTCTATGGTAGGCGGAAGATTTTGTGAGGATCTTTATCAGGAGCTTTCGATTACGTTTTTAGGCTGTATCCAAGGATTTTGTTTGGAGAAGGCTATGAAGTCTGGGAAGAAACAGCAGTGATAGTTTTATCGTGGTACGATTTGGGAGCAGTCTTTTATGGGCTGCTCTTTTCGTGAGGTTAAAAGGGGTGGGAAGACTGAGGGGATTTTAATGCTATCAAAATATGGATATATAGGTTTCTCCTAAATGTTAGAAATTGTTTAGGGATTTGTTAGCTGAAGTTTATAAAGATTGTTTACTATAAAAAAGAAAAGGGTAAAGAGAAAGGAGAATTTTATCCAGACCATATTAAACATGAAAAAGAATATTATTTCGATAGCTTTGTGTGGCACTGTATTTGAAACTATGATATGCTTCCCTTTTCACTGGCCCGTTGAAATGTTTACAATATACCAGATGTTATGACTCATAATATACTTTTATATGCAGACTTTCTTATTACATAAAAAGTGCTATAGCAGATTGAGAACGAATGGTTTTGCGGCTATAGGTATAGTCTGTGGTATGTTTGTTAAAGTTCTGCAGGATTTTGGACAAGCTTCCATGAAGCAATATTTAGATATGAAAAGCATGGTCGTTTATGTATTGATTGTATTGCTGCTAATCAACATCGAATTATCTTTTTTGCACAGGTAGGAGGCTGCAATTCAGAGAAATTATAGGCTGTAGGTAAAATGGGACGAAATTGGAACCGAAATGAAACCACATTGCATTTCCTGAAGAATTGACTTGCAATTTCAAATGTTTTATAATGGTATCATCAGATTTCTGAATCAACGGGTTCACGGAGAGCAGCTTTTCATAGGGCTGCTCTTTTTGTGTTTTCAGGCAGTTTTTGGAGAATCCGGGGAATCGGAATGAAAAAAAGAAAGGTGGTATGCCCATGAAGGAAGAAAGTAAAAGCCGTGTGGCGGTGGGAGTGTAGGAAGGCGTTGTACGCTCCAGGAGCCGTCCGGCGGGGATTCTGACTGTGGACGCAGGGGGCGCTGCGGCAGAGGCGAAGAACCAGGATGAGCTGGTGTGGCATGAGTTGATGAATGCCCAGAGGACAAGGAAGATTCTGTCCGGGCCTTTAAGCGGGATTGAGAGGCTGGAGGGCGGCTGGGTGGTGGCTGTGATCTACTACAAAGGCTGCCGGGTTCTGATTCCTATGGAGGAGATGATGATTAACCTGGAAGGGGACGGAAGGGAAAACTCTGATCTGGTGAACCGGCAGACCAGGCTTGCCAACAACATGCTGGGGGCGGAACTGGACTTTATTGTCCGGGATCTGGACGAGGGAACCGGCAGTGTGGCGGCTTCCAGGAGGGAGGCTATGCTTCGGAAGCGGCAGCAGTTCTATCTGCCTTCCCAGGACGGACCGCCTATGATCATGCCGGGGCGTGTGGTGGAGGCCAGGGTGATCGCCGTGGCTCCCAAGGCGGTCCGGCTGGAGGTGTTTGGCATTGAGTGTTCTTTAAAGGCTAGGGATATGACCTGGGAATGGCTGTCGGATGCCAATGAGAAGTTTGCCACAGGGGATGTGGTGAATGTCATGGTAAAGAAGATTTCCGGGGATTCGGTTGAGGCCATGAAGGTGGAGGTCAGCGCCAGGGAAGCTAAGGCCAATGTCAATAAGGAGAACCTAATGCGGCTTAAGAAGCAGGGGAAGTATGTGGGGAAGGTGACAGATGTTTACCGGGGAACCTTCTTTCTCTGCCTGAACTGCCGGGTCAATGCGGTGGCCCACTCCTGCAACACGGCAAGTCTGCCTGGGCAGGGGGATGAAGTGGGATTTCTGGTGACCAGGATCAATGAGGAGAGGGAGGTGGCCGAAGGGATCATTACCAGGATTATTAAGCGGGGATAAGATTAGGGAAAGGGCAGGTTTTTCGGGACTTATGGGGTTTGGAAAATCTGTCTTTTTCTGTGTAGTGAAGCAGAAAACGAAATTTAACAATAAAATAATTTTTGAGAGGAGAACTTGTCATATGGAAATGAGAGGAATTGTAAAGTGGTTTGATGTGAGAAAGGGTTTCGGATTTATTACGGATGAGGAGGGCATGGATTATTTCGTCCATTATTCGGAGATTCAGAGGGAAGGATTTAAGAAGCTCCGTGACGGTCAGACCGTGTCCTTTATGCCTGGAGAGGATGAAAAGGGACGGTGCCTTGCCAGGTTTGTATCTGTGGCGGAAGAATCCGGAGAGGAAGGACTGGGGACCGGGGAAAGCAGTGGAGACGGAGAAGCGGTGGCATATGGCAGCGGCCAGAATACGGGAGAACCGGGATGGGAAGATGCGGAACTTGAAGGATTAGGGACAGAAGATCAGGGAACAGAAGGGCCAGGCATGGAAGATGAGGCCGAAGGACTGGAAGGGAGTGAGAGCGAAAAGGCAAAGGGAGCCAGGGGCGGCAGACGGAAAGCCAGGGCAGAGGATAAGGATGCCGAAAATACGGAGGAGACGGCATGAGGCCGGTGATACGCATGAAAAGGAAGCATGCGCTGGCGGCGGTTTTTCTTACCTGTTCGGCGGTCAGTTTTCTTTTAGGGTTTTCCGCCCATGCAGAGACCAGGGAGGCAGACCGGTATCGGAAAGGGGACGGGCTGCAGGTGGAGACCGGGCTTTCGGATGGATTTGAGACCATGGGATTTACCTGCCTGGATTCGGATTATCAGGGCGGATATCTGTTTGTGGCGGATGAGGTGATTCCTTATGCCCTTTCTGTTCGGTATGGATTGGCGGACAATGATTATGGAACCTCTGATGTGAGAACCTGGCTGAACCAGTATTTTGCTGATACCCTTTCCGTGACGGAGGAGCTTACGGCAGTGAATCTGCCGGAGACCGGGGATTCGGTTTCGGATAAGGTGTTCTGTCTGTCTATTGATGAGGTGAAGAATCCGGTTTATAAGGAGATTGTCCGGAAGGTATGGACGCCAAGGAGGGGAATGCGGTATTACTGGACACGTTCCAAACGGGAGAATACCACCAACCAGGCGTATCTGGTGCAGTACAACGGGCATATTGCTTCCAGCCGGGTCTCCCTGACCGAAGCGGGAATCCGTCCGGCTTTCGTGCTGGGACGGGAGAAGGCGGATACCGGGCAGGGAAAGATCTGGTATGAGGGGGATACCCAGGAGAGGATGATTCATGGAAAGTCTTATACCTTCCGGTGTGTGGACCCTAACTACTGTGACGCAGGGATGAATCGGGCCGGGGCCTTGTTTCTGTGTGATTCCATTATCGGCGGTGATGAGAGCGTGTTTGACGAAAATCACAATGGCTGGGAGGCTTCTGACTTGAGAGGCTGGCTTAAGGAGGGGCTGGCGGATTCGGAAGGGATTGCCAGGGCAGAGACCACGGCCGGGTATACTTATGCGGGGAAAAGTTCTGATTATATGATTTCGGAGCGGAAGTTTACCAAACGGAGGCAGCCGGGAAATAAGACGGAGGATATGTTGTTTTGCCTGTCTTTAGAGGAGGCGATCCGGTATGGGAAGTATCTGTGGAAACTGGATGGCTCGGAGACGGATAATTTTAACCTGGCAGGAAGCCATGTTATGGGGTACTGGCTGAGGACTCCGGCAGCCAGGGACGGGAAGCTGTGTTACGCGGTGACCTATGACGGGAGAGTGGCCCCAGAGCAGGTGGACAATGACCGGATCGGGAACCGGCCTGCTTTTGTGGCGGTGCAGGAGTGAGCCTTCGGGAGTGAGAGTCCGGGGGTACATGATAATAGATGAAGGAAATGGGCTGTCTTTTGAGGGCGGCTCATTTTCTTGCTTATTGAGAACCTGGAATGAAGGCATTGCCTGGACATTTCTGAGAGTATGCTAATGCTGTGGGACAATCGGCCTATAGAGGGTTATGGGGTGAGAGTGTGAGGCACCAAAGATGGTGAGTGTTTCGGGACAAATTCTGGTTTCTGGGTTATCTGGGGCAGGAAAATAAAAAATAGAAAGTAAAAGGAGCATATGATGAAAAAGAGGACAAGATATCAGGCGGCGGTGCCGGCCTGGGTGTTAATTGCGGCTATGGGCATGAGCCCGGTATTTTCAGCGGTGGGAATCACAGGAAATGGTGTTGTGTATGGAAGTGAGCTGGTTTCAGGAACAA
This sequence comes from bacterium D16-56, assembly GCA_003611875.1. GTDB lineage: Bacteria > Bacillota > Clostridia > Lachnospirales > Lachnospiraceae > Brotaphodocola. Next base: position 45,962 of record RAYY01000014.1, on the reverse strand, counting down.
GGGGTGTCTATGCCGGTGAGAATGTGGGGCAGGATGGGATTTTGGCAGGCAGTCTGCTGGGGTATAGTGACAGCGGTAGCGACAGAGAAGGAGAATGGGAAAAGGAAAGCGGCAGAAGTCCGGAGTGGAAGAATCTGGTGAGGATTGCCACGCCTTCCCAGGCGGAACCTAAGACGGGAGCCGGACAGGAAGGGGAACCGGATGAAAAGGAGGCCTTGGACGGTACAGGGGAGAGGATTCGTGGTTCTGCTGTTTTTGACAGTTCTTATAAAAAGGCGGCAAAGGAACTGGAATCAGAGACAGAACTTCGGGTGGCAACAGCTTCTAATGCCGTGATGTCGCTCCGCAGGGCCAGTATCTGGGGCGGCATGGAGATGAGCGACCATTTTGACGGGGAAGGAACCAAGGAGAATCCCTATCAGATCAACTCCGCCAAGGATTTAAAGCTCCTGGCCTACAACGTGGCCAATGAGGAAGTGGACGGGTATGAAGGGTGTTATTTCACTCTGTCCAGGGATATTTCCTTAAGCGATTCGGCCTCATGGCTGCCCATTGGATATTTTACGGAATTGGGGGATTCGGAACCGAAGCCATTTAAGGGAAATTTTGACGGCCAGGGATACCGGGTGTACAATCTGAAGATCAGTGATACGACCCAGGATTATGCGGGGCTTTTTGGGAGCCTTCATGGGGCCACGGTTGAGAATCTGGTGGTGGACGGCCAGGTGAATGCCCGCAGCAAGGCAGGGATTCTGGCCGGGGAAAGTAATGACAGCACAATCCGAAACTGTAATGTGAAGGGGCAGGTTCGGGGAACCGGTGTTATGGGCGGTGTTGTGGGGGAGGCCTATGACAGCGCGATTCTGGAGTGTGTCAATACAGCGGGGGTTTTGGGTGGTACGGATACCAGCGGAAGCCAGGAGGCATTTGCAGGGGGAATCTGCGGGTCGGCCAGAGGTTCCTTTATCAGTGACTGCACCAGTGATACCACGGACAGCTACAGCGCCCTGTATTCGGAAGGGTATGTAGGGGGTATTGCGGGAAATATTTATGAGACGGAGGTGTACAACTCCTATGTGGAAGGCAAGGTGGGAAGCACTTCTGCGGATTACATCGGAGGTTTGGTTGGAAGGCTCCAGAGCGGCCAAGTGAAGAACGGGAGGTTTGCGGGAACCATTGGGGCTTCTACTTCCAGTACCTTGAAGACAGCGGGGCTGTTTGTGGGATTTATTGAGAGTGGGACGGTGGAATTGGGGGATGACCTGGCCTATCTGTATACGGACAGTGAGGACAAGTATTCCCTGAATCCGTTTGGGAACAAGCTGACGCCCCAGATTCGTCTGGAACACCATATTGGGGCTTATTATTCTAACCAGAGGGATTTTAGCCTTTATCAGATGGGGGGATTTACCAAGCAGACCAGCCGGTATTTTTATGAGGAGCTGGAGGAAGGGGTTCTGGGAATTGGGAAAGAGAATGTCCACCATGTGGCCCCAAGCAAGACGGGGGACCCGGTAAGGGGATATCTGGTGTCTATTCCTGCCATTGACCATGGGAAGCTTTCGATTTTGGAGGCGCAGAATAACTTTGCTAAAGAGATTGACTGGGCTAATCCTGGGGCAGTGGCAGCGGGGACCAAGGTTCTGGTGTATACAAGCCCGGTGAATCAGGGGGAGGCGGAGCCGCCGGTTTACTATGAACTGGTGCCGGATTCTTTGATGTGGACGGCGGATGATTTTGACACGAAGGAGCTGATTCCTGCCAATGCTTCGGAGGTGGCATTTACTATGCCGGAGGAGAACATTACCATTTCGGCTCAGTATCGTGCCATGACGAATGGCGTGGTGCTGGACAAGGGGGAACTGGTCTTTGAGGTGGAGCAGATTCGGAACGGTTCCCGGTGGAATCCCCAGATCGGCTGGAAGGTGACGGACCCGCAGAGGCTGACCGCTGCCATTATTCCAGATTCGGCGGCTAATAAGAACGTGGTCTGGAATGTGAAGGATACGGATGGTTCTTCCACAGATATCATCAAGGTGGATGAGAATGGGGAGGTATCTGTCAATCAGTCGGCCAAATGGATTCAGGAACTGATTAAGGCCGGGGTGGCCAATCAGGAATTGTATCCGTCTAAGAAGATTACTACGGAAGCAAAGGATTATGCCACAGTGACCGTGACAACGGAGGCAGGGCAGAAAAGGGCAAGCGCGTTTGTGACGGTGGATTTTAAGATCACAGATGATACGGTGGTTCCGGTGGCGGATGTGAAGCTGGACCAGGCGGAACTGGCTTTTGAGATTACCAGAACTCTGGAGGGGGACCGGAGGAATCCGAAGGAAAGTTATACGGTTACTCCTTCCAGGCGGTTGTATGAAACTATTTCGCCGGAGTATGCGGATAATAAGGAAGTGATCTGGAGCCCAGGGGATTCGGATGTGCTGCGTGTGGACCAGGAGGGCATGGTGAGCGCCAGGGAGAATGCCAAGTGGATTGGGGAGCTGATTGAGGCGGAGAAGGAGAAGAACAAGGAGAATCCGTATGCGAAACAGGAGGCGGCGGGCAGCCGGTCGTCTTATGTGACGGTTACGACAAAAGACGGGGAGAAGCAGGCAGTGTGTGCGGTGAATCTGTCTTTTAAGACTGTGGACCGGACGGTGGTTCGTGTGGAGAAGTTGTCGGTAAATCAGGCGGAGTTGAAGTTTTCTGTGGAGAAGGTTCTGACCGGGAGCAGGACTAGTCCCAAGGTTGAGTACAAGGTGACAGAGGATCAGAGGATCGGGGCTGTGGTGGCGCCGGCAGAGGCCCAGAACAAGGCAGTGAAATACAGTGTGACGGACAGTACAGTGGCTGCGGTTTCGGAAGACGGTGTGGTGACGGTTAAGCGGGACGGCAAATGGATTCTTGATCTGGAGGCTAAGGACGCTGCCAATCTGGCAAAGAACCGTTATGCCTTGTCTACGGCGGCCGGGAGCAGGGAGACCGTTGTGACGGTGACTACGGAGGACGGGCAGAAGACGGCCCAGTGCAAGGTGAAGGTGGAGTTTAAGACGACAGATCAGACCACACGTCCCGGCACTTCTTCCGGAGGCAGTTCAGGAGGAAGCTCCGGAGGGAGTTCTTCCGGGGGAGGTTCCGGCAGTTCTTATAGAGGATCGTCAACTGCTACAGGCGGTCCGGGGGCTATGGGGCAGACACAGGGGAGCTGGAAGCAGGATTCTACAGGCTGGTGGTATCAGTATCAGGATGGGAGTTATCCGAAGGCCTGCTGGAAGCAGTTGAGCTATAATGGCGTGCTGGAGTGGTATCATTTTGATGAGCGTGGGTATATGGAGACCGGATGGTTTACGGATACGGACAGGCATGTGTATTACTTGAATCCTGTGAGTGATGGCACGAAGGGGCGCATGGTTACGGGGTGGAACCTGATTGAAGGGAAATGGTATTATTTTAATACGGTTTCTGACGGGACCAGGGGAGCCATGTTTGTGAACCGGAAGACGCCGGACGGGTATCAGGTGGATGGGAAGGGGGTGTGGGTGCAGTAACATGTTAACCGGTACTTTTCATTTGGCCCTGTTTTGTGTATAATAGGTTAAGAAGTGGTATGGTGAATGGCTGTTGGATATGAGGAGGTGTGGTTATGTCCGGGATAGAGGCGGCAAAAAAATTATACAATACATGCAGGGATATGGATATAGAGGAAACCATGGAACTGGTGCTGAATGCGGAGACAGAGGAAGAGGGAGAGTTCTTTTCACTGTTAAGTGATTTCATTCTGCAGAGGAAGCAGAGAGAAGTCATTGCCCAGAAGGAGTTCTAAATGAAGCGGTATATTTTATATGCTGGAGTAAATGGCGCCGGAAAATCCACATTATACCGGACTACCCGATATAAAAACAGCATGCCCAGGATTAACACGGATGAGATTCTTCGGGAGTTTGGGGACTGGAGGAATACTTCTGATTTGATGAAGGCGGGCAAAATCGCGGTGGCCCGTCTTAATGATTATTTATTGCAGGGGGTTGCTTTTAATCAGGAGACAACCCTGTGTGGCCATTCAATTATAAAAACCATACAGAGGGCAAAAGAGGCCGGATATATGATCGAAATGCATTATGTGGGAGTGGATTCCTCGCAGATTGCTAAGCAGCGCATTGCCCAGCGGGTAAAAATGGGAGGCCATGGGATTCCTGACCGGGATGTTGACAGGCGGTATGAGGAGAGTCTGAGGAATCTGAAAAAGGTTTTGGGATTCTGTGATCTGGCAGCGTTATATGACAATACGGCACAGTTCAGGAGATTCGCTATATATAAAAATGGTGAGGCCATAAAAGTATCCCGGAATGTCCCGATGTGGTATAGGAAGTGGCTGGATGATGGGTTTATGGCTATTTGGCAGGAGACACAGGAAGCGTTCCGGGGTGAGGCTGAGAAGGCCGGCCTGAGAGATGAACAGGATGTCGTGGAGATGATTAAGGAAATGAGAAAGGAAAACCAGTAAGTGGAGCAGTAGATTATGTGGTGTGAGCCTGTCATGAAGTGGGATAGGAAAAGGCATAGTATTTGATGAAAAGAGGGAAGTCTTAACTTGTGAGGGTTGAGCTTTCCTCTTTTTAATCTTAAGACTTCTGTAAGAAAATAAATCTGAAATGCCCTCGACATTGAATGACCGGATTCGATATGATGATTACAGAAGGAGGTGTTTTGCATGAACAAAAGGAAATTATGGAGTCTGGTGGTTTTATGTCTGCTGGTGTTTGGCTGTCCAATGTCCGTGTTTGCGGGAACCTTTGAGGAGACATCTTCGGGGTGGCGTTATCGGAAGGATGATGGGAATTATGCCAGGTCGGAGTGGGTTCTGGATCAGGGCGTGTATTATTATCTGGATGGGGACGGGATTATGATGGCGGATACTACCACGCCGGACGGGTATCTTGTAGGCGGGGATGGCAGCTGGGTGACGGAGAGACAGGTTACGGGAGGGTACGTGAGGACGCCTTATGATAACTGTCCGTATTTTTATGACCCGAAGTGGCAGACGTTTATCTTTGATGAAACAACAGATTATGCCGGGGTAAATGATACTCTGGTGATGTCGGCGGTCAGAGGAATTACTCCTGTTTCAGAGCTTTCCGAAAAGAATAAGGCCGTATATGAGGAAGTCTGCATGTTTTTGACCGGATTCGACTATGGAGCCAGTGATTATGAGAAGGCAAAGAAGGTTTATGAGGAGATCACAGGCAGGGCAGTCTATCATGAGGGAAAATATATGCAGGCGGATGATGAGGCATACAGTATCCTTGTTACAGGAACCGGAAAATGTGTTGGTTTTGCCAGGACCTATAAGCTGCTTGCTAATGTGGTGGGCCTGAAATGTGGAATCCGGGAGGATGGAGCCCATATGTGGAATGCGGTTTATGTGGACGGGGAAGACATGGTGATTGACGCTTCTACCATTGGGACTTCTGCGGATTTTTACCTTGGGAGGCAGAAGGCGGAATGTCCGTATTGTGGGCATAAAAATACCTTCGGAAACCGGGAGACAGGGCGGCCTTGTGCAAACTGTGGGATTCAGATTCAGAATCCGAAATATAATTAAACCACTCCATGAAGTGGGGAATCAAAAAAAAAATATAGTGATTGGGCACATCTGCGGACGTGGGTGTGCCTTTTCTTTTGGAAATGAGGGAAAATATGACACGATTTAATCATCTTTTTCAGAGGCTGAAACGTGGAATCGCCTTTTTACTGGCAGTGATTCTTACGGTTCAGCCTTTTTTGGGTCTGGATTTAGGTTCTATCTCTGCTTTTGGGGCGGAGACACAGGGAAGGAGCAGCAGCTTTGCATATTATGATTCCAGCAACCTGTTAAAGCCGGGGGCCAGTTTTCCTTTCTACGGAAAAAACCATAACCGGGTGGGTTTATGGCCCTATGGCTTGACGAATGTGGAGGGAGGCCGGCCGGCTCCTGGCTATTGTCTGGAACCAAACAAGTCTATGCGTACCGGGACGGGAGGAACCCTTGTAACCTATGACCTGGATTTGGATGGGGATAACCTGCCACTTGGGTTAACCAGGGAGGAGGCGGAGATTTTGTGGTATGCTTTGTCTTCTTCGGGGAACTTTGAGGGATATCAGGGTAACGTGGGAAAAGTGGGGCAGGGTCATTATATCCTTGGCCAGTGTGCTACCTGGGCGATTATGTCCGGTAACTGGGCAGGGCTGGATGATTTCAGAAATCAGATGGAAGTGCTTATGGTGAACCTGAAAAGTCCGGTGCTGGCGGCACAGACAAGAGGGGCCTTGGAGCAGTTTTTTAACCAGACTAACGGAGCGGTGGAGGAAGGGGCTGTACCGCCGTTTGCCTCTAAATATAAAAGTACGGCTCCTGTACATGAAATGACCCTGAATGATGATGGGACCTACACCATTTCATTGAAATATGGTGAGGGTTTTGACTGGCGGCAGTCTACCTTAGTCTACGACCTGCCGGAAGGGTGGAGTTTTACAAGGGAGGCAGATGGTGTGACATTTATCTGTACCACCGGAAACCCGGATATTGGTCTGGTGAAGGGGCATTTTGAGGAGGGCTCTGGCGGCGCGAAATACTGGGTGAAGCCCAATACCTTTAAGATATGGTATCCCGATGGCTGGACAGAGGGCAGCGCAGTGGAGGGAAAGCAGGCTATGATCACCATGGCCGGGGAGCAGCAGACCTGGGAGGTATGGCTGTCCTTTGGAAAGGGGAATACCCATACGGAGACTGGGGATGGAAGCTATGAGATTCCTTATACCCAGTATCTTCATGAGGAGACTTTTAAACGGGATTATAAGATAGAACTGGAAAAGCGGTGCGATGAGACGGGGAAGACCCTGGAGGATTCTGCCTTTGAGATTCTGGAGCGGTTTGATTTTTCCCAGCTTGACGGAACGAATCTGGAGGAAGAACAGTTTCGCAAAAGTGTGGCTACATCGGAAGGGGGATTTGAAAGTTTAAGTGTTTGTCAGAGTGAGATTACCACGGATGGGAATGGCCGCTTTGAGCATTCGGATCAGAAGACCTATGACTACACGAAAACCTATTGCGGCGGTCACTCGGACCCAATTATTCATTATGTGGAGAGTGATGGGGAGGATGATGAGGCGGATGAGGAAAATGAACGTCTGGAACGGGAAGCCTGGGAGGCCTGGCAGCAGTGTGTGGACTGGTGTGAGCAGAACTGTGATTTCCACTCCATTGATGAAGGGGCGGCCAGGGATGATATGGAGGCTGACCGGAATCAGGCGTGGGAGACCTTTATCCGTTTAAAGCGGATTTATACGGTGCGGGAAATTCAGGCAAGGAAGGGCTATATCCTTCATGACCTGCACAATGATGATCTTCCTGTTGAGATCGTGGAGTTTATGTCTTCCCAGGTAGAGGGGAACGGGGAGATTACCGGCCATTATCTGGGGAATAAGAAAGAGGAAAATGGGAGAAAAGGTGCGGATTCGGCAGAAACTTTGGAAACTCCGAAGGTGAGTCTGTCTTTGAAGGAACGGAGACAGGTTCAGGCGGCCGTGGAATCTTCGGAAACAGGTTCTGAAAAAGAAAGAATGGATTTGGGGCAAAGAAATGACGCCGGGGCCATGGAGAAAAGGGAAAGCGGCGGAACGAAATCAGAGACGGAAGAAATGGAGCCTGATGAGACAAAGGGAGTGGAAACAAAATCAGGTGAAATGGAATCATCTGGAACGATTAGGGACTTGGAGAAGGTGAGTCAAAAAGAAGAAAAGGGGGAACAGCAGGAGAACCATAAAGAAACGGGTGAGGCCGGAGAGAACGGAGAAGTACAAGGGGAATCTCAATCTGGCGAATTAAATCCTGGTAATGAGGAATTAGAGAAAGAGGAGTTAGATACAACAGAGCCGGAGGAATCGGAAAAGGCAGAGGAAGAATCTATAAAGGAAACAGAGCCGGAGATAACGCCAACAGAAGTGGAAACGGAAGAATCCGGTCAGGTCCAGTCAGAGAATACTGTTAAAAGTAAGGATTCCCAGGGAATATCTGGGAGGGAAATGGAGGAACCGGAGTGGCAGGATGAAGAACAGGACATGGAGTTAATCAATGACCTGATTCCTGCTACAGCTTCCAATGCCAGGGAATGGTTTGACTTTGCCACGCCTTCCAATGCGGTTCCCTCATTCTTTGCTGTGAATCGCCCTATGGAGATATCGGAGGATGATGACGAAGATGGGGACGGCTCCGGCGGAAGCTGGGAGTGGGACGGAGTCCAGGAGGAAAGCGAAGTGCCGCCTATTAGTCAGTCGTCCTATCCGTCCGATTACACCGGATATTCCTATGTGGTGAAGGATCACCGGACAGAAGGAGAGCTTCATATCAATAAGAGAGACATGGAACTTTATGAGCAGGATGGGGAGGACAGCTACGGAAAATCCCAGGCAGACGCTACTTTGGAGGGAGCTGTGTACGGGCTTTATGCGGCGGAGAACATCATCCACCCGGATGGGAAGACCGGGAAGGTTTTCTCGGCGGGAGAGTTGGTCTCCATTGCCGCTACGGACAAAAACGGGGACGCTTCTTTTATGGTTATTACGGAGACCTCGGAGACATCTAAGAACGTGCCAAACCTCTATTCTGATAACGTAGAGAAGAACGGGAATGGCTGGATTGGAAGGCCCCTGCTGCTTGGCAGTTATTATGTGGAGGAGATTTCCCGTTCGGAAGGGTACGAACTTTCCAGGACAGGGAAGAACTTAACAGAGAGCAACCGCACGGGAAAGCCGGTGGTGCTTGCAGAGTCAGGAAGTGCCCATACGGAAGGATTCTTCCACCGGATTAATGAGTGGGAGGGAAATTCCTATGACTTTACGGTGGATTATTTTAATACCAAGGGTTTTGATGTGTTTTTATCCGGGCTGCCGGAGGGTGTGACGGTCTATGAGGTGACAGAGAAAGAGGGCACAAAGACGGAGCAGGTAGCCACCGGGAGCAGCCGGGTGGAGAAACGGGACTCTGCGGGAAATATTATCTACCAGACAGCCAAAGGCGGGGAGTACAAGCTGGACAGTGACGGGAACAAGATCATAAAGAGGGATTCCCAGGGGGATGTAGTCTATTCTGACAAGCCTTTTATAGAAACGGTTACGGCGGTCAACCGGCTGAACCGGTATGTGTCTGCGATTGAGAGAGAGGCCCCTTCCGATATGGCTTTAGAGGAATCGGGGGCTATGAATCAGGATTATATCCTGCAGGAAGTGTCTTCGGCTCTTTTAAATTCCGGGTATAAAGGTGGCCTGACGGATGGACCGTGGACTCTTTTAAAGCTGTCGGGGCAGACCAATGGGGAGAGGATTGAGGAAATTCTTCAGTACTGTGCTTCGGACAGTTTCTGGGACGCTTATGAGGTGGATGAGATTAGTCAGAAGGGCGGAAGTTGGCACACAAGAATCCGCTATGGCTATAAAGGGATTGGGAACCGGAATGCGATCTATGATAAGGGGACTGGCTGTCTGGTGGTCCGCAGGGAATATGAGAATGGTTATTACTACGTGGTTTATGAAGCGGATCAGTATGAGAGGGACGGATACCGGTTTACGGTGGAGAAGAGGGAGCTGGACAGAGAGGCACTTGCAGCCGGGGAAATACGCTTAAAGGCGGTTTACAGCCCTGTGTATGAAACTTATGGAGAGGGAGAGTTTATCCTGGATTCCCAGGGACAGAAGGTTCCGGTTATGGAGACAGTGCCCCAGTACACGACCCAGGAGACGCTGACCTTTGAGGAGATTCTGACGCCAGTGAAGGTACCTTTTGACAGAGATAAGAACCATTCCGTGGTTCATATGGATACATCAGGGGAGAACTTTGGCACAGAAAACAGCAAAAAGACCTTCCGGGTTGTGGTTGATGGGGAGATCAGCCGGTATCGGGAAGCGGCGGTGAATGTGAGTACCAGGAAGGAGGAACTGGATGAGGGTTCCTATGTGAAATATGCGGTGCTCCTGTATCCGGGACAGTACCAGGCTTATGAGGATTCAGATACCAGGGTGCGTCCGATTGTCGTCTTGGAGAGGGTTATCAAGCAGGCGATTAAAGTAACAAAGGATATTGCACTGGATTCCTATGAGCATAATACTTATGAGATTCACAGGGACCCATTTACGGTGCTGTTCGGGGGCTATAACGGGAAGCAGGAGACAAAGACGCTGCCGGGATTTTATTTTAAGCTGTATCTTCGGTCTGACCTGGAAGAGACTGGGAAGCTGAAGGAAAAAGAGGACGGCTCCTATGACTATGAGGGATTCTTTAAGGAGAATCCAATCTTTGCTTCTGACCTGGCTCTGGAATGGGATATGGAGAAGTATGACGTGGATGAGGATATGACAACGGTTCATGCCAGCCGGGGAGGCGGTTCGGATGATTACTGGGGGCAGAGCCGTATGCTGCCTTATGGTGTGTACGTGCTGGTGGAGCAACAGCCTACCAAGATTCCTCAGAAGGCCTATGCCATTGATTCTCCCAAAGAAGTGGAAATACCATTTATTCCCCAGGTAGATAAAGATGGGACGGTTCATGACAAGGTTCCGGCCCCAGAATATCTCTACGATTCCAGGCTGACGCCGGAGCAGCTTATGGAGCGTTACCAGATCCGGTTTAATGAGGAGACCCACATCATTTACGCCCACAACCATGACGGGGATTTTGAGGTGTTTAAGTACGGGCAGGAGCCGGACAGTGTGAGGGACTGCCAGAATGAGACGGTGGCGGAATATTATCATTATGGTTCGGTCAGTGAGGACGCAGGCACGAAGGAAGGGGTGTATTATGAGACTTATTATGACCGGGACGGGAAGATTACGGATTATGGCGTGACCCTGGACGGGGTGGAGACCATGACCGGGAAATCCACAGCGGTTGACCGGAAGTTTGCAAAGGCTTTGATTCCCTGGAGTGTTTTGGACCCCAGGTATGGGGAGGTTATCAATGACAATGGAGATATTGGGAACAGGGAGCCGGGGTATGAGGGGAACGGCGGGTTTAATTTCGTTTCCTTTTCCAACACGGATTTTGAAAATGAGCTTTACAGTTCCAGGCTGCGGATTGAGAAGCTGGATTCGGAAACCGGGGAGAACATTCTCCATGACGGGGCCTTGTTTAAGATTTATGCGGCAAAGCGTGATGTCAGTGGGGATGGAGCCGATGGCGTGACGGGAAGCGGGGATATCCTGTTTGATGGGAACGGGGTGCCTCTGTATGATGAAAAGGAACAGATTTTTATGCAGGATGATACCGGGGCGGAGGTTGGCATTTTTAAGGCCTACTCTACGGTTCGGGACGGGGAAGTGACCGGGCCGGATGGGAGTGTCCACACGGAGAAGCAGATTGTGGGGTATCTGGAGACTTATCAGCCTTTAGGGGCTGGGGCCTATGTGCTGGTGGAGGTGGAAGCGCCGGTCGGGTATGTGAAGTCCAAGCCCATTGCCTTTACGGTGTACAGCGATAAGGTGGAGTATTATGAGGAAGGAAATAAAGACAAGAAGGTTCAGGCGGTGAAGTACCAGTACATGCGTCCCGTTGGGGCGGATGGGAAGACCGTGGCGGAGGACATGCACCAGATTGTTGTGAAGGACGCTCCTACCAGGATTGAGATTCACAAGGTGGAAAAGAGGCAGGACAGCCTGACTTACCGGGTGGAGGGAACAGAGGAACAGTTAAAGGCCAGGGGGGATGTGGAGCTTCAGTACCGGCCTAACGGGGAGTTTGCAGGATTTGGGTTTGTTACCAGAAGTCTGGAGCAGAAGGGGAATCCCTATGTGGCGAATGCTACTCTTACCTTATATGAAGGTCTGGAAGTGAAGCGGACAGGGGAACATGAGTATGAGGGTGTGAGGGTTGTCCGGAACCTGTTTGATTCGGTGACGGACATCACGGCGTATGAGACCGGGGTGGATACGGATATAAGGAAGACCGGAACGGATAAGAATAAGCGGGAGGAATGGGATATTACCCAGGAGAAGAACCCGCCGGTGAAGCTATGGCGGTTTGATCTGGATTATGACCCAACGGAGCTGGATACGGAGACCGGGATTTTGTATGGCTTGGACGACTGGGGGAACCGGCTGTGCATGGTGGATTCGGAGACGGGCATGGCTTATGTGACGGACGGTAACGGGGCTGTGATTGTGTGGCCGCTGGATGAAAACGGGGACAAGATCATTTCCCAGTCCGTGGAAGTGTTTGTGGATGAGAACGGGAAGCAGACCATTAATACGGACTTGAAGCCTGTGGTGGATGAGAACGGGCTGCCGGTTTATTATGAGGACGGAGGGGTAACCTGGCTGGAAAATGAGTGGGTGACACCGGAAGAGGGAGCTTTTGAGATCGCCAGGGTGAAGCAGGGGGCTTATATCCTGGAGGAGACGGCGGCTCCATTGGCAGACGGGTATGTCCAGTCTGTGGCTTTGGGGCTGATTGTGAGGGATACGGGTGATCTGCAGTCCTTTACCATGGAGGATGATTACACGAAGCTGGAGGTATCCAAGCTGGACATGACTTCCAGGGAGGAGATTGCAGGGGCCACGCTGACGCTCTATGAGGCGTACCGGGTGTATGACGATTCGGACAGAGGGTGGCATTTGGAGATTCTCCGGGATATGGACGGAAAGGAGATCATGGCGGAGACCTGGGTTTCTGAGGGTGGAAAGCCTCACTGGATTGACCATATCATGCCGGGGGATTACATTCTGCGGGAGGTCAGGGTTCCCACGGAGGCCGGGTATGTGACTTCGGAGGATGTGGAAGTGACCATTCTGGAGACCGGCAAGGTACAGGGATTTGTCATGGAGGACGACCATACGGCGGTGGAGGTGCTGAAAACGGACGCCGTTACGGGGAAGGCCATGGACAATGAACACAGGGCGGAGCTGGCCCTTTATCCGGCTATGCTGAATGAGGCCGGGGAGCCGTTGTATGATGAAAATGGGAAGATTCGGTATGACGGGGAGAAGGCGGTTTATAAGTGGCAGACGGATGACGGCAGTGAGGTGAGGAAAACAGCCCATTCGGTTACGGTTCCGGGAGGCCACAGTTATACGGCTTATGATTATGAGGTGAAGCGCATTCCTGGGACGGAGCAGGCGGTGTGCTATGTGACAGAGACCGGGGCCCTGCAGTTTGAGTATCTGCCGGTGGGGAAATATGTGCTGGTGGAGGAGAAGGCGCCTATGGGGTATCTTCTGGCGGACCCGGTGTATGTGCCGGTTCTGGATGTGGGATCTAAGGAACGGGTGCAGTCCTTTACCATGGAGGATAAGCCGATCCGGGTGCTGCTTTCCAAGGTGAATGTGGCTGGCGGAAAGGAACTGGCCGGAGCCAGGGTGTCGGTGTACCGGGCAAAGGAGGACGGCGGCATTCCTAAAGAACAGATAAAGGATGAAGCCGGGAATCTTCTGTTTGTGACGGATACGGAGGGAAACCTTTTGAGGGATGATAAGGGGGAACTGATTCCGGCTATGGAGTATGATGAATCTTACCTGGTGGACCGGTGGATTTCCGGGTCTGACGGAAGGTATACGAAAAAGGATCTGGAAGCGGGACGGATTCCAAAAGGGTATGAAGTGGGGGATGTGAGGCCTCATGAGCTTCAGAATCCGGTGGCTGGCTCTTATTATTTTGTGGAGGAGCAGACGCCTTTTGGGTATGTGCGTGCCGTGGAGCTGCCCTTTGCCATTGTGGATACTATGGAGGTGCAGCGGTTTGAACTGGTGGATGAGCTGGTTATGGGCCAGTTGGAAATCGTAAAGGCGGATGAGAAGAGGCCGGAGGAGAAACTGGAAGGGGCCAGGTTTAAGTTCACCAATCTGGATACCAATGTGTCGGTGATTTTGATTACGGATGAAGCGGGACGGGCAGTGAGCAGTGAAGTTCCCGTAGGTTCAATAGGAGAGGACGGGGCTGTGAGTCTGTACCGTTTCAGCGTCCAGGAGGTGAAGGCGCCGGAAGGGTATCTGCTGGATACAAGGGTACATACTTTCCAGTTTAATGTGAATACAGACCGGTATCACAGGCTGACCTATGAGTATCAGGCATTGGACGCTCCCAGCAAGGTGATTGTTTCTAAGAAGGCGTTGACAACCAAGGAGGAACTTCCGGGAGCCAGCCTGGAGGTAAGAAGGGTGACGGAGACTTCCGGGGAGGACGGGGAGATCGTGAAGGTTGAGGGGGACGTGGTGGAGAGTTGGATTTCCATGGATGAGCCTCATGAGATCGAATACCTGACGCCTGGGGAGTATGTGCTGATTGAGACCAGGGCGCCGGAGGGGTATCTGGTGGCGGAGAAGGTGTATTTTACGGTGAAGGAGAACATGACCGTGGAGGAGATTCCGCTGGTGGAAATGTTTGATGATGATACGAAGACGGAGATTGTGAAGGCGGATTCGGAGAGTAAGGAGCCTTTGGCGGGAGCGAAGCTGCAGTTGATTTCTGTTTTAGATGGCCGGGTTGTCCGGGAGTGGGTGACGGATGAGACTGGGACCAAGGAATTTCTGGGGCTTCCTGTCGGGGAATATCTGGTGAAGGAGCTGGAGGCGCCGGAAGGGTATCAGTTGCCGAAGGAGCCGTTTAAGCTGACGGTGGTTAAGGATTACTGGGTTCAGACTTTTACCTTGGAAAATAAGAAGATCGAAGTGTCGGTGGAGAAACGGGACATGGAGACCAGGGAGTTTGTGGCCGGGGCGGTTCTGGAGCTTTGGAATGAGAAGGGGGAAAGGGTTGCGGGCTGGACTTCGGGGGAGAAGCCGGAGAGGATTTTGGGGCTTGTACCTGGGAAGTATGTGCTGAAAGAGGTGAAGGCACCGGAAGGGTATCTGATTCTTTCTAAGCCTCAGGAGATCGTGGTGACCAATGTTCCGGGTGTGCAGACCTTTGTGGTTGTGAATCAGAAGCTGGAAGTGGATGTGGTGAAGAAGGATAAGGAGAGCGGGAAGATTCTGGCGGGTGCTGTCATGAGGCTTGTGAGAAATTCGGACCAGGCGGTGATCCGGGAGTGGGTCAGCGGCCAGGTGCCGGAGGTGTTTAAGGGGTTAGCGCCGGGAAGTTATACCCTGGAGGAGAGGAAAGCGCCGGAGGGGTATGCGGTTGCGAAGAGCCTGACCTTTGAGGTGACGGAAACGGAGGCGAAGAAAGAGGTGGTTATGGAAGATGAGAGGATTATAGTGGATTTCCGGAAGACAGACGGAGTGAGCGGGGAACCCTTAGAAGGGGCCGTGCTGCAGCTGGTTGAGAAGGCCGGGACCAAGGATGAGACGGTGATCCGGGAATGGGTTTCCGGGAAGGAGCCGGAGAGGTTTGTAGGAATCCATGCGGGAACTTATGTCATCCGGGAGAAGAAAGCGCCGGTTGGATTTGCGCCCATGAAGGATATGGTGGTTGAGATCCGGGAAGATGAGGCCATGCAGACGGTTGTGATTCGGAACCAGCCCATTCAGGCGGAGATCGGGAAGTCGGACGGCGACACTGGGAAGCTGTTAGGCGGGGCAACGTTGCAGCTGGTGCGTAACCGGGACGGAAAGGTGATCCGGGAATGGGTGTCCAGGGAAGGACAGGCAGAGGCATTCAAGGGCCTGGAGAGCGGGCGGTATACGGTGAGAGAGCTGAAAGCGCCTTCCGGGTATCGGAAAATGGAGCCTCAGGAGATTGAGGTGAAGGAAACGGAAGGGGTTCAGGAGTTTGTGGTGAAGAATTATAAGATCCGCCATTCGGGCGGCGGTGGAGGAGGAGACAGGCCGAAGCCGGACAGAGAGTATATGGAGCTGTATAAGGTGGACGGGGCTACGGGAAAGCGGTTAGCGGGAGCCACGATTACGGTCTATAAACCGGACGGCAGTGTGTATTTTGAGGGCGTGACGGGTATGGACGGAACGGTGAGGTTTAAGAGGCCGGGAAGCGGGAGTTACTCCTTTAAGGAAACGAAGGCGCCGGAGGGGTATTACCTTAATGGGAATGTGTATCAGTTTGTGGTTGGGACAGACGGGAAGGTGGCCGGGGAGGATACGGTTCCTGACTATAAGAAAACCACGGTGATTATTTCCAAGGAGGATGTGACTACCTCGGAGGAACTGCCGGGAGCGGAGATTGAGATCACGGATAAGGACGGAAATGAGGTCTTTAAGGGAACCAGTGATGAGAACGGGAAGGTGTATTTTGAGGTTCCGGAGCCTGGGGAGTATTCTTTTAGGGAGGTTGTGGCTCCTGAGGGGTATGAACTGAATGAGACGGTATTTTCTTTTACTGTGTTTGAGGACGGGAGTATCCTTGGTGACTGTACCATTACGGACCGGAAGCATTATGGGAGGATTACGGCTTCCTATGAGACAAAGCGGAAAGGTGACGGTGATGTGACTGTGGGAGAACTTCTGCATGCGCCGAAGACTGGGGACACCAGCGGACTGGCAGGGCTGTTTGCGGTGTGGCTGGCTTCTGTGATAGGATTCGTTGGAATGGTGTTTTGGAGAAGGAAAAGGAAGAAAGGGGATGATGGGACGCCGCCGGAAGGCGGCGGAGCGTCCGGTGGTTTGGGCCGGAGATGGAAAGAGATAGGGAAGAAAAGAAACCGGGGGAAGGATTGCGGGAAACATGGTAAGAAGGCTAGGGAGTTTACAAGGTGTTCTGGGGCATTTCTTCTGGCAGTATTCCTGGCGGCAGGCGTTCCGGCTTTTACGGTGAAGGCGGCTTCTAATACAGAGGGTGAGGTTTTGGAGAATCTGTATGAGGAACACCAGTATGTTACGGAGAATCCGGATTCGGATGAGGCTCAGAAGCTGTTTGAGAAGGAGATTGAGAGGGACGGTACGGCTTACCGTCTCTCGGAAATCCGCACGGAGGTGGTGAAGGAAGAGCAGGCTGGAGGCGGTGAGGAGACGTTGGAACTTACCAGCAGCCCGTTTTTGAAGGATGTGGCGGAGAAGTACAAGCCGGAGGAGACTTATGAGAAGGACGGGGTAATCTATCGTCTGGCGGAGAGCCGGCTGGAGGAAATGGCGATTCCGGCTCATGAGGTTCCGGTGACGGAGGAGGTGGTGTATGAGGCCGTGGAGGCACTGGACAGGATTCCTTCTAAGATTTCTGTGACCGTGACGGATGAGGGCACGGGGCAGGAAATGGAAGTGATGGCAGCGGCTGACCGGCAGGAATCGGGGGAGGAACGCTGGGAGAATACGTTTTCTTTTCCGGTTACGTTTCATGAGTATGGTTTGGAAGGGTACTGGCTTGGGGATAAAGTGTTTACGCTGGATGGGGATGTTCCTGATTTTACGGGGCATGAGAAGGAGCTTCTGGCATTGATTGGGGCCAGTGATAAGGATTATCAGGTGGATTCGGTTTCTTGGGACGGGGAGGCTTATGAGGACGGAAATGGGATACGGTGCAGGAAGGCGGTGGCTAAGGGGAAAAAGCTGGTGCGGGACTGTACGGTGACTTATGTGGGGCGTGCGGTGTTCCCGGAGGAAATGGGGGTGCGGTATGTTTCTGCTTATGTAAAGGAAGGGGGGAGTGAGGCAGGGACGGTTCAGTATACCATGAAAGCGGTGGGGGTGTATGTGCCGAAAAAGGGGAACGGAATGGTGCTGGCGGCGGTGATCGGGATTACCGGCGTGGGTGCCGGTGCCGGGACGGCTGGATATGTCCATTATAGGAAAAAGAGGCGGATGGGTGCTGCCTGATAAGTGATTTGATAGGAGGGAGGGAGCCGGGGAAGAGGGGCTTTCTCCCTGTAAGGAAAGTTTTTTGGAAATGCCCTTGAAATTTGGAAGGGGGATTTTTTAGAATGGAATTAGATGGCAGAGAGAGGGCTGTTCTGGCGGATCTGGTGATGTGGGAAGGGGCTGGCAGAGGGCTGTGATTATTGATAAGGAAAGGGGAAGTGCGGAATGAAGAACAGGAGAAATGGCGTGAGGATTAGTGGATATAAGAGCGGGTATGAACGGAAGAAAGAGGGAAAGGCGGTGAGGGCTCCGGTTTGTCCTTATTGCGGAAGGGTTTCGGTTTTGCGGCCAGCGGAGTATGTGTATGGGGAGAATACCATTGTGGAGGGGAGCCTTTTGTATGTGTGCAGCGGCTATCCGGCGTGCGGGGCTTATGTGGGAGTTCATGAGGGGACGAAAAAGCCTAAGGGGATGTTGGCGGATTCGGAGCTTCGGAATAAGAGGATTCGTGCCCACAGGGCCATTGACCGGATTGTGAAGGCTGGGTGTATGAGCCGGGACGGGGTGTATGTGTGGCTTTCGGGGAGGCTGAATCTGCCGTATGAGGAGACCCATATCGGGTATTTTTCGGATTATCTGTGTGAGGAGACGATCAGGGAGTGTGAGAAGGTGATGGAGAACTGGAATGGGAATCGGAGAGGGAGAGCAGCGTGAGGGAGGAACGTAACGAATGAGATTGGAACCGTCTGAGGAAATGATGTATAGGAGAATGGACTGGAAGGAGCGGCTGCTCCTTCTTTTTCCGTTATTGGGGATTTTGGCGTCTGTGGGGCTGTTGATGATTGGGGATGGGTGCTGGAGAATTTGTGGGATAGTTATTGTGGGAATGGCTGCTGGTGCTTTTGTGGTGGTTTGGGTGGTGTATCAGGGGATTCAGAGGCAGATTATGCCGATTGCAAACTGCTTTTTGGAGGTTCAGAGGGACTGCTTTGTGGCGGTGCAGCCGTTTCGGGATGGGGAGTATGAGTCTTGCAGGATTTATTTTGAGGAGATTGAGGGGCTGATTGAAGGGAAAAGAGGAAAGGGATTTTATGTACGGATTTCTGGGGAGGGGAGGAGTGTGGTGCAGAGGAAAGAACGGGGGAGGGTGATGTTTGTTAGTTCGGAGGGGTATGATGGGGAGAGGTTTGGTATTGTTTATCGAAAAATTCAGGAGAGAGCCCCTGAAACCACTAATATATAGGCAAAAGATATGATTCCGGCAGGGAAGAGAAGAATAAATAAAAACTTTACATCATTGAAATATAAAGATATAATTTTATATCATGGGGGAGGACAAAAGTACTGATTTACAATAAAAAAATATGAGAAAGTGACGCTGGCATTTATGAGTATTAAGGGATTTGAGGAAAGATATCAAATGTTAAAACTTCGGAAAAGGGTGCTTCGGGCTGAAGAGGAACGTATAAACGGGGCTGAAACTTTTAGCATAGAACAGGCAAGAGAACGATTGAGGGAGAGGTTAGAGATACGATGAAAGAATGGGGAATGCTTCGTTTCCTGATTCCTAATAAGTATGAGCTTTTAAAATATGGAGGAATCCGGGCGAAAGATTTAAGTTATGGAATGAAGAAAATCCTTGAATATCTTCCAAAAGACCAGTTCTCAGAGAAATTAATAAAAGAAAATTTGGAAAAGTACAGCTTGGAAAAGATGTTGGAACAGATTCAATATTTTTTCAGGAAGGAGTATGAATTTTCTGACAGCAAAGTAGAGCTGAACAACCGTTATCAGGGAAATATTTCCAGCTATGTTTGTGAAGGGGAAAAAGAAGGCGAAAATAGTTTCATCCATATAGACGAATTATATGAAGCGGCAGTTCTTTCTTTTTTCCTGTCTATCTTTAAGTGGACCAAAGAGTTTGATAATCTGGAGATTTACGGATTTGGCTTTATTCATGCTTTGTACACATTAAATGATGTAAGCATTTTGGGAAGGCTGCCGGATGCCAATGCGTCAGAAACTTTGCTAAGAGCAGTCAACGGGGATCTCCAGGTAATCAATCTTGCAGAAGATTGTTATTGGACCATTACCGCATTCAATTTGGCCCATGAACTGGCCCATATATATTTAAACCATGATAAAAAAGGCGGATTAAGCAGACAGACAAAGAAACAGAGCCGCCAGGAGGAATTTCAGGCGGATGCCATAGCGTATGATATTGTGCTGAAAATGATTATTGACGGAAAAAGACAGAGCCGAAACGAAAGGCTTTTGGAGGAATACACATTTTTGGCACCGGTTATGTTTATGGATTATGTAGATTTGATCTATTACACGGATAGGGTATTATATCAGGCTTATGTTGAAACGGAGACGCACCCTGAGATTCAGAAAAGAAAAGAGAATATTTTTAAAATCCCTTATGAGGATATTTATGAATTGGATACAGAAGAGGGGAATCGGCTATATAACGGTTTTTTAGATGTTTATGATGAGTATCGGACGCAGCTGCTGATGAAAAAGCAGTTGGGAAAGTTGGAATCTATTATTGATCCGGAGAGAAAGAGGGAAAAGCGGAGAGAGTATGAACAGGGAAAAAGCGGAGAGGCTGGATAGAGAGACAAGAGAGTATTTAAGGGAGTTGTCACAGGAATTAAACGTAGATGATATTTTTGGTGTGGAGATTATGGAACAGTATTTAGAAATCATTCCTGAAGTTCACAGAAAGGATATGATTTTTCTCGGAACCAACTCGTTTTCCTTAAAGCCTGGAAATATAAAGCTGGATTTAAAGAAACTGATTTCTGCGGGAATCGAACTGGCTGTATCGGTCAGTATGCCGGAGAGTATTTTCAACTATATTCAACTTGCTCTGAATGCGTTTATATTTGCAGGAAAGGTAGGGGTAAGAAAACTGGATGAGAACAGTGCGGCTGTTGTATATGTGTTGGATCAGATGAAGGCATATGATCATTATGTAGAGGAGGAAAGGGTGATTGAAAAGGTTCAGAATATAGTTAAAGAGAAAGGAAAAAATGATATTTTTGATTTCCAAGAGATAATTAGTCAGCTTTTGAAAATGCAAACAATCAGAATGGAGGATGGTCGTATTTCCTTAAATGAGGTTGTATGGGGGAAGATATAGAGATATTTTGAGTGTTTGCTGGGCAGAGACATTAATAGGATTAAACAATAGGTAGAGAAGGGATAAGATGGAGAATACGATTTGTAAGGTAGTTTACTTTGATGAAGATTCTGTGACGGATTATGTGCAGATAATAGCAGGAGGAGAATTAGAAAAAACAACGCAATTACTTAAAGAGTCTGAAAAAAGTGGCGAGGCGGATACATCAGCAGGAGGAAAGGCTGGAATAAGCGGTATATTTAAGGCGTTACTGGGACTGGAAGCACAAGCTTCGGCAGAAGCAACAATGGGGATTACCTTGAACACAAATAAGATGGCTAAGAACATTGTTAAGAATACAATTTTGACAGATTTTTTAGGGATTATTGACGGGAAAGCGACTGATAAGGGTGGAAGATTAAAGCAGGGAAGTATTAAAAAGTTTCAGGGATATACAATTTCAGTGGAAAAGGATTCATTGTCCTACATAGTTATGGTGTCGCCCTATCTCTCAATGTTTAAAGGAGATTTAGGTATACCGGCAGGAGAATTTGACATAGCTGTAGAGAAATTAGATAACGCTTTGAGGTCTGCGAAAGGGTACTACGAATTTATTGGGACTAAAGGGAAAAGCAAAGTAGTTTTAAGGTTTAACATTAATTCATTAAAGAACAATTATAAGATTAATGACTTGCTTAAGATGAATCTCAGCATTTATGCAATTAAGGTAGGAACGACTACGCTGGAACAATTAAATGTTAATAAAGAATTGGATATTGATTTCTATAATACAGCAAAGGACAATCCAGACTACCATGCAGGCGAACAGGAAGCTCCGAATCCGGAGAATTCTAAAAGTAAGAGACTGGATGTCTATGATGTACTATTAGCAGGAGTTGAAGCAGATGATAGATAATGTGATTGTTTTTACAGGTTCTAAAAAAGATTTTAACAAGTTGTTGGAAGAACGGATTGATAGGGAGAATGATGAAGTTGTTACTTTTATGGAGCTTATTCAGCATTATAATGCCCGACTTCATCCTACAGAATCTGGTGTAAAAGAAATATTTTTAAAAAAGAAAATAGGTGCAAACTGTGTTGTGTGTAAAGCGGATGATTTTGGATCGGTATTGGAGCATACGTTGTCTAATTTTACGCAAATAATTAATCTTAATTATGATGTTGAAAATTTGTTTGTTCATAATCCGCCTAAGCTGGTATTAAATAGTTTGAGAACTGAATTTGGAGATGATATTGAATATCTAAAATCCGAATATGCTAAAATAAATGTAGATATCCTAAAAAGAATATTCAGGAATCTTAATGAAAATATTTTAGGCCAGGAACAATGTAAAAAACAGCTAATTACTGGCCTTTATAGATTGACAAAAGAAAAAAGTGAGAAACCAGCTGTATTTATGCTGTATGGACCTTCTGGAGTGGGAAAAACGGAGACAGCAAAAAGCATAAGCAGATCGTTAGGAGGGGAACTATTAAGAATTCAATTTTCAATGATGCAGACACAAGAGGCATATAATTATGTATTTGGTGCGGAACATTCAAAGACAAGTTTTGCGCGTGATATGCTGTCGAGGGAATCTAATGTGATTTTAATTGATGAATTTGATAAGGTGAATTCAACTTTTTATAATGCGTTTTATGAGTTGTTTGATGAAGGAAGGTATGTGGATACAAATTATGAAGTTGATCTGAGGCATACAATTTTTCTTTGTACATCTAATTTTATGAGTGATAAAGAAATTAAAAATGCATTGGGGCCGGCTATGTATTCAAGAATTGGAAGTTGTATAGAATATGGCGAGCTTGATAAGGATCAGAAAATAGTAATCATCAATAAATGGTTCTCTGAAATAACCGACATTTTGGATGAGGATGAGCGGAAGGTTATAAGTAATACAGATATACAGAAATGGTTTATTGAGCATGCGGGTAGATATGATAATATACGGACATTAAAAACAAAGATGGAACTGGCTATATTTGAAAAGCTGGCAGAGGTATTTATTATGAATGCTGATTAAAATAGCAATGAATAAATATGGGATGACATTAGGATAAATGAAGATCAATATTTGGAAAAATGAAAGAGTATTGGGGAAAAACGTATGGCAGTAGAGAATGGTGAGTGGGTCATGCATGGACTGGATTGGGACAATCCTTACCGAATCCGCAGTTACCAGGAGCTGATTAACTGGATTGACGAGGTGGGATTTCTTCCGCTGTTTAGAAATGAGATTGAAGGTTTTTCAGCGGAAGAGCATACATCTCCACGGTTTTGGTGGACAGGAGACAGGGAGCAGGACCCTTGGGAATGGCGGGAGATCATTGCAAGGACGGGCACGGTGGCTTATGGGAAGTTTTTTAACAAAAAGGCGGGATTTATTTCTAAGAAATGGTTTCCGTATTTTGCCAATTACAGAAGGCAGGGATATGATTTTGACAGCCGGTGGGAGGATGAACTGGCAAGTATCCGTTGTAAGAAGATTATGGACCAGTTTGAACAGCAGAAAGAACTATATTCTTTTGAATTAAAGAAGGCTGCAGGATTTGGGAAGAATGGGGAAAAGAACTTTGAGGGTATTGTGACAGAACTGCAAATGCAGACCTATCTTATTCAGAGGGATTTCAGGCGTAAGATGAATAAAAAGGGTGAAGAATATGGGTGGCCGGTGTCGGTGTATGCTACGCCGGAGAGTCTGTGGGGATATGATGTGGTTTCTGTGGCTTATAAGGAAGAACCAGAGGAATCAAAGGAAAGGATTTTGGGGCAGTTTCAACAACATTTTACGAAGGCTGCAAGGAAAGATATGTTAAAGGTACTTGGTTGAGAAGAAAAGTGAATAAGTTAGGTAAAATACTAGAAGTTCCATTTGGGAGGATAATTATGGAAACTTATATTATCGCCATAAAAGACATTCTTGTTATTGTTGTTCCAATAGTAGTAGCCTATATAAGCTATAGAAGTAATAAGAAAACAGCTCATGATATACATTTGGAATTAGAAAAGAGTTTGAAGGAGAAAGACGCTGATACTACTCAGATGTTGGCTAAAATTAATGCTGAATTAGAAAGCCAAAAACAGATAAGTAGTTGGCAGAACTCTTTGCCCAGAACGGATCAATATGTTGATGAAATTGGTGATATTCGATATGGGAATATTGCTGGTCTTACGGATTTGACACAAAAGGTTTCTTGTTATATAGAACGCAATGATTTACCATTAAAGGAGCTTGAAGATATACATACAATGCTTCTTAAGATAAAACTTCCAATAGATGAACCGGAATTATATCCATTTGAAATTCCGATTTTGATTGATTTTCGTAAATTGCTTTATAAAATTGAAAAAATGATAGAGATCCCGAATTAATATGAGGAAAAGGTGGCCTTAATGAGACTTTTAGATTTAGACGAATAACGATTTGATAAGAGGATATAGTGAGTACCTTTCACTTAGTGGTAATAATTTTAGTATAAAGTAAATTTAAGCTGAAGGAGAAGGAAACCAATGGATGTAGTAATCCCAATGGCAGAATCATTATTTAATGATGATATGAAAGATTTGTCTATGGATTTTTTGGAATTAGGATTAGATTCTATTACAGATAATGAAATATTGAGAGAGATACCAATTGTAAAGACTGTCTGTGCTATAACAAAAACATCTATCGCAATAAAAGAAAAATTCTTGCTGAGGAAATTTTTTAATTTCGTAAAAGCGTTTAATAATTATGATGTTGAAGAAGAAGAGATTAGTAAAAGAAAGAATGCTATCCATAATAATGAGAAATGGGTTTATGATGAAATAGAATTTCTTTCTGTATATCTTGATGATATGGATAGCGTTAAAAAAGCGAGAATATTAGGAAGATTATATAATGAATACCTAAATAGGCGTATTAATTGGGAAAGATTCTGTTTGTTTACTGAAATAGTGAATCGAATGTTTTCCTATGACATGGATATGCTTCTTGGATTTTATGATTATAGTAAGCCCGATAGTTCTAAAGGACTTGGCTTTGATTTAACGTCCTACAATAGATTAGTTGGATTAGGTCTGATTGATAGAGAGATTGATTATGGGCAGGATATGTCTAAATATGGCAGAGTATTTAGAGAAAAATCTTATGCGTATAGAATTACATATGCAGGAAAAATGATTGGAGAGATCATTAAGCAGCTAAAATAGTTATATGGTATTATGATTTTATGGCATTTTGATTATAAAATACAATATATAGAAAATTGAAATTGACAAACACAATATATAGTGTTACAATGAACGTGACATTGATTTCTGTGTGTTCACAAGAACCACACCAAATGCTTTTGTTCCGGTAAAACGCCGGAAGTCAAAATTTCAGGCAAAGAGCCTACATATGTGCAAACCAGGCAGAAAGTCTGCCTGTTAAGTAAGGTATCAGAAATTTTTATGAGTTTCTGGTGCCTTATTTTTTTGCGCCTAAAAGAAAGGGGAGAAGAAATGGAATCAGAGAAATGGTTACAGGAGCTGTTTAACAAGCTCCGGGAACGTTTGGGAGAGGAGTACCAGGTGACAAAAGTAGATAAGCCGGTGCTGAACTCTGCGGGAAAAGTCCAGATCGGCATTGTGAAAAACAGGGAGCGTACTGGGATTCTCCTGAATTTGGGGCCAGGAAAGGTACAGCGGCTTAAGACTGGAATCGGCCTTAAGGAAGAGGCTGGTTTCCTTGTGGAAAGATACTTGGAAAAGCGGAGCGCACTGCGCAGGGAACTGCTGGCTGGCGAATGGTTTGAGAGGATGAAGGAACGGATCGTCTATGCTCTGGAACGAATGGAGGGAAATGAGGAGGCTCTAAAGCATATTCCCTGGGAGCCATACCTGGATATGGCAATCGTATTTTACCTTGTGGAGACACCGGGTGGGGATACCAATTACCGTGTGATTAGCAATCATGACCTGGAAGTGTGGAAGGTAAGCAAGGAGGAGATCTTTCAGATCGCCAAAGAAAATACACCCAGGCTTGGTGTGCCTCTACTCCTGACCCCGGAGGACGCGGTTGGGGAGAATAAAGAGGGAGAGGAAGAATCCTTAAAAGACATGGAAGGGTATCTGCTGAAACATACCTATAAGGGAGTGTCAGCCTTTGTTCTCACCAATCAGTATGGGCTTTATGGGGCTTCCGTGATTCTGTATGACGGCCTTTTGGAACGGATTGCCTGGGCATGGAGGGATGATGTCCTTGTGATTCCAAGCAGTATCAATGAGGTGATGATCCTTCCCGCCTGTGGAAGCACAAAAAGCATACAGCAGTGGAGGGAGATTGTTAAAGAAATGAATCAGGAGGAACCTGAAAACGAAATGGCACTGTCAGACAGTGTCTATTTTTATGACCATAAGGAAGGAAAGCTGTGTATTGCAACGGATGACTACAAGATGATTTTTGATTAGAGAGGGTACTTTGGACATATTTCAAATCTTGGGATATGTCCTTGAAAAACCATATCAAACCAAAGAAAGGAAGGGAAAACGAATGAAGCGGGAAGCAAAATGGGAGAACCCTGGGAGAGACGGTCTGTCCATACAGGAGATCATGGAAATGTATGAGGATGGTTATGAGTTTGTTGTCCAGGCGGGCCATGTGGTTGCGGTGCTGGTGGACTTTTAAGCGGAGGGCATGACATGAATTATCAGGATGATTTTTCGGCGGCTTTTCCGGAGAAGGAGGGATTCCTGGAGTTTTTGGATGAGATTGAGGAGCGCGGGTGCTGGAGAGTGTTTCCCACCAATGAGATTCAGGTGTTTTCTTTGGCGGAATCCCCGGAACTCTGCCGGGAGATTGAGGCAGAAAAAGAAGGGGCGGATATCTTACAGGACACCAGGGCCAACACGGGGCTTCTTTTAAAGGTGGGGGAGGAACATTATCCTTTAGGGGCAACGGCCATTAAGACTTTGGAGAACCGGGCCCGCATTTCCGGGTATGCCCTTCAGGATTTAGGCAGAGGGAAGCTGGCCAGGGTGTTAAATGACTGCCTGGAGGTGACAAAAGGAAATGCCCTGGTACGGATTCATGAGGGAAAGGCCAGGGCGGTCCACGGCGGTGACAAAAGCGACTATGCTGTGCTGCCTATGCCGGAATTATTTGAGGCATCGGCAATCCACATGGAGGAGCAGTATGAAAGGGTCCGGTTTCTTTCGGGGTATTTTGACCACTGGCTGGTGACGGCTTCCTGGGAGATTCAGGACAGGAGGCTCCTGGACACTTACCGGGATATGCTTTTGCAGTATGGACAGGTGGCGGACCCGGAGCTGTCGGCCCAGATTAAGGTGCATTCTTCTGATGTGGGAGTCAGTGGAGCAAATATTTTCTATTCCCTGCTTATGGGGAAGGAGAGAAGGCCGCTGGTTCTTGGAGACGCGCTGAGGCTGGAGCATTCCGGAGGAGCCAGTCTTGCGGATTTTTCACGGAATTTAAGCCAGGTCTTTGCCAGGTACCGGGAAGCGGTGGAAGGACTTTCGGGGCTGTTTCGGAGTATCTGACTTACCCGGCAAATGTGATTGCCAGGGTGATGAAAAAGGCAGGTATCGGAGTGGGACTGACAGCCAAGACGGCGGAGCTTTTTAAGGCGGGCCACGGGTTTGGAGGCTGCAACGGATATGAGGTGTACTGCGGAATCTGTGAGTGCATATTTCTGGCCCAGAGCGAAGGGGCAGGCGTCCGGGCGCTGACGGATCTGGAGGAAAAGGTTTCACGGTGCCTTGCCTTTCCCTTTAAGGAGTATGACATTCCTGGGGAAGTCCGGTATTAAAGGGACAAGGTGCAGAGGAAAGAAAGGCAGAGTCGGGGCGTGCTGTGGCTGTTCGCAGGATTGGAACAAGTGCGGCTGCCTGATTCTGCCGGAAAGGAGGAAGAGAGGGCATGGCAGGCCGAAACTATGAGCCGGAAGTAGTAGTGGAGGACATAACAAAGCTGACGGAGAAGGAGTGGAAGGAGTACCGTTACCGGGGAATCGGCGGCAGTGACGTGGCGGCGGTGTTTGGCATTTCGCCGTGGAAGACAGCCAGGGATTTATATGAGGAAAAGATGTTTGGCAAGGACCCGGAATCCGAAGATGAAGGGTGGGTCGCCAAGGAGATCGGGAAGCGGCTGGAGGAACTGGTGGTGCAGATTTTTATGAAAAAGACGGGGCTTAGGCCTTATGCGGTTCGGAAAATGTTCCGCCACCCGGATTACCCGTTTATGCTGGCAAATGTGGATTTTTTTGTGGAGGTCAATGGGGAAATCTACATTATTGAGTGTAAGACTTCTTTTTCCTTCCACATGGAGGAATGGGAGGACGGCGGGATTCCCAGGCATTATGAGCTGCAGGGGAGGCATTATATGGCGGTGACCAATGTGAAGGGCGTCATTTTCCTGTGTCTTCATGGAAACAATGAGAATGCCTTTATCATGCGGAGCATGGTCCGTGACCTGGATCTGGAGGAGGAACTGATTGAGCAGGAGGACTGGTTCTGGAACCATTGCGTGAGGGAAGGGAAACCGCCGGAGTACACGGAGCCTGTACAGCTGGTGCTTCGGAGTATCCGGGACCGGCTGGGGGTGAAGGATTCCCAGGTGGTGGAGCTGCCAAAGGAGCTTTCGGGATGTGTGACAGAATACCTGGACTTGAAGAAACGGAAATCGGAGCTGGATAAGCAGTCTAAGGAGATTGAGGAACGGATGAAAAGCGCCTATGCCCCGGTTCAGGAGGCTTTGAAAGGGGCGGAGAGGGGCGTGCTGGTTCTGGGGGACGTGCGGTATCAGGCAGGGTATACCAGGCGGGTGACTACTTCCATTAACAAGGAGAGTCTGGAGGCCATGGGGATTCTGCACCCGGATATCTGCAAGGAGTACGCAAAGACCAGTGTGTCCCGGAGTTTTTATATTAAGCAGGAGAAGGCCGGATAAAGGCAGAGAAAGGAGGGATTGTTTGACTGCCAGTGAGCAGGGATTTTTACGGTTGGAGCTGGAGGTGTTGTTAAAGCGGCTGAAGCGGAATCTGGACCAGGTTGGAGTGGAAGTGCTTAAGAGCGCGTACAGGAAGGGATATGGGGAGCTTTTGAGGGAGATTCAGGCAAAGGCGGAGACCTATATGAAAGAGGCTGTTTTTAGCGGCATGGGAGGGTATTTTTGCCGGGATGAAGTTCCGGACCTGTGCAGGGAGTTAAACGGCGTGGTAAATGAGGCAGGCGTAAAACACCAGCTGAGTGTGGCTCTTTTTCAGGAGCCGGATATGGGGAAGGTGGAAGGTCTGGTTCAAATGATCAGGGAAAGGGTACAGAGGATTGTTCTGGAGTACCAGGGCCATATACAAGGAGGAAGGCAAATGCACAGCATTTTATAAAGGCCTTCCAACGTCCTGCCGCCGAACCTTCGGTGAGGGGGCGCTACATATTATACTAGGAGGAATGTGATATGGAGAATAAGAGATTGACGCTTCAGGAAAAAATGGTGCGGATTCGGGCAAGGATTCCGTCTCTGGTGAAGCAGGCGTACAGTGAGGAAGTGAGCTATGATTTTGTGAAGATTGATGATATTTTCCGGTATCTGACGCCGGCTATGAATGAGTACGGGGTTAATTTTGACATCGTATCGGAGACAGTCACTAAGAAGGATGAGAGGGGAAATCCCATGTTTGTGGAGTTTATTCCTCTGTACCAGATGTGGATTTATGAGGCGGATCTGACGTTTCAGTGGACTAATGGGGAGAATGGGGAGGATCAGTTCCAGGTGACGGCCCATGCCATTGGTTTTCACCAGATGCCGGAGAAGGCAAAGGGAAGCGGGTGGACGTACTGTCTGAAATATTATCTGTTAAATAAGTTCTGTATCAACCAGGGCGGAGACGACCCGGATATGAGAAATGTGGTTCCAGGCTCTGATGTGGGCCAGGGAGAAATGGACGGGGCTTTAGACGGAGCGTGGAGTTATGGGGAGGAGAACGGGTATCCCCAGGAAGGCGGCATGGAGACGGCGGCATTTCGGGAGCCGGAAGAGGAATTTCAGGAAACGGGGGAACCCGTAGAGAATGGAGCTGTGTTCGGCCGGGAGATAGGAAATGTGGAAGGTGAAGCGATAAATGGTTTGCAGGAAGCGGCTGACGGTTTTCAGGATGGGGGAGAAAGAGCAGGGGAACAATCGGAGGAAATGACGGAGGAATATCTGTCGGAAGAACCGGAAGGTTATTCTGTAAATCAATCCCTGATAGGACCGGACCAGGGGACTATGGTGACGCTGCCGGAGAGCGCAGGAGAACCGCTGAATTTGGCGGAAACCAGTTCTGTGGGTGCAAAGGCGAATGGCAATGGTGGCAGGAATGTTCAGAAGGGAAGCCGGAATGTTCAGGGGAATGCGGCGAATCGTGGAGATATGGGCAATGGAGCAGGTGCGGGGAATATTTCCCAGGCGGCAAATACGATAAGTACGGCGAATCATGGAGATATGCCCAATGGGGCAGAGACAAGGAATGGGGCAAATGCTGGGAATACAGTAAATACGGCGAATACAGCGAATGTGCCAAATGGGGCAGGAGCCGGAATGTCTCATGCGCCTAACAGGTTCAGTGCAGGTAACATGACGAATACAGCGGCCAGACCCAATACAGCCAAACCCAATGCAGCCAGACCTAATACAGCAAACCAGGCAAATCCAATCAATCCGGTACAGCCGCCTGTAAACACGGCAGGAAGCCAGGGCGGCATGACGGTGGAGGAGGCCAGCAACGTGATCTGCAACTGCGGGCTTTACCGGGGGAAGACCCTGGGAGAGATCGCCAGAAGTGGGGAAGATGGAATCCAGAACCTGAAATGGTTTGTCAACTCCTATCGGGGGCGTAATGAGGAACTGAGAATTGGGGCAAGGGTTCTTTTAGAGGCAGCAATGGCGGCATAGGAGGTTAGAGACAGCCACACATGAAGGAGGAAAAGCCAGAGGGTGTATGAACCGAAATTCGATATTTCAGAAGTGGCAGACCTTTTGGGGATTGAAAGGCTGACGGAGGGAAATTCCTTTAATGTTGTCTGTCCGTTCTGCGGAGACAGGCGGGGAAAAATGAATTTCCGTGTCTTGAAGGACGGGAATCCCTGCAATACATACCGCTGCTTTAACTGCGGCTCCCAGGGCAACATGCTGACCCTGTATGCGGAAATGCAGGGTATTTATGGGGAAGACCGCTACAAGAGGGCTTACCGGGAGATTTTGGAGGCTCTTGGGAAATCAGGGTATGACACCGTGTCTCATAGAACCTATCGGCCGCCTGCAGTTTATGACCGGAGGGAACAGGAGGAACCGGATTTTGAAGCAAGAAGCCGGGTGTATGAAAGCCTTCTGGAACTTCTGACATTGACGGAATCCCACAGAAGGAATCTTCTGAACCGGGGCTTTGGCAGGGAGCAGATAGAGGAATTTCAGTTTCGGAGTACGCCTGTTTCCGGTACGGAAGGGATTGCCAGGAGGTTATTGAAGGAGGGACATTCCCTTAGGGGAATCCCAGGCTTTTTTGTCAACAGCCGGGGAAACTGGGACGCTGCCTTTTATGGCCGTAACCATGGGATTTTGTGTCCGGTCCGGAGTATTGGCGGGTATATAACCGGTTTTCAGATCCGGCTGGATTCTCCTTATGACGGAAGGAAATATCTGTGGTTCAGCAGCACCAATAAACCTGAGGGCACAGGCAGCAGAAGCCCGGTTGGATTTTTCGGGGACCCTTATGGAAAGGTGGTGCGGGTGACGGAAGGAATCCTGAAAGCGTCTGCGGCCTATGCCATGTCCGGTTACAGTTTTCTTGGGGTGCCTGGGGTGAACCAGTACAAGGAGCTGGAAAAAAGCCTTGCGGAGTTAAAGGAAAATGGTCTTGAGGAAGTTCATGAGTATTATGACATGGACAAGCTTATGCCGGTTTCCTGTCAGGGAGATTACAAGGAGCCGGTCTGTGAGAAGTGTGGGGGTGCGGACTGGGAGACGGGAATCTATGAGGATTTTTTGTCCTGCCCCCATAAGAGAGCAAAGCGGGACCAGATACAGGAGGGGTGCCGGAAACTTTATGAGATCTGCCACAGGCTGGGGCTGCGCTGTATCCAGAAGCGTTGGGACTGCGGGCCGGAGGGAACCTGGAACGGAAACTATAAGGGGATTGATGATTACTGGTGGGGACATTTGAAACTGAGAAGGGAGCAGGAAATGGAAGATGTATTTTGCAGAGCGGCTGCTTTTGGAGGCGGTATACCGTCATGGGAAAAGGCAGGTTTTGGAGGATGAAAGGAAAGAGGAACGGTTAAAGAAGGCCATTGTGGAGGCGCTTTCGGATATAAAGAGAAAGGCGTCCGGTGAGGCTGAAAGGGGAATCCTGTTTGAACTGGTTCTGGGGATGGCACAGAAAAAGAGCCGTATCGTCTGTGAGGCAGAGAGCATTTCCCAGTTAAAGGAAATGGTGAAACCGTGTGAGCCTTACTGGAGCGGCGGGGAGTTTAAGACTGGGCCGTACCATGTGCCGGAGGAGGAGCTTCTGATTTGGTCGGAAATTTCTTTGGAGATGGTTCTGAATGACGCTGGTTATAGGCGGTATGCACAGCTGTTTATGGAACTGTTTCCGGAAGAGGGAGAAAAGATATTTGGAAAGAAAATATTTTAATTTATGAGGAGGAGAAAAAGAATGAATTTATGTACATTTGTAGGAAGAGTCACCAGGGACCCGGAGATCCGTTATTCCCAGGACAGCCAGATGGCCATAGCAAAGTTTGTCCTTGCGGTGGACCGGAATTACAAAGCGGCGGAGGGAGAGGAAACGGCGGATTTCTTCCCTTGTGTTGCCTTTGACAAGAGGGCGGAATTTGCGGAAAAACATCTTTACAAGGGAATCCGCATTGCCATTAACGGGAAAATGAGAAATAACAATTACACCAACCGGAATGGGGAGAAGGTGTATGGAAATTCCCTGTATGTGGACAACATTGAGTTTGCGGACGGAAAACGGGATGAGGGACAGGAGCTGCCGACAGAGGCAGCAGGAATGGCAGGAACCGGAGGTCAGGCGGCAGGGGTAGGAGCAGCCCAAAGAACGGGCCGGACATCGGGTGCAGGAATGTCCCAATCAGCAGGCCGCACAGCGGCAGCGGGGACAGGGCAGGCAGCCAGAGAAGGAGTGAACCAGCCGTCAGGCCGGGCAGGAACGGGAAGGACGGGAACTATTCAGGCGGCAAACCAGGCAGCCAGGACGGGAACGGCTGGAACAGCAGGTCAGGCAGCAAGAACAGGGGCAGCAGGCCGGACCGCCGGAAGCGGAGCAGCCCAGGGAGCAGGACAGGCAGGAGGAAACGGGAGCGCACAGGCGGGAGCCAGAAGTGCAACAGCCGGACAGAGAACGGCTGCGAACCGTACCGCTATCAGAGGGGCAGCTTCGGGAGCAGTAGCGGCCGGAAGGTCCGGGGCAGCCAGAGGAACGGCGGCGAGAGGTGCCTCTGCCTATGCTGACGGCTTTATGAGTATTCCTGACGGGATTGAGGATGAGGGGCTTCCCTTCCATTAAAAAAGATGGGATAAAGGGGGAGAGTCAACAGCAGGTTTATGGGGCTGGCAGAATGGAGGGATCTGTTCTGCCAGCCCTGTTTTTATTTGGAAGTATGAAAGTAAACTATTTGTGCTGAAGTGCGGCATGACTGTAAGAGTAAAAAACAATAAGAGAGAAGGAGAACGTTATGAGTATAGAGAAGATAAGAAAGACCGGAATCATAATTCTGGCATGTGTATTTGGCATGGTGATCATCCAGTTGGCGGCTCCCATAATCCTTGGGGTTCTGGTGCAGGGTATGGCCCTGGTGGTTCCGCTGGCTGTCTACCACTTTTTTGTGAAGGAGAAGTGGAGGCTTAAGCTGGTTCGGGGAAATGGGGAAACTCATGGAAAAAGGCAGGAAAAGAGTGAAGACCCATATGAGTATGACCCAGGATTTAGGAATGTGAATCCGGATGGGAGGGAGACGCCCTTTGACCCTGTAAAGGACTTAGATGAGAAAATGCAGGAAACGGTACCGGAGGCTGAGACATCCGGACAGGACATGGCAAAGAGCAGCCGGACAGCAGCCTGGTATGAGGAAGTGGGAAAGGATAAGATCATGGCGGTTGCCATGAAGCTGATGAAGAAAGAGGTTGGTGAATTCTGGATACGGAAAGACGGGATCTGCAACTTCCATACCGGGAAAGGCTACCGAAGAGCCGGGGCCATACCGGGATTTTCCGAAGCTGACCGGGAGACTCTTGTTGGACTCCTTAATGATGAAGGATTTATGGCAGAGGATCAGGGGAAATATCTGTATCTTACATGGGTAGTTTAGGAGGAATGGGTTCTCCAACGACCTGGCAGGCGACGCAGAGGGTTGCCTGCCGTTTCCACAGTGGGAGGAACGTAATAAGAAAGAACGGAGGGCAGAAGGATGATTGTGTGTCAGCATGAATGGCAGAACTACAAAAACCCCGGAAACGGGTATACGGTGGCAGTCTACCGGACAAGGGAAAGGGAGAAGATTCCAATGCCCGCAATTAAGGCGGACCAGGGAAAATGGGTCTCTTTTACGGCAGTGGGCATGGAACTTCCTGATCTGGAGCATGTGGATATCGAACTGGAAGGAACCTGGGAGGACAAGGAACGGTTTGGAAAGCAGTTGAAGGTGGAAGGGTTCCATGTCCTTCTTCCAAAGACCAGACAGGGGATCAGCAGTTACCTGTCTTCCATGGTAAAAGGAATCGGGCCGGTGCTGGCGGAAAAGATTGTGGACCGGTTCGGGGAGAATACCTTTGCGGTTCTTGACAAGGAGCCGGAACGGCTGCTGGAGATTAAGGGAATTACGGAAGCCAGGCTGGAGGCAATCAAGGAATCTTACGGGGAAAGCGGGGAGATCCGGGAGTTAATGGCCTACCTTGCGCCCTATAAGGTGACTCCCAAAAAGGCGGAGAAGATCAAGGAACATTTTGGCCTGGAGGCGGTGGAATTGATCCGGAAGAATCCCTACCGGCTCTGTGAGATTAAGGGCTTCGGTTTTCTCACCGTTGACCCTATCGCAAGGGCCAGCGCCGGGTTTTCACCAGAGGCACCGGAACGGGTGAAGGCGGCGGTCCGGTTTGTGCTGGAGGAGGCCCAGAAGGAAGGACATCTGTATCTGGACAGCGGGACGGTGGTTCAAAAGGCGGAATATCTTTTAAACAAGGGCTTCGGGCGGGGGAGAGTGGAGCGTTCTGCCATTATCCGGGCCGGGAATGAGATGGTTCTGAAGGAGAAGTCCCTGCAGGCAGACGGAAACGCCATTTTCCTCAATAAAAACCGGGAGGCGGAGCAGACAGCGGCCGGGAACCTGGTACGGCTTTTAAGGGAGAGTGGAAATGGTTTTGATGTGGAACGGGAGCTGGAGGAGGTCCAGGCGGAGCTTGGCATTGTGCTGGCTGAGAGGCAGAAGGAAGCGGTGCGCATGGTGTTTCAGTCCCAGGTTTCCATTATCACAGGCGGACCTGGAAAGGGAAAGACAACGGTTCTGGGAGTGATCTTGAAAATATTTGAGAGGAAGGAGCAGGGGAAGCAGGTTCTTCTCTGCGCTCCCACGGGACGGGCCAGGAAACGGCTTTCAGAGAGTACGGGCTACCCGGCCCTTACCATTCACAAGGCCCTGTATCTGACTGGGGAGGATGAGGAAGTTTCGGAGGATGAGATTCTGGAGGAAGACCTGGTAATCGCGGATGAATTTACCATGGCAGACATGTGGCTGGCGGCCGTCCTGTTTTCCAGGATAAAAAGCGGGGCAAGGCTGGTGCTGGTGGGAGACGTGGACCAGCTTCCGTCTGTGGGGCCGGGGAGCGTGTTTAAGGAGCTGATTGCCTCCGGGGCGATTCCATTTACGGTGCTGGACGTGTTCTTTCGGCAGGCCAAGGATTCCCGGATTATCTTAAATGCGGACCTGATCAACCGGAATCAGAAATCCCTGCTGTTCGGGGAGGATTTTCAGTTCCATAAGGCGGAGGATGATAAGGAAGCGGCGCAGATTATCGGCGATCTTTACAGAAAGGAGCTTGGGAATTTTGGAGGGAACGCGGACATGGTTCAGGTGCTTTCGCCTCTCAGGGTCAATACGGAGGCGGGAGTGAATGCCCTCAACCGGCGCTTGCAGGAGATTGCCAATCCGGGAGCTCTGGACAAGGGGGAGTGGCGGTATGGCTCTGCGGTTTGCCGGGTCGGGGACAAGGTTATGCAGACCCAGAACACGGAGGAGATTTCCAACGGCGACATCGGGCAGGTAACGGGGATTACCATGCAGCCGGATGGGAGCAGGGAAATGAGAGTCAGTTTCGGGGATATAGCAAGGAACTATCAGGAGGAGGAACTGGCTGTGTTGGACCATGCTTATGCCACCAGTGTCCATAAGAGCCAGGGTGGCGAGTATCCGGTGGTGATCATTCCGGTTTTGAAGTGCTTTTATCCTATGCTGAAACGGAATGTGTATTACACCGGAGTCACCAGGGCGAAAATGAGAGTCCACTTGGTGGGGAGCCGGCAGGCCCTTGCTATAGCGATCTCCAACACGGACGCCGGGAAGAGAAATACACTTCTGGCTGTGCGGCTGCAAAAGGAAATGGAGAGGCAGAGGCTGGGGGCGGTGCCTTCAGTGGCGGCTTAGAGAGAACAAGTGGATTTTTGGGAAAGACAATAGGATGAAAATAATCCAATGCCATGAATAGCAGAATGAAATTTAATTCTGGTGATATTGAAGAAAGAAGGAGAAAACGAACCTATGGGAAAGACGAAGATTCTGGAGAACTGGACATTTACCCGTTCCATGCCGGCCCCTTTTGATACGGAAGTGTTGAGAAGGGGAAAGAAGGATTCAACGGAGGAATCCTGCCTGTCTGTCCACAACAAGATGACAAGGGGAAGGCGGGCCACTTTAAACAGTGTCACGCTCCGGGGAATGCTTCTGGCGGCTGACATCATAAATGGGAAAAGCAAAGGCGCTATGGGAGTGGAGACGGAAAATGGGCAGATCTGCCGGTATTATGTGGAGACGGTGGATTCTTCCGGGGCTGCGGATGAGATACGGATTTTCATTTATGACCCGAAAAAGGGAAACTGGAGGGCTGCTGTCAAGAAGGGAGAGATGCTGTCCCCATATCCCAGGATTGGGGAGAGCGGAGCCAGCGGGAAGGAAATGTTTCTGCTTTTGGCTTATGGCAGTATGGTACAAGGCCCTATTCATGACCAGGAGTTTGAGGACAGCTTTCGGACATTTGTGAGAGAAAAGGACAAAGGATTCCCAGACATGGACCTTGCCATGGAGTGTGCTTTTTTATGCTGTGACAACCTGTACCGGAGATTGGAGAACCGGGACAGCTTAGGTGCGGCGGGAATCCCATTTCGTAATGATGAGATTGCGGCGGGAAATGTGACCGTGATTCCCACAGTCCGTCTGAAAAACGGCCGTTACGCCGTAACCAGGACGGATTACGGGACGTTTCGGGTGCTGGAGAGAAAAGAGGCGGTGAAAAGTTCCGGGACTATTGGAGAACTGAAATCCGGGTATAACCGAAAGTTCCCATTGGATGAACGGGAGAAGGATCTGGTTCCTGCCCTGCCAGAGAACTACCAGGTTCCGGTGGAGGTGACGGAGATTGTGGAGGCAGTGCTGCACACGCCCATGCGGGTATTTATGAGCGCTGGGGAGTCCGGAACGGGAAAGACGACCAACGCCAAAATGGTGGCCCAACTTTTGGGAATGCCTTACTATTTCTTTACCTGCGGTGAAGGGACGGATGAGACGGACCTGGTGTCCACTATGATTCCCAATATTGGGGGGAAAGAGGCCAGGCCGGAGGTAGAGCTGCCTACCTTTGAGGACATGGTTATGGACCCGGCTTCCGCCCTGGAGCGTGTCTGTGGAAACTATGAGGAGGAGATCAGCCAGGAGGAGGCGTTTCAGAGGATTCTGTCGGCTATGTACCAGACCGGTTTTCAGAACGGCCAGGGGGAGAAGGATTATGTGATGGTGGAATCCAGCATTGTCACTGCCTGCAGGAGACCTTCTGTGATTGAGATTCAGGAGCCTTCGGTGATCACAAAGCCGGGAACCCTGGTGAAGCTCAACGGGCTGTTGGACGATGGGGCGGCCATTACCCTTACAAGCGGGGAGGTGGTGAGAAGGAATCCGGAGACCGTGATTCTTCTGACTACCAACATGGGCTATAAGGGCTGCCGCGGATTTAATGAGTCGGTGCTGTCCAGAATGCGGATGATTCACTACTGTGAACCTCTGACGGCAAAGGGCATGGTGGAGCGTGTCCTGAAACGGGTGTCCGGCATGGAGAGGAAGACTTTGGAGAAAATGGCAGAGACCGTATGTGAGATTCAGAAATACTGCCGGACGGAAATGATTACCGGAGGGGTGTGCGGATACCGGGAGTTTGAGGACTGGGTATGGGCTTCTCTGGTGCAGAAGGATATCTGCGGTGCGGCGAAACGGACAGTGGTTGCCAAGGCTGCACCGGAGGCGGAAGAGAGGGAGGAAATCTATAAGACCCAGATACTTACCAAGTTTGAGGTGGAGAGCGGAGCTGGCGGTGTGAAAGCTGCGTAGTTAGAGTCGGTTTTTATATGTGCCGGAAGAAATTCATATGATAAAAAACGGAGAGAGCCGGAACATCAACGCAGAAGGGAGAAGCTATGAATGGAGTACAAAGTAAGCGGAAAGAAGTGAAAAAGGTCCGGGAGCATATGACAGATAAGGAATTGTTTCTGTCAAAGGCGTACCAGGATTCTTTAAGGAAATTTGCGAGAGTATTGGGAGGGAACCAGGCCGTGGGCCTGGTTCTTGCCTACACAAAGGAGGAAGATTCCAGGATTGCTCTCACGGACGGAAGAACCATATATTTAAACACGGCCAACATCGTGACGGAGCAGTTTCAGAATCGGAAGGAAAAAATGGCAAGCCATGAGGGCCTGACTGCCCATGAGTGCGGCCATATCCGCTATTCGGATTTTGACCGGAGGACGATCTATACAAACGGGTTTTCTCAGGGGCGTATTTTCCCAAGACTGCCAGAGGGGCAGACCCCGGCAGAAAAGAGGGCAGCGGAGGAATTAAAGCAGTTTGTAAGACGGAGGGACAAGGCGGCGGTGTCTGTTATTGGCACGACAGCTTCTAATCTCAATAACATATTGGAGGATGTGTATATTGAGAGCAAAATGTGCCAGAGGTATCCGGGAAGCGTCCGGACGTCTATTCAGAGGAATGCGGCGGCTCTTCTGGGGCAGATTCCCACGGCTGCGGACCGGAAGACGGAAAAGAACGATGGTCTGGATATCATGACCGACTTGATTCTACGGTATGCCAGAAGCGGTGAGACAGAGGAGGAAAAGGCGTATGACAGGCAGTACCGGACTTGTCTTGCGGCCTGTCGGAGCCGGATTGACGAGGCGGTGGGAAGTGACGACCCGGACATCCGGTATCTGGCTGCCAATGAATTACTGCTTAAGATATGGAAATATGTCAAGAAGGCAATCCAAAGGGCAAGGGCTGATCTGGGCAGGGATTTTATGAAGCTGCCGCCGCATGAGCAGGAGAAGAAAGCCAGGGAATACTTAAATGAGAACCTGAAACTAAGTTCTTTATCCGGCGCATATGGAGGATGGCGCAGAGAGCGCAAAACCATAGAGGGCTGGGATGGCAGCCTGGATTCCGAAAAAGAGCCTGGGCAGGAAGGAAATGGACAAGAGGAAGAGAATGAGAAACAGGATGGACAGACAGAAAAAGAGGGGAACGAGAGTCCGGGTGAAAGCGGACGGAATGAGGGAAAGGAGAAGGAGCAATCTCAGAAAGGGAGCGGACAGGGAAGAAATGCCGGGGAGAAAAATAGTTCTCAGGAAAAGTCTTCCCAGGGAAAACGTTCAGAGGCGGAAGACGGCGGCTCTCAGGAAGACCAGGGAGAGGCAGACAAGGAGAAAGAAGGAGAAGATGAAAACAGTGATAGTGGCGAAAATGGAGAAAACGGCAAGAATGGGAATGACAGTTCAAAAGCGCCTTCCCACATCGTTCTGCTTCGGCTTGGGCAGCTGGCTGCTCAGGGTGAAGGGGATGATTGCAATGAAGAACAGGGCGGAGAGGTCGGCCTGCCTGGACGGGGAGGCGGTATCAGAACCGGAGAGATCAGCAGGGATCTTTTGGAAATCCTGAACAAAGCAGCAGAGGAGGCTTATGGAAAGAAGGCGGAGATAAAGTTAAAGAAGCATTTGGAAGTTGAGGCGGAGGAATTGTCTCCTGAGGGAATCCACAAAGGCGTTCCTATCAGGGTTTACCGGGAACTGGAGATTACGCCTGATATGGAGGCTGGATATAAAACGATTGAACCGGAAATTAAAAAGACTGCCGGCCGTTTGAGGCAGACGGTGGAGGAGATTCTGATCCGGAAGGAAGGGGGAGTCATGTCCGGCCTTTACATGGGGAAACGGTTAAGCAGAAGGAACCTTTACCGGCAGGATGGGAAGATTTTTGAAAAGAGGATTTTGCCGGAGGAGGGATTTTCTGTTGCCTTTGGCGTCCTGGTGGATAACTCCGGTTCTATGATGATTGATGACCGGATCGGACAGGCCAGGAAGGCGGCTCTGGTTCTTTATGAGTTCTGCAGGTCGCTGTCAATTCCCATTACGGTTTACGGACATTCTACTTGTAGTGTGTCTGTTGGCGGCAGCTACCGGGAAGGGGTGGCCATGTATTCTTTTGCTGAGTTTGATTCCGTGGACGGGAAGGATCATTTGAGGATTCAGGGAATGGGAAGCTGCCAATGCAATCGGGACGGCCTTGCCCTGCGGTTTATGGGGAAACATTTGGCCAAACAGGAGGAAGAGGTGAAAATCTTAACCCTGATTTCGGACGGAAGCCCTGCTGGGTTTAACTACGGAGGGGAAGCGGCAAAAGAGGATTTGAGAAGGGCGAAACAAGAGCTTCACAAAATGGGAGTTACGCTGTTTTCGGCGGCTATTGGGGATGATAGGAAGGTGATTGAAGATATTTACGGGGACAGTTTTTTAAATATCTCAGACCTCAGAACTATGCCGCAGAAGCTGGCGGCGCTGCTTTTGCGATATATCCGGTAAGGAAAGCGTATGTTTCGGGGAGCCTGACAGGGACTGGAAAACTGCGGTTCT
Organism: bacterium D16-56; assembly: GCA_003611875.1. Taxonomy (GTDB): domain Bacteria; phylum Bacillota; class Clostridia; order Lachnospirales; family Lachnospiraceae; genus Brotaphodocola. The sequence goes on along the minus strand of RAYY01000014.1, from coordinate 4,924 downwards.
ATAACTGGAAGGTGGCTGGACAGGCTGGCGGACATAGGAAGGCATTGGGTGATACATAGAATAGGAGGACTTTATGGCGAAAAATGAGAAGAAAGACTGGTCACAGGAGGTATCCGGGCAGATCGCGGTGTGCAAGACGGATAAGACGCTGCTGGAATTGTGGGACAGCTTAAAACCTGCGTCTGAGTTATTTCCGGCCCATATCCATGCGGCCGGGGAGAAGGCGGAAATGGGGGAGCGGTCTCTGATCCGGCTGAACATGCTGGATTACAGCAGCGGCACCGGGGAGAAGACGGTGAGCGTTTATGCTAATATCAGCCCGGAGGAGGCCAGGTATGTCTATTCGGCGTTGTTCTGTCATTTGCCTGATTTTGCCTTTTCCCAGGATAAGATTTTCGGGGAGCCGGATGAGAAGGGATACAGCATTGTGACAAAGCTGCAGATCGCCCGGTATGATGTGGACCAGAAGGGAAATAAACGGAATTATCCCTGGTACGTGGAGATTCAGAATGGGGCCGGGGTTGCCGTGAGAAACGCCAATGGCGGGCGGTATTGCAAGAAGGATAGTTATGTGTGCCATAGGAAGGTAAGGATGTTTTTAAGCGATCGGGATATGTTTGTGATGTTCTGTCGGGCGGATTCTTATATCCGGGCGTTTGAGATGGAGTATGCTTTCAGGCAGAATCGGGTCGGGAACTTTGCGAATCTGTTTCATCTTCTGAATAAGGAGATTCAGAAGGTGGCGGATCTGGTGCAGTTTTATGGGGAAAGTGATGGGCTGCGGAAAGTGAGTTAAGGGAAGGAAACAAAGAATGGATTGAGAAAAGTATGGTGATTTGAATGGAAAGCCTCTCCTGGATTTGGAAATTCGGGGGAGGTTTTTTGGTATTGATAAAAAATCGCACGATTTTGTTGATATTACCGTTCGATATGTGTATAATTATAATAAGGCAGAAAGAATGAGAGGTGATTTTGTGTCTATTACAGCAACAGAATTGAAGATGAATTTGGGGAAATATCTTCTTATGGCAGAAAAAGAAGATATTTATATTACGCGGAATGGGAAAATAGTGGCGAAACTTTCTAATCCTTACCAGGACCGTGTGGATGTGGCGAAATCCTTATTTGGGATTATTCCTGATGAAATGACATTAGAGGAAGCCCGTGAGGAAAGGCTGGGGAAAATATGAGAGCTTTGATTGATACTTGTATTATTATAGACGCACTGCAGTCCCGTCTTCCGTTTAAGGACAATGCACAGGAAATCTTTCTTCTTGCTGCTAACAGACAGTTTGAGGGATTTATCACGGCAAAGGCCTCTACGGATATTTATTATTTAACCCATAAATATCTCCACAGCGATAAGGAAACACGGAAGGTATTGAGTGGGCTGTATATGCTGTTTGAGCTGTTAGACACAGCAGGGATTGATTGCCGGAAAGCAATTTCTTCAGGAATGACTGATTTTGAGGACGCAGTTATGGTCGAAACTGCGCTTCGCTGTGGAATGGATTGTATTGTTACCAGGAATGTAAAAGATTATGAAAAGTCATTGATTGAGATATACCAGCCGGGTGAATTTTTAGAATTTTTTCATCAGAAGGAGATAGAGTGATTAATCATTCTAAATAAAAAATATATAAATAAATAGCGGGGAAGAAATGGTAGATAGTGGGACAAACAATTTAACAGATGAATCAATTATTGAGATAATAGAGAGATATGTTGATGAACATTTATATGATTATGCAGTTATGATTGATGGGGAATGGGGATGTGGAAAAACATATTTTGTAACACATACTTTGGAAGAAAGATTAAAGGAACATGAAGATAAGAAAGCAAAAAAAATTAAAGGATATAAAAAGAAGAATGTAATATATACTACGCTTTATGGTATAAAGTCTTTAGATGATATATCAAAGCAATTATATATGGAAATATATTTAAAAAAGGATAGAAGGATAGGCAAACTTTTAAGAGGCGGGGCAGGTATTGTATCGTCAATGATACCTATTGCTTTTGATATTGCTAAACCATTTATTAAGGATATAGAGGTAGATAGTAAAGAACTTTCCAAAGTTATGAGTAATTTTCTGTCCATAACGAATAGTATATTGATTTTTGATGATTTAGAACGATGTGACTGTCCGATAAACGAAGTATTAGGTTATATTAATTCTTTTGTAGAACATGAGAAAATGAAAGTTATTTTGGTTGCAAATCAACTTGAAATAGGAAGAAGTGTAAGCGAAGAAGTAAAGGGGATACAGTACCTTCTAGCAGCTAATGGTGATAAGATTGAATTTGGAAAGACATCAAATACAGAAAAAAATGACATCTCAGCTTTATTTGTATCGAAACCGGATGATCAGGAAACTCCTATTTCGATTGAACAATTGGAGGAAAGGGCAAATGTTTTATTTGGTCAAAGTGCAATTTATGAAAGGTTGAGAGAAAAATTAATAGGAACTACGCTATATTATTCGCCGGATTTAGAGAAGATTTTTGAATCATTAATTCGCAGTTCTTCCATTAATATTGATTTAAAGAATATATTGATAACGGATTTATCATTTTTAGTTCAGTACATGACTGAATCTAAACACAAAAATTTAAGAACATTTCAATTTTTTTTATCAAAAATAGAAGTATTGTATAAAGCTATATATCAATTAGATAATCAAGCGAAGGAGAAATTTTTTAGCAGTATTCTTCGGAATTGTTTTAAAATATGTGTATGCCATAAAGCGGGAACTTATAAAGCTAAGTGGGAAAAAAGACAGGAATATGGAAATATGAAATTTAGTAAAACTGATCTTCTAGCTACACCATTAGCCTTTAGATTCGTAGATGACTTTGTTTTATATGAAAATTTGGATTTGTGCCGGGTTGAAAGAATGTTAAAAATGTATGAGGAACAATACATCAATAACAAGTATGATACATCATTTTATAAATTGGAAGGATCCTGGTACTTACTCGATGATGAAGAAATTGAAAAATATTTGGAAACAATTTTAAAAGAATTATCTGAAAACAAATATGAGGTTAGTGAATATGAGAGAATGATTTTTCTGCTTTTAAGGTTAGAACAGATTGGATTTTCTTCTAACTATATGGAAGAGTTTTTAAAAAGTATGCATTCAAATTTACAGCAATTAGATCATGCTATCAGTTTTGGTGGAAGATACTATTTTGAGGATGATGATAAAATGAATCAACGGGAGGAAGAAATATTAAAGGAATTGAATTCCTTAATGGATAGCATGTTTAAAGATAAAACAACTGAATTGTTAAATGAAATTATGAAGCATTGTAATGGCTGGGGAGAAGAACTTCATGATTATGTGAACAGGAATAGAAGTAATATATTCAGAGATAAAGAATTTATATCTAAAATAGATATGGAATTGTTAATAAATCAAATTGAAAATTCAAGCACAAAAGATATACATTATTTCCATAGTTGTATTCTGGATATTTATAAACCTGGTTACATTAATGAAATAATAGAAAAAGAAAGAGAATATTTGCAAAGTTTTTTAAATTGTATAGAAAGACTTGAACAGAAGGATTTTTGTAGAACAAAGCGAATGCAATTAGGAAGGATTAAGGCTTCGCTAGAAAATGTGCTTAGAAAGGATGTCGAGAAAGTGGAGAATTATAGAGCATAAAGTGAAATAACAGTGATGGTAACAATTTAGGAGATTATGAAAGAGTGTGTAGATTGCGGAAGATAAATATTATGAAATAGAGGGGATAAAATGGATATAAATAGAATTGATAGACTTTGTAATTGGCTCCGGAATTTGGGGAATCGACCAAATGCATTAAATTTTCCTGTGTCTAATTCAGATGTAGTTAAAATCCATGAAGAAATTGTTTGGATTGTTAAAGACATCGAAAGTGGTCAACCATTATTTGGTAACCGATTACTTGAAATAAAGGACAGACTTTTTAATGAATATATTGTTAATCGGAATACTAGGGTTATCTATATTAATCCGTTTGCTCTTGGACAAGCCATTGGAGTTTTAGATATTTTGAAAGAGCAGAATACAAATATACAAGAAGATTGGTGGAGTCTTATTCATCCAGATATTAAGCGTGTATCGAAGAAGCTATATGTGGATGGAAGCTATGCAAATGCAGCATGCGACGCATTTATCGAAGTCAATGATAGGGTTAAAAAATTATTTCACAAGAAACGGCCAGATGATAAAGTACCGGATGGTGACGCTGCAATGAAAACAGTATTTTCTTTGAATGCTCCATTGATTGAATTTGGTGATCGTACTACTGAATCAGGTGCGAATACTCAAAAAGGGTTCATGGAAATGCTTGCAGGTGCAATGTCTGCTCTCCGTAATCCAAAGGCACATGCCAACATTGAAGTAGAAAAGGGAGATGCCATGCGCCGCCTAATGTTTGCAAGCATGTTGATGTACAAAATAGATGAGGCAGTAATCTATTCAGGAATAAGAGAGTAGTTTATAGGATGGATTTTCTGTTGAATGCTTTATAGAAGATGATAGGAGGTATTTTATTTGAAACACTATATATATTCGGAAAATATTGACAACCACAACATATAGTGCTAAAATAACCATGAAAGTTGATTTATGCAGTCCATAGACCGCACACACTTTTTGTTCTGGTCCAAACGCCAGAAGCGCAGGGCAGGGAGGATTCCTTAAGCCTGGACACCACGTTTCAGCCAGAGACACGTTTGTTTCTGTCTGATAAACATTCAAGAAAACCAAATAACAGCGGCTATTTTGCCGCAGATCAGAGAGACATCCCATACAAAGTAAGTAGGTAATCATCTGTACCTTGACAAAATAAGAAAGCCCCCAGTGCTTACCGGGGGAAGACCTGTTTTACTTTTTTAGTTTGTTGCGGCAATTATCAGGAAGACTGG